>CAMYVO010000004.1 GCA_947302485.1 uncultured Clostridium sp. | reverse complement strand
TTTCAAAAAATGGAGAAAGATTAGTAGGACAAATAGCTAAACGTCAAGCAGTTACTAATCCAGAAAATACTATTATATCTATCAAAAGAGATATGGGAACAGACAAAAAAGTAAAAATTGAAGGAGATGAATTTACAGCTCCAGAAATATCAGCAATGATACTACAAAAACTAAAAGCAGATGCAGAAAATTATTTAGGACAAAAAGTAACACAAGCTGTTATTACTGTACCTGCATATTTTAGCGATTCTCAAAGACAAGCAACAAAAGACGCTGGAAAAATAGCAGGTCTAGAAGTTTTAAGAATTATAAATGAACCAACTGCTGCATCACTTGCATATGGAATGGATAAAGAAGATGCAGATCAAAAAATTATGGTATATGACCTAGGTGGAGGTACTTTCGACGTATCAATACTTGATATTGGAGATGGAGTATTTGAAGTTTTAGCAACTAGTGGAAATAACAGACTTGGTGGAGATGATTTTGACGAAAAAATTATTAATTATCTAGTAGATGAATTCAAGAAATCTGATGGTATTGATTTAAAAAATGATAAGATGGCAATGCAAAGATTAAAAGAAGCTGCGGAAAAAGCAAAAATTGAGCTTTCAGGAGTTCAACAAACACAAATTAATTTACCATTTATTACAGCAGATAGCACTGGACCAAAGCACTTAGATATTACTCTTACAAGAGCAAAATTTGAAGAATTAATTAGAGATTTGGTAGAATCAACATCTGGACCTGTAAATCAAGCATTAAAAGATGCAGGAATAACAGCTGATAAATTACACAAAGTGTTATTAGTTGGTGGATCTACAAGAGTTCCTGCTGTTCAAGAATTAGTTAAAAGATTAACAGGAAAAGAACCAGATAAAGGAATAAACCCAGATGAATGTGTTGCTATTGGTGCAGCAATTCAAGGCGGCGTTTTATCAGGAGACGTTAAAGATTTAGTATTATTAGATGTAACACCATTATCTCTTGGAATTGAAACATATGGTGGGGTATTTACAAAATTAATTGAAAGAAATACAACTATTCCAACAAAGAAATCACAAGTATTTTCTACTGCAGCAGATGGTCAAACAAGTGTAGAAGTACACGTATTACAAGGTGAAAGAGAAATGGCAGCATACAATAAAACACTTGGAAGATTTCAATTAACAGGAATACCTGCAGCTCCTCGTGGAGTTCCACAAATAGAGGTTACATTTGATATTGATGCAAATGGTATTGTACATGTTTCTGCAAAAGATATGGCAACAGGAAATGAACAAAATGTTTCAATTACAGCAAGCTCAAATCTTTCTGATGAAGATATTGAAAAAGCTGTTAAAGATGCAGAAGCACATGCTAGTGAAGATAAAAAGAAAAAAGAAGAAATTGAAGTTAGAAATAATGCAGAAAGCTTAGTATATAACAGTGAAAAAACACTAAAAGATCTTGGAGATAAGATTAGCGGTGAAGAAAAGGCTAAAGTAGAAACAGAAATTGATAATACAAAAAAAGCATTAGAAGGAACAGATACTGAAAAAATTAAAGAAGCTACAGAAAAATTAACAACAGTATTCTATGAAATTTCTGAAAAATTATATAAAAATGCTAATCCAAATCAAGGTGCAACTCCTGAAGGAGATGCACAAGATGCTCAAAATACTGATGGAAATGTATATGATGCAGATTATAAAGTTGAAGACGACAATAAAGAATAAAAAGGAGTAATAGAATGACAAGTAAATGTTTTTTTGTTGATGAAGATGGAAATGAAATATACGACTTAAAAATTGGTTCTCATGTAGCATTAGCAGGTGAAATTATAGATAAAAATCTAGATTTAAAAAATCAATATGCAAGTGAAGACAACAGAAGAATGAGTACTGCAAATTTTTTACAAGATATATGTGGATATATGAGAGGAAGCGAATTAGGTGAATATAAGGCAATAATATTCAATTCCAGCATAATTTCTGAGGCACAAAGACTTGCTTTAAGAGGATATCATGAAGAAGGATATCATTTAATTGATTCTTATTTAGACGAATTGAAAAAGCAAAAAACAAAGCAAGATGAAGAAGAACGATAATTGTTATTATTAGGGTTGGAAATTAACTCCAACCCTGATTTATAAGCATAAATACATTAGGAGGAAAAAATGGCAGATAAGAGAGATTATTATGAAGTGTTAGGTGTTGATAAAAATGCGAGTGATGAAGAATTAAAAAAAGCATATAGAAAACTTGCAAAAAAGTATCATCCAGATGCTAATCCTGATAATAAAAAAGAAGCTGAAGCTAAATTTAAAGAAGTAAATGAAGCATATGAAACATTATCAGATTCTCAAAAAAGAAAAATGTATGATCAATTTGGTCCTGATGGTCCGCAAGGATTTGGAGGAGGACAGGGAGGATATTATTCATATTCTGGATCAGGATTTGATGGATTTGATATGGGAGATTTAGGAGATATTTTTTCATCATTCTTTGGTGGAGGATTTGGTGGAAGATCTTCAAGACAAAAATCTGGACCTACAAAAGGTGCAGATCTTAGATATGATGTAGAGATTTCTTTTGAAGAATCATTTTTAGGTGTAGAAAAAGAAATTAGCTTTAATCGTGAGGAAACTTGTGAAGTTTGCCACGGAGAAAAAGCAAAACCTGGAACAAATCCTGTAACTTGTTCTACATGTAACGGAACAGGACAAATAAGACAAGTACAAACTACAATACTGGGACAAATGCAAACAACTAGAACATGTCCAAATTGTCATGGTGAAGGTAAGGTAATTAAAGAGCCTTGTGAACATTGTAGAGGTAAAGGAAAAATTAGAAAACTTACGAAAATAAAAGTGAAAATTCCTGCAGGTATAGATGATAATCAAACAGTAATTCTTCGTGGAGAAGGATCTAGTGGAACTAAAGGCGCACCAAATGGGGATTTATACATAACTGTTCATTTAAAACACCACTATTTATATAAAAGAAAAGGAAATGATGTGCTTTGTGATATACCTATTACAATTACACAAGCAAGTCTTGGTGCTGATATAGAAGTTCCTTTAGTTGATGGAACTAAAGAAAAATATAGAGTACCAGAGGGAACACAAACAGGAACAAAATTCAGAATTCGTGGAAAAGGTTTTAAAGGTGTTAATAGAAGTTATCAAGGAGATTTTATATTTACAGTAGTTGTAAATACACCAAAGAAGTTAACAAAAGAGCAAAGAGAACTACTTGAACAACTTGCAAAAACTATGAATGAACAACCACCAATTAAAAAAAGAGGAATATTTGGATAGACAGTAACGAAAATCGATATGAATTTGCAATTCATATCGATTTTCGTTACTGTTATTAAAAATATTTAAAATATTTCATTGAAATATAAGGATTTTTATCATATAATATAACAGATGAATAAATACTTTGGAGGTAGAAAATTGAATAATGCAGAAATTGAAGAACAAAAAGAATATATTAACAAAGTAAAAGAAAAAGTAAATAATAGAAAATATTATATATTAACAATGGGATGTCAGCTAAATGAAAATGATTCTGAAAAAATATGTGGAATGCTTGAAAATATGGGATACTCTAGAGCCGACAACCAAAATGAAGCGGATTTTGTATTATTTAATACATGCTGTGTAAGAGAAAATGCTGAGGATAAGTTGTTTGGAAAACTAGGAGAATTAAAGAAATTAAAAGAGCAAAAAGGTATTATAATAGCTATTGGCGGATGTATGATGCAAGAAAAACATATTACTGATAAAATAAAGCAAAGCTATCCATTTGTTGATATAATATTTGGAACTCATACTCTACATAAACTTCCAGAAGATTTATATAAAGTATTAGAAAACAAAGAGAAATTAGAAGATGTTATTGATATTGATGGAAAAATTTACGAAGGTTTACCAATTAAAAGAGATAGTAATATTAAAGCATCTGTTACAATAATGAATGGTTGTAATAATTTTTGTACATATTGCATAGTTCCATATGTAAGAGGTAGAGAAAGAAGTAGAAATCCAAAAGATATAATAGAAGAAGTAAATGAACTCGCACAAAATGGATATAAAGAAATAACACTTCTTGGTCAAAATGTTAATTCGTATTTAAGAGTTGAAAGAGAAAAAAATATTGATTTTGAAAAATATGAAGGAATAAATTCATTTGCTACATTACTAAGAAGAGTAAACCAGATAGATGGAATAGAAAGAATTAGATTTGTGTCACCACATCCTAAAGACTTTACAGATGATGTTATATCTGCTATAGCTGAGTGCGATAAGGTGTGTAAACTTGTTCACTTGCCACTACAATCTGGAAATACAAAAGTATTAAAGGATATGAATAGAAAATATACTAAAGAACAATATTTAAATCTTGTAAAAAAAATGAAAAGAACTATACCTAATCTAACATTATCAACAGATATAATTGTTGGGTTTCCTGGTGAAACAGAAGAAGAATTTGAAGATACATTAGACGTAGTTAGAAAAGTGAATTTTGAGCAAGTATATATGTTTATATATTCAAGAAGAATTGGAACTCCTGGAGATAAAATGAAAGGCCAAATTCCAGATGAAATTAAGCATGAAAGATTTAATAGATTAAAAAAATTAGTGGAGAGTCAAATAGAATATAATAATAAAAAATATGTAGGTACTATCCAAAAAATATTAGTTGAAGGAAAAAGCAAAAATAATAAAAAAATGTTATCAGGAAGAACAGATAGTAATAAAGTTGTTATTTTTGAAGGAAATGCTGAATGGATTAATAAAATGATAGATATAAAAATAGTATCAGAACATATGTGGTATTTGAAAGGCGAAATCAACAATACAAAGTAAAAATAAATGAAACATATATATGAAATAAGGAGTACAAATATGATAGATAAACAAAGACTATCTCCTATGATGCAGCACTATATAGATATAAAGGAAGAATATAAAGATTGTATAGTTTTTTACAGATTAGGTGATTTTTATGAAATGTTTTTTGATGATGCAATAACTGCTTCAAGAGAACTTGAGATAACACTAACAGGTAGAGATTGTGGATTAGAAGAACGAGCGCCTATGTGCCGGAGTTCCGTTTCATGCTTCAGAAATGTATATTTCAAAACTAATTGAAAAAGGATTTAAAGTGGCTATTTGTGAACAACTAGAAGATCCAAAAATAGCAAAGGGAATTGTTAAAAGAGATGTTATAAGAGTAGTGACGCCTGGAACATTGATTGAAACTAATTTATTAGATGAAGATAAGAATAATTATATTATGGCAATATATAAAGAAGGAATATATTTTGGACTTTCTGTATGTGATGTTTCAACAGGAGATTTTTATGCTACACAAATAACAGAAACTAACAATTTTTCAAGATTATTAGATGAAATTTCAAGATATGCACCTGCAGAATTAATAGTAAATGATTTTATGTATAAATCTTTAGACGAGATTAAACAAATTAAAGAAAGATTTTCTTTATATATATCAGTACAAGATAATAATTGTTTTACTAAAAGTTTGGAAAGATTAGAAGATGAGTATAGTTTTGTTGATAATAATAACAAGACAGTAATAAATTTAAAAGAAAAAAAATTACTTATATCAGCGGTTAATGGATTAATAGAATATCTAAATAAAACTCAAAAGATAAAACTGGAGCATATAAATAAAATAAAAATATATAATACAGAAAAATATATGTCTCTTGATATTAATGCGAGAAGAAATCTGGAAGTAACAGAAAAAATGAGAGATAAAACAAAAAAAGGTACGCTATTATGGGTGCTAGATAAAACTTCAACTTCAATGGGTGGAAGATATTTAAGAAGATGGTTAAATGATCCCTTAATTGATGTTATTGAGATAAACAAAAGGTTAGATGCTGTAAAAGAATTAAAAGAAGATATAATCTTAAAAGGCGATATTACAGAGCTATTAAAGAAAGTATATGATATTGAAAGATTAATAGGAAAAATATCATATGGAAATGCAAATGCAAGAGATATGATTTCTTTAAAAAATTCAATTTCACAACTTCCAAAAATAAAATCTATTTTATCAAATACAAAATCTAAATTACTTGTAGAACTATATAATAATTTAGATGAACTAAAAGATGTATATGATTTAATAGATAAATCAATTGTTGAAGATCCACCTATTGGAGTTAAAGATGGTGGGATAATAAAAAAAGGATATAGCGAGGAAATTGATCATTTAAAGTCTATCACCACCGATGGAAAAAAATGGATTATTGACCTTGAAGCAAAAGAAAAAGAAAAAACAGGAATAAAAAATTTAAAGGTTGGATACAACAAGGTATTTGGATACTTTATTGAGGTTACAAAATCATATTTATCACAAGTTCCAAATTATTTTATTAGAAAACAAACTCTTGCTAATTGTGAAAGGTATATTACGGAAGAACTTAAAAAATTAGAGGAAGAGACTTTAGGTGCAGAAGTAAAATTAATTGAACTTGAATATAATGTTTTTTTAGAAATCAGAAAATTACTTTCAGAACAAATTATAAGAATACAAAAAGCTGCAGAAATTGTTTCAACATTAGATGTTATTTGCTCTTTTGCAACAGTTGCTGAAAACCAAAATTATGTAATGCCTATAGTTGATAATAGTGGAGAAATATCTATACATAATGGTAGACATCCAGTAATAGAAAAAATGTTACCAAGTGGATCATTTGTAGAAAATGATACTTATTTAGATAAAGATGAAGATCGATTATCAATTATTACTGGACCTAATATGGCTGGAAAATCAACATATATGAGACAAGTAGCTTTAATCACGCTTATGGCACAGGTTCGGATCTTTTGTACCCGCATCTTATGCAAAAATAGGGGTTGTAGATAAAATTTTTACAAGAGTTGGAGCATCAGATGATTTAAGCATGGGACAAAGTACATTTATGGTAGAAATGATGGAAGTGGCGGACATACTTAAGGAAGCAACATGCAATAGTCTTATAATACTTGATGAAATTGGTAGAGGAACTTCAACATATGATGGACTATCAATTGCATGGGCTGTAGCTACATATATTGCTGATAAAGAAAAATGTGGCTCTAAAACTCTATTTGCAACACATTACCATGAACTTACAGAGCTTGAAGATAAAATTGAAGGAGTAAAGAACTATTCTATTGCTGTAAAAGAAAAAGGAGAAGATATTATTTTCTTAAGAAAAATTGTTGAAGGTGGAACTGATGAGAGCTATGGAATTCATGTTGCAAAACTTGCTGGTGTACCAAATGATATAGTTAAAAGTGCAAATGCAATATTAAATTCATTAGAAAGAAAAAGTGCTTTTTCTGGTAAAAGTAAAGAAAAAACCAAACAAACTGAAGGACAACTTGATATGTACAATTATAAACTTGCAGAAATAGCCCATCAAATTGATAAAATTAATGTAAATGAATTAACACCAATTGACGCACTAAATATACTTGTTAAATTAAAAGAAAGTGCTTCATAAAATATTAATAAAAAGAAGATGGAATTTTGCTTCATTTCCATCTTCTTTTTTAACATTTACTCCGTTACTTCCTCAAAGAAATCTTTTCCAACTCCGCAAAGAGGGCATACCCATGTCTCAGGTAGATCTTCAAATTTTGTTCCTTCTACTGCTTCATCGTAAATATGACCACAAACTGTACATACATATTTTTTCATATATATCACCCTTTCTTAAATCAAGTTAAATATAATATATAAAATTGCAAATGTCAATTTAATATTATCAAATATATAAATGTATTAATTTTTGTTTAAATTATCTAATAAAAATGCTATAATTAATTTGTTTAAATAATATAACGAAAAGAGGTTGGGATATGAAAATAATATATGGAACAGGAAATAAAGATAAATTAAATCAAGTAAGAAGTTTTGTAAAAACAATGGGGTACAATCATGAATTTATTGGATTAAAAGATATTGGATTTAACGAAGATATAGAAGAAAATGGAACTACATTTGAAGAAAATTCATTAATAAAAGCAAAATCAATAAAAGAATATTGCGATAAAAATAAATTAAATTACACGATTATAACAGATGATGCGGGGTTATGTGTTGATGCTTTAAATGGACAGCCCGGTGTATATAGCGCAAGATATGCAGGAGATCATGCACCTCAAGATATTACATTAAAAAAATTATTAGATAATATGAAGAACATAAAAGAAGAAGATAGAACAGCTATGTTTGTATGTGTTTTAACAGTTGTTTTACAAAATGGTGAATTAAAAACATATCGTGGAGAAACAAAAGGAAAAATTGCAATAAAGCCTGGAACAATGGGAAAACTTACATATGGACCTATCTTTATTCCAGATGGATTTGATAAAGTAATGAATGATCTATCAGATGAGGAATTAGGAACTACACATAGAGAAAAAGCATTACTTGAATTATTAGATAATTTAAAATCAATGAACTATTAACAAATATGTAAATATCTTATGACTCCTTTCATAATATATATTAAATTAATATTTTGAAAGGAGTTTATTGTGTTAAAAAGAGTACTAAAAATATTCGGTACATTTATTGTATCTTGTATATTTATGTTTTATATGTGGATAATACCTGTGCATGCATTTGGGCCAGCAAGTAGTCCAATATATAATGGAATAGATGTAAGCGTATATCAAGGATATGTAGATTATAGTGCTGTTAAATTGGCAGGAATTCAAGTGGTATATATAAAATCAAGCGAAGGGATTAGTTTAATTGATCCATACTTTGAAAGAAATTATAATAATGCAAAAGCAAATGGACTTTATGTTGGAGTGTATCATTATGTTAGAGCAAAGACAATTGAGGAAGCAAAAAATGAAGCTAGATTCTTTGTATCTCTTCTTTCAGGAAAAGAGCTTGATTGTATGCCTGCAATGGATTTTGAATCTTTTGGAAATTTAACTGTTAATGAAATAAATGAGATAGGAATTGCGTTTTTAAAGAGTGTAAAAGAATTAAGTGGAAAAGATCCCGTTGTATATAGTAATAGTTATACTGCAAAATACATATTTGGTGGTGAGATTACAAATTATCCATTATGGGTTGCACAATATCAAGTAAATGCACCAGACTCTAATGGAAATTGGAATACATGGGCAGGATGGCAATACTCTGATAAAGGGATTATAGGCGGAATAAATGGTTATGTTGATAGAGATTATTACACAAAAGAAATATTTTTATCAGATACAGCTCCATTACCTGATGTAAATCCACCTGGTACAAATTCTAGTTTGAACGGAACAATAACAATAGTTATTCAATATGGAGATACTCTAAGTGAACTTGCAATTAAATATAATACTACGATTTCAGAACTTGTTAGACTAAACAATATTTTAAATCCGAATCTTATTTATGCAGGAAATAAATTAATTGTTCCAATTTCTAACAATGAATCAGTAGATTCTAGTAATAGTGATACTAATATATATATAGTAAAACGTGGAGATACATTATGGGGGATAGCTAGAAGAAATAATACAACTGTTGATGCACTAGTTATAGCAAATAATATACAAAATAGGAATCTAATTTATATTGGACAAAGAATAATAATACCAAGAAATAGTAACAATAGATATATACTATATACAATAAAACGTGGAGATACATTATGGGGAATCGCAAGAAGATATAATACAACAATATCACATATAGTTAGCCTAAATAATATTAAAAATCCTAATTTAATTTATGCTGGAGCTATATTGAAAATTTAATATACGCAGAATGAATACTCATTTTCCTAATATTTTGAAAGAAATAGAAAAATGAGTATTACTTTTGTATTGAAATAAATAATAATTTGTGTTAATATGTAGAAAAATATTTGAGGGGAAATTAAAATGAGTAAAATACGTTTTTTTATAGCTTTTTACATTGCAAAACTTACTATAGTATTATTTAAGATATTCAGAAAAAATGCAACTGTATATCCTGGCAAAATAGCTTTAAAAATATGTCCTAACTATTTAGAATATATAAAAAAGCCTGAAAGAGTAATCTGCATTACTGGTACAAATGGAAAAACAACAGTTAGCAATTTAGTAACAAGAGTTTTAACAGAAAATGGATATAAAGTTTTAAATAATAGTTTTGGATCTAATATTGCAAGAGGAATCGCAACAACCTTAACTAACGGAGTAAATGCATTTGGAAAATCAATGTATGATATTGGAATACTGGAGATTGATGAAAGAAGTTCAAAACTAATATACCCATACATTAATCCAGAATATATTTTATGTACTAATATTTTTAGAGATTCTATGAAAAGAAATGCAAACACAGAATTTATTCTAAATATTTTAAATGATAGTATACCAAAGAATACAAAGCTTATTTTAAATGCGGATGATTTACTTTGCTCAAGCATTGCACAAGATAATGAAAGAGTGTACTTTGGGATAGATAAATTAGATACAGATATAAAAGAATGCATTAATATTATTCAAGATATTAAAACATGTCCAAAATGTGATACTAAGCTTGAATTCGATTATTTAAGGTATCATCATATAGGACATGCTCATTGTCCAAAATGTGATTTTCAATCCCCTTCATCAGATTATCTTGTAACAATGATTGATTATGATAATAAAAAGATTGAAATAAAACATGGTGATAATACTAATCAATATCAATTAATTCAAAATAGTTTATTTAATATATACAATATGGTAGCAGCTATAAGTCTTTTAAGCGAAATAGGATTGGAAATAAATAAAATACAAGATAGTTTTAAAAATATCGAAATTGTCAAAACAAGAATAGACGAAGAAATAGTTAATGGAAAGAAAATAATACTTCACTTAGCAAAAGGACAAAATCCTGTTGCTTGTTCACGAGTATTTGATTATGTTAAGCATGAGCCTGGGAAAAAAATTGTATTTTTATTAATTGACGACTACTTTGATGCAAAGGAGACTTCTGAAAATATTGCGTGGCTTTATGCTACTGATTTTGAATTTTTAAATGATGACGATATAAAACAAATTATTGTAACAGGTGACAGATATCTAGATACAAAATTAAGATTGTTATTAGCAGGAGTTCAAGAAAACAGGATATTTATAGACAAGAATCCTGAAAATATTGCTAGATATGCAGATTTAAATAATATTGATTCAATATATTTTTTGTATGATATGTATCAGGATAAGAATACTTATTTAGTTAAAAATAACTTATTAAAAAAAATAACTGAAGAAGATACAGTAAGTGGAAAGGAGAATGAGTAGATGAAAATAGAAATATTATTTCCAGAAGTATGCAATCTATTTGGCGATTCTGCTAATATCCTTTATTTGAAAAAAAATATACCAGAAGCGGATTTTATTGAGACAAGTTTAAATGATGTTCCGGCTTTTGTAAATGAAGAAGTTAACCTTATTTATATGGGATCTATGACTGAAAAAATTCAAGAAAAAGTAATTGAAAAATTAATGCCATATAAGCAAAAAATTGAATTTTTAATCGAAGACAACGTACCATTTCTTTTTACAGGAAATAGTATGGAGATATTAGGAAAATATATAGTTAAAGATGATGGAAGTAAAATTACTGGAGTGGGTGTTTTAGACTTATATGCAAAAAGAAATATGTATAATAGATATAATGGTTTAATACTTGGAAAATTTGAAGACATAGAAATTGTAGGATTTAAAAGTCAATTTACAGAAATTTATTCAAATAATTCTGTATTATATTTTGCTAAGGTAGATAGAGGGATTGGTATAAATAAACAATCAAATCTTGAGGGAATTAAAATAAATAATTTTATTGGTACACAGATATTAGGGCCAATTTTGATATTAAATCCGCTTTTCACAAAGTACTTATTTAAAACAATGGGGATTGAAGAAAAAGAATTGTATTATGAAAAAGAAGCATTTGAAGCATATTATCAGAGATTAAAAGAATTTAAAGATGAAAAAGTAAAATTTTAAAAGGAAAATAATAATATAACAAAAAATGTAAATAATATTATAATAAATAGTCATTAGATAAAAAACTAATGACTATTTATTATTAATTGATTTGATTTAAATATAACAAACATTTAATAAATAAAATATAAAGTGTAGTGGAGTTATTTTATGATTAAATTTTTTAAGAACAAAACTTTTATATCATATATAATATTATTTGTTGTTACAATCATTATTAGTATTCCATTAATGAATTCAAATTTTGACATTAAACAAGGAGATGGTATTTTACACATTAGTAGATTAATGGGAACATATCAAGCATTATTAGAAGGACAAAAATTTCCTAATATTATGTACAATTTTTGTAATGGATTTGGTTATTGTTGGAATATTTTTTATAGTCCGTTAACAGCTTTTTTACCACTTATATTTAAAATATTTATCCAATCTTTTTCGTTATGTTTAAAATTATTTATGATATGTACTATTTTCATTTCCGGAATAACTATGTATAAATTTACGAAAGAAACTACAAAGTCTAATAAAATCGGAGTTATATCAGGTATACTATATATTACTGTTCCATATAAATTAACTAATATGTATTTAAGAGTTGCGATAGGAGAACTTGCAGCATTTATTTTTTTTCCTTTAATTTTTTTAGGAATAAATAACATAATTAATAAGGTAAATAGAAGAGACTATTATTTCTCTATTGGAGTAGTAGGACTCATATTTACACATAATATTTCTACACTGATAATATCGGTGCTTGGATTTATATATCTATTACTTAATATAAAAAAAATAGACAAGATAGTTATAAAAAAATTATGTATTAATTTTTTATTTATAATTAGTATTACTTGCTTTTTTTGGGCACCTATGATTGAGGCAATTTCCAAAGTACAATATGAAGTGTTTATACCAAATAGAATGGGATCGATAGAATCTTTATCAAGAAATGGACTAGACTTTACACAGATCTTTTATTCCAACACTAAAGATAGTCTTATTTTTAATATAGGAATTTTGAATTTAATTTTTTTGTTTAGTAGCTTATACAGCTATAAAAAAGTAAAAAAGAAATACAAATATATTTATTGCATTTTTTTTGCTCTAGGAGTACTTTCCATTATTATGGCAACAAAATACTTTCCGTGGAGAATAACGCCTTTTATCTTTGGAATGATTCAATTCCCATGGAGATTTATTGGAGTTTCTAGTTTTTTTATTAGTTTTGTATGTAGCATTAATATATCAATATTAATAAAAAATATACGAACGTGGCATATTCTACTTATTATAGTTGCACAAGTATTCAATATTGCAATAATATTTGTACCTAGATTAAAATACGATTTAGACTTTAATGAAAATGATTATTGGTATGGAGATGAAATGGTTTTAGAAAAAGAAGTAATAAACTCTGCATGTGCAAGTTATGAGTATTTACCATCAAAAGCTCAAGATAATAGAGAATATGTTTTAAATAGAGATAGATATAAGGCTTTAATATGTAGTGGTAATGCTAAAATAAATATTCAATTTAAAAATGGAACACATATGAATATATATCTTTCAGATATAAAAGAAGATACAGTAATAGAACTTCCATATATCTATTATCCAGGATATAGAATAAAAATGATTGCTAATAATGAGACTAGAACATTAGATGAATTTGAAACAGATAATGGATTTGTTGGAATAACAGTACCCAAAAATGATGTAGCATTTTTAGAATTAAAATACGAAGGAACAAAGATAATGAATATATCTAGAACTATATCAATGCTATCTATGTTAATATATTTAAATTATATTATAAAAAATAATAATTATAATTGACTTTTATATAATCGAATAGTAAAATTAAATCATAAAAATTAACTTGGAGGTAATACTGATGGCAACAGAAGATAATATAAGAAGAATAAAAAATTCTTTAGATAAAAGAAATACAAGAGGAAGAAGCAGATATAGAAAAACTTCTTCTAGAAACAGAAAAATTGCAAATAATACAAAAAGATATGTTACAAATAATAATAATGATGATAAAAATAAAAGCCCAGAGGATTTCCTGAAAGAATATAATAATATGATAAATTCGCGATCTAAAAATGAATATGCAGAGATGCAATTAGCAGAATATTATGAAGATAGAAAAAATGAAGAAATTAAAGCAGCCAAACAAGCAAGAATAAAAGAAGAAAGACAAGCAAATATACAAGCAGAACATGACAGACGAGTTGAAAAACAAAGAAAAAAAAGAGAGAGAAGAATGAAAATAAAAGGATTTGTAAGGGATTTTATAAAATCCTTAAAAAAACCTTTTATGAAAATTGCGGCAATAGGTGTTTCAGTTGCTACACTTCTTCCAGCGGCAGCTACTGTATCAAAAGAACATAAAAATATAAATAATGAGGAAAAGCCTGTTACAGAAATTAGTGATACGAATAGAGAAATGGAAACCAAAACTCAAAATAGTGATATTGAACAAGCATATAATGAAATAAAGAATGATAACAAAGGAAAAGTATCAGACTTAACTGAACAAACAAATAAAAAACAATTAGTTGGTAGAATTGAATTACAAATAAAGGAATATCTAAGCAATAAAAGAGTAAAAAATGTAAATAATTTTTATATATCTAATGGATTATATTTTGCTACAATTGCACAAGTAAATGCTAATGATGGAACACTAAATGAACATCCAGTATCAGTTGGAGGTTTTTTAACAGTAGAACAAAAACGAGCCTTAGATTATATAAATGAAATAAATTCTGGAAATGAAGATCATTTAGATGAATTGTATCATTTGAAAGATGTTATAGAAGAACAGATGAGTGAAAATAATAAAACTAACGAAAATATTGTACAAAATCATGATATAGATAGATAAAAATAAATAACAAAAGAATAATTTTAGTATACTTAGGAGGAAAAAATAATGTATTTATTTAATAAAATAACTGTAAATCCCCAATTACCAAAAAGAATTAGTAAACTTTCAGAAGTTTCAAATAACCTTTGGTGGTCATGGAATACAGATTTTCTTAAATTGTTTAAAGAAATTGATATTGACTTATGGGAAAAAGTTAATAAAAATCCAATTAAATTCTTAAAATTAGTATCTCAAGAAAAATTAGAAAATGCATCCGAAGATGTATCTTTTCTAAAAATATATGACAAAATTGTAAATGATTTTGAAGGATATATGAATAGTAAAAATACCTGGTTTTCTAAAAAATATCCTGAAAATAAAAATGACTTAATTTCATATTTCTCAGCTGAGTATGGTTTAGATGAAATCTTACCTATATATTCAGGTGGGCTTGGAATCCTTTCAGGAGATCATTTAAAATCTGCAAGTGATTTAGGCCTTCCATTTGTAGCTGTTGGACTATTATATAAGAAAGGATATTTTCATCAAAGAATTAATTCTCATGGTGAACAAGAAACTCATTATGAGGATATAGATTTAGATAATTTACCAATTTTACCGGTAAAAGATAATGAAGGTAATGAGTTGATAATACATATTCAATTGCCTAAAAAAAGACTATATTTAAAAGTGTGGAAAATTAATGTAGGAAGAATTAGCTTATATTTACTTGATTCAGATATTGAAAAAAATAATTGTGAAGATTACAGAAAAATTACTCTTACTTTATATGGGGGAGATCAAGATATGAGAATAAAGCAAGAAATTGTTCTTGGAATGGCTGGAGCAAGATTGCTTAAAGTATTAGGATTAGACCCAACAGTTTATCATATGAATGAAGGACATTCAGCATTTTTAATCTTAGAGGTTATAAAAGATATAATTGCAGAAAAACAAGTATCCTTTGATATAGCAAGAGAGATTGCAACTTCAAAAACAATTTTCACCACACATACTCCAGTTCCAGCAGGAAACGATATATTTCCTGTAGAATTAGTTGAAAAGTATTTCAAAAGCTATTGGCCTAAACTAGGAATTGATAAAGAAGATTTCTTAAAACTTGGTATGAAGCCAACAGAAGGTTTTGAACAAGGATTTAATATGGGAATATTTGCTTTGAAAATTGCAGGAAAAAAGAATGGCGTTAGCAAATTACACGGTGCAGTATCAAGAGAATTATTTGGTGATGTATGGCCTGAAATTGCAGCAAATGAATCTCCTATAACATATGTAACCAATGGTATTCATACATGTTCTTGGCTTGCTCCTAGTATAAAAGAATTATATAATAAATATCTTATTCCTTATTGGCAAGATAGTATTCATCAAGAATCAATTTGGGAAAAAATTGACTCAATACCAAATAATCAATTATGGGATGTACATGTTGCGAGAAAACAAAAATTATTGAAACTTGTAAAAGATAATATTACAAATAGATTGAGAAGAAGCAAAATTAGTTACGAAGAAATTAATGAAATCACTTCAAAACTTGATCCAAATGCATTGACAATTGGATTTGCACGAAGATTTGCTACATATAAAAGAGCAACATTAATTTTTAAAGATATCGAAAGAATTACACAAATATTAAATAATCAAAATAGACCAGTACAGATTATTTTTGCTGGAAAGGCACATCCTGCAGATAAAGAAGGACAAGATTTAATTAGATATATACATGAAATATCTATGAAACCACAATTTAAAGGCAAAATATTTGTATTAGAAGGTTACGATATATATGTTGCAAGATACTTAGTAAGTGGTGTTGATATTTGGCTTAATAATCCAAGAAGACCTCTTGAAGCGTCAGGTACAAGTGGACAAAAAGCTTCTGTAAATGGTGTTATTAATTTTAGCGTTTTAGATGGATGGTGGGCAGAAGGATATAATTCTAAAAATGGTTGGCCAATTGGTACAAATGATCAATATGATTCTTATGAGTCACAAGATATTGCAGATAGTCAAAGTATGTATGCTACACTAGAAAATAAAATTATTCCTAGTTACTATGATAAAAATGAATTTGGATATTCAGATAAATGGTTAACTTTTATGAAAAATTCTATAAAATCAACTGGGTGGCAGTATAGTACTTCCAGAATGCTAACAGACTATACTAATTTACTATACATTCCATTATGTAATTTACACAATAATTATTTTAAGGACTTAGAAAATGTTATAAAGTTTCATGATTGGAAAAAAGAAATCAATTTACAATGGGATAAAATTGAAATTACTCAAAAAGATAACTTAGAAAATATAACAATAGATGCTGGAAATCAAATTGACGTTAAATGTATGATAAAACTTCCAAATATAGATGTAAATAATGTTAATGTTCAAGTATATTATGGAAAGATTACTGATAATGGAGTAGTAGAGGACATAAGTATTATACCTATGGAACTTATAGGACAAAAAGATGAGCATAAATACGAGTACAAAGCTAAAATTGAGCTATCAACAGGAGGAAATTATGGATATACATTTAGAGTAATGCCAAAACATGAAATGCTACTTGATTCTTCAAACTTAAATTTAATAAAATGGATAACAAATAAATAAAAAGTAATTTTTTAAATCAGCACTTTACTATAGTCTAATTAATATTATGTCTATAGTAAAGTGCACTTTTATTAGTAAAAATTACAAAAAAATAAAAAATATGTCAATTTTTGCTTGAATATATAAGTTTAAATATGTTATACTATTAAGAGTGTGTAAAAAAGAAAAGAAAGAAGGTATTAAAGTGAAAACAAAATTAAGAAAAACAAAAATTGTTGGAACAATTGGACCTGCTAGTGAATATAGATTAGAAGAACTATTTCAAGCAGGATTAAATGTAGCAAGAATTAACTATTCGCATGGTAGCTGGGAAGAACAAACAGAGAAAACAGAAAAAATTATAGAATTAAGAAGAGACCTTGACTTGCCGATACCAATGATTCTTGATATGCAAGGTCCTGAAATTAGAACAGGAATGTTAGTTACAGGAAAAAATGAAAAAATAATGTTAGAGGATGGTCAAAAATTTATATTGGTAAATGATGATATAATAGGAGATAAGGATAAGGTTTCAGTTACTTATAAAAATCTATACAATGATGTGAAAGTTGGAGCAAAAATATTAATAGATGATGGTGCAATAGAACTTGTAGTTGATGAAATTGCAGGTAAAGATATCGTATGTACAGTAGTACATGGAAATGGCTTAGGAAGTAGAAAAACAATGAATTTACCAGGAACTCCTGTTAGATTGCCAGCGTTAAAAGAAAAAGATATTAATGACTTAAAAACAGCATGTGAACATGATTATGATTATGTTGCAATGTCATTTGCAAGAAATAAAGATGATATTGATCAAGTAAGAAAAGTATTAGACGACAATGGTGGAAAAGATATCAAAATAATTACAAAAGTAGAGAATGTAGAAGGATTAGAGCATATGGATGAAATTGTTGAGAATGCAGATGTTCAAATGATTGCTCGTGGAGACATGGCTACAGAAACAGATTTTACTGAACCACCAGTTATGCAAAAGAAATTTATTAAATTATGTAATAGAGCAAATAAACCTGCTATTACAGCTACACAAATGCTTGAATCTATGACACACAATCCATTACCAACAAGAGCAGAAGCTAGTGATGTTGCAAATGCTATTTATGATAGAACAAGTGCTATAATGCTTTCAGGTGAATGTGCAATGGGAGATTATCCTGTTGAATGTGTTAAAACAATGGTTAAAATTGCGAATAGAGTTGAGCCTGATATTGATTATTGGAAAAGATTTAGAAATAACGATAACATTGATTTAACAAAATTTGAAACACAAATTGCGTATTCAACTTGTGTTTCAGCTATGAATATAAAAGCTGATGCAATTGTATGTTATACAAACTCTGGTGATACTGCAAGAGCGCTTGCTGGACTAGGAGCTGAATGTCCAATACTTGCAATTACTGACAATAGAAGAACATTTAATCAATTAGGTCTTGCATGGAATGTTCATCCTGTATATGTAGATACACAAGAAACAATAGGTGCAACAATTGAAAAAGGTATTGAAAAGCTAAAATCAAAAGAAATTCTTGAAAAAGGAGATACACTTGTTATTTGTGGAGGTAACAAAATACTACCTCACGCAGACAACAGCAAGGTTATAGGAGGAGTTTTAAAAGTATAAGCTAAATTATATTATATATAAAATAAGAATGTTTAGTATAAAAAACTAAACATTCTTATTTTATTTTCTGTTACAAATTTATATTATATAAATTTGTAACGATATAGCTTATTTATACATATTATGTAATATGAAATTAAAAGGAGGAATAGAAATGTATATGAGACGCAAATATAGAAGCTGCTGTTGCCAAAACAAATACAATAAAGATGTAATTGAAACAGCTTGTAGTAATGTTGGTACATTAGCTGAATATTCAAACAAAGATAACTCTTGTGAATGTGGATTTGATGAAGAATATAATGTTTTTCCTGAAAATCCAACATTAGCTCAAAGTTATGTACCAATACAAATTATGGATAAAACGTTTGTACCTTCTGTTGGATTAAAAATGGGTACAATTTTTCCTGAACTTGTTTGTCCATATTGTCCTGGACAATCAATGGAAGAAATTCAATATTTAAGAGATACAAACGATATAAAGGAGGGGTGTAACAAATGATGCAATATATCGATGAATATGATGAATGTACAGATAAAATGCCTAGAAGAGAAATGATAATGAAAATTAAAGAATATAACTTTGCTATTATAGAATTAGGATTATATTTAGATACTCATCCAGAAGATGAAAAAGCTCTTTGTTTACACAGAGAATATACAAGAAAACTCAAAGATTTAAAAGATAAGTATCAAAAAGTTTATGGGCCACTTACCATTTATTTCCCATGTAATAAATGGAGATGGCTAGAGGAACCATGGCCATGGGAAAGGGGGAATTATTAATGTGGACTTATGATAAAGTACTTGAATATCCAATTAATATAAAATGCAAAAATCCAAGACTTGCCAAATTTATAATATCACAATATGGTGGTCCAGACGGTGAGCTTGCTGCATCTTTAAGATATTTATCACAAAGATTTGGTATGCCAGATCAGAAATCAAAGGCAATTTTAAATGATATAGGCACAGAAGAACTTGCACATTTGGAAATGGTTGGTACTATAGTGCATCAATTAACAGATGGAGCAAGTATAGAGGAACTTGAAAAAGCCGGATTAGCACCATATTATACAGATCATGGGGTAGATGTATATCCTGTATCTGCAGCAGGTGTTCCTTTTACAGCAGCTTACATTGCATGTAAAGGTGATGCGATTGCTAACCTACAGGAAGATTTAGCAGCAGAGCAAAAGGCGAGAGCAACTTATGAAAAATTAATTGATTTATGTAGAGATGATCCTGATGTTATTGACCCGCTTAGATTCTTAAGACAAAGAGAAATAGTGCACTTCCAAAGATTTGGTGAAGCACTTCGTGGTGTTCAAGATAGATTAGCAGATAGGAAATTTTATATGAATCTTAATACTAGGATGAACAATACTGAAAATAATAATGATTAATATTAATAAAGTATTAATAAATTAGGAGCTGTCAATAAAGACAGCTCCTTTAACTATTATTCATATTTCTCATCTATAAATTTTTTAAATTATTCTTAACTAATATACTTTATGCTAGAAAATGCCAGAATAGATTTAAACAATGTAGGGAGCAGTAGTAATCCTAGTCCAAATAATGGACCTTTATCAAATACTTCTGCTAGTTTAAAGTTTGTAATGATAAAAATGATATATAATACAAACCAGCCTAATATTGGGATAAATATCAACAGTAATAGCCAAGGACTAAATTTGCATATTTTAAGTAAAACTGCTTCTTTATATATTGGAATAAGACTTGCCCATCCTTGCTGACCAGCTTTTCGATAAATAATCCATGTGACAATAATGTTATATAGAAATAATATTAAACAAATACATAAGCAAAATCTAAAAACGTAGTTAGTAAACAGTAATTTTAAAGCAATTTTCATAGATTTGTGTGGTGTCATCTGTTCTTTAACTTTGTTTATTAATTTTTCAGTTGTATAATTATTACCTAAATCTTCTTTAATTTCATCTATATTTAAATCATTTTTTATTATATTAATAACTTCGTTCGAGTCCGTCGTGCGAAGAATAGTAGTTCCTGATGAAATTAAATCAGGATTAACGCCTTTTTTTATTAAAATGTCAGAATTTTCTTCAATAATATTTGCGAGCTCATCATTACTATAATTCTGAGATAAATTTTCCTCATAATATGAAATTACTTCATCAATATTAATTTTATTTAAATTTACAGAGTTAATATCAATATTATCAATCTCGTTTCTTAAATCAGTACAGTAATTTATATTGGAAATTGAAAGGATAAAAAGCAATAATGTAAACAATATGGTTATTTTATTTATATATTTTTTCATAATAAACCTCCTTAAATTCACTTCATTTTATAATACAATATTAGCCTAGTCAATCAAATATTTTATAAAAAATATTTTAATATATAATAACTGTGATATAATAAAATATATTTATTATTTTGGGAGAATTAATATGATAGAATTAAAAAATTTAAATAAGTCATTTATAAAAAATAAAAATATTGTGGATAATCTTAATATTAAAATTAACAATGGGGAAATTTTTGGATTTTTAGGGCCAAATGGAGCTGGAAAAACATCAACTATAAAAATGATGACAGGAATTTTAGATATAGATGGTGGAGATATCATGATAGATGGAATTAGTATTCAGAATAATCCAATACAAGCCAAGAAAAAATTTGGATATGTTCCTGATAATCCAGATGTTTTTTTAAAGTTAAAGGGAATTGAATATTTGAATTTTATTGCAGATATTTATAATATATCATCTGGTGTTAGAGAAAAAAGAATAGAAAGATTAAGTAAAAGATTTGAATTATATGATGTATTATACGAAAAAATACAAAGCTATTCCCATGGAATGAGAAAAAAAATTGTGGATATAGCATCACTTATTCATGATCCACAAAATTGGATTTTAGACGAACCTATGACAGGGCTTGATCCTAAATCTTCATTGGAATTAAAAAAAATAATGAGAGAAGAAGCAGATAAAGGAAAAACAGTGTTTTTTTCTACACATGTTCTTGAAGTTGCAGAAAGAATATGTGATCGAGTTGCAATTATTAATAAAGGAAAATTAGCGTATATTGGGAATTCTAAGGAAATAAGAAACAATGTTTCATTAGAAGAATTATTTATGGAGGTTATAGAGGAAAGTGATAAATAGTATTATTAAGTTAACAGAAATATTTTTTAAAAGTTATTTTTCTTTTACTAATATTAGATATACAAAACTAAATATAAAAGGGATTATAAAGTGGGGAATATTTTTTATAGTGATCTTTATGGCACTTATTTCATATAAAATAATTGATTTATTATCAGATATAAAACAAGAATTTGTATTTTTAAATGTTTTATTTTTAATAATAGCTTTTTTAGTGATATTGCAAACAATAGTTATTAGTATAAATCTTTTCTATAGCTCAAAGGATATGGAATATATTTTACCATTACCAATAAAACCGATTGAGTTATTAATTTCTAAATTTAATGTGTTACTTATAAGTATTTATTTATCTGAACTTTTATTTATATTTGTACCAATGATTATTTATGGTGCTGCTACTCAAGCAAGCATAATGTATTATCTATATATGATTATATTATTACTTATATTTCCTATTTTTCCTGCTATAATTTCTACACTAATAATAATGCTTTTTATGAGAATCGCCAAACATTTCAAAAATATTACTAGATTTCAAAATGTTATTGCAATATTAAGTTTAATATTGATTTTTGCTATTACTTATATTCAATTTAATAGTAACAATAACCAACAACCAATTATTATAACAGATGAAATAACATTAAATACAGTTATGGAAACAAATATTATTTCAGAAAAAATTGGAAGCATTTTTTTAACCGTTAAACCAAGTGTATCTACACTTACTAGTAATAATTTGGGAGTAGCTTTATTAAATTTAACAAAAGTTATTTTAATCACTGCATTAGCATATTTGCTTTTTATAATTATAGGAAATAAAATTTATTTAAAAGGAATTATATCTAATTTAAATAGAGTAAAAGTATATAAAAAAGGAAAAAAAATAAAATTTAAAAATTACAAAAAACATAACGTTGCTTTAACATATATAAAAAAAGAATTTAAACTTATAGCTAGAAATCCTGTATTTTTTTTGCAGTGCATATTACAGGCATTTTATATACCTGTTTTGATTATAATGCTTTTATTTGCAACTTATAAAAGTATTAATACCTCTATTGGTGATCTAATAGATTGGAATATGATTTTTTCTACTGAAATAAAATTAAATTTTATATGTATAATTATTGGAATAGGACAATTAGCAAATTTTATGTCAGTTAGTGCTGTTACAGCATTTTCAAGGGAACGGAAAACATGCCAACATAATAAAATATATTCCTATATCATATTATAAGCAATTTTTATATAAGGCAATCCCATCATTTATAATAGACATGATACCAACATGTATATTTGTAACTACTACGTATTTTATTTTTGATAATGTTAATATTATGGATGTATTATTCATATTATTATTATCTGCACTTATAAATATAATTAGAATATATTTACTACAAATATTAGATTTAAAAAAGCCAAAATTAAATTGGGATGCAGAATACATTTTAATAAGAAATAATTCAAATGTTTTAATTTCTATGGCTTTACATGGAATTATTATATTATTTTTAATATATTTTGCAAACGTGTTTAATTCATTAAATCTTACAACTGCATTTTTATTTATTGCACTTATTTTAGTGATATTTTATATAATAATAAATATTTATATAAAGAGAAATGAACGAAAATTATTTAGCAAAATAATATAAAAAGAAAGGAATTTATAATCCTTTCTTTTTATATTTTTACTATTTTTTTTGTATAATCTAAATTCGACAATGAATCAGATTTATATCCAAGCGTATAAACATTAGTTGAGAAAATATCTTTTTCTAACATTTTCTTATATGTTTTATTTTTATTTGTTTCTTCAAAGCGTTTAACAGATGTAATAATATCAAGTTTTGGATTCTTATATGATATTAAAGATAACAGTTCCTTACCTTTATCATTAAATCCTAACACTCTAATATATGGTGATATTTTCTTTGAAGCTATCATATCTTGCTTAGTGATTCCAAGTAAAGAATACAATAATATTCTTCTGATTCTGCTTTCTGTAAAACGTTTAGATTTTGCTATAGAAATTAGTTCATTAAGAGTGTTACATGAATTTGCAGCAAGCTTTATTGTTTTTTCAAGACCTTCCGTAACATCTGGAAGTTCAGAAATTTCTTTTAATGACATTTTCCTTAAATTATATATTATTTCCTTTCTAAACGTATCCAATGAAGGGACATATTGTCCATTTCTTAATTTGTTACTTAAAATATTGTGACTATATTCTGGCATAACCTGACTTAAATTAAAATCTTTTTGCTCAAAAATTAGTTTTCTTATTGCTGTTCCACTTGCGAAGTTACCTTTTAATTTCACATCATTATAATTAACTTTACTTCTTTTTATACTAATTGGTGTAAGATTACTATGATTTTTTTTAATTGATTTTAAATATTCAACTGCTAAAATATTATTTGGAGTCGATAAAACATTAACATACTTTCTAACATTATTTAAGTACATAAGTAATGCATTTTCACGTGCTTTAGGGAACGAAAGTCCTTTTTCTAACTCATGATTTAAAATAACAGTATATTGTTCAGGTTCTTTATATAAAACATCTGCAACTTCTTCTAAAATATCAATATCTGATGATTCACTTCCAAATGAAATTGTATTAACAATCTTTAAAGAATCTAGTGTTTTTATCGCACCATCCGCAAAATTTTCTGCGCTAGAAATAGAATAAATAACAGGAAGTTCTAAAACTAAGTCAATACCATTTAAAATAGCCATTTCTGCTTTTGCCCATTTGTTAACAATGGAAGTATCACCGCGTTGAGTGAAATTTCCAGTTATAACAGCAACTGTATAATCTGCTCTAGATTTTTTTATTGATTCTTGTATATGATAAAGGTGTCCATTATGAAAGGGGTTATATTCAGCAATTATTCCAAGCACATTATGCATTTGTTTTCCTCCTTTACTTATTAATTCATTATTGATATAATAACACAAATAAACAAAAAATACAAATTAATAGGAGATATTATGAAAAAAATAGTTATTTATACTGACGGTGCTTGCTCAGGAAATCCTGGTCCTGGAGGGTGGGGGGCAATTTTAATATTTAAAGATATAAAGAAAGAAATATCAGGAAACATGGATAATACAACAAACAATATAATGGAACTTACAGCTGTTATAGAAGCTTTAAAAGCATTAAAATTTCCGTGTAAAGTTGACTTGTATAGTGATAGTGCATATGTAGTTAATGCATTTAACCAAAAATGGATTTATGGTTGGATGAATAACGGATGGAAAAATTCAAGTAAAGAACCTGTTAAAAATAAAGAATTATGGCAAGAACTTTTTAATTTAACAAAAAAACATGATGTAACATTTTACAAGGTAAAAGGACATGCTGACAATGAATTTAATAATAGATGCGATGAACTTGCAAGAAATGAAATCACTAATAACTAAAGAGTCATTTTTGTTACAATAATATGACATTTGTGTTACATTATTGAATTGTATAGTTATTTAACATATAATAAAGAAAAAATATACAAGGAGATAAAAATGGATAGTTTTGCTAATTACATATTATCCGAAAAAAATTATGCGAAGAAAATCGAAATTGCATACTATTTGCACAAAAGAGAAAAAATTTTTTTTGATAATTCTGTATTGTTTAAAACTGAAATTACCAAGATGTTTATTGAAGAAATGAACTTAGATGTTGATAAAAATTTGGTTATAACAGCATGCTTGTTATATGCATGTAAAAAACCACAAGACCAAAGAGACTTAACCAAAGTTACGACATATGCAAAAGAAGGCGCAGAATATCTTAAAACCTTAGGATTTTCCGACAGATTTTGTAAAATATGTGAAGAAGTTAATAGATATAGCGGAAGCCAGCCAAGAGAACTAGAAAGTGATATATTAGAAGTCGTAGATAATTTCGGAGGGATGGTTTTAGATAGACCAGAAAGAAGAGGATTTCCAATTGATGAAGCTTTAACATTAGTTGAATACAGGAATTTAAAGGGAAAATATAATAAAGTATTAGAACTTTTTAAAGAATTTATTGAACAAGAGGAGGGAATAGCTGTATGATTAACGATTTTTCTGAACAAAATATAGAAAATAGTAAAAAAGATAAACAAAAAATTAGTGCAATGGCAAAAGCGGCTCGTCTACCAGATGATAGATTTAGAAACCTTATAACATCTGAGGCAAGAGGAGAAGATTATAGAAAATCAACTGAAGAATATGATAATGAACAAAAAAGTGCAAGAGATGCACAATCTAGAGAAGAAAATAAAACAGGATTCCTTGAAGACTTTGGAGGAGGAATTGGAAGAGAATATTAAAGAAAATACAAAAGAAAATCAATTTATTTTCTTTTGTATTTTCTTGTATATATGATTTAAGGAGGTATAAAATGTACGAAATATTTGCCGATTTGCATGTTCATATTGGAAGAAGTGAATCTAATAAACCAATAAAAATTACAGCAGCAAAAAGCTTAAATTTTGCAAATATTGCAAAAGAATGTGCTGAGAGAAAAGGAATTAATGTTGTTGGTATTATTGATTGTGCATCTCCATATGTAATTGAAGATATAGAAAATTTCTTAAAAACAGGTGATGCCTACGAAATTGATGATGGAGGAATTATATATAAAGATAAAGTATGTATTTTACTTGGAAGTGAAATAGAAACTTCTGAGATAAACGATAATGGAAAAACAGGAAGCGCACATAATTTATGTTTTTTTCCAAAATTAAAAGATATAAAGGCGTTTTCTGAAGAAATGAAATTACATATAAATAATATAACGCTGAGTTCGCAAAGAGCAGATATTAGTGCATATTATTTAATTGATATAGTTGAAAAATATAACGGTATACTAATTCCTGCACATGTTTTTACACCTCATAAAAGTTTTTATGGAAACTGTACAGATAGACTAGAAAAGATATTCAAAGAAAAATTTAATAAAATATTTGCAATTGAATTAGGATTAAGTTCAGATACATTTTTAGCAGATAAAATATCCGAATTAGAAACACGAACTTTTTTAACAAATTCAGATGCACATTCTCTTCCTAAAATTGCTAGAGAATATAACAAAATGCTAGTAGAAGATATTAGCTATAAAGAAATTCTTAAAGCTTTAAAAAATGAAGATGGAAGAAAAATTATAACCAATTACGGACTTGATCCTAAGCTTGGAAAGTATCATAGGACTTTTTGCGAAACGTGTGATAAAAACATAGAAGGTGAAGCACCAGTTACAAAATGTTTAGATTGTGATAGTAAAAATATTACAATGGGCGTTTATGATAGAATAGAAATTATTAAAGATAAAAATTATACTATTAGTCCAAAAAATAGACCTCCATACATATATCAAGTTCCACTTAATTTCATACCTGGAGTTGGAGGAAAAACTCTTCAAAAAATGTTATATACTTTTGATACAGAAATGAATATTTTACATAAATTGTCATTTGATGATATCGAGGCAATTGTAGGAGAAAAAATTGCAACAAATATAATTAATGCAAGAGAAGGTAATATTAGTATTCAATCAGGAGGAGGAGGAGTATACGGTAAAGTTTGTACATCAAAGTAGTTCTAAAAAATGATTTATTACAATACATATTATGTATAAGTACGTGATTTGGAGGTAATAAATTGAAAAAAAGAAGTACTAGAAACATAGAACTTAAAAATAATATTTTTAAACATGTTTCCGATAATATAAAGGTATATTTTGCTTTATTAATTATTTTTGTAATTGGACTTATATTGGGAATTATTTTTATTAATAATTCCAAACAAGAATATCAAGATGAAATTACAACATATATTATGAATTTTATAAGTTCATTAAACGGCAATAATGTAATTGAAAAATCTAATTTACTTAAAAGATCTATAAAAATAAACTTATTTACTGTTTTTAGCCTATGGGTCTCAAGCGCTACAGTTATTGGAATACCAATTGTATATGGAATAATAGGATATAGAGGATTTTGTATTGGGTATAGTATTTCTTCACTTATTGCTACATTAGGAAGAACAAATGGAGTAATTTTGTCTTTTTCTTCAATGTTTTTACAAAATATATTAATTATTCCATCTATTTTTATTATAGCAGTTAGTGGAATTAAACTATATAAATCTATAATGAAAGATAAAAGAAAAGAGAATATAAAGATGGAAATATACAGACATACAATTACATCAATTGTAATTGGAGTAATATCGGTATGTTCTTCATTAGTAGAGGTGTATTTGTCATCAAATATTGTATTTTTTGTTATTAAGTATATTTAAAATGTTACATAAAAAAACATAATTTTTTTAAAAAATCTCTTTACAATTTAATTTTTATTTGATATAACATATATAGTTTATGTCAATTTTAAAAAGGTTTTGGTGTATATCCTAAAACACACATTTAAATAGAATAGGGGAGCTATATGATGGAGAAACAAATTAAGAATTTTTTAGAATTTATTGAAAACGAAAAAAAAATGTCAGAAAATACGTTACAATCTTACAGGAGAGATATAGTACAATTTCAGAGTTATCTAGAAGATCAAAGAATTAATTACTTAAAGGTTACTAAAGAGGATGTACAAACATATCTTGAGTATTTAAAAGAAATTGGAAAGAAAAGCTCAACTATTTCAAGAAGCTTAGCTTCAATACGTTCTTTTTATCATTATTTATTAAGAAATAAAAAAGTAAAAACTGATCCAACTGAAGGCATTCAATCACCTAAAATAGAAAAAAAGGCACCAAGTGTTTTATCTTCACAAGAAATAGAATTATTATTAGAGCAACCTAAAAATGTAGATTTAAAAGGCATTAGAGATAAAGCAATGCTAGAATTTGCATATGCAACAGGAATGAAAGTTACAGAAATTATTTCATTAGATATTGATGATGTTAATTTAGAAGAAGCATTTGTTACGTGTAAAAGTGCAAATAAACAAAGAAGTATTCCATTAGGATCTTTATCTTTAAAAGCTTTAAAAACATATATTGAAGAAGCAAGACCAATAATGGTTAAAGACGATTCAGTTACAGCTCTATTTGTTAATGCTAATGGAAGAAGATTAACTAGACAAGGATTTTGGAAAATTATAAAATATTATAAAGAGCAGGCTCATATTTCAAAAGATATAACACCACATACACTTAGACATTCTTTTGCAACACATTTACTACAAAACGGTGCTGATCTTAAAGCTATTCAGACTATGCTTGGACATTCTGACATATCATCTACACAAGTCTATATGCAATTTCAAGATGAAAGCTTAAAAAACGTATATAAAAAAGCTCATCCAAGAGCATAATATTTTGAAAATAAATTTTAATTATTTATATTAGGGGGTAGTGACTAAAATGGTTATCTACTCCTTAGTTGTATAAGGAGTAATTATAATGCATAGATTTTTTGTAAAAAATAGTCAAATACAAAATGATACTATTTTAATTAAAGATAGCGATGTTAATCATATTATAAATGTTCTTAGATATACGGTTAAAGATAAAATTGAAATTGTTGATTTAGAAACAAGAGAGATATATGTTTGTGAAATAAATCACATATTAAAAGATCAAATAAAGTGCCTAATATTATATAAAGAAACAAACTCAAACGAATCAAAAATATATATACATGTTTTACAAGGTATTCCAAAATTTGAAAAAATGGAATTAATTATCGAAAAATGTACAGAACTTGGAGCTTCGGAATTTACTCCTGTAATAATGAAAAGATGCGTAGTTAAACTAGATAAAAAAAATGAAGATAAAAAGATAACGAGATGGAATAAAATAGCTGAAGTTGCTGCAAAACAAAGTAAAAGAAATTTAATTCCTAAAATAAATCCTTGTATAAATCTAAAAAATATATATGAAAATTTAAAAGAATATGATATAGTATTAATAGCATATGAAAATGAAAAAAGTTATACTTTAAAACATGCTTTAAAAATGTTAATGAAAGGAGACAAAAAAGAATTTAAAATTGCAATACTCATAGGCCCCGAAGGAGGCATTGATAGCGAAGAAAAAGAATATTTATCTTCATTGGATTATACAGTAGTTTCTCTGGGGAGAAGAATATTAAGAACAGAAACTGCTCCAATAAGCATGGTATCAAATATATTATATGAACTTGAAGGAGATGAATAATATGAGAAAAAATAATAATAATCAAGATGATAAAATTTCAAAACATGACTTAATACGTAAAAGAGATAATATTGAAAAAATCTCTGAAGTTATTGAAAATAAGAAAGTAATATTAAAAAAAGAGCAAGATAAGATAAATAGTAAAATTTTTGAAAATATTGCATATGCAATTATCATTATGCTATTTTTTTATTTTATCATTTTAGGCTCTATAAATATTTCTCCTGAATCTTTTTTGACGGATTTGAAAGTATTTAGTATACTGTTAGTTATATTTTTTATTTTCCTAGTTGAAAAAAGCTATAAAAAATCTGATAAAAATCTATGTATTCATGGAATTGAAATTTTATTTGTAGCAATATCAACCTTATCCGCAATATACATATATTCTCTATTTGTTCATAGATTTAAAATGATAGTTGCATTGATTTCTTTTGGATTTGGAATATACTACATTTTAAAATCAATTATAATATATATTAACTTAAGAAAAAAATATTATAAAGAAGAAAATGATATAAAAGATATTATAAAAAAGGAGAAATAGTTATGTTAAAAAGTATGACTGGATATGGAAGATCAAAATACGAAAATGATGGTAGAGAGTATGTGGTTGAAATTAAATCAGTAAATCATAGATATTGTGATATCTCAATTAAAATGCCAAGATCTATTAGCTATTTAGAAGAAAATGTCAAGAAGGAAATTAATAAATATGTAAAAAGAGGTAAAGTAGATGTATTTATAACATTTAACAATTACTCAAATAAGGGAAAACAGATAACCATAAATACAGAGCTTGCAAATATTTATATTGAGGAATTAAGAAAACTTGCTGATTCATCTAATCTAAATTCTAATATTCATGTGACAGAGATATCTAAATTTCCAGATGTACTTAATATCGAAAATGTTGAAGATGAGGAGATTATATGGATAGAGTTAAATGAATGCCTAATGGAAGCTCTTGCAAGTTTTATGGAAATGAGAGAAGCTGAGGGAGAAAAAATATTTGATGATTTAAAGGTCCGATTATCTATATTGTCAGAAAATATAGAAAAAATTTCTTTACTTTCTACTGGACTTGTTGACGCATATGTAGTAAAATTAGAAGAAAGAATTAAAGAAATATTAAAAACTGATCTAATAGATGAGTATAGAATTGCTCAGGAAGTTGTTATATATGCGGACAAAACTTCTATACAAGAAGAGATTACTAGATTAAGAAGTCATATATCACAGTTTAAAAATTTAATTTCACAAAATTCAAACGGAAAAAAAATGGATTTTTTGATTCAAGAAATGAATAGAGAAATTAATACTATAGGTTCAAAATCAGGAAGTTTTGAAATTACAAATTCAGTAATTAATATGAAAACAGAATTAGAAGATATTAGAGAACAAGTTCAAAATATAGAATAGAAGGTGTTTTTATGCAATTAATTAATATAGGGTTTGGAAATATTGTTTCAGCAAATAGAATTATTGCTATTGTAAGTCCTGAATCTGCTCCAATTAAACGTATTGTCCAAGAAGCTAAGGAAAAATCAACAGTAGTAGATGCAACATATGGCAGAAGAACGAGAGCTGTACTTATAATGGATTCTGGACATGTAATATTATCAGCTGTTCAACCAGAAACAGTTGCTGGAAGATTAGATAAAGAAGTGGAAGGAGATGTTAAATAGAATGATTGTTAAACCAACAGTTACAGAACTTTTAAAAGTTATTAATAATCGATTTGAGTTAGTGGTTGTTGCATCAAAAAGAGCAAGACAAATAGCCTCTGGAGATTTACCTATGACAGATGTTAAAGAAGAAAATCCTGTTACCATTGCGGTAAATGAGATTTCAGAAGGCAAGGTGAAAGAATGTTAGTTATATTATCCGGTGTTGCAGGAGCAGGTAAGGATACAGTAAAGAAAGAATTGATCAAAAGAATGGACAGAGTTACATCAATTCCATCAATTACAGATAGAGCTCAAAGACCTGGAGATATACCAGGAGAAACTTATTATTTTGTTTCTAAAGAAAAATTTGAAGATATGATAAACAATGATGAATTATATGAGTATGATATACATCATAATCACTATTATGGAACATCAAAAAAAGTACTTGATAATGAAATAAAAAATAAAAGCATTATTGTTAAGGATATTGATGTAAACGGTACAGAAAATCTAATAAAAATATTCAAAGATAAGATGAAGATTGTAACTATATTTCTAAAGGTCCCAAAGGAAGAATTACAAAAAAGGTTACAAGAGAGAATTGATAAGCCAAGTGTTGAAGAAATAATATTACGTTTAAATAGATTTGACCATGAGGAATCAAAAATGAACATGTATGATTATGTAATAAGAAATAATAATCTTGAAAAGACAGTTAAAATAATAATGGCAATTATTGAAAATGAATATAAAACGGATAAATAATAAAAATGAGTATTATTTTTTAAGTTATCATGATTTAGAACAACACTATATAGTGTTGTTCACTTTTATGTTATATAACTTTTGAATTAACATATAGTAGGAGTAAAATTGGATAAAGAGGAAAATATATATTTATTCTTTAATTACTTTTGATAATTTATCAATAGCTTTTGTTTCAATTCTGGAAACATATGAACGACTAATTCCCATCATTGTAGCTATCTCGTTTTGTGTTTTTGGCTTATATCCTCCTAATCCAAATCTTAATTCAATAATATTTTTTTCACGTTCTTTTAAAACCTCTTTCATTTTTGAATATAGTTGCTTTATTTTTAATTTTAAGTCGATTTCTTCTTCAATGTTTCTCTCATTATTTTCTAAAATCTCTAATAGTGTAACTTCATTATTATCCTTATCTTTTCCAATTGGTTCATTTAAATATACCTCTGATTTGATTTTTTTAGAGCTTCTTAAAAACATTAATATCTCATTATCTATACATCTAGCAGCATAAGTTGCAAGTTTTATTTTTTTAGATATATCAAAACTATTTATTGCTTTAATTAATCCTATTGTACCAATTGAAATTAAATCATCTTGATCGATGTTAGTTGTAGTATATTTTTTAGAAATGTGCGCAACTAATCTTAAATTTCTTTCAACTAGTATATTTCTAGCTTCTTCATCACCATTTTTAAATCGTTCTAAATATATTTTCTCCTCATCAGAATTTAATGGTTCAGGAAATAAATTACTTCCTTGAATATATCCAACAACAAATGTAACCGATTTTATAAATGCAAAAAAACTTGAAACTGAAATTGTTAGCATAAATGTACCTCCATTTTTCTATAACAAAAGTATATGTTAAAAAAAATTAAAAGTGCATGGACCTATAAAAAATGTTTTTGTTAACATCTCTATTGAAAAACAGTAAAATAGTGAATATAATATATGTATAAAAAAATATATATCAAAATATAAAAGTATATAAAAGGAGACTAATATGATTGATTTAGAAGAAAACTTAGTACTATTAAAGAATCTTAAAGATAAAATCATAAGCGTTGGTGATTCACTTTGACTTAGACAGTATAAAACAAAGGCTACAGGAGCTTGAACAAAAAACATTTCAGGAAGGGTTTTGGAATAATAGTAAATTATCAAGTAGTGTTTTACAAGAGCTTAAGAATTTAAAAGATAAGGAAACACAATATAATAAATTGTTATCTGAAGTTGAAAATTTAGTTGAACTCAATGAATTGTCGATTATAGAGAAAGATAGAAATATGGCAGACGACCTTGTCAAAAGTACAAAAAAAATTGAAAAACAGATTGATAAATTAGAAATAAATATCCTATTATCTGAAAAATATGATAAAAATAATGCAATAATAACATTGCATCCTGGAGCAGGGGGGACAGAATCTCAAGACTGGGCAGAAATGCTATATCGTATGTATTCTAGATGGTCATTAAAGAATGGATATAATGTAAAAGAACTCGAATTCATTGAAGGTGATGAAGCAGGGATTAAGAGTGTTACATTTCTTGTTTCAGGTGAAAATGCATATGGATATTTAAAATCAGAAAAAGGTGTACATCGTTTAGTAAGAATTTCACCATTTGATGCAGGAGGAAGAAGACATACATCCTTTGCGTCTGTGGAGGTTTTGCCTGAAATTACAAATGATACTGAAGTTATAATTAATTCTGAGGACTTAAGAATAGATACATATAGAGCATCAGGTGCAGGTGGGCAGCATATTAATAAAACTGATTCAGCAGTTAGAATAACGCATATTCCTACTAATATTGTAGTGTCCTGTCAATCAGAAAGATCTCAAACACAAAATAAAGATACAGCCATGAAAATGTTAAAATCAAAACTATTAGATTTAGAAGAACGAAAACAAAAAGAAAAAGTTAATGATTTAAAAGGTGAACTAAAAGACATAGCATGGGGAAGCCAAATTAGGTCATACGTGTTTTGTCCATATACATTGGTAAAGGATCATAGAACAGATTATGAGGTCGGAAATGTTGATTCAGTTATGGATGGAGAAATCGATGGGTTTATAAAAGCTTATTTGAAATATATTATAAATTAAAATTTATATGAACAAATTTTAGAATACCGTTATATAATATTATAAGCGGTATTTTTATTTGGATTCGCTGAGTAAATTATAAATAAGAGGTGCCAAATTATGGGCATAGTTGTACAAAAGTTTGGAGGTAGTTCAATTGCCGATACAGGCAAGTTAAATAATGTATGTGAGCACATTATAAGAGAATATGATAAAGGAAATAGTATTGTAGTAGTTGTATCAGCTCAAGGCAAAATGACAGATCAATTAATAAAAGAAGAAAAAGAAATAACATCAAATCCAAAACCAAGAGAACATGATGTTCTTTTATCAGTGGGAGAACAAATTAGTATCGCAAAACTTTGCATGTGCTTAGAAGAAAAAGGATATGACGCTATTTCATTAACAGGATGGCAAATACCTATTATAACAGATGATATACATTCTAATTCAAAGATTAAATTTATTTACAAAGAGAAAATATTAAATTATATGTATGACAATAAAATTGTTGTAATTGCTGGGTTTCAAGGAATAAATCAATTACGGAGATATTACAACTTTAGGAAGAGGAGGATCTGATACAACAGCTGTAGCAATTGCTTCAGTAATCGGAGCTGATAGATGTGATATATACACAGATGTTGACGGCGTTTTTTCTGCAGATCCAAGAAAGATAAGCAGAGTTTCAAAAATAGACCAAATATCGTATGATGAAATGCTTGAATTATCTAGTATGGGTGCTAAAGTTTTGCATAATAGATGTGTTGAAATTGGAAAAAAATATAATGTTCCAATTAATGTAAAATCGTCATTTGTGAAAGAATCAAAAGGTACATCATTAAAAGATGTTAATGATATCGAAACATGTGTTATAAGCAGTATAACATGTCAAGATAAAATTACAAAACTTGAAATAATTTTAAATAATAAATCGGGTGTGATAGATTCAACATATAAAATTCTAGAAAAGATTAATAAAAACAATATAAAATACGACATGCTAACTTTACAAATTCTAAAAAATAATAAAGATGTATTATCTTTTTGCATAAATAATAATGATATTATAAAGTTGACAGAAATTTTAAAAATAAATTCCAAAATATATAGAATAAAAAAGGTAATAACAAAATCTAATTTATCAAAGATATCAATAATAGGAATTGGAATTTTTAGTAATCAAGAAATAATGAATAGAATATTAAAAGTTTTTCAAAAAAATAATATTAACATATATTTGATTACTACATCAGAAATTAAAATATCAATTTTAGTTGAAGATGCAAATATAGATTTTACTTTAAGATGCCTTCATAGAGAATTATTTTAAATACTTAGTAATTTTTTACTAAGTATTTAATTATTTACTTGTACATTAAACTACTTAATGATATAATAACTATAAAAGAGGAAAAAATATGAAAGATAAAGAAATATTTTTTATTGAGAATGAATATGATAATGATACTTATATTAGATTATATGATTTTTATATCTCAACTATACAAAAACCTAATATGATTATTTTATTGATATTCTATATTTTAAGTGTTATTGCTTTTTTATATGGTTTAATTATTTTAAATGCTGACTTAAAATCATATGTAATTGTTGAAGGAGTTTTTACTGCATTTGTTATAATCGCATATGGTTTTCCAAGATTAAGGAGAGAAATAAATAAAAAATTCATATATTCCAAACATCACAAATATAACAAAAAGCAACAATTCTATTTTTATGCAGAGCATCTAATAGTTAAAGAGGGAAATATAGAAGCTAAATACCGATATTTTAAAATATATAGAGTATACGAAACAGATGATGATTTCTTTTTAAGAATTGATAAAAATATTACTCTTATAATTCCTAAAAATAAAATATCAAATATTGCAAAATTTGAAGAATTTATTGAGAAAAAGTTTTTAAACAAGTTTATTAATAAATATAATAAAAATAGTAATGGAGGAATAAAATGAAGGCGTTAATTAGTGTATCAAACAAAAACGGAATTGTAAAATTTGCAAAAGAACTTGAAAAGATGGGAGTAGAAATTATTTCAACTGGTGGTACATATAAGAAATTAAAAGAAGAAGGAATACAAGCCGTTGAAATTTCTGAATTAACAGGTTTTCCTGAATGCTTAGATGGTAGAGTTAAAACTCTACATCCAAAAGTTCATGCTGGAATACTAGCTATTAGAAATAACGAAAATCATATGAATCAATTAAAAGAACTAAAAATTGATACTATTGATTTTGTTATAGTTAATTTATATCCTTTTAAAGAAACAATTTTAAAAGAGAATGTTTCAAGACAAGATGCAATTGAAAATATAGATATTGGTGGACCTACAATGCTAAGAAGCGCAGCAAAAAATTATCAAGATGTTACAGTTATAACTGACCCTTCGGATTATAGTCGAGTTTTAGAAGAACTAAAAGAATTTAATGAGGTATCTATTCAAACAAAGTTTTATTTAATGCAAAAAGTATTTGAACACACAGCAAATTATGACGCAATGATTTGTAGCTATATTAAAAACGAAAGGAAAGATGACGATTTCCCTAATGAACTTACGCTAACCTATGAAAAAGTACAAGATATGAGATATGGAGAAAACCCACATCAAAAAGCAGCTCTATACAAAGAAATTGGAAAATGTGAAGGTTCATTAACTACTGCTATTCAGTTAAATGGTAAAGAATTATCATTTAACAACATTAATGACACAAATGGAGCATTAGAACTTTTAAAAGAATTTGATGAACCTACAGTTGTTGCATGTAAGCATGGTAATCCATGCGGAGTCGGAAGTGCTTCTAATATATATGATGCATGGAGAAAAGCATTTGAAGCTGACAAGGTATCTATTTTTGGAGGAATTGTTGTATCAAATATGGAAATTACTGAAAAAATTGCGGTAGAGATGAAAGATATATTTTTAGAAGTAATTGTTGCTCCTTCATATGAAAAAAATGCATTAGACATATTAAAATCTAAAAAAAATGTAAGAGTATTACAATTAAACGATATTAGAAAAAAACAACCAAGAAATTCCTATGATATTAAAAAAATAAATGGGGGAATGATTGTACAAACTATCGATTCTGAGATATTAAATGACTACGAAATTGTTACAGAAAGAAAACCATCTGACAAAGAACTAGAAGATATGCTTTTTGCATGGAAAATAGTAAAATATGTTAAATCAAATGGAATAGCTATAGGTAAAAATAAGCAGTCTATTGGTATTGGGCCAGGACAAGTTAATAGAATATGGGCTACAAAACAAGCAATAGAGCATACAAAAGAACTTATAGATGAAAATATAGTAGATGGTTCTGTCCTTGCATCAGATGCATTCTTTCCATTTTATGATTGTGTTGAAGAAGCACATAAAGCTGGAATTACAGCGATAATACAACCGGGAGGTTCTATACGTGATCAGGAATCTATTGATAAGTGTAACGAATATGGGATAGCTATGATATTTACAGGAATGAGACATTTTAAACACTAGTTTATATAAAATTTTAAAAAGTCTATTACTATTTTTAGTATATAGACTTTTTTTATGTTCTAAAAAAGACAAGATATGAATATATATATTTATATACAAAAAATTTAGGGAGGATATACTAAATGACAATAGAAGAAAGAAAAAATTTAAATACAAATATTTTTCAAAACTTAGTTTTAGAAAATAGAGAAAAGCTAAGCATATCTGGAGTATTGGATGTTCTTAGTTTTGATGACCAAGTTGTTATTGTCGAAACAGAACTTCGGATTATTAACAATAAAAGGAGATAATTTAAGGATTAATAAATTAAGTATTGATACATCGGAGGTAATAGTAGAAGGAAGTATTAACAGTATAGAATATAGTGATAAAAATCTTGAAAAAAAAGGTGAAAGCTTACTAGGAAAATTATTTAAATAAAGATAGGTGATTTATTTGGAAACAGAAATAACCAAACAAATATTTATTTTCATCATTTTTATTTTTAGTGGGTCTTTTATTGGAATACTTTTTGATTTATTTAGAATTTTAAGAAGAAGTTTTAAAACTTCAGATTTAATAACTACAATTCAAGATATGTTATTCTGTGTTATAACAGGATTCTTTTTAATATATGCAATTTTCACATTTAATAATGGTGAAATAAGATTATATGTAATATGTGGATTAGTAATTGGCTTATCGTTATATTTACTATTTTTAAGTAAATATGTAATTAAAGTAAATATATATATTATTAATTATATAAAAAAAATTATTATAAATGTATGCTATATAATATTTATTCCGATGAAATTTATATTATCAATTTTTAAAAGGCCATTTAAATTTATATTTATAAACATTGAGAAAATAATACAAAATACAAGCAATAATTTATTTAAATCATTAAAAACTGTAAAAAAAAATAAAAAAACTAGAATAAAAAGGAAGGATTTTAGAACGTGATGTAGAATTATAATATTATTAGAAGAATATTTTTATTTTTAGGATGAGAGTGAAGATTTACATATGAAAAATTTTTTAAATAAAAAAAATATTTTTAAAAAAATTATAATCTTTAGTTTAATTATATATGCAACAGTTATATTTATTAATCAGCAGAAAACAATAAATTCATATAATAATCAAAAACATTATCTTTCTTTAAAAATTGAAAAAAAGAAGGAAGATAATCAAACACTTATTTCAGAAAAAAATAACATTAATTCTACTGAATATATAGAAAAAATGGCAAGAGAAAAATTAGATATGTATTTACCAAATGAAAGAGTGTATATTGATATGTAAAAAACTCATAAATTATTATGAGTTTTTATAATATAAAAATTTAATTCTATAATTTTGTTTCTGTACTTAATTTATATGTGAAAGGGGTTACATATAAATTAAAAATCCAAATTAAAAATAATTAAATAGGGGGTATATACTAATGATTTTTAATGACTGTACATTACAGGAACTAAAAAAAATTGCAAAAGAAAAAGGAGTTAAAAAAATTTCAAAACTTAGTAAAGATGAATTAATTGAATTATTAAATAATCTAAATGATAGTACAGAATCCGGAAATAAAAAAAACATGGGATCTTCTAATTCAGCTAACTATAAATTAACAAGTGAAAGCGATGAGATAATAGAGGGAATATTAGAGGTTTTACCAGATGGATACGGCTTTTTAAGGGGTGAAAATTATCTACCAACTCCTAAAGATATATATGTATCTCCAATACAAATAAGAAGATTTAGATTAAATACGGGAGATAAAATTAAAGGAATTTCTAGAATTCCAAAAGAAGGAGAAAAATTTCCTGCTTTAATATATGTAGGAGAAGTAAATGGAGAATTACCTGAAAAATCATATTTAAGAACAAATTTCGACGACTTAACGCCGATTCATCCAGATGAAAGATTAAAACTTGAAACAGTTCAAAATGAACTTGCAATGCGTTTAATAGATTTAATGTCTCCAATTGGAAAAGGGCAAAGAGGAATGATTGTATCTCCACCAAAAGTTGGAAAAACAACACTTTTAAAGAAAATTGCGAACAGTATTACTACAAATAATCCCGAAGTAGAACTTATAGTATTGTTAATTGATGAAAGACCTGAAGAAGTTACCGATATGAAACGATCTATTAAAGGGGATGTTATATATTCTACATTTGATGAATTACCAGAACATCATGTAAAAGTTGCAGAAATGGTTTTGGAAAGAGCAAAACGTCTAACAGAACAAAATAAAGATGTTGTAATTTTATTAGATAGTATTACTCGACTTGCAAGAGCATACAATCTTGTAATTCCGTCTTCAGGAAGAACATTATCAGGTGGATTTGATCCTGCAGCACTTCACAAACCAAAAAGATTTTTTGGAGCAGCAAGAAATATCGAACATGGTGGTAGTCTTACAATTTTAGCAACTGCCTTAATAGAAACAGGAAGTAAGATGGATGAAGTGATTTTTGAGGAATTTAAAGGAACAGGTAATATGGAAGTTACATTAGATAGAAAACTTTCTGAAAAACGTATTTTCCCGGCACTTGATATTAATAAATCTGGAACAAGAAGGGAAGACTTATTACTATCTAAAGAAGAACAAGATGCAATTTATATATTAAGAAAAGCATTATCTTCAATGTCAACTTCTGATGTGACAGAACAATTAATTTCACAATTATTAATTACTAAAAATAACCAAGAATTTATTAAAAGAATAAAAACAATATTTAAATGATAAGTTACATATTATTCAGTATTATTATAAAATAGGGCCTTAAAGATATCTTATAAATCCCAAAAAGAACTTTGCGCAAAATCAAAGTTTTGTTCAAAAAGGAATAGGAGTAAAATATAAAATACCTGATTTAGGTATCCCATTCAAGTCTTGTGACGGCGTGCTTACAAGCTCTTAATAGTATCTTGTATTTAGTTATTTTTCTTATAATTTATATTCATTTTATCCATTTTCAGTATAACGGCTATTTTTTATTTATATTATATTTTGTATTCATGATGGCTAATTTTTATTCATTATATTTATATTCTTATATTAGATCTTATCTTTTAAACAACAACTTATATTACTTCAATAAAAAAACGCCTTAAAAACGATTTTAGCGCTTCGTCTTAAAATAGCCTTATTTTTTAGACAATGAACTATATGGCTAATTTTTAAAAATGCCTTAAAATCGATTCTCGTGCGTCAAATTTTCGGCCATTTTTCAGTAATTTTAAAGAAACCTTAAAATATCAATATTTTGATAAATTTATACAAATTTGATTATAGATTATAAATTACAATTTAAAAATTCAAACTTAAACTTAATCGAGTTTTAAATTAAAATGTCTTAAAAACGATTTTGAGACGTTTAAATTATATAAATGATATTAATAATGTAATAACAAATTTTAAAACTTAAAATTAGAAAAAAATTCATCAAATTTATATAAAAAATTTACAACAACAAATGTTCGCTTTTTGAGATAGGAGCAAAAAAAATCTGAAACTTTAAATTTAAATTTCAGATTTATATTTTATTAATTAATTATTTATTCAAATTTAAATTTTAAAAATATTTTTTATAATCAACTTAATAATAAAAATATATATTAATAAATTAAATAATTTTATTTATTAAATAGCCTCCATCCTACCCTACTTCTGCTTTTTATAGAAATAAGAAAATAACTAGTTTTTTATATGTAGTAGTTTTAAAATAAATTTCTTAAATTTTATAAAGAAATTTTCTTTATACTCGACTAAAGCTGTTTCTTCTGAAGTGTTTTCATGTTTCGTTTGAATATTTATATCATTTTTTTTAAATAAATCGTTAGGACTATATTTTTTTATTCTTTCCTGTTCAGCTTTCTGTTCATTTATGTTTAGAATTTCATTTATTTTTTCTTTCTGTTCTTCTGTTGCAAAATAGTCTTGAAATAAGTTTATTATTATTGCATTCGCTTCTTTAGAAATATTTTGTTCTGCTAAGTCAATAGTAGGATTTATTGAGAAATTATATTCTTTATCCATATTTGCTTTATAAAATTCAATTTTTTCTTTAGGTATTTTATTATATTCTTTTTCTGGAAAATATTTAATTATTTCTAAAACTTCTTTATATGCTTTAGCATAATTACTATTATTCATGTGTTTGTTCTCTTTCATCTCTTTCATCTTTTGCTTGCTGATTCTTTACATTCAAAATATCTGTTGTTGTAATACCAACTTTTAAAGCATTTTTTACTGCATCTTTTGGATTTATAGTTATTGATTCCGGCTGATCTATTCCTTTTTTTGTTCTTTCTATAGCAGTATCTAATTCATTTATAGTGCTAGTATGATAATTGCTCATTATTTCAGGAAACATTTTTGCAAAATATTCTAATATAGAAGTTTTATCTTTTATAGTATCAATTCTCGAATTAGCATCTTGCTGTGCAATTGATAATGCTTTATCAAAAGTTTCTAATTTATTCTTGCTATCTTTAAATAAACTAGTAAAAGATTCTTTTGCACTTTCATCAGTAATTAAAGAACTAAATTCATTTATTAAAATTCCTTGTTTAGGATTTCGAATAGTGCTTTCTATAATAGCTCTAAATTGTTCAGTATCTTGAACATTGTATTGTTCAGCTAAATTAATATATGAATCAAAAATTTTTTTTATATCAATTTCACTTATATCTGTAGTTATACTTTTCCCAGAATCAGAAACTCCTTTCATATTTTGCTGCATTCCAACTGCATATGAAGCATCGGTTTCTCGCTGAGCATATTTTAAATCTCCAATATGTCTTTGATCTTTATATTGTTGTTCAAATTTCATTATGCTAATATAGTCTTCCCTTAATTGTTGTTCAATTTCTCTATAAATTGCATCAACTTCTTCAAAAGAAAATACTTCAATAAAAAAGTCTTTTGGATCTGCAAATTCTCTGAAAGTCATTTCATCATTTAATTGTTCTTCGGTTAATCCTTTCTCTTTTTTATATCTATCTCGTAATATGGTAATTGCTTTTCTTTCTACATCATGATATATTTGTGAACTTAAATTAAAATCTTCTAAATTATGTGAAAAATCAGATTCATTCATTTACTACACCTCCAATTTACAATAATTATATCATAACAGCTTTTAATGTCAATTAAAAAATATTAAGTTATTATATTATTATTTAAAAGAAATACCTATATTTCAAGCCTTATTTTACTTTTATGGGGGTACTATTATCAAAGTTTTGTGCAAATAAGAGTAGGAAATTTTATAATATATATGTAAAAGGCCTCCTCCACTGCTTTTTGTGGCCTTTTCGTAGCGGACCACTAAAGTGGTCCATTTTTATTATATAACAACTTATATTACCATTTTTTAAAAACCTCTTAAAATCAATTCTGAAGCTTTAATTTTTTAACACATTTATAATTTATCTAAAAATAATTTTCAAATTTTAAAATTTATATTATATATTAGTAAAATTTTTAAAAAATCTTCAAATCCTTTATTTAAGCCAATTTGCTTAATTTTTGAGACAACATACTATATTGTTTTTTTCTAAAAACGCCTTAAAATCGATTCTCGTGCGTCGTTTTTTTAGCAATTTTTAAATACTTTTAAATAAACCTTAAAATATCAATATTTTGATAGATTTAAACAAATTTATGTACAGATCACAAATTGCAATTTTCAAATTCAAATATAAAAACTTATCGAGTTAAAAAATAAAATGCCTTAAAATCGATTTTGAGACGTTTAAATTATATAAATGATATTAATAATGTAATAATAAATTCTAAAACTGAAAATCATAAAATTTTATTCAAATTTATACAAAATTTACAAACAACAAATGTTCGCTTTTGAAATAGGAGCAAAAAATAAAATCTGAAACTTTAAATTCAAATTTCAAATTTTTTTATTTTATTAATTATTTATTCAATTTATAATTTTAAAAATTATTGAAAAAAAAGAACCTTTTCATAAGGTTCTTTCATCTATATGATTTTAGTTTTTAGTATATATATTTTTATCTGCATTCACCATTTTTAACATTTCTTTCTGATTCATTATATATAGTATATAAATTTTCTATCATCTTTGGATTGCCGCTTGCAATAAATGCTATTCTAGCATTTGGACTAGATAAAGTTTTAGTAGATAAAGGTTTTCCATCACTACCGATAATCTCTCCACCCAATTCTCTTAAAATAGCTGCAGATGCAGCTAAATCCCATGCTCTAACTTCTGAATGCCAAACTGCATTATTATAATCTGTAGGTCTGTTTTCTTTACCCAATGCTGTTTTTAAAACATCCAAAGATATTGGCCCTACAGTTTTTAAACTTGCACCTGCATGATAAAGTCTTGTCATCATTTCTCGTGTAACTTTAAAAGCTTCAGCACCATATGGAGTATCATAGCTAATTACAGCTTTTTTAACATTTTCTGTTGTTTGTTCAGGCTTTACTACTCGTTCTATACTTAATATGTTATCTATATTGCAAACATATACACCATTATCTTTAATAGAAAAATATATTTTTTCAGCTAACGCATCATATATTATACCACTTGTGAGTTCTTCATTATTAACAATTCCTATTGCTATTGAGTGAGGCCATCCATTTGTAAAATTTGTTGTTCCATCTAAAGGATCTACTATGAATTTTAAACTTTTATCAGGCTGTAATTTTGTTTCTTCAGCAGATTCTTCACTTATTACTTGTGATTCTGGAAATTCCGACATTAACGTATCTTTTAGATAAGCTTCTAGATTCTTATCAGTAGTAGTAACAATGTTTCCAATTCCAGATTTTTCTTCACTAGTTATATCTTTTCCTTTTAATATTTCATTTGCTTTAACCATCATAGGTAAGACTTTTGATATTATTTCTTTCATTTAAATCACCTTATTATATTTCAATTAAATTATAGCCTAAATTATAAGTTTAAACTCTTGATTTTTTAAGTATATTAAATATTCTTTATATACTATTTCTTATATTCACCCTGGTATTTAGCAGACCCAAATCCTAATGCAATTTCACCTATATTGGGTAATAGTATTAAAAGAAGAGTATATAGAAATCCTTTACCAAATGCTTTTGGTAATTTAATAGCTTTTATAATTTCAGCAATCATTGTTAATAGTCCTGAAATTAATATTGTTAATAAAGCATAAGTTGGGATTTCAGATTGTTCCTGATATATAGATGAAAAGATAGAAAGTACTAATAATGGTATTACCCATAAACCAGACATACCTGATATTTTGAATAGTAAGTATAAATTATATACTGGAATAATTGATTTCCAACCTGCTATTTCTGCTTTAGTAAATATTTTCCAAGATGCTATAACAGGTATTAAATATATTAAAAAAATAGCTACCATTAATGAAGATATTCCAGTAATTGCCAAAAAATTATTCATAGTTTCACCTCCTTTTTTTATTATATATTAAATCTTAAATAATAGTCAATTATTTATTGCTATTAAATGTTTCATAATTTTAATTTTTAATTATAAATTTTATTTTTTAATTAACTAGTTAATTTCCTTTGTATTGAAGTTCCATCTCCTTCGCAAATTAATGTTTTAATTATATTTTTCTGTACTTTTCCTTCTACGTTTAGTGCAACCACAAAGTCGGTTCTTGTATTATTTCTTACTTTATTGCTTTCTTCTAACTCTTTCACGTGTTTTGAATTATAAGATATATTTTTTATGATTTTAATTAGCTTTTTTATATATTTCATCTTGATTCACCTTCTTCTTTTATTATTTTATTATAATTATTAGAATTTTCTAATGGTTTCGTATTTTCTTTAGTTTCCCAATGTCTTAATCCGACCGCTATAAAATATATCACTTTCATAACATTCGAACTGTTTAGTAAATTCTTCTAAAGATGCTTCTATAAATTGTTTTTTACTTTTATCTGCATAATAAAATTTTCTTCCAAATGTTGATGAATCAATACATAAATATAATACTGGTTCTTTGTTTTTATCTTCTCTATTATAAACTATATTTATTATACATTGATCGAATTTTAGATTCTCAGTATTTGAAAAAATATCACTTAATATCTTGATACTAGAAATTTGACAAGTTGCAAAATCAGGAAAAGATATAGAAAATAATTCAAGTTGTTTTTTAAAATTCTTTTCTGTATCATCTGCATAAATTTTATCTAACTCTTTTGATTTTTCTATAAATTGTTTTATTGGAAAAATTCCATCATTATCTGCTATTCCTACACTAGCAAATAAATTTCTTAGATTATTCTCATCTAATTCTAATGTTATATTTTCTAATCCACTTTTTCGATGACAATAATGGTCTTCTCCATTTTCATTTATATCTTGTTTTCTTGCTTCTTTATAGCTTATACAGAAAGTATTTGGTTTTGCTCCAAATCTATGTGCAGATAAATTCCAAGTAGGATCTAATATTGTATCTCCTATTACTTCTTTTCCGTCTTCAGATATTAGGCTAATATCTTTTAATATTAGAAAAGCATGTGCATGTCCACTTACTAATTCTGAAGCTATTCCAACTCTTTTTAAAATATATCTTTCTAAATTTGCTATTCCTTCACAAGTTCCATAACCACAACTAATTATTTTCCACAATGCTCTTGGATTAATATAATCTTCCTCCTCCTCATCATTTTTTTTTAAGTTTGGACTATAGCTTACTTTTTTACCTATAGCATTATCTATTACAGCTATTTTTTGTAAATTTGAATATTGAGGATTTAAGTTGTCTATTAGTGAATCTATCCATTGTTCTGCTTCTATATATTCATCAGAAGTTGAATATATTTCAATTTCAAGTGGAACAGTTGGTATTGGTGAAATCACTTTAATATTAGGGCAAGATCTACATAATCTTTTAAATATAATTGTTTGTTCTTCTGTTAATTCTTCAGGAATAATTTTCATTGGAATTCTCAAGCCATAATAATCTTCTATATTTTTATCTAAATCTACCTCTAAAAATTCATGCGCATATTTTTTTTTATTTATATGCATCTTCAAAGCAGTTTTATATTCCTCGGGAAAAGCTTCTAAATTAACATTTTGCTTAACCTCATCATCTAGCGAAGCTAATATTTCTCTTTTTTCATTTAGAGATAATTTAGTTTTTTCAATATTTGCAATAAAATAATTTTGACTTTCAGTATTTAGGTGAAACATTATTTCATAAGGATAGATATTCAATTTCTCTAAATATTCTCTATGTTGAGAGAATATATAACATAAATCTTCAGGATCTAATGAAGCAAGCAAGTCATCTACTATTGCATATTTTGTAAATTCTTTTTTTATATAATTATAATCAAATATAATTTTCAACTTACTACTGCTACTTAATGTTCTAATAATTCTTAATTTTAAAGTATCATATAATATGTCATCATATATTTCCAGGCATTTTTTTTTGTATTCTTCATCTGGTAATTTTTTTATTATTTCAGTTAATTCAAATCTACTTAATCCTAAAATATCTAGAATATAATGTTTATCAGTTAATCTTTCTTGGTTCATTTAGTTTGCTCTCCCTGTATAATATATTTATGTTTTTAAAAGGATTTACATATAAACCTGTCATATCATTTTAGGTTTTTACTATCTCTCAAATTAATGTAATATTTACAATACTTCATATTAATTATAACATATTGATTATAGTTATTTCAATTAAACATAGAGAGTAATAAAAGTTTAATATTTATGTAATAATATATATCTAAAAATTAGTCTATATGTTGGTTTGTATTATCAAAGTTTTGTGCAAAATAGAATATGACGCAAAAAGAAAGTACCCACATTGAGTACCTCCCTTTCAAAAATTTCTATTCTTTGATATAAGCTTATTACAGCCTAAAAACTATTTAATCTGTATTTTTCATCTTTTTTTATTTAATTTCCAAATAATCAAGGCTATTATATATGTTATCCCCAGCATCACAAATGGAATAGATATTGCTATTAATAAACCATTTTGAGCAAAATAATACCAATCGTGTGCTGGCGATATTCTCCCATCTTTCATATTTAATAGTACATTACTTGTATAATATATTTCATACAATAAAGTTGGAATTAATCCATAAAATGTGTGTTTAAATTTTATAGTATCTGTTTTTTCAAAAAATGTATAATTTATTATACTAGTTAGAGGTATTATACAATGAAAAAACATATTACTATTCCTTATTAATGGCAAAAGTCCATTTTTTAATAAGATAGAAAAAATAATAAATACAACTAAAAATGTTAAGCTAATAGCTGTTACAGCTATCATCTTTAAGATGTAATACTTAAATGGTATTTTTGTTATTTTTCCTTTTAAAAGTTGTATTTCTTTAATTGCAAAAGCAAGCGATACCATTGCCATAAATACATTAGATTGAACAGTAAAATATCCAAATGCTTGCAGTCCCGTTAATTCTCCACGAGTTTCATAACCTTTCATAAATTTAAATCCTGAAAGTGCAATAGTCAATGCTACTACTGTCATAATTACTATTAATATATTAAATGCTAGTGAAATTTTTACATTTATATTATTTTTATTTTTCAGTTGTTACTCCATATATTCTTTATTCAAATTTTATTTTTCTGTTGATATATCAGTTACATCTAAATATAATTTAGAATAATTACCTAAATAATTCATATATTTAAAATATGTAATTTAGTATAGTTTTTATATCAATATTATACATTAAAATGTTTTAAAAGCAATTTTGAGTAGTTTTAGATTATATAAAAATAGTTAATATTATAATAGTAATTTTTAAAATTTAAAATGTTGATTAAATTTATTTATTTTTAAAATCTCTAATTCTTCAAAACTGCCACTCTCTCCTACTTTGTCATTTTATAATATTTATAAATATGTTTTAAATGCAAAATACATCTTTCTGATATTGGTTCTTTAATATATTTATTTATTAACCTTATATATTTATTTATAGAATTCTCTTTTTCTATTATTTGAATCAATTTATCGGTATTGTTAACGTTTTTTAAAGAATCAATTAATAGTATTATTGCATATAATAAGTAATCAGCGTAGGTTTTGCAACACTTAAGTTTATCGAATTTTTCATTATTTAAATAATAGGCTAATACATCATCTGATACATTCTTCATATCTAAATCAGGATTAATTTCTTTATAATGCTTTTCATCATTCAAAATTTCTCTTTCGATATAATATGTTGCTCCAATACATCCATTGTCAACTGAATCAACAATAGAAGAAGAGCTAATTAAATTTAATGTTTCTTCATTTATATTTATCAACTCTTTTTTTGGAACATAATTAATACCCATATGATATCTAATAACATATTTTATCATATTTAGTTCTTCTGATGGTGGTATATTGTTATTTTTTTCCTGATCTTCAATAAATTGTTTTCCAAGTATATAATGTGATAAAATTTTATCATCAAATGATTTTATTTTTTCATATTGGATAAAACGTCCAATATCGTGAAATTTCATAGCAACTTCTAATAATTTGTTATTTTGATATATTTGTTTTGCTATTTTGGCTGTTCTTTTACTATGATCGTATTTATCTTTTTTATGTACTTCATTAGTATTTTGTTTCTCTAGATATTCATTAATCCATTTTTCTAATTCATTAAGTTTTTCATTATTAAGATTCATTTAATATATTCTCCTAATATTTTTGTATATTATATCGTAATGAATAATATATTTTCCTCGATTTATTAGATTAAGTATTTTTCTTCAGCTGAGTATAATAATATTTTCAAGTTTGAATCCATTTCTTATAGATATATATTAACTAATATAACTACATTGGTTTTTAATTAATGTTATTCCAAAGTTGGTTCATCACTTGTATTTTCCTGCTTTTTAGTAAAATTTGTTGGATGGTTTGTTGAATCATCACTATACATAGAGAATGCATCAAATGGTCCAAGTTCATGATACTCACCAAATTTATTACTGAAATTTTCGTCTTGTTTCACACTAGGAGGAGCCAATTTTAAAAATATTGGATCTATATTACATAAATCTGTCATAAATTCTAAATCATCAAAACGTTCAGGATATTTTGATTTTAAGTCAGAGACCATTCCAGATAAAAACATTTTCATATTATGATAAATATTCCAAAACTGAAATGGATCGTTATATTTTTTTCTACGATCAGTTAAAACTTCATTATAATTTTGTTGCAATTTAGCAATTGAAGAAAGAATAATATCATTTGAAATATTTTTTCCAGCAAATTGAATGGCTTCAGGATTATTTTCTGTAGCTTTTAAGATAAATTCATTATCATTTTGGTATATAGGAAGATATTCTATTGATTTACCATGTTCACTAATAACAGATAATAAAAAATCTCTATTATTAGGATTTTCTTTGAAACTATCAATATTTTTGTATTTTAATGCAATACTATTTCTTGTAATAACCATTTTTATTTGTTCATCTGTTGGATTTTCTATATATTCTATTGCTAATGCATTTTGATTAATTGCTGTTTCAATAACTTGTGGATCTGTCCTTAAAATTCCGATTACATATTGTAAATCTAAACCATATAATTCCAATGCTGCTAATATTATATCTTTTCTTTCAAGCAATCCTGAATCATTTGATATTTTACTTAAAATTGAATGAGTGCTTATTTCGCCTGTTTTTATTTTTTCAATAAATTCATAAAATTCTTTTTCAGTAGATATTTGAAAAAGAACTGACTCCTTAAGAGATTGTATAAAATCGATAGAATTTTCATCTCCTACATTTAATAATTTTTGCTGTTTCCCTTTATTTCTATTGAAAAGATTTAAAAATATAGTTTTTAAATTTGCCATAATGTTTTAACCTCCTTTTACTCCTATAATTTCTTATTATAATAATTAGAATATAACTTTTTTTCATAACTTCTGATATATATAGCAAACAGCAATAATATAATATTATTGCCTTCTATGATTATCATTAACGAATATATTATATTTATTATTTTTTATTTTGTTTGTTCTTGCTACAATTCCTATTATCGGTTTCATAGTATAATCTCCTATAATACTTTATCAACATTATTTATATATTGATTAACAAGTTCATTAAAATAAAATCTGGTATATTCAAATTTAATAATATCTGTTTCAATTATTAAGTGGAAAACTCTATCTTTACTATCTACTAAGTAAAAATCATGTCTATCAATACTCATTACCACAACATATTTTTCAAAAATCTCATCTTTTTCATGTATATATTTAGTTTCTTTTATCATTGAAGAGTTTAATAGCATATTTTTATTAATTCCACAAAATTCTACATGCTTATAAGCTAAATATCCAAATTTTAATAAATATTCTTTAATTTGTTTTCCTAATTTTACACCCAATTCATTTTCTACTGTTAAAATATCACTTTCAATTATTAATTGTTCATTTTTTAAATAATCAACATTCTTATTTTCTAGTATTTTTTCTAATTCCATTATTATATTCCTTCTACCATTTATAATAATTTATTCTTTATTTTGTAGCCTTTCATTAATATATTGATATGCTTTGTTATATGCTATATCTAATTGTTCCTTTAATTTTTGGTTATTGTATTTATATCTGTTTTTTAAAGAGTCTAAATATTTCTCTGCAACAATATTTTCTAATGTATAATCAAAGTAAATATCAAAAACATGTGCTAATTCAGTAATAAATGCATCCTCTTTTACTTTTCTTTTTGAGTAATCTATCCTACCTGTTTTCATATATCCATCAAATATTTCTGGAGTTATCTCTTTATCAAAAATAGGATTAGATATTCCCCAAAGAGCGTCATTACTTTCATTTGTATCAACATAGAATATATCCCACTTATCAGCATCACGAACTATTTTACAATGTAATAATTCTCTTTGATTTAGTCCATTTTCAATACTATCTCTATTATGATTTATTACTGCTAGATAAATAATTCTATCAAATTGTCTATCATCAATAAAATTTTCTATTAATTTATCTTTAAATAATATTTTTGCTCCTAATTCGCCATGATTTATACTTTCTCTATCATTATAGGTATTATACCTTTTTAATTGTTCAAATCTTCCTATATCATGAAGCATTCCAATAAGCTTTGCAAGTTTTATATCTTCTTCTGATAAGTTTAAATTTATTGCAATTTTTCTTGCTTTTTCAGCTGTTCTAAATATATGAGCAATCTTTAATGCAATTTTAGGATTTTCTGGATCATAATTTTCAATATACTCTTTATAAAATTGTTTTGCTTTTATTAAATCTATCATTTTTAATCCTTAAATTTTTATTTTATCTTCCATCTGATATTTGCTTTATATCTTTGTCTTAATTTTCTAATTAAATTATATTTTAGTATTTTCAAAAGATGCAGTATAATCTTTTATAAATTTTTCAATTCCTATTTCAGTTAGTGGATGTTTTAAGCATTGTTCAATTATTTTATATGGAATAGTAGCAATACTAGCTCCTGCTTTTGCGCAAGCAGATACATGTATAGGGTTTCTAATACTTGCACATATAATCTCAGTTTTTATATTTTGAACTTTAAAAATTTCTGATATTTCTTTTATTAAATCTATTCCGGGAGAGGCAATATCATCTAATCTTCCTAAAAATGGTGATACATATGTTGCTCCTGCTTTGGCAGCAAATAGAGCTTGCGTTGAGTTAAAAATAAGAGTAACATTTGTTTTTATACCCTCTTTAGACAATACGTTTACAGCTTTTAATCCTTCTGCTGTTATTGGAATTTTTACAACCATATTTTTATGAATTTTAGCAATTTCTATTGCCTCTTCAATTATTTTATCTGCTGTAGTTGTTGTTGCTTTAATTTCACCACTTATTGGTCCATCAACAATCGATGTTATTTCTTTTATAACTTCTTTAAAATCTCTTTTTTCTTTTGCTATTAGAGAAGGATTTGTTGTAACACCACATATAATTCCCATGTCATTTGCTTTTTTTATTTCATCAACATTTGCAGTATCAATAAAAATTTTCATTATATACACTTCCTTTTCCACATTTATTAACATATTTAGATTATATATATAGGAATATTAAGTGTCAATAATAAAAATCAAATTATTATATAGTTTTTTATGTTACATATAAATATGTTTATTATTTAAGAAATTGTAATTATAATTTACTTGTATATAAAAAAACTAAATGATATAATATCTTTAATATTAAGAATTAGGATAGTGATGTTTATATGATAAACCAAGATGATAGCCCTGTATTTTTAAATGATTTTTTAGAATATAATGCTACAATATTAAATAAATCACCAAATTCTATTAAAGAATATAATTATGATCTTGTTACGTTTTTAAGATTTATTCAAATCCATTTTAAAATAACTTCTGAAACTGACTTTAGAAATATAAAGATAAAAAATATGTCTGTTAATGATTTGAAAAAAATAAAATTAAATGATATACATGCATTTCTATTTTATTTAAAAGAAAACTATAGAAGTAAGCCAGCAACACTTGCAAGAAAAGTTTCTACTATACGTATCTTTTTTAATTATTTATGTGTTAAAGCAAATTTATTAGAAGTTAATCCTGCTCAAAATTTAGAAACACCTAAACTTGACAAAAGATTACCTAAATATTTATCTTTAGATGAAAGTAAAAAGCTTTTAAATATAACAAGTGAAGAGTCTAGAAACAAAGAACGTGATTATGCAATTATTACTTTATTTTTAAATTGTGGAATGCGTTTATCAGAGCTTGTAGGCATAAATATAAAAGATATAGATTTTTCAGAATGTAAATTAAATGTTATAGGTAAAGGAAATAAAGAACGTACTATTTATCTTAATAAGTCTTGCAATAATGCTATAAATGCTTATTTAAAAGTTAGACCTAGAGATGGAGTTAAATATAATTCACGTGATGCACTATTTTTAAGCGAAAGAAAAGAAAGAATTAGTAATCGCGCTGTTCAATACATTGTTAAACAAGAACTTCAAAAAGCTGGATTAGATACAAATAAATATTCCGTACATAAATTAAGGCATACAGCCGCAACATTAATGTATCAATATGGAAACGTAGATATACGTGCCTTACAAGAATTGCTTGGTCATGAAAGCATTGCTACTACACAGATATATACTCATGTTGATAACACTCAAGTAAGAAATGCAGTTGAAAATAATCCACTTGCAAATATTAATTAAAATTTTAAAGACTACAGTTCAATGTAGTCTTTAGTCATATTTAATAATACAATAAATATTCTTACAGTACAGGTATTTGAAGTTTATTACCAACAGTCAAATTTCCTGTATTTAAATTGTTTATTATTTTTAAACTTGAAACAATATCTCTAATGTCTTTCCCTTCGAAATATGAATTTGTATTTTGTTCTTCTTTTGCAATTTTCCATAAAGTATCACCAGATGATATATATATTGTTTTATATTTTACATCTCCATGTGAGAATATTTTATTACTCATAACAAAAGAAAAACCAACCAATATCACTAATGCTATTAATATACTTCTTATAAATTTTTTTACACTAACAATTTTTATTTTCATTGCTAATCCTCCTTAAATACGAATACGTGTTCGTTCTTGCTATCTGTATTATACAGCGAACAGGAATTCGTGTCAATACTTTTTTATAAAAAACAAAAAAATGTTTGTAATTAATAAGAGGATAATATTGTTTTTATAGTATAATTGGTTGTATTTGTTCTCTGTCAAGTGCGTATTCTAAAGTATTTTCTATATATTTTGAATCAAATACTAAAGAATTTGGTTTTGTAATTGGATTGTCTTGTCTAAACGGAACAAAATATATATGTTTTCTTACTAATAGTTTGCCTATATTTTCTAAGCACGCACTTAATGCATCATTTGTAGAAACTGATATTACTAAAGGGTTATTATTTCTTAAATGTGATTTTGCAGCCATCAGAACAGGTGTGTCGATTATATCATTTGAAAGTTTTGATATGGTATTACCGACTACACGGAGCAATAATCATTATATCTGTCATATGTTTTGGACCAATTGGCTCTGTAGATACAATATCATGTAATATTTTGTGTTTTGTAATATCTTCAATTTCTGCTATGAAGTCTTTTGCTTTTCCAAACCTTGTATCCAAATTATATGCATTGTATGACATTATTGGTATAATTACAGCTTTTTGATTAACTAATTTTTTAATTTCATCTATAACTTTCCTAAATGTACAAAAGGAACCTGTCATGCAAAATCCTATTTTTTTTTCTTCCAAGTTCAAATTAAATGCATCCTCCCCTCTATTATGTCTTAATATATACTATGAGATTATGTTAATTTTGTCTACACTTATAAACTAATTAAATAAAAATAACTGTTATTACATAACAGCTATTTTTATTTAATATTATTCAGATAATTTATTTATTTCTATCATACTCTTTTTATGTATTTCTAAATCATTTGATATATCAATAAACTTATTGTTCCATAGTGGAATTTCTTTCTCATTTAAACTTTTTCCATATATTTTCGGTTTAATCTTTTTTATAAATTCTTTCTCTGTTTCTTGATCGTTATCGTAGTCTTCTTGTATATCCATATACTTTGTATAAAAATTACTTGCACTATTATTATATATCTCGGATGTATATAATCTTAAAAAATCTTTATTACGTGATTTTGCCTCTTCAATTATAAAATCAAGCATCTGCTTTCCAAATCCTCTATGCATATATTCTGGTAAGATGCCAAACCAATTTAACCATATAGTATCTGAATAATCAGATATTTCATATAATCCTATGATTCCAATTGGAATATTTCCTAAATATGCAATATATGTTGAAAAATAATTACTAAGTTTGCCTTCTACCTTCTGTTTATATATATAGTATGCATTTGAAGAAGGAAATATTTTAGATTCAATATCGGTAGCAATTTTTAAATTATCAATGCTTAATTCGACAAATCTTAGTTTTTTTGTTTTTGTTTTTATGGAATTAATAATAACTACAAATTGACTTATAATTACAAACAGATAAAATGTAATTCCCCTAAACAATAACATACCACTACTTAATAGTTCATTTCCAAATACAATTCCATATATTCCAAGAAATACTCCTTCGCTTATTCCTATTGCACCAGGTAATGGTATTCCTGATGTTGTACAATATAATACTGCTTGTAGTGAAATTAATTTTAAAATATTATACTCATTTAATCCAAATGATTTATATACAATAAATGGTATTGAATAATATAGTAATACTTGTACAAAAACTCGTAAAATAGCTTTTATAAATTGATCTTTATGTGACCTAATATATATAGAACTTTCATTATATGTTATAAGAGCTGCATTTATCTTTTCTCTTCTCTCGTCCATTTTTTTTACTTTAAAAAATTCTAAAATTCTTATAAAAAAGTTTACTAATTTCTTTGTTAATTTTTTTGAAAATATTCCAATTAGCAGCAGACATAATGCAGATAAATTTAATAGAACTCCAAGTATAAATAGAAAGATAAATCCTCCATTTAAAAGAGATGAATTAATTATTATGCAGATAATTCCTAAAGATATCGTACTTATTTGAAATCCACATAATTGTATTAAAAGGGATAATGTAGAATGTGGAACTGGTATTCCATCTTTTCTCATATAATATATTTCCATTGGTTGCCCACCACTTGCAGCAGGTGTTATAGCACTAAAAAAGAAACCAATTAATGTATATTTTAATGCATTGAAAATTGATATTTTATTTCCAAAAGATTTTAAAATACATTTTATATTAATAGATTCCATAAGAAAATACATTAACATTATTAATATACCTAATAAAATATAAAAGGAATTTGCTGATCTTATAACTTCTATTAATTCATTTATATCTTGATCTTTAAATATAAACCAGAAAGTAAATATAATTAATGCAATAAAAAAAATAAAATTTCTTAGTATTTTTTTCAGATTATTTATGTTCATTTTTCTCTCCCCATATTTTATATTAATGTAATTTTATCATAAAAATATTTTTTTTCAATATTAATATATACAAAATTAACAAATACATGTTAAAATAATAATATATAAGTTCTAAAAAGGAGATTTATTATGAAAGAAAATGAATTAATTCTAATTATTGATTTTTATGGACAATACAACCAATTAATTGCAAGAAGAGTCAGAGAATGTAATGTATATTCAGAAGTAGTTCCATATACGATTTCTATTAATGAAATAAAAAATAAAAATCCAAAAGGAATAATTTTTACAGGTGGTCCAGCAGGTGTTTATGAAGATGATGCTCCTACTTGTGATCCAAAGATATTCGATCTTGAAATACCAATTTTAGGTATATGTTATGGCATGCAACTTATGACGCATACATTAGGTGGTAATGTACTAAAAGCTGATAAAAGAGAATATGGTACTACATTAGTCAATATAGATAACACTTCTCCTCTATTTGAAGGATTTGAAAGTAAAAATCCATGCTTAATGAGTCATACAGATTTTGTAGAAAAAGTTCCATCTGGATTTACTAACATAGCATACACTGATCATTGCCCTAATGCTGGTATACAAAATATAGAAAAAAAATTATATGGTATACAATTTCATCCAGAAGTTAATCACACAAAAAATGGTACAAAGATAATTCGTAACTTTATATATAATGTATGTGGTTGTTCTGGAGATTGGACTATGTCTTCATTTGCGGAAGAATCTATAAAATCTTTAAAAGAAAAAATTGGAGACAAAAAAGCATTATGCGCTTTATCTGGTGGTGTTGATTCATCAGTTGCTGCTGTACTTCTTCATAAGGCAATTGGTAAAAATCTTACATGTATATTTGTAGATCATGGTTTGCTTAGAAAAAATGAAGGTGATGAGGTTCAAGAAATATTTACAAAGGTATTTGATATCAATTTTATAAGAATTAATGCAAAAGATCGCTTCTTAAATAAATTAGCTGGTATATCTGATCCAGAAACAAAAAGAAAAATTATTGGTGAAGAATTTATTAGAGTATTTGAAGAAGAAGCTAAAAAGATTGGTAAAGTTGATTATCTAGTTCAAGGAACAATTTATCCTGATGTAATTGAAAGTGGACTTGGAAAGGCAGCTGTTATTAAAAGTCATCATAATGTTGGCGGACTACCTGACTATGTTGATTTTAAAGAAATTGTTGAACCACTTAGAAGCTTATTTAAAGATGAAGTTAGAAAAACAGGTTTAGAACTTGGCATACCTGAAAAACTTGTATATAGGCAACCATTTCCTGGTCCAGGTCTTGCTATTCGTGTAATTGGAGATATAACAGATGAAAAACTAAATATATTAAAGGATGCTGACTATATTTTTAGAGATGAAATTGCAAATGCAGGACTTGATAAAGAAATGAATCAATATTTTGCAGTACTTACAAATTTAAAATCAGTTGGTGTTATGGGAGATGGAAGAACTTATGACTATACTGTTGCATTAAGAGCAGTAAAAACATCTGATTTTATGACAGCATCTTGGGTACATATTCCATATGAATTATTAGAAAAAGTTTCTTCAAGAATTGTAAATGAAATAAAACATGTTAACCGTGTTGTGTATGATATAACTTCAAAGCCACCAGCAACAATTGAATGGGAATAAAGTTTTATAAACTAAAAACAACTAACAAGCAAATAATTGTTAGTTGTTTTTTATATTTATTATTTTATTATTATGATTTATAAGAAGTATCAATATCTTTAAGAGTTACATCATGTGCGCCACCTTCTGAAATACTTACCTCTGATACCATAGTTAATCTTGCTTTTTCATGTAATTCTGGAATAGTAATCGCTCCACAATTACACATTGTTGATTTAATTTTTGCAATTGTAATAGCTAAGTTATCTTTTAAAGGTCCAGCATATGGTATGTATGAATCAACTCCTTCTTCAAATGCAAGTTTATTTTTTACTTCTCCCCCTAAATCATATCTTTGCCAATTTCTTGCTCTGTTTGATCCTTCTCCCCAATATTCTTTTACAAAGTTATTTCCTCTTTTTAAAACTCTAGTTGGGCTTTCATCAAATCTTGCAAAATATCTTCCCATCATAACATAGTCTGCACCCATTGCTAAAGCAAGTGTAATATGATGATCATGTACTATACCTCCATCTGAACATACAGGGATGTATACTCCTGTTTCTTCAAAGTATTTATTTCTTTCATCAACTACTTCCATTAAGGCGCTTGCTTGTCCTCTACCAATTCCTTTTGTTTCACGGGTTATACATATAGATCCCCCACCTACTCCAACTTTGATGAAATCAGCACCTGCTTCTGCTAAGTATCTAAAACCTTCTCTGTCGACAACATTACCAGCTCCTATTTTAACATCTTCACCATATTTTTCTCTAACAAAGTCAATTGTTCTTTTTTGCCATACTGAATATCCGTCAGATGAATCCATACATAAAATATCTACACCTGCGTCTACTAATGCTGGTATTCTTTCCTCATAATCTCTTGTATTTATTCCTGCACCAACTATATATCTTTTATTTTCATCTAATAAAGAATTTGGATTATTTTTCCTTTCTTCGTAGTCTTTTCTAAATACTAAATATTTTAAATGATCATCTTCTGTTAAAATTGGCAGACAACTGATTTTATGCTCCCATATAATATCATTTGCTTCTTTAAGTGTTATACCCTTTCTTGCATAAATAGCATTATCTTTTGATGTCATAAAATTGTCTATTGGTTCATCCTGATTATCTCTGCTTATTCTATAGTCTTTATCTGTAACTAAACCAATAAATTTGCCACCAGCTGTTCCATCATCTGTAATTATAACTGTGGAATGTCCTGTTCTTTCAATTAAGTTTATAACTTCTCTTAAAGGAGTTCCACTTTTTACATTTGAATCACTAATAACAAATCCAGCTTTGTGTTTTTTTACATGATACACCATTTCTGCTTGTGATTCAATTGTTTGAGCTCCATATATAAATGCAAGCCCACCTTCTCTTGCAAGTGCAATTCCCATTTTTTCTCCTGAAACTGATTGCATTATCGCAGAAACCATTGGTACATTTGCTGAATATTTAGGTTCTTCTCCCTTTCTAAATTTTACTAAAGGTGTTTTTAAAGATACATTTGCTGGTATGCACTGTTCTGTAGTTAAGTTTGGTAATAATAAAAATTCATTAAATGTTCTAGATATATCTGGTAATATTTTTGCCATTATATAAACCTCCTTAATAATATTTAAATATATAAATTAAAATATATTATATCACAATTATTTAGTTAAGTCCATAGTATCTTTTGCAATTGCAAGTTCTTCGTTTGTTGGAACAAGATATACTTTAATTGTAGAGTCAGCAGTTGAAAGTTCCACTTCTTCTCCTCTAATATTATTTTTTTCTATGTCTAAATCTACTCCCATCCATTTTAAGTATTCGCAGATCTTTTTTCTAATATTTATTTGATTTTCTCCAATTCCACCTGTAAATACTATAGTATCTAATCCATTTAGAGAAACTGCATATTTAGCAATAAACTGAGCAATTGTTTTAGTAAATAAGTTAATAGCAACAACAGCTTTTTCATGACCTTCTACTGAAGCATTTTCAATTTCTCTAAAATCTGGATTTAATCCTGTAATTCCATATAATCCAGATTTTTTATTTAAAATTGTATTTGCTTCATTTGCAGATATATTTTCTTTTTCTATTATAGTTGTTACTACAGATGGATCTAAATCACCTGAACGTGTTACCATTGCAATACCTCCAAGTGGTGTTAATCCCATGCTAGTATCTATAGATTTACCGTTATCAATTGCACATATACTTGCTCCCTGTCCTAAATGACATGTAACGATTTTTAAAGATTCTAATTGTTTACCAATTATCTCTGAAACTCTTTCTGCAACATATTTATGAGATGTTCCATGTGCACCATATTTACGAATTCTATGTTTTTTGTAATATTCATATGGTATTGGATAAAGATAATTCTCTTCTGGTATTGTTTGATGAAAAGCAGTATCAAATACAGCAACCATTTTTATATTTGGCATTTCTTTTTGGCATGCTTTTATTCCTAGTATCGCTGCAGGATTATGAAGTGGAGCAAGACTAGAACATTCATCAATTTGCTTTATTACCTTTTCATCGATTAAAACAGATTTATCAAAAATTTCCCCTCCATGAACTATTCTATGTCCTACAGCATCAATTTCGTTTAAGTCTTTTATTACACCATAATCTTTATCTAATAACTGCTCTAGTACAATTTTTAAAGCTTCATCATGATTAAATACTGCTTGATTAATTACATATTTCTCATTTCTAACTTTATGTGTTACAAAAGCTTCTTTTTCACCGATTCTTTCATAATTTCCTTTTGCTAAAACGCTTTCATCTGTCATATCTATTAATTGATATTTTAAAGATGAACTTCCACAATTTACAACTAAAATTTTCATTATTAATTCTTCCTTCCTTTATTTAAATTATTTATAAAATTATGCTTGTGCTTGAACACAGGTAATTGCAACTACACCTACAATATCATCACTGCTACATCCACGTGATAAATCATTAACAGGTTTTGCTATTCCCTGACATAAAGGTCCATATGCTTCTGCTCTTGCAAGTCTTTGAACTAGTTTATATCCAATATTTCCTGCATCTAAATTAGGAAATATTAATGTATTTGCCTTTCCTGCAACAGTACTTCCAGGTGCTTTACTTTCTGCAATTTTCTTTATAATTGCAGCATCTAGCTGCATTTCTCCATCAACATTTAATTCTGGAGCTTTTTCTTTTGTAAGTTTTGTTGCTTCTATAACTTTCTCAGTTGAATCTGATTTAGCGCTTCCATAAGTAGAATACGAAAGCATTGCAACATTTGGATCTTTTCCAACTAAACTTTTAAAACTGTTTGCTGATGATATTGCAATTTCAGATAATTCATCTGCAGTTGGATTTGGGTTTAAGCCACAATCTGAAAAGACAAATGTTCCATTTTCTCCATAATTACAATCTGGTACTATCATTAAAAAGAAAGCTGATACAAGTTTAGTTCCAGGTGCAGTTTTTAATATTTGCAAGGCTGGTCTTAAAGTATCTGCTGTAGAATGAGCAGCTCCAGATACAAGCCCGTCTGCATTACCGTTTTTTACCATCATCATACCAAAGTATACATTATCCTTCATTAATTCTTTTGCACTATCTATAGTTATTCCTTTATGTTTTCTTAATTCGTAAAAATCTTCTACATATTTGTTATAGTATTCAGACTCAGTTGGATTTACAATTATTGCTCCTGAAATATTAATATTATTTTTTTGTGTTAAATCATTAATTTCATCTTGTTTTCCTACTAAAATAATATTAGCAAAACCTTCACTTAAAATCTTTTGTGTAGCTGCAAGTACTCTAATATCATTTGCTTCTGGTAACACAATAGTTTTAATGTTAGATTTTGCTTTCTCCTTAATTTCTGATATAAAAGACATTTGTATAACATCCTCCTCTAAATTGTTTTCTATAATTATATATTCATTTGCAAAAAACTACAAGATATTTTATGATTTTTTTGGAATAATTAAAAGCAGATAGAAATTTATGTTTCTATCTGCTTTTTTAACATTAATTATCTAAAAATGCTTTATATCCTCTATACGCGGCATATATATCAAATTTACTTGTTACTTCATAAGGAGCATGCATAGAAAGAACTGGAACACCACAATCTATTACGTCGATACCTTTGTTAGCTAATATATATGCTATAGTTCCACCACCACCAACATCAACTTTTCCAAGTTCAGATACTTGATATGGTACATTTGCATTTTCAAAAATTCCTCTTACTTTTGCTACATATTCAGCATTTGCGTCAGAAGCTCCAGATTTTCCTCTTGCTCCTGTATATTTATTAAGTCCAATTCCTTGTCCTAAAAATGCAGCATTATTTGATTCTGAAACAGATGCATAAATAGGATCAAGTCCTGCATCAACATCTGCTGACAGCATTTTAGAATTACAAAATACTTTTTCTAAAAGATTTGGTTTATTTACTCCTGATTTATTTAATAATTCAGAAACAAATGTATCAAATACATGTGATTCCATACCAGTATTACCCACACTGCCAATTTCTTCTTTATCTGATAAAATACATACAGAAGTTTTCTTAGGCAAATTTATTTCAAGAATTGAACGAATGGTTGTATATGCACATACTCTATCGTCTTGACCATAAGATGCAACCATACTCTTATCAAATCCTAAGCTTCTTGCTTTAAACGCTGGAACTAGTTCAATTTCAGAACTTACAAAGTCAATCTCAGTCATTCCATATTTTTCATTTAGTATTTTTAATATATTTAATTTTATCTTTTCTGTTACTTTTTCATCAGCATAAGGGATACTTCCAATTAATAGATTTAAATTTTCCCCTGGTATTGCTTCTTTTATTTTTTTATCCATTTGTTCCATTGCTAAATGTGGTAGTAAGTCTGTAATTGTAAAGATAGGATCATTTTCATCTTCTCCAATATTAATTGTAACTTTTTCTCCATTTGGTTTAACTATTACACCATGTATTGCTATTGGAATTGTAGTCCATTGATACTTCTTTATTCCACCATAATAATGTGTTTTAAAATATGCAAAACCACTATCTTCATATAAAGGATTTGGCTTTAAATCAAGTCTTGGTGAATCAATATGAGCACCTAATATATTAAGTCCTCCTTCTAATGCATCTGTTCCAATGACTGCAGCATACACACTTTTATCTCTATTAATATAAAAGACTTTATCTCCTGCAGATAATGAAGTTACTTCCCTAATATCTTTAAAGTTATTTTTTAAGAGCATTTCTTTTGCAAATTTAGCCGCTTCTCTTTCTGTTTTACAATGGTTCAAAAAATAAATATATTCATCAGAAAATTTAAATATATTTTCTTTTTCTATTTCAGAAATTTCTTCCCAACCATTTTTTCTTTTCCTAAATAATCTTTCTTTTAGTTCTTCACCTTTTGTTTTTTCACTCATATTATTTCCTCCTTAATACTTTATACATTAAAACGGAATAAAACGATATCTCCGTCTTGCATTATGTAATCTTTTCCTTCAGAACGAACTAATCCTTTTTCTTTTGCTTTGAGCATAGATCCTTCTTGCATTAAATCATCATAAGAAACAACTTCTGCTCTTATAAATCCTCTTTGAATATCACTGTGTATTTTTCCTGCCGCTTCTGGAGCTTTTGTTCCTTTTTTTATTGTCCATGCTCGAACTTCAGGTTCACCTGCTGTTAAGAAAGACATTAAACCTAATAAATCATAGCTTGCCTTTATAACCTTATTCAAACCAGATTCTTTAAGTCCTAATGCTTCTAACATTTCTTTCTTGTCATTATCATCTAAACTAGATAATTCTTCTTCAATTTTAACACATAATGGAATAACCTCTGCATTTTCTGTTTTAGCATATTCTTTAACTTTTTGAACATATACATCATTATCACAATTTTCAAGTTGTTCTTCAGAAACGTTTGCAATATATAAAATAGGTTTTGTTGTTAATAAATAGACTTCTTTTAGTAGTTCTTTTTCCTCATCAGTAAAATCAATTGTTCTTGCTGATTTTCCAGATTCTAAAACTGACTTGATTTTTTCTAATAAATCAATTTCTTGCTGATATTTTTTTTCAGCTTTTAACATCTTCCTAGCTTTATCTAATCTTTTATTAACTGTTTCAATATCTGCAAAAATTAATTCTAAATTTATTGTTTCTATGTCACGCACAGGATTTATATCTCCATCTACATGAACTACATTTGCATTTTCAAAACAGCGTACAACTTCCACAATACTATCTACTTCACGTATATGTGATAAAAATTTGTTGCCAAGGCCTTCTCCCTTGCTTGCTCCTTTAACTAAACCAGCAATATCAACAAACTCTATAATAGCATGAGTTGTTTTTTCTGGATTATATATTTTTGTAAGTTTATCTAATCTTTCATCAGGTACTGGCACAACACCTATATTAGGCTCAATTGTACAAAATGGATAATTAGCACATTCCGCACCTGCATTTGTAATTGCGTTAAACATTGTACTTTTTCCTACATTTGGTAGCCCAACAATTCCTAACTTCATTTTATTCTCTCCTATTCCAAGTTTTATATACAATTTATTGTTTTTTAATTAGTATATCATATAAATATTTTGTAATCAATTAAAACTATACTTTTATTTTTTCTAAAAAATTGGATATTTCATTTGCTAAAATATCCTCTTTATCTGTATACGAATGATCTGCTCCTTCAATATATCCTATATCTTTGTTGTGATTCTTAATTTTTGAATTCATAAATTGAACTTGATCTTTAGCATCTTTTTTTATCATTTCGAACACATTTCCCCATCTCATAAATATTGGTATATTAATACTATTTAAAACTTCAAATTCATCATCATTAGCACTATATCTTGCAAAGTCAATGTTGTTATAGTACTTAACGTATCTTAAAAATGTTTTAACAGATATTAAATGTATAAAACTATCCGTAGGCATTAATTCTTCTAGTTTACCTTCTTGTTCCATTTTATTTGCATGTTCTATATATTGTGGTTCAGATTCTGATATTATATCATCAGGTAAGTCAACTAATGATAGAAGAATAATACCTTTTATATTATTAAATATTTCATCATTTTCTTTTTGTAATTTATTATATGTATATACAATTTTTGTTGATCCCAAACTATGTCCATATAAGTATATATTTGTATATCCTAAGTTTAAAGCATAGTTAATTGCACCTTTTATATCATAGTATGAATCTTCTACATCCTCATATGTTGTTCCAGCAAGTATAGACGTTTTTATTCCATCTTCATATTTCTTTGCATATCTAATTACATCACTACCTCTATTATTAAAACATAAAGTATCAATATTTAATTCAGAAATCTTCTCCTGTACAATTTTTTCTCTTTTTTTAAAACAATTACTCGTCATTCCGTGTATTTGAATTAATAGTTTTTCTGTTTTTTCTTCACACTTTTTTATATATCCATTTAATATTACACCATCTGTAGCTTTAAATTCAACTATTTCAGTTTTCATCTTTAATCTCCTTTGTATTTAGTTTTAAATATTTTATCATACCTTATTTGAAATGTCATTATATAAACTTGAAAATATATAATAATAAGAAAAATATTTGTTAATATAGAAAAATTTTTAAAGGATATTATTAATTATTTTAACTAAAAAATAAACACTATCCCTTATTTAACTAAGAATAGTGTTTATTTTATATTATATTTTTAAAATATGAATAATATTTATATCATATGGAGCTTCCAGCCAGAATCGAACTGGCGACCCCTTCCTTACCATGGAAGTGCTCTACCTACTGAGCTATAGAAGCGTTAGTTATTTTCATTTGCGATGTTTTTTATCGCTTTTTTTCGTATTCTTTGAATTGCATTATCTATTGATTTTACAGGAGCATCTAGTTTTTGTGCTATACTAACGTAGCTTTCACCTTGAACGAATCTTTTTAATACTTCTTTTTCAAAATCACTAAGTGATTTATCAATTGTTGACTCTACAAGCTTGTAGTATTCTTTTTTAGTAACTGTATCAAGAGGATCTTCTACAGAGTGTGAATTAAACACTTCTAGCATAGATGCACTATTATCTTCATCATATGCAGATGTATTTAAAGATAGATAAGAATTTAGTGGCATATGTTTTTGCCTATTAGATGTTTTTATAGCAGTGATTAATTGTCTTTCAATACATAGATTTGCAAATGTTTTAAATGAATTTTGTTTTTTAACATCAAAATTTTTAACTGCTTTAAATAAGCCAATCATTCCTTCTTGAACTATATCTTCTTTTTCTGCACCTATAATAAAATATTTACTAACTTTCATATTAACAAGTTCTTGATACTTTTCAATTAGAAAATCTAAAGCATTATTATTACCAGACTTAATAAGAGAAATTAACTCTTCATCTGTCATGTTAGTAAAATTTACATCAGTTGAATAAAATACATTGTGATTATCCATTTCCCTTATTTCCTCCCGAAAATTCTGTAACTGTATTATAATTCACATTTTTTTCTAATGTCAATACAAATTCTTAAAAATTAGCGTTTTTTTATTATTTACATGTGTTTTAAAGTATAATATAATATTAAGTATAAAATGAAAGGAGTTTATTATGGCCTTTGATGGAATAATTACAAAATCTATAATAGCAGAATTAAACACTTGTATACTTGGCGGAAAGATTAATAAAGTATTTCAGCCTTCAAAAAATGATATTATTCTTGGAATTTATTCAGATAGTAAAAACTATACGTTACACATTTGTATTGATGCACATAATTGTCGCATAAATCTCACAACAAATCATAAACCAAATCCTAAAGTTGCGCCTAATTTTTGCATGTTTTTAAGAAAACATATCATTGGATTTAAAATCTCCTCTATAACTAATTATGACTTAGAAAGAGTAATTATAATAGAACTTAAAGGATATAATGAACTTAATGATTTAGTAAAGAAAAAACTTATAATTGAACTTATGGGAAAACATAGTAATATTATACTTATAAATTCAAATGAGACTATCCTCGATTCTATAAGACATATTGAAAATAAAGACGGATTGTACCGAGATATTTTACCTGCACATAAATACTCTTTTCCAGTAATAGATAAAATAAGTATCTTAAATATAAACTTTAAAAAATTTTACTCTCTTTTGATAGATGAAAATATTCAAACTATTTCTAAAAAAATATCTAGTTTATTTATAGGTATAAGTAAGCCTTTTATTGAAAATGCGATTTCTATCTTAGACATTAAAGAAATTAACCAAGAAAGTCTAAATATATTGTTTTCATACATAAAATGTATTATAGATTTATCTAATACAGATAGTATAAGTTGTTTAGGTATTATAAAGAATAATAAAAAAGACTATACATTAATTAAACAAAAAAAGACAACTATTTTAGACATAAATTTTTTCATAGATGACTTCTATAATGAAAAAGAAAACATAGAATCATTTGTAAATTATAAAAATAATGTACTAAGGATAATTAGTAATTTACTAAAAAAGTATAATAAAAGATTAAAAAACATTAATTTAAAACTTGAAGAATGCTCCAACATAGAAATTTATAAAAAATATGGAGAATTAATTACAGCAAACCTTTTCAGAATAGATAATACAAATTTAGAATATATTGAATTAGAAGATTATTATAATAATAATTCATTATTAAAAATTCACCTTGATAATAGTATATCACCTAAAAAAAATGCAGACGTATTTTTTAAAAAATATCATAAACTTAAAAATACTTTATCTATTGCAACTCTTCAGAAGGCTGAAGTAAAAAGAGACTTAGATTATCTTGAAAGTATTATATATGAATTAGAAGCTGCAAAAAATATTAATGAAATTGATGATATATTTATGGAAATTCAAGACAACATTATGGATGTTAAATTATTAAAATTAAATAAAAAATCTAAATCATTTAAATCTAAAAAAATGGAGATTAATCCAATTGAATATGAAATAGACGGATTTAAAGTACTTGTAGGAAAAAACAATAAACAAAATGATTATATTACATTTAGAATTGCAAATAAAAATGATATATGGTTTCATACAAAAGATATACATGGTTCTCATGTTGTTTTGCTATCAAATCAAAACAAAAATATTAATGAAAATGTATTAATTAATTGTGCTGAAATTGCTGCAAAACATAGCAAAGCATCGAACTCATCTAATATTCCAGTTGATTATACATATATAAAATTTGTAAAAAAACCTTCTGGTTCAAAACCAGGTAAAGTGATATATACAAATCAAAGAACAATATATGTATAAAACAATAGTAGCTGACTTTCTATTGTCAACTACTATTGTTTTTATATTTTATATTCTATATTTTCCATAAACGGAAACATTTCTTTTACTCTCTTAAGTGTAAGCATCATAATTTTTGGATGTGGTGACTTAGGCTTTGAAGAAGAAATCATTTCTTGTGAATAACAATTTTTTGTTACTTTTGTTAATAAATATCTATTATCTAAATAAGTAAAATAAAGTTGATATCCAATATTTAATTCATACCAAAATTGTTCAAATGTATATTTATCCATTATTATCCCTCTCTAATCATTTTTTCAAATTCTTGCTCAGATATTATAGAAACATTTAATGATTCTGCTTTTGTAAGCTTCGTACCTGCTTCCTCTCCTGCAACTACATAAGAAGTCTTTTTTGAAACAGATGATGAAGTTTTTCCGCCAAAATTTTCAATAATTTCAGAAGCTTCCTGCCTTGTATAGTTTTGTAATGATCCTGTTAAAACAAAAGTCAATCCTTCAAACCTGTTATCATAATTCTTCTCTTGATTATATTGCATATTTACTTTAGCATTTTTTAATTTATCTATTAAATCTAAAGTTTGTGCCTGATTAAAAAATTGATATATACTTTCAGCTGTTATTTCTCCAAAATCGTTTATAGCTGCAAGTTGCTCGGGATTTGCTGAGAGTAAGTTATCAATATTTTTAAAATACTTAGCTAAGACTTTTGCAGATTTTGTTCCAATATGTCTTATTCCTAATGCACAAATTAATTTATCTAGATTAGATTTTTTGCTTTTTTCGATACCTTCTATTAAATTAGAAGCAAATTTTTTACCATTCTTTTTTAATGATGCTATGTCATCTAATTTTAGATAATAAATATCGGAAATATTCTGTATAAGATTTTTGTCCATCAATTGTTCTATAATTGAATAGCCAAGTCCTTCTATATTCATTCCTTCTTTTGATGCAAAATGAACTATATTTCTTAAATTTCTAGCAGGACATTCAATTCCAATACATCTTGTTGCTGATTCGCTTTCTTCCCTTACTGCATCACTACCACATACAGGGCATTTAGATGGCATAATAAATGGCTTTTCCTTTCCGGTTCTTTTATCTTTAACAACTTTTACAATTTCCGGTATAACATCTCCAGCTTTTTGTATTACAACGCAATCACCTATTTTTAAATCTTTTTCTTTAATGAAATCTTCATTGTGTAAAGTAGTTTTAGATATTGTTGAACCAGCTACTTTTACAGGCTCTAAAATCGCCATGGGAGTAATAACACCCGTTCTACCCACCTGGCATATAATATCTTTTAAAAATGTTTCCTTTTGCTCAGGTGGATATTTATATGCTATTGCCCATTTAGGAGTTTTAAAAGTAGATCCTATCTGCTCTCTTAATGCCAAATCATCAACTTTAATAACAGCTCCATCTATTCCAAATTTAAGGTTTTCCCTCATCTTTCCAATATTTTCAATTTCTTTTATGGCATCCTCAATATTATTACAAAGTACTTTAACAGGATTAACTTGAAATCCTAATCTTTCCATATATAATAATGATTCATAGTGTGATATAATTTTAACATTTTCTATTTTTTGCATATTAAATATAAATATGTCTAAAGGCCTTTTAGCTGCTATGCTACTATCTAACTGTCTTAAAGAACCAGCTGCTGCATTTCTTGCGTTTGCAAACAAAGGTTCATCTAATATTTCTCTTTCTTCATTAAGCTTTTTAAATTCATTTTTACCAATAAAAACTTCTCCTCTTACAGTAATTGTAACAGGTTCCTTTAAAACCATAGGAATTGCTTTTATTGTTTTTAAATTATCCGTAATATTTTCACCTACTTGTCCATTACCTCTTGTAGCACCTCTTGTAAATTTTCCATCTACATATTCCAAAGAAACAGAAAGTCCATCTATTTTAGTTTCTACAACATATTGTAAAGGTGTTCGTGATTCTTCTATTTGTTTCTGTATTCGCTTATCAAAAGCATATAGTTCTTCATAAGAAAAAACATCTTGGAGACTTTGTAAGGGAATTTCATGTTGTACTTTTTCAAATCCTTCTTTTACGTGTCCTCCTACTTTTTGCGTTAAAGAATCCTTGTCAATTAAATCTGGGAATTTCGCCTCTAAATTTTTTAGCTCATTCATTAGCATATCATATTCAAAATCGCTTATCTCAGGATCATCATCATCATAATATTTTTTAGCATAATATTCTGTTTTTTTTCTAAGCTCTTGTATTCTTTGTTTAGCGTATTTTTTATCCATAACAAAGCTCCTTTAATTAATCTTTAAATAAATCTTTTCCATTTTTTATATAAGTCCATCCAGAAAGTATTGCTGCAATAACAGATATAATCATTAGTAATGACGTAAATATATTAAAATATAAATCAAAACCAGATAAATCATGTGAAATAAATTCAGCAAAAGAATTATTATCTAAAAAGGCTGCTATAATAGCTAGTATTTGCGTTACGGTCTTTAACTTTCCCCATATATTTGCTGCAATTACATTACCTCCTTTTTGAACAGCTATTAATCTATATCCAGAAACTATAAATTCTCTCATAATAATTATTATTGAAATCCATGCTGGCAAGTGATTCATTTCTACTAAAATAAGCATTGAAGAAATAACAAGTATTTTATCAGCAATTGGATCCAAAAACTTACCAAATGTAGTAATTTGATTTCTAGATCTAGCTATGTAGCCATCAAGTTTATCAGTAATAGATGCAATAATAAAAATAGTAACAATTAAACAATTTGTGATTGGAATGTTAAGAAATTCTCCATTAATATTAAAAAATGGTATTATAACTATAATTGGTACTAATATAATTCTTAAAATAGTTAACTTATTTGCTAAATTCATAATGATCTCCTTATTCTTTTCTTTTTTATATTATATATAATAATATAAAAAAAATAAATACCTTCTTTGGTATTTATTTTTATTTTTTTTGATACGTTTCTACTATTTCTACAATATCAGAAATATATTGTCCTATAATTGGAATATTAAGTTTTACAATTCTTTGTAATATATATAGTAAAACAGCAGTTATAATTGTAAAACCAATACCTATCCCCACCCCTTTAAAAATTCCTGAAAAAAAATTTTTTAGGATTATTTCTTTCCAATTTCCTAATAATTCAGATAATTCTATAAATCTACTTTTATTCAAAGAATACGTTAATTTATCTATACTTTTTGTTAACAAATTATATTTTTCTTTTCGTACAAACATAAAAATCCACCTTATAACTTAGGGTGGATTTTTTTAAAAGTTTTATTCAATAATTTTTATCTAGTAGTGTTATCTCTATTTAGAGAATTAACTTCTATTGTTTCGTTTGTATTTAAATTCTTATTTTTAGCATTTTCTTTTTCTTTCTTTTCTAGTTCTTCTTGCAAATCTTCAAGTTGAAAAATTAATGACTGTAGTTTATTTATATCTTTTCCTATTTGTTCAAAATCATTTGTGTTATTTGATTGTTCAAGATTGTTATTAGCTTTTATAATTGCTTCAACTAGTCCGTCAACTGTATCGGTATTCTCAACTTCAACATTTGTAGCATATTCAGAAAGTAAATTTTTTAATGCTTTTGTTAGGTTATCTCCCATTGCAACTTTATTTCCTGATGCAACTATTACCTTTTCAAGTGTTGGAACTCCTTGAACTTCATTTAGAGGAATTTGATATAAAGCTTCAATGTATAAAAGTGTATTTTCAATTGGTACAACGAGCATGTTTTTTACAACACGTGTTCCTGTAAGAGTTATAGTAGACACTTCTTTTGCTATAGCCTCATCCTGCTGCAACTGTTTATCAAGTTGCATTGGTCCAATAATATTGCTATCCTCAGAGAATTTATATAATTTAAGTTTTTGCTCTGTTCCATTTGTTTTTCCAACCAAATATGCAATCAGATTTTGTTTGTCTTCAGGTGTGTATGGTAAAACCAATCCTAAAGTACTTGTATCATTATCTATTGTTTTTAAACTTGTATAATACGGAGACATATGTGTTCCTGTTGTTACAGTCACAGAAGATGAATATGTAGCAATATCCCATCCATCATCTCCACGGTATAATATATCTGGTGTAATGTTGTGATACATTTTTAAAATATTTGCTTGTATATTATATAAAAACTCTGGATAAATAAAATGTTCCGCTATTGATAATGGAATTTCCTCTAAATCTTTAAAAAGATCTGGATACATATTGTTATATGCCATAGCAATAGGATCCGTTTTATCTGTTATATAAAAGTTTGTTGTACCATCATATGCATCTATAATAACTTTTACTGAATTTCTAATATAGTTAATTTCATTTCTTGAATTTTCGTATGTAATATTAGTTTTTTGTGAGTATGGATATTGATTAGATACTGTATATGCATCTAAAACCCATACAAGTTTACCTTCATCTGTTACTATCACGTAAGGATCATTATCATAAAGTAGATATGGTAATATTTTTTTTGCTCTTGAAATTATGTTTCTATTTATTAAAATTTTGCTTTCATTTGTAATATTATTTGATAGTGCAAGTTTAACATTTTTTTCTTTAATAGAAAGTATTAATCTATCTATAAAGTTAAGTTTTAATCCAGCTTTACCAGCATAATCATATTCAGCACTTTGAGTAGATGTAATTGGATAATCAAATTCTTTTTTATTGCTACTATTCGTAACAATTGTGCTATTAGTTTCTAATCCAAAATAAATTCTTGGTTCATTAATTTGTAGTGATTGATTATTATCGTTAAAATCTTTTTGGACATATTGTAAATTCCCATTATCATCAACATCAGTTGCTGATGTAATAATTGCGCCATATCCATGAGTATATTCATATGTTTTATTATCATAGCTTCTTGTATCATTAGCTAGAATTTCTCTTGGTGATAAATATACTAGAGAATCTTCTCCATTAATATTATAACTACTTATTTTAGGTTTTCTATATGAATAGTATCCTGTACTTTTTTGTAATGATGTTAATGTATTTAAAGTAATATCTGAACTTACAATTGGTATGTTAGATAAAACATCACTATTTTGTTTTGATTCTTCTAAAGTAATTGTTCCTGTGCTATTAAGATTTTCTTCTTCTATTTCAACGTTATATGCTTTTTTAGTATATGATATACTATCTGCTATATATGTTTTCTCTCTATCTAATTCATTTGGTTCAACAAAAAGCATTTGGAATGCAAACATAAATATAAATAAAACAATTAGATATGCCGGCACTGTTAATAATGATATAATTACTTTTTTTGTCTTTTTTTGTTTAAAAGCTTGAATAGCTATAAATACTGATACAATTATTACAATTGAAAGAATTCTGTATCCCCATACTTTTATAGTAGAATCTGTTATACCTGCACCATAAATATATGTTTTTGTTTCCTCTGTATTAATTTGTAAGAATTTATCAGTAACAATTCCTTGTGTGTTTATTAATATATATACAGCAAGTCCAATGGCAATAAACATGATACTTGTTGTAATTTGTTTTACTATGTTACTTCTTTTTAATGTATCCTTGCTAATACCATCAAAATATTTATTAAATACAATTATATAATAAGCAAATGAATATATTACAAGTCCAATAATAAGAACAATTAATGAAAATATAATTGTTTCATAGAAAGGCTTTTGAAACATATAAAATCCAATGTCTGAATTAAAAATTGGATCATTAATTCCAAACCATGTTGAATTAAAAAATAACATAGTTTTTTGCAAAAATATACCAGATGTAAATGTACTAACAACTATTGCTAATATAAAAGCAAGTGATTTATTAGGAAGTTTTGGGAATTCTTTTTTTTCTTCCTTAAAGAACTCGCTTATATTTTTTTTAATAACTCTATTGGTAATATATATAGCAATAAAAGTAATAACAAAAACTATTCCCATTATACTGTATCTATATAATAAATTATTATCTAATACCCCTATATATTGTTCTCCTATATCTGCAAATTCTAAAGATTCACCTCTATAAGATATATATAGACAAACACAAACTACTAAAATTGCAAGGAAAACTAGTATTCTTCTAATTTTATGAGTTTTTTTTCTTGGTTCATTTGCAAGTTCTTTTTGTGATTTATTATTAGTTTGTATTTTAGTTTCTTGAGATTCTTTACTTAAATTTTTTTTCATAACTGTATTTTCGTTATTTGATTTTTTTTCTTCCATAATTCTCCTCCTTATTATAATATAGCATTTACAAATTCTTCGCTGTTAAATTCTTCCATATCATTTATACCTTCGCCAATTCCAATAAATTTTACAGGTACCTTGTTTTCATTTACAATTCCAACAACAACTCCTCCTTTTGCTGTTCCATCCAGTTTAGTCAGAATAAGTCCTGTAATCGGTATAGTTTCCTTAAATGCTTTTACTTGTGAAATGGCATTTTGTCCAGTACTTGCATCGATTACTAGTAATACTTCTTGTGTTATACCTGGTAGTTCTTTTTGTATAACACGTTGTATTTTAGATAATTCATCCATCAAGTGTTTTTTGTTGTGTAATCGTCCTGCAGTGTCACATATAAGAACATCTGCATTTTTTTCTTTTGTAATTTTAATTGCATCATATACAACAGATGCTGGATCACATCCTTCTTTGTATTTTACAATGTTGCATTCAGCTCTATTTGCCCATATTTCAAGTTGTTCAACAGCAGCAGCTCTAAATGTATCTGCGGCAGCAATCACAACATTTTTACCATTCTCTTTTAATTTATTTGCAATTTTACCTATTGATGTTGTCTTTCCAACTCCATTAACACCAACAACCAAAATTATTGATGGTTTAGATTCAATATGTAAAGAATTATCAAATTCATTTAATATCTTTATTATCTCTTCTCTTAGAGCTTGTTTTACATCTTCAGAGTCCTTTGTTTTTTCTTTTTTTATTCGTTGTCTTAATTTAGATATCAACTCTAAAGATGTATCCATTCCAAAATCCGACATTATTAATATTTCTTCTAGTTCTTCTAATAGTTCTTCATCTACTTTTTTTAAGGAACTAAAAACATTGTTTATCTTTTCATCAATAGATGTTTTGGTTTGTGTTAATCCTTTCTTTAGTTTATCAAAGAAGCCCATTTTACCTCCTTACAAAATTTATATTTAATTAATATTGTTGTTAAAATTTTCATATTCTTATATATTATACCAATTTCGGCTCCATTTTACAAGTAATTTGAACATAAAAAATAGAGAGTAAGCATCTCTCTATTTTTTATGTTACTATTGTTTTATGATTATTTATTAGTTATTGTTAAAAACAGTTGCCTTCTCCTTTGTCATTATAATTTTATTTTCATTATATGTATATGCTTCACATTTTTTAGCATTAATTATCAAGTTATTATCATCATATGTATAGATAATAATATTGCACATCTGGAGCTACTGGGCGGAATCGAACCGCCGACCTACAGGTTACGAATCTGTTGCTCTACCAACTGAGCTACAGTAGCATTTTCTTTTTTATTATATCAGAAAAAGGATATATTTCAATACCCTTTTCCTGACAAAGTTGACTAATTATTTATGTTTATTTATTTCATATTTTATTTTATTAATAAATTCATCAATATCAATTGTTCCAAGATCTCCATCTTTTCTAGAACGAATACTAACAGCATTTTTTTCTACTTCTTTATCACCAATAATCAACATATATGGTATTTTTTCAAGTTGTGATTCACGTATTTTATATCCTATTTTTTCATTTCTTTCATCTAATTTAACTCTTATTCCATCTTTCAAAAATTTATTGAATAAATCCTCGCAGTAATCATGCTGTTTTTCACTTATTGGTAATATTTTAACTTGTACTGGTGCAAGCCAAGTAGGTAAATTCCCTTTAGTTTCTTCTAATAAGAATGAAATAAACCTGTCAGATGACCCTAAAATTGCTCTATGTATAACTACTGGTCTATGTTTATCACCATCTTCACCAATATATGATAAATCAAATCTTTCAGGAAGTGCAAAGTCTAATTGGCATGTTGGAATTGTAACATCATGTCCAAGTGCGGTTTTTATTTGTATATCAATCTTTGGTCCATAAAAAGCCGCTTCTCCTTCAGCCTCGTAAAAGTCTATCTTCAATTCTTTTAAAATTTGTCTTAGTTGATTTTCTGCAACATTCCACATTTCATCGTTATCAATGTATTTTTCTTTTTCTTTATTTCTTAGTGAAAGTCTAAATGCAAAATTGTCTCTTGCAAATCCAAAATCATTAATATATACATCGAATATTAGTTTTAATACTTTTCCGACTTCTTCTTTTATTTGATCTGGCCTAACAAATAAATGCGAATCATTTTGGCACATTTGTCTTACTCTTTCAAGTCCACATACAGCACCTGAATTTTCATATCTAAAATCGTGTGCAAGCTCAGCAATTTTTATTGGTAATTCTTTATATGAATGTAAAGTATTTTTATATATTAACATATGATGTGGGCAATTCATTGGTCTTAAAACAAGTTCTTCATTATCCATTTTCATTATTGGAAACATATCTTCTTTGTAGTGATCCCAATGTCCACTTGTTTTATAAAGGTCTGTTGTTGCAAGTGAAGGTGTATATACATGTTCATATCCAAGACTTAATTCTTTATCTTGAATATATCTTTCAAGTACTCTTCTAATTGTTGCTCCATTTGGCAAATACATTGGTAGTCCTGCACCAACAAGTGGATGTGTCATATATAAATTTAAATCTTTTCCTATCTTTCTATGATCTCTTGATTTTCTATCTTCAAGTATTTGCATATACTCATCCATCATGCTTGATTTTGGAAATGAAATTGCATAAATTCTTTGTAACATTTTGTTATGCTCATCACCTCTCCAATAAGCTCCTGAGGATGATAATATTTTTACTGATTTAATTTTGCCAGTACTTTCTAAGTGTGGTCCTACACATAGATCAGTGAAATCTCCTTGTTTATAAAAGCTAATTTCTTCTCCATCTGTTAAATCATTTATTAATTTTTGTTTATATGGTTCATCTTTCATTAATTCAAGAGCTTTATCTTTTGGTAGTGAAAATCTTTCTATTAATATATTTTCCTTTATTATTTTTTTTATTTCCGCCTCAATTTTATTTTTATCATCATCGGTAAAAGGTTTTTCTACATCAAAATCATAATAAAATCCTTCATCAATTGCAGGTCCTATTGCAAGTTTGGCACTTGGAAATAATCTTTTTACCGCTTGTGCCATAATGTGAGAAGTTGTATGCCAATATGCCTTCTTTCCTTCTATATTTGATTCAAATGTTAATATTTCTACATTACAATCTTCTTTAATTTCGTATCTTAAATCTTTTACTTCTCCATTAACAAGTCCTGCTGTAGAGACTCTCGCTAAACCTTCACTTATTTGTTTAGCTAAATCTAAAATAGTAGTTCCTCTTTCTACCTCACGCATGGATCCGTCTTTTAATATAATTTTAATCATACCAATTCCTCCTTTTTGTAGGGGATTTTATTATATAAAAGAGCACCCCTATAGACTCTTGATCTATAGGGGTGCTCATGCACGGTTCCACCCTATTTTTTACTTAATTAAGATTGTAACGTAATCAACGATAGATTTTCATCTATAAACTCCAGGATAGTTTTCAAAATAAGCGTATTAAGATTAGCTTTCAGCCTGTGACTAATCATCTCTTATAATCGTTTTTATTTTTACTCTTCCCTTCAACGTCAACTATATTATATATTATTATTCTAAAAAAATCAACTTATTTATTTAAAATAACTACTAGCAGATAATAAGTTAGTAAAATTAGCTTGTCTTAATACTTCATATACTACTATAGAGACTGAATTTGATAAATTTAATGATCTTAATCCTTCTTTCATTGGAATTCTTATAGTTTTATCTATGTGTTTTTTTAATATATCTTCCGGTAATCCCTTAGTTTCTTTTCCAAATAATAGATAAACTTCATCTAAATTAGAGTAATCTATATCACTATAACAGTGCTGTGCCTTTGTTGATAAAAAAAACATATTATTCTTCTCTGGAGGAAATTTTTTAAGAAATTTCAGAAAAGATTCATGTTCTATAATCTCTAATTTATCCCAATAATCAAGTCCTGCTCTTTTTAAATATTTATCTGTTATTTGAAATCCTAGTGGTCTTACTAAATGAAGTGTGCTTCCAGTTGCAGCACAGGTTCTTGCAATGTTTCCAGTATTTTGTGGTATTTCTGGTTCTACTAAAACAATATGTAGTTTCATAAATATAACTCCTTTTATATTTCATTTATTAATTTATCCAGTAATTCAATATATTCAAACATATCATATACCTTTTATGAATAGTATTTATTAAACGGAGGTTATATGAATTTTTTTATACGAGTAATTAAAGGAATTTCAATCGGAGCTGGCGCTATACTACCAGGTATAAGCAGTGGTGTGTTATGCGTAATATTAGGTATATACGAAAAAATAATTGATAGCATACTTAACTTTTTAAAGGATGTTAAAAAAAATATTAAATTTCTTTTTCCAATTATATTAGGTTGTGCTATTGGTATTATAATTTTCAGTAAATTCCTTATATATTTATTTAATATATATCCAAATCAAGCAAAATCAATGTTTGCTGGTTTAATATTAGGATGTATACCAAGTTTATTTAAAATGGCTAATAAACCAAGTGGATTTAAATTACATTTTTTATTTTATACATTCTTAACAATGTTTATTGGTATATTATCCATTTTAATTCAAAATGTAATATCTAATAATAATATTTCAAGTGTAAATAGTCTATATTTAATTTTATGCGGTTTTTTAATGTCAGCTGGAGTAATAATACCTCGGAGTAAGTAGCAGTGTTATTTTAATGACTATGGGAATATATGATATATATTTAAATTCAATATCAAATATTAATGTATCAATTTTAATTCCTATGGGTATTGGATTAATTTTGGGTTCATTACTTATTCTAAAGCTAATGCAATATTGTTTAAATAGATACTATTCAGAAACATATTATTCTATTATCGGTTTTGTTGTTGGTTCAGTTTTTATATTATTACCTAATCTTACATTTAGTATAAATGGAATTATTTCAATTTGTATTTTTGTAATTGGACTACTAATTGGATTTATGTTTGAAAAATTTGAAAATTAAATGTATTTGCAAAATTAGTGTAATAAATGTAAGAATACAGACTATATGCAGTTTAGGCGTTTTTCGTAAAAATTTAAACAAATCACCAGAAGCGAATAATTTATAATGTTATTTATAAATTATTTCTTTCTTCTTATTATCCATCCATTATCGCATTTAATTGGAAGATGTAACTTAACCTTTTGTCCTTGTTTACCAGGATTTATGTAATCTATTTCATTATCTGTTTCCTCATCCCATAATTTGTTAATTATAAATTTATATACTTCAATTTGTCCAGGAATTATAATTTCAAGTTCATCTCCAACTGTTAATCTATTGCGTATTTCAACAATGGATTTATCATTGGAATATTCTATTACTTTACATCCAAATTCATAATTTGGATTATATTGTTTTCCTTCATATTCTTGAAAATCTTTATTGTTTCTATCATTAAAATAGAAGGTTGTAAGTCCTCTTGTTTTTACTTTCTCAAGTTCATTCATATATTTTTTCGAATTATATTCATTATTTTTTATATAATCATCTATTGCATTTCTATATGCGTTTATAACAGTTGCCAAATAATATTCAGTTTTTAAACGTCCTTCTATTTTTAAACTATCTACACCCATTTCAATAATTTCTGGAATTTCTCTTATTAAACATAAATCTTTAGATGAAAATATATATGTTCCTTTATCATCAGTTTCTAAAGGCATAAGATTTCCAGGATTGTTTGCTTCTTCTGCATATAAATTATATGCCCATCTACAACTTTGTGCACAATCACCAAGATTAGCACTTCTTGCGGCTAAAAAATCGCTTAAAAAACATCTACCTGAATATCCAAAGCATATTGCGCCATGAATAAACATTTCTGTTTCAAGTCCCATTGGTGTGTTTTTTATAATATCTTTTATTTGGTATTTATCTAATTCTCTAGCAAGAATTACCCTTTTTGCTCCATTTTTATACCAAAAATTACTTGAATGATAACTTACAACGTTTGCTTGTGTACTAATGTGAATATCTATGTCAGGTGCTTCTTCTTTTACTATATCAAGTACTCCACCATCTGCAAGTATTATTCCATCTACTTTAAGCTTATTTAATATTCTAGCTTGCCTTTTAATTTCATCGTAATTAGTATCCCACGCAAAAATATTAATTGTAACATATACCTTTTTTCTAATTTCATGCGCATATTGTATAATTTTTATTAAACTATCTTCATTTACATCAGCTCTACTTCTTAAAGAAAGAGATGCTGTTCCTACATATACTGCATCAGCTCCATATAAAAAAGCAACCTTTGCTTTTTCATAAGAACCTGCAGGTGCTAATAACTCTGGTTTTTTCATATATTTATTCCTCTTTAATTTAATATTTCTCCTATTTCTAATTTATTACCTCTTAAAAAATCATCAATGTTCATCTTTTTAGCATTTTCTCCTTGTATCTCTAAAGCTTTAATTATTCCATCTGCTGATTTAATGTATAATCCTGTTTTTGAATCTGCAACTAAAATACATCCTGGTTCAATTAAAAAAATGTTTTCTTCATATTGAGGAAAATTTGTAATAAAATCTTCTATTTCTAAATCATCAACTTTCCAAAATTTTATTTTTTTATTTTTATATAATGAATAAGCTCCCATAATTGGGTTTAAACCTCTAACAAGATTTTTTATTTGAAATGATGTTTTGTTCTTCCAATCAATTCTTGATATTTCTTTATTTAACATTGGTGCTACAGTATAATCTTGTGACTGTTTTTCTCTTTTTGCTGTTCCGTCTTCAATTTTCTTTATTGTATTTAAAAGTAAATCCGCACCAATAATAGATAGTCTATCCCATAATTGTCCTGTTGTCTCATTTCCATCAATTGTAACTTTTTGCTTTAAAATTATATCTCCTGCATCCATTTTTTCATCCATATAAATTGTAGTAACACCTGTTGTTCTATCTCCATTTAAAATAGCCCATTGAATTGGAGCAGCACCTCTATATTTAGGTAGTAATGATCCATGCAGATTTATACAACCATATTTGGGAATCTCTAATATTTCTTTTGGAAGAATTTTCCCATATGCAACTACACAAATAATATCTGGATTTAATTGTTTAATTTGATTTATAAATTTAGTATTATTCTTTATTATTTCAGGCTGTAAAACTGTTAAATTATTTTTTAATGCAAATTCTTTTACAGGCGATGGAATTAATTTCATTCCTCTTCCTTTTGGTTTATCAGGATTTGTTACAACAGCTATAATTTCATATTCATTATTATATAGTTTTTCTAAACTCACTTTCGCAAAATCTGGAGTTCCCATAAATAATATATTAAGCATATTCTTCTCCTTTTATTTTTTTACTCTTCCGGATTTATTATTTCTAAAGTACCAGGTATCATTTTATCAACAAAAACTTCTCCATTTAAGTGATCTATTTCATGTGCTAACGCTTGTGCAAGTAATCCCTTCCCAACAATTTTAATTTTTTCTCCATTTTCATTTAATCCTTCTACAGTTACCTCTGTTGGTCTTTTTACCTTTGCAAATTTATTTGGGAAACTAAGGCAACCTTCTTCGACTTCTTCTTCACCTTTTGTCTTTACAATAACAGGATTTACAAGTTTTACAATTGGTGTTTCATCATCGTATATATCAATAACCAAAATTCTTTTTAAAATTCCTACTTGAACAGCTGCAAGTCCTACTCCATTTTGTGCATGCATTGTTTCAACCATATCATCTATTAATATTCTTATTTTATCATCAACTACGTCAACTTCTTTGCTTCTTTTCTTTAGTATTTCGTCACCTTCAGTTCTGATATTTCTTATAGCCATTTTTATCCCCCTTAATTTATTAAGTCATATTATTAGGATTAATTTCAATAATTTGTCTAATATCTTTCTCTTTCTGTAATTTTATTACATTATTAATTTTTTCTATTACAGTGGTATTTAATTTTGCTTTTATAATAATCCTATATCTATATCTATTTTTTATTTTATCGATTGGGCAAGGCATTGGTTTACTTACATAAGAAGAAATATTCTGTTTAATAATACCATTATATGTTTTTTCAATTACATTTCTTACTTTGTTTTCATCCTTGCCACTTATAGCAATTACTATTATATCGCAAAATGGAGGATATTTCAATTGTCTTCTAATATTTATTTCTTGATCATAGAACATTTCATAGTCTTGGTTTTTAACACATTCAATTGCAAAATTATCAGGATTATATGTTTGGATTATAACTCTTCCTTTTTTCTTATCTCTTCCTGCTCGTCCTGCAACTTGTGTAAGAATTTGAAATGTTCTTTCATTTGCTCTATAGTCCTCTATATTTAAATTACTATCTGCAGCAATTGCTCCAACTAGAGTTACATTTGGGAAATGATGACCTTTAACAACCATTTGAGTACCTATAAGTATATTAATATTTTCATCTTTAAATTTATTTAATATCATTTCATGAGAATTTTTCTTTCCCACTGTATCTATATCCATTCTTATAGTAGAAATACCTGGAAATAGTTTTAAAATTTCTTGCTCTAACCTTTGTGTCCCTGTTCCAAAGTATCTAATATTATTACTACCACACTCTGGACATATATTAATATTTTTTTGTTCATATCCACAATAATGGCATTTTAATCTATTGCTATTTAAATGGTAAGTTAAAGTAATATTGCAATTTTTACAAGTTAATGTATATCCGCAATTTCTGCACATTACAAATGTTGAATAGCCTCTTCTATTTAAAAAGAGAATAGTTTGTTCTTTGTTTTTTATATTTTTATTAATTTCTTCATATAGATCACCACTAATCATTGTTCTATTACCATGCGAAAGTTCCTCTTTTAAATCTATTATTTTTAATTCTGGAAGAGCAGCATCATTTGCTCTAGTTGTTATCTTAAGGAGTTTATTTTTTCCTTGTTTTGAATTATAAAACGAACATATATCAGGAGTTGCACTTCCTAAAATAAGCGGTATATTATTTTTTTTAGCTAAATATCTTGATATTTCTTTTGCATTATATCTTGGAGTCATAACAGATTTATATGACATATCATGTTCTTCATCAATTATTATAATTCCAAGATTATTTATAGGTGCAAAAATAGCAGATCTTGCTCCTATTACAATGCTTGCCTCACCACTGTGAATCTTTTTCCATTCATCATATCTTTCTCCAACTGATAATCTACTATGAAGTATAGCAATTTTTTCTTTTCCAAATCTAGAAATAAATCTATCTACTGTTTGAGGCGTTAGAGATATTTCAGGTACAAGCATAAACGCCTTTTTTTTGTTTTTTATTACTTCTTCTATTAATTGCATATATATTTCGGTTTTACCTGATCCTGTAACACCATATAGCAAAAATTCCTCATATTCTTTTTTATTTATACTTTCCAAAACTCTGTTAAACGCCTTTTGCTGTTCGTTATTTAATTTTAGTTTGTTGGATTTTTTTAATTCTTTATATAAAAAAGGATTCCTTTTAATCTCTTTTTCCTCTATATCTATATATCCTTTTTTTTTCAATGAATTGACAACTGCACTTGTAGTTTCTGTAAATACTATAGCATCATTTAATGATACGCCATCATTTTCTTTTAAAAAATTTAATAGCCTTATCTGTTTGTTTGATTTTATAATTTTATTCTCAATATCGTATTCAATATCTTCTATACTTTTTATTAAAAACACAAATTTTTTTGATTTATCTTTGACTCTGTTTTCAATAATTTTTGTTGTAGTTCCTGGTGGAAGCATAAGTTTTATGCAATCTGATATATTACAAAAGTATTTTTGTGACATCAATTTTGCAAGTTTAATATTGTCTTCTGTTAAAGAAAATGTATCTTCTACCTTTATAATTTCCTTTAATTTAAATATGGATGAATCTTTAAGGTTTAGTACAAAACCTTCTTCTTGTTTTTGTCCATTACCAAATGGGACTATAACTCTTGAACCAATATTAATAGTACCAACCATTTCAGCTGGTACTTTATAATCAAATGTCCTATTTAAATTCTTTACATTACTATTGATAATAATCTCTGCAATCATATTCATTTCCTTTATTTCAATAGTTGTTATTTAGTCCTCTTTTTTATCTTTTAATATGTCTCTAATTTCCTCAAGTAATTGTATACTTTCATCTTTTTTTACTTCATCTACAGTTTTTTCTATAACTTCGTCTGTTTTCTTTATTTTATTTGTAAATCTTTCGATTGTTTTAATTAAAAAGAATACACATGCAGCTATAATTAAGAAATCGATTACATTTTGGATAAAGTTTCCATACGTAATTACAGCATCTCCAACTTTAAAGCTTAAGTCAGAAAAACTAACTCCTCCAATTAAAACTCCTATTAATGGCATTAAAATATCGTCAACTATTGATGAAACAATTTTTCCAAATGCAGCTCCTATGATAACACCAATTGCTAAATCTATTACATTTCCCTTTGAAATAAACTCCTTAAATTCTGAAAATGTTTTTCCACCTTTTTTTACTAATTCGTCTTTATCAATTTTTTTCTTCATATATTACCTCCATTTATTTTACTTTTATTAATATTATCATATTATTAGACAATTATCAACATAATCCTTTTATATCTATTGAGCATTTTCCTCAATCATAATTTTATTAACAATACCTTCTTGTGAATAACTTAATGAAATTTTATATTTTAATGTTGTATTTATTGCTTCAGAAATATTTTTTAATTCTTGTGGATTTGAAACATCAACAAATTGTCCATATGTTAATGATATTTGTTTGCTAGAATCATCAGAAAAACTTGTATTACTTGCAATTATTAAAGAAATTAATGCTTTTACATCACCTGCTTTTGCATCAGAACTACTATATGGCATGAATTGACTATTAAAGGCTTGAATTTCTAATGAAGTCATTGCGGTTGCACTTTGTTCCACAACGTTAGTAGAATTTAAGAAAAGTGAAAAAGGAGTGTTAAGTGAAGCATTCATGCTTTGTAATAAATTAATTTTTTCTTGAATAACTTGCTCCATTCTTCCCGCAATTGCCTCTAATAATTTTTTTATATCTTCGCCTTGATAATTATTTAGTGTAACAGAATTAGATGAATTAAGTTTTTCAATATTAATATTTTCCGTATAATTCTCAGTATTTGTATAATCTATTCTATAAGTTCTCTGTCTATTATTTATTCCAAGTGAAAATGTATTTTTTATTACATTTGATTCTAGTTCTCCATTTTTTTCTGCTTTAACTAGTATTTCGGTTTGCTCATCATTACCAGAAGCATTTATTGTAATATCTAATTCTTTTTTATCCGCGGTAAGAGATTTTGAAATTTGTATTATAATTTGATTTGTTGTGTCTTTTTGATTCATATTAACATTCAAAATAGTTTGTGAATCATTTTGAGTAAAAATAAACTCATAAATTGTCCTTTCATCGAACATAACATCAGTCTTTAATAGCTGTTTGTTTGACGTATAAAGAACTATTCTAATCGCTTCATTTTCAGAATTTTCCATATTCAAATGATTTAAAATATCTTGTATATTATCTTGATAGGTTTGTACTATTACTGACAAATCATTTTCGTTATATCCTAATGTTCTTGCTTTATCTTTTATTATATTTATAATAACTTCACTATTTTTAGAAGCTATTAAAATATTTTTTATTAAATTGTTAAGTTCTATATTGCTAAGTTTTAATGAATATGTTGTTGTAGAAATATTATTATTGTTTAATAATAATGGTACATCTTTTTGCTTTGTGAAATTACTGTCAGGTATATTATCCATTAATATAGGTTTATATACATTAATAATATTTGTTTTTTGTTCTTCAGAAAGATTAAATAGTTCATTAAAAATATTAGTATTAAAAGTATTTGGTATATTATCTGTATTTTCAATTCCTATTTTTTTTGCTAACTCTTTAAGGTTATTATTTTCAATGGCAACATATTTTGTAACAATCTCTTCAGATAAAATTCCAAATAAATCATTATTTTTTATCATACTTGCATGAAATAAATCTGTGTCATTATATTTAAGTTTTAAATCTATTGATTTATCTTGATTTACTGGCATTGTTTTTCCATTTATTTGAATATTAAACGTGTTTACTTCATTATTATTCGATGCAGTATTTTCTGAATTGTTTTCATATAATTTAATTGAAGTATCAAATGCATGTGCAATGCTATCACTTTTCTTTATATAATCATCTAATTCTGAAAAACTGATCAATTTTTTAACTTTATCATTTTGTACCATATATTTATAAAATAATTCTTTTTCACTTTTAAATAAATCTGTATTTATATACAATACTGCAATTGTTGCTCCAATAGCAGAAATTACAATTAGAATAATTGCAATTATAAGAATTACTCTACTTTTACTTTTATTCATATATGTTCCTCCTTTGTATTAATCATACAATAAAATTATATAAATAAATATTATTTTTTTCAACAATTATCTAAAATTTCTTTGTCTTAATATTTCGTACATTATAATCCCAGCTGATACTGATGCATTTAGTGACTTTATTTTTCCTTTCATTGGTATTTTTACAAGAAAATCACAATTTTCTTTTACAAGTCTACTCATTCCAAATCCTTCACTACCAATTACTATTGCAATAGGCATTTTCATATCTTGCTTTGTATATTCAATATCTGTATTTATATCTGTGCCACAAATCCAAATATCATTTTCTTTTAAATATTTTATTGTGTCATTTAAATTATTTACTCTCGCAACTTTCATATATTGTACAGCACCTGCAGATGTTTTATTTACAGTACTATTTATACTTGCTGACCTTCTTTTAGGTATAATTATTCCATGTACTCCAGCGGTTTCAGCACTTCTGATGATTGATCCTAAATTATGAGGATCTTCTATTCCATCAAGAATTACTATAAATGGTGTTTCATTTTTATCTCGTGCATCTTCCAAAATATCTTCAATTTCACAATAATCAAATGGTGGAACAATTGCTATTACACCTTGATGATTGTGTGTTTGACTTATTTCATCTAATTTATTTTTATCGACTTCTACAGTAACTATTCTATTATTTTTTGCAATCTGTATAATTTTATTTATTGAACCATGTCTTTCGCCTTTTTGGATAAATATTTTATTAATATCTTTTCCTGATTCTAATAGCTCAAGTACAGAATTTCTTCCTTCTATTTTGTCTTCATAGTTTTTTATATCATTATTTTTCATTATACTCTCCCTAATTATTTATATAATAATAACACATATAACTCCCGAATAATAAAGAAGTCAATAGTTTACAATAAATTTATTCATCATCTAATTTGAGAACAGATAAAAATGCATCCTGTGGCATCTCAACATTTCCTATTTGTCTCATCTTTTTTTTACCTTTTTTTTGTTTTTCTAGGAGTTTTTTCTTTCTTGTAATATCGCCACCATAACATTTTGCTAAGACATCTTTTCTCATAGCGGAAATTGTTTCTCTTGCAATTATTTTTCCTCCTATTACAGCCTGAAGCGGAATTGCAAATAATTGTCTTGGAATCACTGTCTTTAATTTTTCTACCATCTTTTTACCTCTTGGATATGCATTATCTTTATGAACAATAAACGATAATGCATCAACTCCTTCTCCATTAACATGTATGTCTAATTTAACCAAATCTGATTGAACATATTCTTTAAACTCATAGTCAAATGAAGCATATCCTTTTGTTTTTGATTTTAAATTATCAAAAAAATCATATATTATTTCATTTAACGGCATTTCATATATAAGTGTAACTCTGTTTTCATCTAAATATTTCATGTCAATATATTTTCCACGTCTATTTTGACATATTTCCATAATATTGCCAACATATTCTTTTGGTGTTAATATTTCTGCATTTACCATAGGCTCTTCCATATATGCTATCTCTTGAGATGAAGGTAAATCAGATGGATTGTATAATTCAATGGTTTCTCCATTAGTTTTATGAACTTTATATATAACAGATGGAGATGTTGTAATTAAACTTAAGTCAAACTCTCTATCTAATCTTTCTTCAATAATTTCTAAATGTAATAATCCTAAAAAGCCACATCTAAATCCAAATCCAAGTGCAGCAGAAGTTTCTGGTTCATATTCTAAAGCAGCATCATTTAATTTTAATTTTTCTAAAGCTACTTTTAAATTTTCATAGTCACTACCGTCCATAGGATAAAGCCCACAGTATACCATTGGATTTACTTTTTTATATCCTTTTAAAGGCTCATTTGCAGGATTGTTGTTTAAAGTAATAGTATCTCCAACATGAATATCCGATAAATTTTTAATGCTTGCAGCTATATAACCTACTTCGCCAGCTAAAATTTCACCTGATTGGATATATTCGCCTGGTTCAAAATATCCGAACTTCTGTAACTGTAAACACCTTATTTGTAGCCATTAGTTTTATTTCATCTCCAGGCATTACTTTTCCATCAACAACTCTTACATATGCAATTGCTCCTTTATAGTTATCGTAATATGAATCAAAAATCAAGCATTTTGTTTGTGCATTTTCATTACCTTCTGGTGGTGGAATTTTATTAACTATTTGGTCTAAAACTTCTTCAACATTTAATCCTGATTTTGCAGAAATGTATGGAGCATCCGAACAATCAATTCCAATAATTTCCTCTATTTCATTTTTTACTTCATCTGGTCTTGCATTTGGCAAATCTATTTTATTTAACACAGGTACTATTTCCAAATTATTATCTAAGGCTAAATAAACATTTGCAAGTGTTTGTGCCTCTACTCCTTGTGATGAATCTACAACAAGCACGGCACCATCACACGCCGCTAAACTTCTTGATACTTCATAATTAAAATCAACATGTCCCGGTGTATCTATTAAATTTAATACATATTCATTACCATCTTTTGCCTTATATTTCATTCTTACAGCTTGTGATTTTATAGTAATTCCTCTTTCTTTTTCAAGTTCCATATTATCTAGTACTTGTGACTGCATTTCCCTTTCGGAAAGTACTCCTGTCATCTCAATTAATCTATCAGCGAGTGTTGATTTTCCATGATCTATATGTGCAATAATGCTAAAATTTCTAATAAATTTTTGTTTATCTGACATTGATTCCTCCTATTATTCTGCTGATATTTTACCATATATATTTTTTAAAGGCAATATTATAATTTCAGCCATTTATTGATTTATTTAACATAATATGCTATAATTGTTATACGGTAAATGTATTTTATATAGCAACTAAGTATTCTACTTGTTGCCAACTGTTTACCATTAAAACTAATGCTGATATACTTTTACAGGAGGAAATTATGCCCATGAGTTATCCAAGTCGCAATGATAAGCGGCTTAACAAATTATTTATCGCAGCTGAAAGAGGTGAAATGTCTATAGAGAACGAACTTCTTTATGGATCAGAGAAAAAAAAGTTAGCTAATGCGGGCTTTAAAGTTACATCTGCTCCCTCTTTTAAAGAAAATATGTCTAAATGTTCAATAAGCTGGTTAAATGCTTTTCCTGATGGCGTACCACTTATTGTTCATAATTATATTAGTGGTGTTATTGAGACATATCCTAAGTCTCATATTATAACACTTGCACAAGAACTTTTTGTTATAGCTTCGCGTTATAAGTAAGTAAGTTAACTATACGTCAGCATTAGTCTCCATTGCCTTTGGCAGTGGAGTTTTTTATTTTAAATTTTCTAAATCTTTGATTTTATCTCTAAGTTCAGCAGCTTTTTCGAATTCCATATTCTGTGCATGAGTAAGCATCTCTTTAGTAAGTTTATCTATAATTTCTTCTGTAGTTGTATCTGCACTAATATCATATTCGCTTTGTATATCTTCAACAATTGAAGCTTTTATAGTATCTCTAATATCTTTTTTAATTGTTTGCGGAGTAATGCCATTTTTTTCGTTGTATTCTTTTTGTAATTTTCTTCTTCTATTGGTTTCTGAAATTGCTTTTTCCATGCTTTCAGTTAATTCATCAGCATACATTATTACCTTACCATTTGTATTTCTTGCAGCTCTACCAATTGTTTGAATTAAAGACCTTTCAGAACGAAGAAAGCCTTCTTTATCTGCATCAAGTATTGCAACTAAAGACACTTCTGGTATATCAAGTCCTTCTCTTAATAGATTTATTCCAACTAAAACATCAAATTTACCAGTGCGAAGATCATGTATTATTTCCATTCTTTCTAAAGCCTTTATTTCTGAATGCATGTATCTAACTTTTATATCTATGCCACTTAAATATGATGATAAATCTTCTGCCATTTTCTTAGTTAAAGTGGTAACTAAAACTCTTTCTTTAGCTTCAACTCTTTGTCTTATTTGTTCAATTAAATCATCTATCTGATTTACTACTGGTTTTACTTCAATTTCTGGATCTAATAGACCAGTCGGCCTTATAATTTGTTCTACAACATTCTCTTTTGAATGCTCTTTTTCATAGTCTGCAGGAGTTGCACTAACAAATATACATTGATTGATTCTTTTTTCAAATTCATCAAATTTCAAAGGGCGATTATCTAAAGCTGATGGTAATCTAAATCCATATTTTATAAGAGATTCTTTTCTTGCTCTATCTCCATTATACATAGCTCTTACTTGAGGAATAGTTGCATGTGATTCATCTATAAATAGCAAAAAATCGTTTGGAAAATAATCAAAAAGTGTAAATGGAGGAGAACCAGGTAATCTACCGCTAATATGTCTTGAATAATTTTCTATTCCTTGACAAAATCCTGTTTCTTTCATCATTTCAATATCAAAGTTGGTTCTCTCTTCGATTCTTTGAGCCTCTATAAGCTTATTTTTATCTTTAAAATATTTTATTCTTTCTTCTAATTCCTCTTCTATTGTTGAAATTGCTCTTTCCATTTTGCTTGATGTTGTAACATAGTGTGAATTTGGAAATATCATAACATGATTTCTTAGATTTATTGTTTTTCCTGTTAGCGGATTTATTTCAGATATTTTCTCTATTTCATCTCCCCATAGTTCTACTCTAATTGCTTTTTCATTTTCATCAGAAGGATATATCTCGATTATATCTCCTTTTGCTCTAAAGCATCCTCTTTTAAAATCAATTTCATTTCTTGTATATTGCATATTTACTAATTTTTTTAGTATATCGTTTCTTGATTTTATCATTCCAGGTCTTAAAGATATTATCATATTTTCATAGTCTATTGGATCTCCCAATCCATATATACAAGAAACTGATGCAACTATAATTACGTCTTTTGTTTCAAATAGTGATGCTGTTGCAGAATGTCTTAATTTATCAATTTCATCATTAATAGATGAATCTTTTTCTATATATGTATCAGAAGAAGCTATGTAGGCTTCTGGTTGATAATAATCATAATAAGATACAAAATACTCTACATTGTTGCCGAGGGAAGAACTCTTTGAATTCGGAATATAATTGTCCAGCAAGAGTCTTATTGTGTGCTAAAACGAGTGTTGGTTTTTGTACTTTTTCAATTATATTTGCCATTGTGAAAGTTTTTCCGAGAACCCGTAACACCAAGTAAAGTCTGAAATTTCTTTCCTTCCTTTATTCCATTTGATAGATATTCTATTGCCTTTGGTTGGTCTCCAGTAGGATTATAATTTGATACTAATTTAAACATTTTTCCTCCTTTGTGACCTATAAAAAGGATTACTATCATCCTAAAAATTCGTGTAAAAAGGTGAAC
>CAMYVO010000003.1 GCA_947302485.1 uncultured Clostridium sp. | reverse complement strand
GTAACTGCTTGACGTTTAGCTATTTGTCCTACTAATCTTTCTCCATTTTTTGAAAATGCAACAACAGATGGTGTTGTTCTGTTTCCTTCAGCATTTGGAATTACAACTGCTTCTCCACCTTCCATAACTGCTACACATGAGTTTGTTGTTCCCAAATCAATTCCTATAATTTTTCCCATTTTAAATTCCTCCTTAAAAATTATAATTATATTTAAATAAATCTTTTGTATGTATATATAAATTTAAATTTAATAACTTTATTATTTAAACAAATCAAAAACAAGTAGTACAAGGCAAAGCAAATAAAAAATCGGAGGCGTACATGATGTACTCCGAGGATGATTTATGCTGCTTTAACGCAGTAATACGAAGTTCTTCATTTGTTTAGTTAGCTACAACAACCATAGAATGTCTAATCACTCTATCTTTTACTTTGTATCCTTTACGATATTCTTCTTTAATTTCTTTTTCACCGAAATTTTCATCTACAACTGAACTGACCGCTTCATGATATTCTGGGTCAAATGTAGTGCCTACACTTGGGATTTCCTCTACCCCAAATGATGTAAGTACATCCATAAATTGTTTCTTTACAAGTTCAATTCCTTGTTTATATGCTTCATCACTTGTTTCTGCACCTGAAGCTTTTTCTAAATTATCAATTACAGGTAATAAAGAACTTACTATATCAGCTAATATAGAATTATATAGCTGTTCTCTTTCTTTTGAACTTCTTTTTTTAAAATTATCAAATTCTGCCATTAATCTTTTTAGTCTGTCTGTTGTTTCCTCAAGTTCAAGTTTTATCTCATTTTCTTTTGGTTTTTCATTTTGTTCTTCACATTTCTTATTTTCAGCATCATTTTTTAATACTTCATCATCTTTATTCTCTTCCATCTTTACCTCCTTTATTTTAATAAAACAATATTTTTATAAATGCTTATCATTTTTTCCATCTCCGAGTAAACCACTTTGATTCATCTTTTTATTAATATATTTTAATATAGATATAACTTTTGAATAATCCATTCTTTTAGGTCCAATTATTCCAATTGTTCCTACAGACTTTCCATGTACTTTATGGTTAAATGTAATTATGCTAAAATCCTTTAATTCTTTATTTTGATTTTCATCTCCAATATAAATACTAATGTCATCAGCAACCCCAGCATTTAAAGTATCAATAACAATATTTTTTTCATCCAGTACATTGATAAAATTTCTTGTTATATCTAGATTTTCAAATTCAGGCAAATCAAATACTTTTTTTGTTCCCTCATAATAAAGTTCTGCTTGTTCGTTAATAGCTTTTTGCATTTCATTTAATATAGGATTTACAACATTTATACTTTCTTTCATTTCATCAATTATATATTGCTGAATTGGCCCATCAATTATATCTAAAGGTTTTCCTCTTAATTTATTATTAAATATTAAGCTTAAAGTATCAATTTGTTCTTGAGCAACATCCTCATCGAATTTTATAATTGTCTCTTTAATCATACCTATATCCGTTAATATAATTGCCATCATAGTTCTATTTCCTAATAGAACAAATTTTATATCTTCAATTATTTGTGTATGTTTACTAGGTTCTATACTAACTATTGGATAATGTGTAACTTCTGATAAAGTATTTGTAGTTATTTTTGTTAAATCCTGCATTTGATTAACTCTTGTCTGCAATTTTGATTGTATATAAATAATTTCTTCCATGCTAATATTATCATCTTTTATTAATTCATCTACATAAAACCTATAACCTTTTGCTGATGGTACTCTTCCTGCAGAAGTATGAGGCTTATCTAAAAAACCATATTTTTCTAAATCTGCCATTTCATTTCTTACAGTTGCACTACTACAATCAATATCATATTTATTTACAATTGTATTTGAACTAACTGGTTCTGCAGTACTTATATATTCGTCAACAATTGCTTTTAATATTTCCTTTTTACGATTATCTAACATTATAATTACCTCGTTTTAGCAGTCAAAATATCCAACTGCTAAATATGTAAATATATTATATCCAATTTTAGCAATTGTCAAGTATGATTGCTAAAATTTTTGATATTTTTGAAAAAAAATTATAATTTATATTCAAATTTCAAATCAAATTATTAAAATATAAATAAAATGTTTACTATAGTCTATACAAATTCTTTAAATACTATATTTGCAAAATTAATTCCTTTATTACTTAATTTAATATTATTTCCATCAATTACTATCAAATCTTTATTTACTAAATAAGACAATTCTTTTCTAAATAAATATAGCGGATTATCTGTAAATTTATTCTTAAACTTACTTATACAAATTCCTTCTATTTTTCTAAATCCAAGCATCATATATTCTTTTTCTTGCTCCAATTTATCTTGTCTTTCTTGTATAATTTTATATCCTAGATTTTCAAAATCATGTACTTCTTGAATAAATTCGTCTAATCTATGTGTGTTGCAAAATCTAACACCATTTTCATAAGAATGCGCACCTAGTCCAAATCCAATGTATTCCTTTTGTTCCCAGCAATTTAAATTATGCTTAGATTCTTTTCCCTGTTTTGCAAAATTTGAAATTTCATAATGATTATATCCATTTTTTTCAAGTATATGTTTCACGTTCCAATACATTTTTCTTTCCGTATCTTCATCCGGTAAACTAATTTTATGATCTTGAACCATACCATATAACTTGGTATCTTCTTCTAATATTAAAGAATATATAGAAATATGTTCCGGATTTAATTTAATAATTCTTTTGACACCCTCTTCTAAACCTTTTAAAGATTGTTCTGGTAATGCTAGCATTAGATCTATATTAATATTATTAAATCTAACTTTTCTGGTTAAATTATATGTATATAAAAAATCATCATAAGAATGTATCCTTCCAATTATCTTTAAAATATTATTATCTGTGCATTGAAGTCCAATACTTAATCGATTGATTCCACAATTTTTATAATCTAGCAATTTTTCTTTTGTAACAGTTCCTGGATTTACTTCAATTGTAATTTCTGCATTCTTTAAAATTATAAAATTGTCTTTTAATTTATTTATTATCGATACTATATATTTGCTATCTATATATGAAGGTGTACCTCCTCCAATATATATAGTATCAATTTGTAACTCTTCTTTTAACTGTTTTTTATATATCTCTATTTCTCTTTTAATAACATCTATATATACATCAACCATGTTGTTTTTATTAGCAAAAGAAATAAAATCACAATAATAACATTTATGCTTGCAAAATGGTATATGTATATAAACTCCAATATTTTTCATACTAATTTCCTCTTTTATAATTTTCAGCAATTTCTAATATTTTCTTTAATCTATGATTTACTCCTGATTTTCCTATTGGTTTATTTAACATTTTACCCAAATCCACTAAAGAAGTATCTGGATTTTCAGCTCTTAAGTTTGCTATTTCTTTTAAATTATCTGGAAGTTCTTCAAATTTTCCTGCTCTTTTAATTATCTCTATTGCCTTTATTTGTTCAACTGATGCATTAATTGTTTTATTTAAATTTGCTGTTTCACAATTTACAATTCTATTGATATTATTTCTGGTTTCCTTAATAACACGTATTTCTTCAAATTTTAGTACACTATTATTAGCACCTATTAATGCAAGAAAATTAGATATTTCTTCTCCATCTTTAAGATATAGCATATACTCGTTTTCTTTTTTTATAACTTTTGCATGTATATTAAAATTTAATAAAAGACTCTTTATATCTTCAGCTTTTTTCTTTTGCTTAAACATTATTTGAAGATGATATCTTTTATTAGGATCACTCATAGAACCAGCTTTAATAAAGGCTTCTCTTATGCAAAGCCTTGCTAACTGTTCATCTTGTTTCATATTACTATTAACATCCCACATTTTTAATTCTAGTAATTCGTCTCTTAGATTTGATGCAAATGACATATTTCTATCTCCTCATTTTATTTGTTATATTCTATCATTTATTATAATAAAACACAAGGAGTGCCAAAACGAAGCACTCCTTGCTTTAGGATCAAATTAACCAATCCTTACATATGAAGAGTTTATGATACCTCCTGTTCCATAAGGGCATTCATAAGACCCTGCAATAATTTTGTATGCACCAGCATCAATTGTTCCTTCACATGTTAACTTACCTTTTACGATAAGATCACCTTGAAGTACAATATCACCGCCGCAGTACAAGTCACCTTTAACTGTGATAGGACCCGATATTATATCTCCGTTACATGAAGCATCACCGTTAACATGCAGGTCGCAGTTAGAATCAATACTCCAGCAGATTAAATCACCTCTTACAGTAATATGCTTACTTTCTCCTTTAATTTGATGACATGTTAAATTACCACGCACATCGATTATTCCCTGTACAGTTATATGACCGCAAGTTACATCTCCGCGCACATGTAAGCCTCCTGTAGTATTAATCAGACCACATGAAAGGTCTTTTTCTACATATACAGAAAAAGCTTCTATGTCACCGCATCTCATGTCCCCTTTTACATTAATGCAAGCAGCCTTTACATTATGTGCAACAAGCTCGTCATTAACAGTAATCGCGCAATTTTCTGCATCAATTGACTGAGTACACCTTAAATCTCCATATACTCTAAAAGATGCAGTTGTGCCAATAGTGGTAAGTTGAGCCTTTATACCATCTGGAGCATTTATTCCAAATGGAAACTCAATGTTAGGAGATTTAAATTTCTTTAAATCTCCTTCTGTAAGAAGGAGCTGTCCTTCTACATCTACAGGTGTTTGGCCATTACCTATATCATTAATAAGCTGTGAAAAATAGGTAATGGTATCGTTTTTTGGTTTGGTTAATTTCCGTTCCACACGCATGGGAACTACCTCCTTATATTTTTTTACAAGCTGTTATACAGTTTGCGAAAAAATTATATCATTTTTTTATGTCTATTTCAATATAAAAAGAATAAAATGCTTTTAAAGCAGCTTTTTATTCTTTTTATTATTATCTATATTTACAAACAATAATTCTATCATTTCCCGATAAATCTTTTTTTGAATAAATATCATTATACACTTGTGCTTCTTCTAATAAATTTATAACTTTTTCTTTTTGATTATATCCTATTTCAAAAGCTAGAATTCCATTTTTATTTAAATGTTTATATGCCTCTTTAATTATCTTTTTATAAAAATCTAATCCATCTTTTCCGCCATCTAAAGCTATAATTGGTTCTTTTTGTACTTGTACATCAAGTGTACTTATTACATCTGTTTCTATATATGGTGGATTTGAAACTATTAAATCGAATTTAGTATCTTGTAAATTTTTAAATAAATTAGATTTAATAATTTCAACATTGACATTATTATTTATAGCATTTTTTTCTGCTATTTTTAATGCAACATTGCTAATATCTGATAATGTCACTTTTGCTCCAGGAAAATATTTAGCAATTGAAATACCTATTGCTCCGCTTCCTGTACATAAATCCAATACTTTAGAAGAAGGTTTTTTTTTCATCAAATTTAATACTTCTTCTACTAATATTTCAGTATCTTGTCTTGGTATTAAAACTGATTTATTCACATAGAAATTCAGCTTCATAAATTCTTGAATGTGTATTATGTATTGAAGCGGACAGCCTTTTGCAATTTTATTAATTCCTTCTACATACTTTTTTTCTATATCTTTATCTACAATCTTTTCTGTATGTATAATCAAATACTCTTTTGATTTGTTCATAAATTTAGTAAGCAAAATTCTACAAACATTTATTGGATTTTCAATATTATTTTCAGATAGTATCTTGCTGCCAGTTTTTATTAATTCTTCTATATTCATAAATTTACCTTTACTTTAATATTTTATTAATTAAAAAACAAGAAATATCATCATTTGAAATTTCTTGTTATAAAAATGGTGACCCGTACGGGAATCGAACCCATGATTCCACCTTGAGAGGGTGGCGTCTTAACCGCTTGACCAACGGGCCATATATGTATGCTAATACATATTAGCATATTTTAAGTATTATTGTCAATTATTATTATACTATTTTCCTTCCAGATTTGTACAATATTCTAATATTTCATTTAATCGTTTTTCATTTTTAGTTAAGTATAAATATCCAATCAAAGCTTCAAATGCTGTAGAATACATATAATCCTGAACATCAGCATTTTTGGGCAAATGATGATTCTTTGTGTTTCTACCTCTTTTAACTATTTCTTTTTCATCATCTGTTAATATATCTTCAAGTTTTAATAAAATATCAGCTTGTGATTTTGCTTTTACATATTTTATTGACTGTAGATGTAATGCATGAGGCTTTAAATTTGTTGTGTTTATAAGATGTGTTCTTATATATAATTCAAATACTGCATCACCAACATAAGCCCATGTCAATGGAGACATTGTATCTATTTGTATTTTATCTTTTTTTATATCCATTTCTATATAACTTCCTTTTTATAATTTTTCAATAGTAATTCTTCCTAATTTTCCGCTTCTAAAATCATCTAATATTATATTAGCAGTTTTTTCTTCATCAACATTTCCGCCTGAAATTATTGCACCTCTTTTTCTTCCAATTAAATGAATTAACTCCAATAGCTTATCATAATTATCTAAATCTTTTTGTATATCATTAATAACTACACTATCTAGCTTATATCTTGATTCTATATTTTGAGGATAGTTATTAAGTAAATGCTTTAATAAGTAAAAGGCAATTTCTGTTTTCTCTAGAATATCGTCTCTTATTGTGCCTGTATATGCTAAATGAAGTGCAACTTCGTCACTTTCAAATTTAGGCCATAGTACACCTGGCGTATCTAGTAATTCTATATTATTTCCTACACGTATCCATTGTTTTTGTTTTGTAACTCCGGGTTTATTTCCAACTTTCATTGTAGTTTTCTTTGAAATTCTATTAATAAATGAAGATTTTCCTACATTGGGAATTCCTAATACAAGTAATCTAGTTGTCTTACCAACTCTTCCTTTTTGTTTAATTTGATCTAGCTCATCAATCATACAATCTTCTACAGTCTTTATAAATTGGCTAATTCCTTTTCCTGAAGTTGAATCTGTAATTACTGTTGGAATATGCAATTTCTCAAAATATTGTTTCCAAAGAATATTCTGATTATCGTCTGCTAAATCGCTTTTATTTAATATAACTATCTTTTTTTTGTCTTTTAATATTTCTTTCATAGAAGGATTTTGGCTTGATATTGGAATTCTTGCATCTAATATTTCTACAACTACATCTATTAATTTTAAATCCTCAATAATTTGCTTTTTAGTCTTTGCCATGTGTCCAGGATACCAGTTGATATTAGTTTTATTTTCATTCATTTGGATCAACTCCTTTATTTTTACATCTTTTCTTCTACTATTTTACCATCAATAGAAGATATTCTATATGCATTTTTAGTATCATTACTTTTAATAACATTTATATCATCGTCAATAAATTCTAATGCTACTTGATTATCAATTGCGTAACCTATAATATTTTTTTCTTTTACTACATCATATAATTTATTTTTAGATATTTCATCTTTTTGATCATAATGTACACAATTAACCGCATTAATCACATTCATGCCTTCTATTAAATCATAATTACAATTAAACCAACAATAACTACCAGCAGAAAGTCCTGAACAAACAATTCCAGAATTATGTGCTTTGATTAGTAGTTTATCAATTTCTGTTCTTTTTAATTTCTCTACAAGATATTTTGTATTTCCTCCACCTATATAAATAATATCAGTATTTAATATATCATGCTCTAATTCACTAAATGTCTTGCTAATATCTAAATGTAAAACTGTACAACCTAGTTCTTCATAAACTTTTTTAATACCTTCAAAATATTCTTCAGGATGAAATAAAGCAATGCTAATAAATAAAAATTTAGGATGCTCTTTATTTGATAGTTTTACTATTTCTTGATCTATCTCTTTAGTTTCATATGGAAGTAGAATACCATTCTTATATCTTGGAATTTCTCCACCACCAATACATACTAATTTTTTCATATTTTCACCTCTATTTTTACTTTTGTCTTGACTATCCGTTCTCACCATATCAATTCCTAAACATTTTTTACTTAAAATCACTCTATTTTAACTATTTTTTATTATTTTTTATATATTTTAGCATAAACATGCAAGATTTATTTTTCGATTTTCCCTTATTTTATAAGGATTTGAAGTTGGTCTTGACTAAATTGTTCTCAACCAGTTAATGTTTGTTTTATTATCATTCATCCCTATCAACTCCTTTATTCTTTATTTTTTTTACTATATTAATAACCAATATTATAAATCCATATATTATCCAAATAAAAGCATCAATAACAAAACTACCAAATACTATTAGTGTACCTATTATCTTTGAACCCATTATTCCAACAATTTGTACTATACCAGAAAAATCAGATCCATCAACATATATACTTTCTTTTGGAATAGAATTATCAATAGAATTGGATACTCCGATTCCTGTTATTATACCTAAAACAATTATAATAATTGAAACAATCATTAATATCTTAGTAACATTTACTTTTTTCATTATTACCGCCTCTATTTTTACTTTAGTCTTGACTAGCTGTTCTCACTATATCAATTCCTAAGCAATTTTTACTTAAAATCACTCTATTTTAACTATTTTTCATCATTTTTTATATATTTTAGCATAAACATGCAAGAACTATTTTTCAATTTTTCCTTATTTTATAAGTATTTAGAAGAAGTCTTGACTAAATTGTTATCAACCACTGAATCCTTGTACTTGGCAACTTTTCTTTTTTATATTCCATTTTTATCACTTCCTTATTGTTTTCAAATTAAATACTCTATAAATTGTAATTAATCATTAAGATTATTTTGACTTTTTTATTAAATTTATTAAAACAAGTATTAAAGTTAAAACAGATATTACAATACTATAAAAAGTAGCTAAAATCTGTACTGCATTCCAAGCACCTAAAGACCATTCTTGACCATGCATTGAATGTTCATAACATATTTGTTTTAAATGAAAAGGCATTATTACTGCAATTATAATTATAATAACTCCTAATATTATAGATACAATTTTTCTCTTTTCCATAATTTTATTACCTCCATATATTACTATTTATCTTTCATTTTTTTCTAAAATTTATAAAAACATGTAAAAATCTCGATGTCAATAAGTCAGTATTTTCAAGGGTTTAAGTGTGGTTTTCGTAAAATCCCCGTATCGCACTGAATCCTTGTACTTGGCAACTTTTCTTTTTTATCTTCCATATTACTCACTTTCCTAATTTTTCATTAATTATCTTCTATATTTTAACATAAAAACAAGTGACTTTCAACAGATCACTTGCTTTGTATAATTTTATTATCAAATTGTTTCACTTATATTGTAATTTGTTTTAATCAACATTTTTCAAAATATGACTTCCTATATAATATGGAATCCAAACATAATAATAATTTTCTTGATTATTATACTTTATTATTAAGTGACAGACTTTATTTTTATTATCAGAATGTATTAAAATTTTATCAATGCTGTATGTATAGTCTTGTGTTATTTTAATATCATTCCATTCATTATTTTTTTCAAATTTATAATCTATCTGCTCTACTATACTATTCAATTGTATTGCAATCCATCTATTAATAACATAATCATAAAAACTATTTGCATTTATAAGTGTATTATTTTTATTTACGTCATAATTAATATATTCTGTTGTTGATTCTCCACTATATATTGTTATTAAACTTTTATCTTTTAAATTATATAAATATAGTTTCATTCTATTAGAATCTTTAATTCCTAGTAAACTAATATCTCCAACATTAAATAAAACTCTGTCATCATAATCATTTTTACCGTTTTTTACAAGATCCTCACATTTTTTTATTAAATTATCATTATATCCTCCACGTACATCTATTAATTTAATTTCATTATCTATTTTTTTATGAATATATTGTGATATGTTGCTATCATATCTATTTGAAACGCTGATACCATGGTTATGTGCATTTATTATAATTTCATTTATTCCATCTTCATCATAGTCCTTTACAATAATATCATTATTAGAAATGCTTGAATCTCTAATATATTTACTTTTATACTTTAATTCTTCATTTATAAAAATTTTATAAGAGCAATATGATTCAAGTGCATCATCACTTATAAAATGATCACCTTCATATATAATAATCTTTATATCTTCTGTTTCTAAATCTCCATCCAAATCGGCTTTAAATGTTTTCGTGCTTACAAAATCTTCATCTTGAGATTGATCGTCAATACTAGTATTATTTGCATTTTTTGCCATAAATACAAATAACATTATTAACGCAACTATAAAAAAAAATATTATAATAGATGTTATTATAGATAATAAAGATATTCCTTTTTCTTCTTTATATTTAAAAATACCAAATATACTCATTTTTATTCCCTCTTTATTCTATTTATAAAAAGTATATCATTTATTATACAAAATTACTATTTATTCTAAATTTTTACTAAACATGTAAAAATCCTAATGTTAAAAAATCAGTATTATCAACGCTTTAAGTGGAAGTTTCTATAAATTGGTTTTTCGCAGGAAAACCTTGCTGGTCGAAAGTCTTTTTCTTCTTTATTTTCCACTTTTATTCACTCCTATACTTTATTAATATTAAAATGTTCTACATTAATTGTATTATACTCTACTCATCTTTCCTCTGAAGTTTTTACATCTTGAGTATAAGATGCAACTTGGCAATTTCCAAGAACTAAACCCGCATCCACAAGTGATCCTTCAGGTATTCTATTATTAAAAAAACAATTAACTGGAATGCTTACACCACCATGTGCTACAATTAATACATTTTTCCCTTGATATTTTTCTGTTACATCTTTTAAAAATTCATATATTCTTTCAAAAAAACTTTGTATGTTTTCTGCTCTTTGATATTGCTCATTTTTATAATAATTCCAATATCCATGGAAATCAAAATCTTTTGTTTGTTTCCCTTCAAATTCCCCAAAATCTCTTTCTATAATTCTATCATCATAAATTATTGGAATATTTCTACCTGTATTGATTACCTCTGCAGTTTGTTTTGCTCTTTGTAGTGGAGAACATATAATAATATCAATTTTTGTATTTAACAGATTGTTTCTAGTTTCTTCAGCTTGTTGTAATCCAGTTTCATTTAATGGTTCATCACATCTTCCCATTACTTTCTTTTGAACATTCCAATCAGTTTGTCCATGTCTTGTTACATATATCATTTCTATTCTTCCTTTCAATATATATCTTTTTAAATTTGCATTTTTATATTAAATTTATATAACTTAACTATAAATACGAAAAAATCTCTATATTAAAAAATGAGTGCTTTCAATAGTTTTAAGGAACTTTCTATAAATTGTTTTATCGCAGTTTATATTAGTTTTATTTTCATTCATTTAGATCAACTCCTTTTATAATTGTTTAAAGCTAATTAACTCTACTTGATCAAATAGACCATTATCTTTAGCTTTTCTTAATATATTTAATTCTTGTTCTCTTTGTATATTATGACTTGTTATATTCATAGTATAATCATCAACAAATCCTGGATGAGTTAATAGTTCAACAGAAGTATCTTTATCTTTGTATAAAGATAACATGTTTTCAAGTTCTTTATAATCAATGTTTTTTAAAGAAAAATCCATATAGAATATTTCAGGTTTTAATATATCACATTCAAACTCATTTCTTATAGGTATATTATACTCTTTAGCAATATCTATGATGGCGTTCCTAATATTTATATTAAGAGATACAAAATGATGAGCATCTATATGATCTATTTTAAATTTACCATTACTATATTTATCTATAATATCAATTTGAGCTTTTATCTCGTTATATGCATCTTCATAAGTTAGCTTAATATTTTCTATTTGAGATGTTCTTCCTAAAAAAACACCATTATTATCTGTTAAATTAGGATTAGGAATTATAGGCTTTCCTTTAGTAAAATTAATATGAAGTCCTATGCAACTAATATTGTTCTCAAGTGCATTTTTAATAGCATACTCAGCATATTTCATATTAGCCATAACTGATGTACTAGTAATATATCCATCTTTTATCCCTTTAATAATACCATCACTTATACTTTTAGATAGTCCAAAGTCATCTGCATTAATTATTAATTTCATGTTTTCACCTCTTCCATTAAAAGTTTAACCGTCAATACCAAGTATCAAATACTATACTATTTTTGATACTTTTTTAGTTTTTTTTATTATTATTTTATATATTTTTATCAAGTTAAAAAATTTATAAAGTATGTAAAAATCTCAACATCAAAAATTCAGTATTTTCAATGGTTTGAATGGAAGTTTCTATAAATTGGTTTTTCGCAGTTAAGGTTGATTTTGTGATAACTATTTTATTGTTCTTTCTCCATCTATATTCACTCCTTAATTATTTTTATTTCTTTGCTCTTACAAATAAGAAAAATGGTCTATCGTATTGATTAATATATTTAGGATTGTTTTTTATTGCATATTCTGAAGGTAAAGGTTCTAATATTTTATCTATTATAAAGCCATTTTCTATAAGTGTATTTATAATTACTTCAAAATTTCTATGATATTTTATTACATTTTCTCCAAACCATTCTTTTGTTCTCTCTCCGGGGTCTATTATAATCAGAAAATAATCCAAAATATTTATTATCTATAATCGTATATCCCTTTTTAACATTTTCAGTAAATTTTATACATGTTGTAAATGGATGTTCTTGTGAAAAAACTAGATATCCATCCTTATTTAAAAGTTTATAACAATCTTTTATTAGTTTATCAAAATCTTTTATGTAATGAAATGCAAGAGATGAAATAATAATATCAAATTTTTTATCTATCAATGAAATATCTTCCATTGCAATGACTTTATATTCTATCCCATCAATTTTATTTATCTCATTTGTTTTTTCTATCATTTTTTCAGAAATATCTGTACCTAAAACATACTTTGCACCTAGTTCTTTATAGAATTTATCATTTTCTCCATAACCACATCCTAAGTCTAATATATTTTTATTTGTAACATCTGGCATAAGTTTTCTAAAATTAGGTATTTCTATTAGGTCATTTGCATTTTTATCTTTTTGTTCATTTCGTAATTCTTCATATTGATTAAAAAATTTTTCATCATCATAAATATTTTGTTTCATTAATAAACTCCCTTACTTGAATTTCATATTTACTTTTCCGTCTTGAGATATAATGCTACTGTCTCCATTTTTATTTTCTTCTAAATATTTATTATAAAATTCATCCATAGTAGATACATATTTTTGATCTTGTATAACTCTATATTTTTCATATTCACTTTCTGCTTTTTCTATTGCTTGTTTATGTGAAATATTACCTGAATTATCTAAAACTTTCTTTCTTCTAAATTTTAATAAATCATCTGTTGCATTTATCCAATCTTGCATTGTCATAATATGTCTTTCTTTAGCTTCATCTTCTGCAAAAACTAAAAAAATATTTGTTAGGTCATTTAATTTCTCTAGTTCCTCTTTATTTAAATAATTTTTTGCAATACTTACATCATATTTATAAATTAAGCCGTCAGGAGAATTTTTCCAATTAGTTAGACCCATATGTTCTTTATTTGAATCAGCTCTATTATAAATAAGTTCAGCTGCAGTATGTCCAGATATTGCATAATGTAGTTTATTTTGTACTATTTTAAAGAATGTATATGCTTCTTCTGACTTTGGATTGTAATCAGTTGATGTTGCAATAAATAGATCTGTTATTTTTTGATAAGCCATTCTTTCACTAACACGAATTGTCTTGATTCTTTCTAGTAATTCATCAAAGTATTTGCTATCATACTTGTTTCCTCTAATGAATCTTTCATCATTTAAAGCAAATCCTTTTGTCATATATTCTTTTAAAATCTTTGTTGCCCATATTCTAAATTCAGTTGCTTTTTTTGAATTAACTCTATATCCAACAGCAATAATCGCATCTAAATTATATGTATCAACTAATCTTTTAACTTGTCTATTTCCTTCTTGTTGAACTATTTCCATTTTGGAAATAGTTGAATTTTTATCTAATTCTCCATCATTATATATATCATTTAATCTTTTACTGATGTCAGGAACCTGTACATCAAAAACTTTTGACATTCCTTTTTGTGTTAGCCATAATGTTTCATCTTTATATATAGCATCTACAATAATATTACCTTCACTGTTTTTATATATAATTAAACCATTATTGTCCATTTATAAATTCTCCTTTCATTTATATTTTTATCTAATCATGTAAAAATCTCAACATCATTTTTTCAGTATTTTCAACGGATTAAGTGTGGTTTTACTAAAATAGCCGTATTACAGTTAATATTTGTTTTATTTTCACTCATTTGTATTAACTCCTTTTTTGTATTTAATATAACTTGCTAACATTACAAAAAAGCATATTATTTCACATAAAAAACCCACAATATTCCCTGTAAATATCATAAATCCCATATAAAAAATTGAACCAATCATTCCCCAAAGTCTTATTCCTTGTTCATTACACATGATAACTCCATATAAATTAAATAAACCACATATAGCTACACATATTGTGGATATTCCGTTAAAATCAAAACTATAAATTAGTACAAGTAATATAAACATTATAAATAATGCTGATAATTTATATTTTTTCTTTTTTTTATTTGTAAATTGTCCTAATACATTTCTTAAAATAACGTATAAAGTATTTTTTATTCCATCGTATGTTCCTAAAAATATAAAACTTATTATAGCAAAAACTCTACTAATATTATCCCATAATAATATTTTGTGTTTGTTTTTTATAAATCGCGAAATCCAAAAAATTAAATAGCTTATGAAAGTTAATATTTGTCCAACTATAAAACCTATAGATATCATTTATTACTCCTTTTTTTATTTGATATTTCAATACATGTTTATATAAATTAGTTTCTCGCACTGAATCCTTGTACTTGCGGGCTTTTCTTTTTTATCTTCCATATTACTCACTTTCCTTCTATTTCTTATGTTTTATAATAATTCTTCCATCTTAGCAAATTTAAATAAAATCAATTCCTGATTTCCTTAATTAATTTCCCCATAACTTGTCATTTATCACTATCCTAATATATCCTTTTATCACTTTTTTTCATAAATTTCTTAAATGACTTTATTGTTTCTTCTCTATCTATACATTCTAGTTTTAAAATACTACTTTCATTAGAATTGTCTGTTAATTTTTTTATAAAATTATAAATTAAATCATCTCTAAATCCAATATTTGCAGCGTCTTCTTTTGTATTTCCATAATAAACCTTTTTAATATTTGACCATATTATTGCAGATAAACACATAGGACAAGGATAACAAGAAGTATATAATTCTGCACCAGACAAATCATAAGAATTTATATTTTTACATGCATCTCTTATTGCCATTATTTCTGCGTGAGCTGTTGGATCATTATGTGTTAAAACATGGTTTGAGCCTTTTCCTATAATTTTTCCATCTTTCACAATACATGCTCCAAAAGGTCCTCCCACATTTGTTTTTAAGTTATCATCTGATAATTCTTTTGCAATTTTCATATATTCATTCATATAATATTTCTCCTCCATAAATTACTTTTAATATATCTTCTTTAATACTTATTAATCTTAAAAAAATGTAAATATCTCAACATTAAGAATTCAATATTATCATGGATTTGCACGTGCTTATCCTAAAATCCCCGTATCGTTGTTTATCTTAGTTTTATTTTCATTATTCATATTACTCACATATTATAAATATTTAAAAATTTGTTCTGGATATAATATTTTGTTATTATTTTTAAACTCTTCAATATTTATCCAATATGCATCTGACTCACAATTATCATCTATTATATGATATCTTTCTTTTATATCATTTTCCTTTATTTTTATATTATAAAATAAAATAATTTCATGTGCATTTTTACCTTGATATGTGAATATGTTTTCTTCCATACCTAAATACTCTTCAACATCAATATCAATTCCCAATTCTTCTTTAAATTCTCTTTTTAATGCCATTTGACTTGTTTCCAAAAATTCTATTCCACCACCTAAACATCTATAAAATGTTTGATTTTTTATTTTATCATATCCTTCACTTACTAATATTTTACTGTCTTTTCTTGCAACGCCTAATACAATAGGTCTGATTTCCTTAAATTTGTCCATTTATATCCCCCAACAAATTACTATTTATCTATCAACTTTTTCTTAATTATAAAAAATGTAAAAATCTCAATATTAAATATTCAGTATTTTCAATGTTTAAGCACTTTTTCATAAAATTCCTATATCGCAGTTTATATTTATACTTGACAACTTTTTTTATCTTCCATATTTCTTACATTCCTCTTTTATAAATATTTATTATTTAACAACTAAGTCTTCTATTTTTTTATCTTTATTTAAAATATTTAAGTCAATATATTTTTCTCCTCCCGTATAGCCATTTAGTTTTCCTTTATTTAAATATTGCCAAATATACCAATCATCTTTATAATTCCAACTTAATGGTGTATAAACACTTGCTATCCATTTCTTATATTCATCAAATTGACCTTTTATGTATTTATCATAAATATCAGTTCTAGTATATATTAAAGGTTTTACTTGATATTCTTTTTCCAACATCTCTAGAAATACTTTTAATTCTCTTACTACATCTTCTTTATTTGGTGGATTTTGTTCTTTATCTCCATAGTATTCTACATCAACAACTGGAAGTAATCTTTCTTTTATATCATTTCCTACTGTTTTTATAAAATTTTCTGCTTGAGTTCTTCCTTCACTATCATAAGAAAAGAAATGATATGCACCTGATAATAATTCAGCATTTTTTGCATTTTTCCAATTTTCATCAAATTTATCATCCTTTGCCTTACTACCTTCTGTTGCTTTAATATAAATAAATTTTATGTTTTGTTCTTTTAACTTATTCATATCTATATTTGCTTGATATGATGAAACATCAACTCCAATAGTACTATTTTTTTCATCCACAAACCATTTATTTATGAATATTTTCTTTTGCTTTGCTAATATAAATACTGTAAAATAAAGTGTTACTAGTATTATTACAAGTATAATTAATGTAATTATTACTATTTTAAATACTTTTTTCATACATATATCCTCCCATACAATACTGATCTATCTTTTTCACAAAAAACTATTTTTAGAATTAATTACGAAAAAAATTTCATACAAGAAATTTACTATTTTTAATGTTTTAAAAAATCTTTCTCTAAATTATTTTATTTCAGTTGATCGAAGTCTTAGAAAAACTTTTTACTTCGTTTCTCATTATAAAATTCTTTTTTTCAACCATGGAAAAAAATTTCCATCTTTTGAGCGAAAACTAGCATGTATTATTATATAATTTTCCATTTTTATTTCTCCTTTTCATAAATATGTAATAATCTCGATTTAAAAAAATAAGTGTTTTCATTTGTTTGAGTTAACCTTTCAAAAAATAAGGATATATCATTTTATATTAGTTTTTTTCTTCAATCTATGTCACTTCATAATCATTAAATACTTTTTCTAATACATTTGGTAATTCTTTTATACCTTTGATACTGTATTTTGTGTTTAAGTCTTTTCCAAATCCATATTTTGCTTGTATAAAAGGTATATTATTAGCTTTAGCAGATTCATAATCTATTATAGTATCTCCTATATAGACAGCATTATCTATTCTATTTTCGTTTATAACTTTTTTAATTGCATCTACTTTTGAATTTTTAAAACCACTTGCTGCTATGCAATCTTTAAAGTATTCTTTAACATTAGCTGTATTTAAAAATGCTCTAATATATTCAATTTCAGCCGTATTGCTTACAATATACAAATCATATTCACTTACTAGATTATTCAAAACTTCTTTAACATTAGGATATACATTTCCACCATTTTTTTTAAGATTTTCTATATTTATTAATGCAATTTCATCTATTAATTTAGTGGATTCGTCTAAATTAATAGATGGAAAATACATTTTAGCAGCTTCTATCCTATTTAATCCAAATACTTTACAAATTATATCTTTACTTATTTCTTTTAGTCTATATTTTTTAGTAATAACATTTGCACTATAAAATGTTGAATCTATTACTTCCCATAAAGTTCCATCTAAATCAAATATTAAACCATTTTTCATATTTTCACCCAATATAACCTTTTATTTATATTTTAAAAAAAGTTTTTTCTTTTGTATTTTATCATAAAAGCAGATAGTTTTACAACCATCTGCTTCTAAGGTTTATAATATTTATGTTTTTTACGTTTTCTATTACTTTTAACAATCTTGTTATAAATACTTATTTTAATTTAACAGCTGTTCCATACGCAAGCATTTCAGATGCTCCTTGCATTATTTCACTAGATCCAAATCTTACTCCAACAATTGCATCAGCTCCAAGTTTTTCAGCTTCATCTATCATTCTATCAGTAGCTGTTTTTCTGGCTTGTTTTATCATATCTGTATAGCTTTTTACTTCTCCTCCTACAATTGTTTTCATACTAGCCATAAAATCTCTTCCAATATTTTTAGTTTGAACTACTTCGCCTTTTACAAGTCCAAGTGTCTCTGATATTTCTTTTTCTGGTACATAATCGATATTTACAAGTATCATTATTACTATCTCCTTTCATTATATTTATATAACTAGTTTTGTTTTATTATATTATTCTTTTCATCAATAATCCCATAATGAAAATCACAAGGCCATACTGTTTTAGATTTATCAATAATTAAGCCAAAATATATATCCGCTTTTTCAAATTTACATTTTTCTTTTATTTTTACTATATACTTAAGTCCTTCTTTTATAACATTATCATCATAAGTAAAATTATCTTTATAAAAAACAACTCTTTGGCTATAGTAATATCCTCTTATTAATTCATTAAATTTTTCCTTAGAAACATTTAATGTCTGACAATACTCCCAATGGCTCATTTCGCTATTTTCTATAAAATTTATTTTATTATCTATTATTACAAATGCAATTCTATTTTTATGGAAATCTCTCACTTCTGGTTTAGTCTCATATCTATAATCCATTTAATTTAACCTCTTTAAAATATATATCTATATTCCAAGTAACACACTTGCTATTCTAAAGTATATAAGTAATGAACAAGCATCAACTATAGTAGTTATAAATGGACTTGCCATTACAGCTGGATCAAATCCAATCTTTTTTGCAGCAATTGGCAGTGAACAGCCAATTAATTTTGCAACCATAACAGTCATAACTAATGTAGAACATACAATAAAAGATATTTCAAGGCCCACTTTATCTAACAACATTAATTTAATAAAATTTGCAACTGCAAGAGTTATTCCACAAAGCAAGCTAACCCTCAATTCTTTCCATATAACCTTTAACGTATCTTTATACTCAATTTCATCTAGTGACAGGCTACGAATTACAGATACACTAGCTTGGCTTCCCGCGTTACCGCCTGTATCCATAAGCATTGGAATAAATGCTGTAAGAACAACATATGTTGCAAGTGCATTTTCAAAATGAGCGATAATTCCGCCAGTAAATGTTGCTGAGATCATAAGAAGTAAAAGCCATGGTATTCTCTTTTTCCATGTTTCAAATACACCTGTTTTAATGTATGGCTTATCTGTTGGTGTTATAGCAGCCATTTTTTCAATATCTTCAGTAGCTTCTTCTTCTATAATATCAATAATATCATCGATTGTGATAATACCAACTAATCTGTTTTCAGAATCTACAACTGGTAAAGTACTATAATCATAATCTTGGAAAATATTTGCTACATCTTCTTGATCCATTAGTGTAGTTATTACATGTTCACATTCTTCCATCACATCATCAATCAAAGTATCAAAATCATTAATTAATAATTTTTTTACTGTTACATATCCCAATAATTTTCTTTTATTATCAGTAATAAAACATGAATCATATGAAACGAAATCATCTTTTTGCTTTCTTATTCTATCAATAGATTCTTTAATAGTTAAACCTTTTTTTAAATGTATATATTCTATAGCCATTATAGAACCAGCTGAATTTTCTGGATAATTTAATAATTTGTTTATTGATGTTCTAGTGTCTTTTGATACATTGCTAAGTAGTTTTGTAACCATTACTGCTGGCATTTCATCAAATAAATCTGCTGCGTCATCTGAATACATATCTTCAATAATATATGCCGCTTCTTTATTAGTTAATGCAGAAATCAATTTTACTTGAATATCTTCATCTAAATTAGAAAATACATCAGCCGCTATTGATTTTGGCAAAAGTCTAAATGCTTGTACAAGCATATTTTCCGGTAAATCGCCAATAAGTTCTGCTATATCAAATTCATTCATTTCACTAAATATTTTTTTTATACTTGTTAATTTTTTTTCATTTAATAGTTCTTTAACTGTATCTAAGTCCATTATTTCATCTCCTAACAAAAATATTATAATGTCCTATAATTATTTCTATCAGCTCTTTCATCATACTTTCTATCATAATTATTATTTTTGTAATACCAATCTGTTTTTTTATCTACAGGATGTTCTCTTCTGTTTTTATCAAATAACATTTCAAATAAAACAAAAAGTGGTATAACAACTCCTATAAATGATATAAATAGACTTGTATAATCCATAAATTCAGGAGATCCATTTAAAATAGATACTAATCCTTTATATAAATCTACGCCAAAATAAAATCCGTATGATAAAACATATAAAACTGCACCAAGAATTTTTCTTTTTCCAACAAGTAACATACATAACAATGCAATAAACAAAAGTGCAATTTCTATATTCATATTTAGTGGAACAATTCCAATGTCTATACCTAAAGAAAAAGTCAAGGCTATTATTAGTCTAAAAATCCAAAATATACCCATAAACATTATTACTAAATATCCAAGCATACTCATCATATGTATCTTCCTCCTTTTGTATTTCTCTTTATATATATTTTAACATAGCCTTTTTTTCAAATCAATATATTTTTATACTACATACCGGTTCTAGGTAATTTTTTTAATTCTTTGGGTACACTTTTATTATAAAATGTAAAATTAACTTTTTGATTATTTTCAGTAATCTCGAAAGCATAAATAGTATCGTCTAAAATATAGTTTTCAGGTTCTTTTATTTCTTTTAATGTGTATTTTCCTTCTCTTAATTTTACCTGTTTATTTAGTGTTCCATTGGCATTAGTTGTAAGTTCCTGTAATAGTTTCCCATTAGAATCTCTAAGCTCATAAATCGCATCTTTTAAAAAGCTACCTTTAGATAATCCATTCCACAAGTTATCTTCTAAACTCATTTTTACAAAATTTAGATAGCCACATTTTACAACGTCATCTTTCATTTCAACTTGGGAATGTTCATTATACTTTATTTCAAATTCATAAATATTTTTGTCAAGTGTAAAATACTCAGGTCCTTCTATTTCTTGTATTGTGTATTTTCCGACAGGTAATTTAAAATCAGTTAAAATATTCCCCTCTTCATCAGAAATTACTGTATCTATAATTTCATTTTTTTCATTTCGTATTTCATAGGTTGCTCCTTGAACGCCTTGTCCTTCTATATGTCCTGTCCATAAGTTATTATCCGATGATATCTTTTTTGCATTTATATATCCATATAACTTATTTTCAAGTATCTGAGTTGTTACAATATCTTCATATGCATCTGCTGTTATTGCATAATTTTGATATCCTTCAAGTGATGTTTTTCCATAGAACACAGGATATGTTTTACATTTTCCTTTTACAGTAAAAGTAATGTCAAAATCTTTTATTAATTTTTCCTTTGGTATTAATATTTTGAAGTTTTCACTTAATTTAAATGTGCTTTTCTCTATATTATTTTTGTCTACAATCTTACTATCTTCAGGTAATCCTTCGATTTTTGTAAGTTCATACCCTGTCATTGGAACATTGCATGTAACTTTATATTCTTTTTCATAGTATTCAGAATTTTGAATACTAATTGTAAAATCACTTATTTCATTTATTGATAATTTAGCTCTTAATCTTGTTTGGTTTCCATTTCTTCCTATATCAACAAGTTTCTCCATTGCATCTACAATTTTATTTCCTCTATCTGTTCCTCCTCTGTATCTTTCTCTTACGTTATATCCAGAAATAACTGAATAAATCGAATATTTTGTTGCAACAAACGCATCTTGTTCATTTTCTACACCAATTTCAGAAGGTGATTTATATGGATATCCATTTACTATTACTCTCCATATTCTATCATCATTTAGAACCTCTGTTAACGTAACATTATATCCATCAACAGATCCCTCCCATGTTCCAATTCCATGAGACGTTTCATTTAGGCAATACGCTGGATGTTCTATTCCTTCTTTATCTTTATATACTACATAGTCTACATATGCATATGTCCATCCATTCACTCTATAATACTGAAGATTATAATCACAAACAAATTTATGATATAAATATGGTTCGTCAGATATTACAACTGCATTAATTATATTTTGTAACAAAAATATAATATTAATTAACGCTAAAAATACTATAAATATTTTCTTCATTTACAGTTCAACTCCTTTTATTTTTATACTTATTATTTTTAATCATTTGTTTTTACTTTTTATATTTTTATCACATCTCCTTTCATTTCTATTTTGTTATAATTTGGAAATTATAAAAAGAATTTAAAATAAAAAAATAAGCATATACAAAGCTGTAGTAGAAAAAATACTTAATAATTATATATACCGATTTACTTTATTTGTCAATAAAAATAACATTACTTTATTCGACATTTTCCGTATACTTTTATTTCTATTGCAGAAAATAAATATAAAGTTTTAAATATATATGGAGGACTATTTGTGAATCAAATATTAGAATATAAAAATGAAAATAAAAATTATAATTCTGAAAATAAACAAAACGAAAAAAAATATAATATAATTAAGCGTTTTAAGATACAAATTTATATATGCATAACCATACTATTTACTAGTTTAACAATTTATTCTGTTTATATGTACAATTTAAGTAAAAAAGAAAAAATTTCAAAAGATTTAATGGAAAGCTTTAATCTTTCTGCGCTATATTCAAATCAAACTAATTATACTATTGCTAAAACTTCTTCTAACAACATTTCTAGTGGCAATAGTCACTATGTTATTGGATTATTAGAAATTGACTCAATAAATTTAAGCTACCCTATCCTATCAGAAGTTACTGAAGATTTACTTAAAATCTCCCCATGTAGATTTTACGGCCCAATGCCTAATGAAGTGGGCAATTTATGTGTTGCAGGACATAATTACAAAAATTATAAATTTTTTAGTAATTTAAAAAATATAAAGATAAATGATATAATTAAAATTCAAGATTTAAACGGAAATAAAGTAAATTACGGTGTATACGATAAATATGACGTAAATTCAAATGATCTTAATTGTATTAATCAAGAAACAAATAATAGAAGAGAAATCACATTAATTACTTGCAATAGCTTTGATAATTCAAAAAGAATTGTAATAAAAGCAAGGGAAACAGGTTAATCACGCTGTTTCCCTTTATAAATATAATTTATATTTTATACATTATAATCTCTTATCTTTTTAAATGCATAAAGTGCAGATACAATACATACTGGAATAATTAACCATAATGCATAATCCTCGATACCTGTTTGTGGTAATTTAGTTGTATTCGTTGGTGTATAAATATTTGTTGCTGGTGTATTTTTAACTGGCGTATTATTAACTGGTGTATTATTAACTGGTGTATTATTAACTGGAGTGTTATTAACCGGTGTGTTATTAACTGGAGTATTATTAACTGGTGCATTTGGATCAGAAATTAAATTTAAGCCATTATTATCTGTCGCATTTACAAATGTTGAAAACAAAGAAATACCTACTAATGCAATTAATATAACTAAAACTACTTTACTATTAAATATTTTTTTCATATGAATATATCTCCTTTTATTATATTATTAATAACTCTATTTTTATTTATACAACATTTTTTTACTTTTTGCAATACTTTTATTATATTTTTTTAAAATTTCATATAATTGTAATATTAAATGACATTTACATGACTATATACAAAAGTATTTTCACTGATTAATATAAAATTGTAACATAGTAAGGGGTAATTTGAATTGTATACATTGATTTTGCAGTTATAAAAGTATATAATTATCCTAATACTTTACAAGGAGTTAATTATGATAAAAAATTCTTTCAAAAAATTAGAATATTATATAATTTTAGATAATCTTTCAACATATGCTTCTACATATCTTGGAAAAAAACTTTGTTTAGAAACAATTCCTTCTTTTTCATATACAGAAGTTAAACAGTTACAAGAAAGAATTAATGAAGCATATTCTTTTATTATTAAATACGATACGCCTCCATTATCTGAAATACCAGATATATTTTCTATATTAAAAAAATTAGATATTAAATATACTTTAACTATAAAAGAAATATTAGATATAAACTATATCCTTATTTTATCTGAAAATCTAAGGAAGTATTTTTTTATAAATGATAATATTGTATCCTCGGAATTTTCCTACCTAAATACTCTTTTTTCAAATATATATACTAATACATCATTGTCAAAAGAAATTTCATCCACATTTATAGATGAAAATACAGTAAATGATAGCGCATCCAATAAGTTATTTGAATTAAGAAAAAAAGCCAGAAAGTTAGAAAATGATGTAAAAGACAAATTAAATTGTATATTACATTCTTCTAGTTACAAAAAATATATTCAAGAACCTGTAATTACAATTAGAAATGATAGGTATGTAATTCCTGTAAAAAGTGAATTTAGAGCAAGTATAAAAGGATTCATTCATGATACTTCATCTAGCGGCTCTACCATATTTATTGAACCTATTTCAACTTTTGAAATCAATAATCAAATTAATAATATAAAATTTGAAGAAAAAATAGAAATAGAAAAAATATTAATTGAATTCTCTAATAAATTATCTATGCTAACATTACAAATTGAAAATACAGTAAATACAATAGGAAATATTGACTATATCTTTGCAAAAGCAAAATACTCTAAAAAATTTAACGGTATTCCTCCTATTCTAAATGATAAAAAAGAAATTTATTTACTAGACGCAAGACATCCTTTAATAGATAAAAATAAAATTGTTCCAATAAATATTGAACTAGGAAATAATTTCAAAACATTAATAATAACTGGTCCAAATACTGGAGGTAAAACTGTAACATTAAAAACTGTTGGACTAATTTTACTTATGGCATATAGTGGATTATATATACCTGCTAAAGAAAATAGCTCAATTCCTGTATTTGATATGATTTATGCTGATATTGGTGATGAACAAAGTATACAAGAATCTCTTAGTACATTTTCAGCACATATTACAAAAATAGTATATATAGTAAAAAAAGCAACTAAAAACAGTTTAGTTTTATTAGACGAGCTTGGATCTGGAACAGATCCAGAACAAGGAAGTGCGCTTGCTATTAGTATACTTGATCATTTTAATAAAAAATTATCATTAACAATTGCAACAACACATTATTCTGAATTAAAAGAATATGCTTTATTAACAGATGGATTTGAAAACGCAAGTGTTAGCTTTGATATGGAAAGTTTAAAGCCAACATATAATTTAATTATAGGTGTTCCCGGAAAGAGTAATGCATTTGAAATTAGTAAAAAATTAGGTTTAGACAGTAAAATCATAGAAAAAGCTAAATCATTTATTAATGAAAATACATTTAATATGGAAGAGCTAATTAATAATATCTATAATGACAAAATAATAATTGAACACGAAAAAAAAGAAATACAAAAAAATTCGAATCAAATTGATCTATTAAAAAAATCATTAGAACATAAAAAAGATGAAATTGAAGCTAAAAAAGAAAAAATATTAAATGATGCAAAAAATCAAGCACGAATTATATTGCAAGAGGCTAAGGAAAAATCAAGTTTAGCTATAAAAGAAATTAACAATATAAAAAACTTTCCTAATGAGTCACAAATAAAGGATTTAAATAATATAAGAAATGATTTAAATAAGTCTATAAAAAATATAATAAATTATGGCTCACACAATTCATCTGAAATAAACACACAAAGCTACGAATTATACCCTAATATGAAAGTATATATAACAAACCTAAATCAAAATGGTACTATATTATCAGTTTCAAAAAGAACTAATGAATCTCACGTGCAGATTGGCAATAGTAAACTTATGGTTCAAAATGAATATATTATACCAAAAGAAAATCAAAAAGAAGATATTAATCGAAGTATCAAAGTTAACTATTCTGCAAAAAGATCTATAAAACACGCTACAACTGAAATAAATTTACTAGGAAAAAATGTTGAAGAAGCAATATTTCTTGTTGATAAATTTTTAGATGATGCTTCAATTGAGCATATGCAATCAGTTCGCATTGTTCACGGTAAAGGAACAGGAGCATTAAAAAAAGGTATACACAAATTTTTAAAAACTCATCCTCATGTAAAAAGCTATAGGCTTGGGACCTTTGGTGAAGGTGAAATGGGAGTTACAATTGTAGAAATAAAATAATGAATGATTATATAAAATCATTCATTATTTTATCATATATTAAACTTATTTAAAAATGTTTTCCTTTGCCTTTTCCTCTTTTTCTAACTTTTTTCTCTTTGTCTAATTCTTTATCTTCTTCTAATGATTGATTATAGCTAAAAAATTCATCCATAAGTGCTGCCTTTTGAGCGTCTAAATTTGTCTTATTCATGTCATTACTAATTTCAATATCCTCTTTTTCATCTATTTTTTTATCGTATGTATCCACTTCTTCTTTTAACATTTCTTCTACTTCATCAATATTTTTTGTTTTAAGTTCATATTCTATTTCTTTAACTTCATCATTTATTTCCTCATAAGAATTATCTAACTTTTTCTTTTTTCTTGCTTTTCTAATTAAAATAAAAATAACTATTATTACTATTAATAATACTAAAGCTGCAAAACCTAATAGTAGATTTCTTTGAAGCGGGTTTAAATCTGATAAAAATCCGATTTTATCTAAAATAGAATTTGACACTATTTCAGAGCTAGAATCATTTTTATTTACAACAATTTGATATACTGTAGGCTCTTGTTTATCTTCTGAATTAATAAGTATAGTTATTATATTTTCACCTATAGCCAAATTATCATTTCCTATAATTTCAACCGCAGAATTACCAATATTGGGTATTGCATCTATTTCAAGTTTATTAGTATCATTTTCTTGCATATTAATGTTAATGGTATATGAATATACATCAGAATTAAACTCAGGAGTAAGTTCATAATTTTTTACTTTTAAAGAATTTAAAACTAGTTTATCATCATCAACCTTATCTTCTTTTTGTTCTTCTTCAACTTTTTCGTCCATAATATTAGGTTGTATTTCTGGTTCTTCAGCAAGTCTCGTAATTCTTACTTTATATGTCTTACCATTACTCACAGCAATTGATATTACATTTGTTCCTGTTTTTAAAGGAACTGTTGTACTGTTTCCTCCATTAATTGTATATGATGCACCACCAGATGTTGTTGGAACAACTACTATGCTATCTGTTTTAGCGTCTACAGCTCTTATAGTAATATCTTGATTAGGGTTTGAATATGTTTTATCTCCCACTTTTAAAGAAGTTATTGTATTTGAGGCTTGACTAGTTGAATAAGATATTCTTGGTAGTACTAATATATTAAACATTATTACTATACATATTAATGCTATAAACTTTATAGAATATTTTTTTAACATATCTATACCTCCTCATACGTAATCCAATTAAATGTTCTTTTATTTTGCAAATTTTTACATATTTAGTATATCATTCCTATTTTATAAATTCAATAATATAGTATAAATGTAATATAAATGTAATATTTTAGAGAAACATGTATGTTTGTCCGCCAAAAAGAAATTAAAAAGGAATAGCAAGCAGTTTAGGCTTTAACTATTCCATAAGTAATTAGAGTTATCTATTACAGCCACATCCATTATTACATCCAAAATTTGTAAATAATAATAAAAATACTATAAGAAAGAATAAAATTTCAGAATCTCCTCCAAATAGATTTCCTAATATCCCATTATTTTTACAACAACAATCAAAATTTCTTTGTTCTTCTGGCATTATCTCTACCTCCTCACATTCTTTATACAATATAGTATGAAAGTTTCCACTTTTGTGTTACAATATAGTCATATACAAAATATATAATTATTGATATAAAAAGATTATTATATAAAAAGAGGTTAATTATGAAAAAAATTGAACTACTAGCTCCTGTACGGTGATTTTGACTGTCTAAAGGCTGCAATTCAAAATGGAGCTGATGCTGTATATTTAGGAGTATCAGATTTTAATGCACGATATTCAGCAAAAAACTTTAAATTAGAAGATTTACAAGAAGCAATAAATTACGTACATATTAGAAATTCAAAAGTTTACCTTACATTAAACACGTTAATAACAGATAATGAGTTTGAAAATGTACTTTTTATTGCTAAAAATGCATATCAATATGGAATAGATGGGATTATTGTTCAAGATTTAGGTCTTGCAAAAATGTTATTTTCAAATTTTCCTGATCTACCTGTCCATGCAAGTACTCAAATGACTGTAACAAATCTTAATGGAGCTATTAAATTAAAAAATTTAGGTTTTAAAAGAGTTGTTCTTGCAAGAGAATTATCACTAGATGATATTCGATATATATGTGCAAAATCAGATATAGATATTGAATGCTTCGTTCATGGTGCTTTATGTATTTCCTATTCAGGTCAATGTTTATTTTCTAGTATGGTTGGTGGTAGATCTGGTAATCGAGGAAAATGTGCTCAGAGCTGTAGACTTCCATATGAACTCCTAGAAAATACGAAGTCTATTGATAAGGGACATTTGCTTAGTCCAAGAGACTTATGCTCATTAGAAATATTACCTGATTTGATTGAAACTGGAATTACAAGTTTTAAAATTGAAGGGCGTATGAAATCACCTGAATATGTTGCAACTGTTACGAGAATTTATAGAAAATATATTGATCTTGCCTTATCTGACACTTCATTTAAAATTGATGGAAGCGACATAGAAGATTTAAAACAAGTATTTAATCGTGGAGGATTTTCAACTGGGCATTTTGGTAAAGAACCAAATAAAAGATTAATTTTTAAAGAAAAACCTAATAATATCGGAATATATATTGGTAATGTATCAAACTACAATCCAAACAAAGGTCATATCACAATTAATTTAGCTAATTCCTTGGCTATTGGTGATAAAATAAGTTTTGAAAAAGAGCCCGGTAAATATACAGTATCCGAATTAATGATTAAGGATAAAAATATTGTTCTAGCAAATAAAGGGCAAACAATTAAAGTTGGTAGAATGAAAGGAAATATTTCTATTGGTGATAAAATTTACAAAATGTCTAGTAAAAAACTACAAATACTTTCTGAAGCTTCATATAAAAATATTGAACAGAAAAAAATTAAATTAGATTGCTGTATATGTATAAAAGAAAGCACACCAATAACACTTTCAATTATACCTAAAGAAAATTTTGAAAACTGTAAAGATATAACTATTAATATAATTTCTGATATAATTCCTATAAAAGCAATTAACTCCCCTATAACCAAAGAAAGAATTATATCTCAACTAATCAAAACAAAAAATACACCTTTTGAATTTGATAAAATAAAAATAACACTAGATGAAAATCTATATATTTCAAGCATAAGTTCATTAAACTCCTTAAGAAGGGATGCATTATCTTTACTAGAAGATAAAATAATTGAAAAATATAAAAGACAATTAAATAATGAAGTAAAAATAAATAAGAATACATATATCTCTACATCAAATGGCAAAAAAAATATATCACTACTTTTAAATAATATAAATCCTGAATATGACTACTCAAATTTAAGAAATATTAATTCAATTTATATACCTCTTAAATATTTTAAAAGTACAGAATATATGTATACAATACTTTCTCTTTCTTTAACTAAAAAAATATACATATACCTTCCTAATGTAATTAGAGATAATTTTAAAAATGTATTTATGGATACAATAGATCATGCTGTAAACATGTATAACATTAAAGGATTTGTTATTTCTAACATTGGAGATTTTGAATATTTAAAAAAATATTCAAAAAATTTCGAATTTATTGGCAATTACACATTAAATACCTATAATTCAAAATCAATTCAAGAATATATAAAATTAGGGCTTAATAAGGTAACATTATCACCAGAATTAAATAAAGAAAACTTAGAAAATATTAATAACAAGTATTTTCTGAGTTCAGAATGTATTGTTTATGGAAGATTACCCCTTATGACAAGCAGATATTGCCCACTTGGCAAGTCTAATAAATGCTATCCTGAATGTAGCTCTAAATGCAAAACTCAAAACAAATATTACCTAAAAGATAGAATGGGATTTTTATTTAGAATAGTTCCAGACAACATGCAAACCATTACAACTATATATAACAGCAAAATAACTTCTATATCTTCAGATATGATCTCATGTTCATCTGCAAGAATAGACATTCTAGATGAAACAATAGATGAAATTAATAATATAGTTCTAAAAGTTAAAAACGGTCTAAGACTTGAAGGTCAAGAATATACAAATGGTAATTTATATAGAGATGTATAAAGCAAACCGATATATTAAAATTTTCATTATTTTAATATATCGGTTTTAAGTTAAACTATAATTTAAAATTAAATCTGTTTACTGCTAAGCTTTATTATTAAGTCCATATTATCATCTTTTGCTGCCTTATTTTTTCTAATTTTACCACATTTTTTACATTTAAATATAATAACATATCCTTTTTTCCCATCAATTTCAAGACTAACAGGTTCTAACATTCCATGACAATCTTCTTGTCTATCTCCTGGATTAATATCAACATGTTTTGAATATAGACAATATGGGCAATGATTTCTAGATGAATATCCTAATTTTTTTACTCTTTGTCCACAATTATGGCATATAAATTCTTCATCTATTTCTGTAAATTTAGAAAGCATTTTTTACTCCTTTTTAAAAATTTCCTTTAAATTTATCTACTAGTTCATTTCTAAGTAATATTGATTTTGGATGAATAATTCTTCCTTTTTTTATCATTCTTTCAAGATGATGATTTAAAAATAGTAGTATAGCTTTATCTAAATCATCTTCAGAAGCTTTTCTTATTTCTTCTACTTTCTCGTATGTTCTGTTTTTTTCTATTTTATCAGCTAAGAAAACAATTTTATCAATCACACTCATGTTAACGTCTCCAGTTGAATGAATCCTAATTGCTCTTGCCATCTCCTCAGAAAATCCATATTTTTTTATACATATGTCAGCTCCTACCGGTCCATGTAAAATTGAAATTTGTTTTTTTTCTATTTCATCTGCATTAACATGATTATTATCAGTATATAACATCAAATCATCAGTACTCATTTCTTTTGCAATGTCATGTGCTAAAGCAGCTGCAGTTATATTTTCTGGATTTATATTATGAATTTTACATAGTTCTTCTGCTTTTTCCATTACATTAATACAATGATTATATCTTTTCTCTGATAATATACCTTTTAAATCCTCTTTTACTTCTTCTATTTGTGTCATAATGTTTTACCTCATATATTTTTATTATAAACCTTTATTTTTAGTAAATCTCCATGAATCTTCACACATTTCTTTTATTCCTTTTGTTGCAACCCATCCAAGTTCTTCTTTTGCTTTAGTTGGATCAGCATAGCATGTTGCAATATCTCCAGGACGTCTAGCTGTTATTTTATAATTAACCTTAACACCTGTTGCGTTCTCAAAAGCATGTACAAGTTCAAGCACAGAATATCCATTTCCTGTACCTAAATTATATGCTTCTATACCTTTAAATTTTCTTATTTTCTCTAATGCTTTTAGATGTCCTTTTGCTAAATCAACAACATGTATATAGTCTCTAACACCTGTTCCATCTGGTGTATCATAATCATCTCCAAATACATTAAGACATTCAAGCTTTCCTATTGCTACTTGATTAATATATGGCATAAGATTATTAGGTATTCCATTTGGGTCCTCACCTATTTCTCCACTTTTATGAGCTCCTATTGGATTAAAGTAGCGAAGTAGTGCAATACTAAAATTATTATCTGAAATATATAAATCATTTAATATTCTTTCTATCATTAGTTTTGTTGAACCATAAGGATTTGTTGTAGATAGTGGAAAATCTTCCTTTATTGGTACCGTTTTAGGTGAACCATATACAGTTGCAGAAGAACTAAATACAATTCTTTTACAATTGTATTTTTTCATTATATCTAATAAATTTAAAGTCCCTGTTATATTATTATGATAATATTCTAATGGTTTTTGTACAGATTCTCCAACTGCTTTTAGTCCTGCAAAATGAACTACAGATTCTATTTCATTTTCTTTAAATATTTTCTCTATTCCATCTTTATCTAATAAATCGACTTCATAAAACTTATAATCTTTCCCTGAAATTTTTTTTATCTTATCAATCATGTCAGGTTTGCTATTACAAAAATTATCAAGTATAACTATCTCTTCTCCTTTTTCTAATAATTCAATTGATGTGTGACTTCCTATAAATCCTGCTCCTCCTGTTACAAGTACTGCCATTTAAATTACCTCCCTAAATTCTATTTATATAACTCTTGATATATTCTATAGTCACGAATAATCTTTCTAACATAGTTATTTGTTTCTTTAAACGGAATATTTTCAATATCAGAACCATCTTTCTTAATAATACCATTATTAATCCATTTGTCAACATTTCCAATTCCAGCGTTATATGCTGTCATTGCTAATAACTGATTTCCATTGTATATATCTAATAATTCTTTAAAATATGCTGTTCCAATCATTATATTTGTTTCAGGATCGTAAATAGATTCATTTTCTTTGTATTCAATTTCTAATTTACTTGCAATTTCTGATGCAGTTGATTCCATAAGTTGCATTAATCCTTTAGCATTACTATTAGATATACTATTTGGTTTAAAATTACTTTCTGCTTTAATAATTGCAAATATTAATAATGAATCTAATCCATGTTTACTAGAATAACTATAAACATATTCTGAATAATCCATTGGATAAATTTTTTTCATAATTATATCTTGCAGTTTAACAATATTAAATAATATATGAAGAAAAATTATTAAAATAATTATAATTATTAATATTTTTATTTGTTTTTTCAAATTAATTCTCTCCTTAAGTAATTATCTTTAGTATTATAATTATATTCGTATCATATCTATTTACATTCATACCAATCATTTGCTACTGACATTTCTGCAATTAAAGGAACCTTTAAATTTGCAACATTTTCCATTCCTTTTTTTAAAATATTTTTTACTTCTTCTATCTCATCAATTGAAGTTTCTATTAATAATTCATCATGTATCTGCAAAATTATTTTAGATTTCATATTTTTTAATTTTAATTCATTATATACATTAATCATTGCAAGTTTCATTATGTCAGCTGCTGTTCCTTGTATTGGCGTATTCATTGCTGCACGTATTCCAAACTGTCTTATCATATAGTTATTTGATGAAAGCTCTGGTATATATCTTCTTCTATTAAATAAAGTTTCTACATATCCCTCTTCTTTAGCTCTTTCAGTTATACCATCCATAAATTTCTTTATACCACTATATTCTTCTAAATATTGATTAATATAAGATTTAGCCTGTTTTCTACTTGTCCCTATTTGTTCTGCTAATCCATAATCACTAATTCCGTATACTATTCCAAAATTAACAGCTTTCGCTGCAGATCTTTGCTCCTTACTTACTTCCTCTAGTGGAACTCCAAAAACTTTTGATGCAGCATTCTTGTGAATATCTTCATTATTTTTAAAAGCTTCTATCATATGTTCGTCTTCGGAAATATGTGCTAAAATTCTAAGTTCAATTTGAGAATAATCTGCATCGACAAAAACAAATTTATCTTTTGGCTTAAATACTTTTCTTAGCTGTTTTCCAAGATCAAATCTAGTTGGAATATTTTGCAAATTTGGATCAGCGCTACTTATTCTACCAGTTGCTGTAACCGTCTGATGAAAATTTGAATGTATTCTACCATCTTTTCGATTAATGTATGGAATCATACCTTCAACATACGTAGAATTTAATTTTACAAATTGTCTATATTCTAGTATTTTTTCTATTACTGGGTGATCTTTTTTTAGTTTTTCTAAAACATCGCTATCTGTAGAATATCCACTTTTTGTTTTTTTGTATACTGGTAACTTTAATTTTTCAAAAAGAATATTTCCTAATTGTTTTGTAGAATTAATATTAAATTCTTCACCTGATATTTCATATATTTCCTTTGTTAAATCATTAATTCTTTCTTTAAGAACTTGTCCAAAATTAAATAACTCTTTTTCGTCAGCACATATCCCTGTATATTGCATATCTGCTAGTACCTCTAATACTGGCATTTCAATTTTATTAAACAATTCAAATTGATTTGTTTTTTTAAGCTCACTAGTTAAATTTTCATATAACTTTCCAATAACATATACATATTCAACTGATTTTTTTGAATATACATCTTTTACTTCTTCTTGCGACCCGAAAAGTGTCATTTGTTCATTACTGTTTGTATTTTCGTTATTATCTAAATCATTAAAGTTAACTTTTAAATACTCTTGTGCAAGCTCCTCTAATTTATATCTTGATTTTGTTGGATTAATTAAATATGCAGCAACTTCTATGTCAAATTTAAATCCTTCAGCATTTATGCCAATTTGCCTAAGCAAAATAATGTGTTCTTTTTCTTTAAAGCTAATTTTCTTAATATTTTTATCTTCAAATATTTCTTTAAAATACATTATAAATGTATTTTTATTATTTTTAAAAGAATAATAGTATACTGTTTCTTTATATAAAATATAAATAGAAGTTAATACATTCTTTATTATATTTTCATCTTTATTTTCTTCTGCTTGGTCAAAATAATAAATTATTTCTTTTTGTTTATTAATATTCTTTACTATTTCTTCTATTTCTTTAATTTCAATAATTTCTCTAACATCAAAATTATTTTTGATGCTTTCACTCTCTTTACTTGATTGTAAATTAAATCTATCTATATATCTATTAAAGTTTAAGTTCTTGAATAGTTCTAATACTTTATCGTTATTCCATTCCTGCTTTTTAAACTTATTTAAATTTTTTTCTATTGGCGCATTTCTATCTATTGTACCAAGAGTTCTAGATAAGTAAGCAAGTTCTTTGTTATTTTCTAAATTTTCTTTTAATTTACCTTTTACATTTGCTGTATTTTCTTCTAATCTTGTATATAAATTATCAATCGTTTTATATTCTTTAACAAGATTTAAAGCTGTTTTTTCTCCAACTCCCGGAACTCCAGGTATATTATCTGATACGTCACCTTGTAATCCCTTTACCTCTATTAGCTCTGTTGGTTCAACTCCATATGTCTCAATTACTTTTTTTCTGTCAAATTCTTCAGTTTCAGTTTTTCCGTTTTTTGTCCTTGGAATTCTTATAATTGTTTTATCACTTGCTAGTTGAAAATTATCTCTATCTCCTGAAAGAACAGTAACATTTAGTCCTTGTTCTTCACCATATAATGAAAGTGTACCTATTATATCATCTGCTTCATACCCTTCTCTTTCAATTATATTAATGTTCATTGCCTCTAGTACTTCTTTTATTATTGGAAGTTGTGCGGCAAGTTCGTCTGGCATACCCTTTCTTGTTCCTTTATATTCTTTATATAGTTTATGTCTATGTGTTGGCGCTTTTAAATCAAACGCAACTGCCAAATATTCTGGATCTATATCATCTAATATTTTAAATAATATTGCCAAAAAACCATATACAGCATTAGTATACGTTCCATCGCTTGTCATTAGCATTTTATTTCCCATTATTCCATAAAATGCTCTATTTAAAATACTATTCCCATCAATTAATAATAACTTACTCAAGATATTTTCCTCCGTAGTTTATATTTTTATTTGTATATTCCTATTTTATTTAATACAGGATATATTTTACTACCAAATGGCATCATAAGTATATCTTCTTTTTTTAATACTTTAAACAATAAAATTTCTGCCAAATAAATTATAGCACCAAATATAATTGATATAATTGTGCTTATTTTTGGATTTATTATACTGGTTAGACCTATATTAATTAAATATACTGATATTCCCATAACGGCTCCAGAAACAGTTGGTAAAATAATCATTCTTAGCCATTCAACTTTAATTTTTATATTTTTATTTAATACTCTAAATGTAATTATAAACGCTATTACTTGGCAAACTATTGAACTTATTCCTGCACCATATATACCAATGCTTGGATTGCTTATTAATATAATATTAAGTATAAATTTAGAAGCAGCACCTAAAGCTAGCGCAATTGCTGGTATATATGTTTTTCCAAGTCCATATAAGCCACCATTTATTGTTTGGTTTAGTGCAATAAAAATCATAGGTATCGCAAATATTTTAAGTACATCAGCACCTGTTGGTGCAGATGGATAAATTAAATTAAATATAGGTTGAGCAAGTGCGATAATACCACATGCACATGGCACAATAATAATTAATGATGCAAATAGTGAAAATGACATTTTCTTTGAAGCGGATTCATGATCTTTTGTTGCAATTGCACCTGATATCATTGGGGTAAGTGCTGTAGAAAAAGCAACATTTATCGCAATTGGCAAGTTAACAATTGTATCAATCTTAGAAAGTATCCCTGTCATGCTCATTGCGAATGCTTCTAGTTCTTCTTTTATAGGATATACACTTGCAAATGCAGTTTGAATACATCTGCTAACTGTAGATGTATCAATAAGCGGATTTACAACAGATATTATAGAACTTATTGTAACAGGAATTGACATTGCTAAAACCATTTTTAAAATTTGTATTGAAGTTTTATCTTTTTCAGGCGATATTTGGTTGTTATCTACTTTTATTCTCTTTCTTTTGTAATAAATAATTATATAAATAAAAGCTATTATAATTGATAATGTAGTAGAAAGGTTTCCTCCAGCTGCCATTATATATGGCTCTTTTCCTATTAATGCATAAACAAAAGTAATAGATAAAACACAATTAAAAAATTGTTCTATCGTTTGTGAATAACTTGTAGGTTTCATATCATTTTGTCCTGCAAAATATCCTCTTAAAACTGATGAAATTGCAACAAAGAATATTGCAGGTGATAATACTTGCATTACATATTTTATGTCTGGCACATTAAATATTACAGTTGCAATTAGTTCTGATGCACAAAATAGTCCTATTGAAAAGATTAGTCCTAATCCAGCAAAAAAAACCATACATATTTTAAAAACTCTTTGAGCCCCTTTATTATCTCCAATAGCTAGTCTTTCTGAAACAAATTTAGATACAACACTAGGAATTCCAATAGATGACAAAGCTAAAAGTATTGAATATATTTGATATCCTGCAGAATAATATCCAAGTCCAGTATCTCCGAATCCTTCCACATTTGTTATTACAAATCTATAAATTAGACCTAAAACTTTTATCATTATTTGTGAAGCCATTAATATTAAAACATTTTTCATAAAAGATGGAGCCTTATTTTTACTTTTCTTTATATTTTTCTCTTGTTCCATTTTTTCTCCTTAAACTTTACTAAAATCAAATTTTGGCATCATCCCAATTTTATCAGGAACATGTGGTGGTAATTGATAAATATCATGTCCGGGAAATTCATTTCCCTCAACAAACACAGGACCGTTCGTTAGTAAATGCAACATCCCAGCCAACATATCCCATTTCTGGAATTTCTTTTGAAGCTTTCTCACATAATTTAATTGCTTCATTCCAAAATGGAAATTTAAACCCCTTAATCATTTCACCTGATTGTGGGTGTGTTTCATATATATTTTTTTGCTTATCAATTGCAAATTGAGAAACTATCCCATTTTTCTCATCAACAGGTGCAACCATTCCTCCACTATTAAAATTATCTACACACTTTTTTCCATTTCCAATTCTAAAATATGCACATATTATGTGAGACTTTAGTTTTATGTTTTTTCTTTCATCTTTAGGAATGGTCAAAATAGATTTTCCATCATCAGTAGTAACTATTGTAACTATCCTAACAGTGTTTATTGCATCTGGATAAATCTTTGATACTTTCTCATTTTGTTTTATAACTTCTTCTAATTCAAAATTATTATCCTCTGATATTAAATATTCGTATAGTTTATCTAAAGAATCATACTTACTAGAATTAATTTTCTCTATTCCTTTTCCACACCCTCCATCTACTGGTTTAGCCATAAATACAGGATGTTTATTTATAAAATCAATTACATCTTGTTTTTTAGATTTTTTAACACTTATCCAATCTCTTTTTAAATATGCTTGAAATCTAGAATTAAATTCATCCTTGTTTTGAAAAAAATGAAGATAATCTAAGTCACAATATTTTACAACAAGTTCATTATTTCTTCCTCTTGTTAAATATGTATCTCTTTGGTTGTCAGTTAAATTATACATTTCAAACAAATCATAATCCATATATCCAGCCCCATATCTTCTTGCACATTTTTGCATATCCAAAAAAATAGATGTTTTAGGCATGTTTGTTTTTTTATGTATTTCATTTATTTTTTTTATCATTGCTTTTTTATCCATGTTTTTTATACGTTTTAATATATAGAATATTTTATTCATTTTAAATCACCTTATTTTTATTCATTTAACTATTTTTGAAACTCTTTGTCAATATTCTTCTCTTTTTTATCAGTATTTCCATTAGAATCATTGAGTTCTCTGTATCTATCTATAATCATATCCTGTAACATAGTATAATCCTTATCTTTTGCAATATATATTGCTTCTATTAATTGTTCATCATTGCTTAAGCTTATTGGAGGTGGAATTATTCCTTTTGAACATAACATACTATTAAAAAGGCATGTTGCTGTTCTTTTATTTCCATCTTCATATGGTTGTACATAAATAAAATCAGCATAAATTTTAGTAATTTGTCTTATATAATCCTCTTTAGATTGTTCCTTATTATATGCTTCTTGATACTCTTCCTGAAAACCTTTCATAACATCAGGAATCTCTTCGAATGGTATTGTTTGTATTACTGGTTTATTACTTATTCCAGATTTAGAACCAAGTGTCACTTGTCTTTGTCTATATTCCATACCATTTCCAGATAAGCCTAATCCACTTTTTATTTCTTCTCTAATCATCTTGCATGTTTTTTCAATACTGATAGGCATATACTGCTTAGTAGATAATGAAATAAGTACCATTCTTGTAATATCTTCAATTTCTTCTATATTTTCGTACTCTATTACTCCTCTTTCTAAATTGCTATGCACTATTCTATATGCTTCAAATGTATTATTAGGATTTTTTAAAATTTCATTTTTTAACATTTCTCTTACATTTTTAACATAAGAATCCTCTAATACTCTGTTTTTATTCATATGTCTATATTTAAACGACTTAAAAAATTTTCTTATTGGATTTCTCTCGTTTTCATATTTTACTTTAAATTCTTCTTCAAAATAAATTGAATCGAAAGTTTTTCCATTATGTCCATTATTATCTATAAATTCTTTCCACTCTTCATATTGATCTTGGGATGTAATACCTAAGCTATTTCTAAAAAGTAAGTTTAAAGTTTCTTCATCAAATTTTAAGTTTTCGTTTGTTAAAAGTTTTCTTCTTATTTCTTTTGACTTTCTATTGAATTCAGGTATTGAGTCCCATCCTAAATCTGAATATTTATGAGTAAGTAGCATTTTTCCTATATCCATCTGGACTAAAATCATTCTTTTAATATACTCTTCTTTAGCATCAAATTGTATCTTTTCTTTTAAAGATGTACCACTGGAAAATAAGCATCTTATTCTTTCTATTCCTTTTTTTGTAATTTCATCATATATCTGTTTAGATAAATCATTTATGTTTGGTATACTATTTTTAAATTTCTTGTCATTTTCTTCTTCCTCGGTATCTGTTATTTTATCTTGCTGTGCAAGTTCATTTTGTTCTCTAAAATTTAATTCTTTAATAAAATTAATTCTATCTTTCAATTGTTGCATTATCAATTCTCTATCTTCAATTGAAAATTCATTTAAAAAATCTTCATTTAATAAAGATTCTATATATTTTTCATTAAGCTTTTCCTGTATCATTTTTCCAAATTGTGCAATTTGATTTGGATATAATTCATATAGTTGTTCTATTATTTGTTTTGAAGAAAATTTGCCAAAGAATTTTCTATTATTACATTCTATAAAAGAAAGTCCCATATCATAATACTCTGCATTTCTATATTTACCTGTAGAAGCATCTTGTATAATAAACATATTATCCGATTTAATATCAGTATTTGAAATTAATGCTGATACCAAAATATACTTTAATAAATATTCTCTTCTTAATCTTAAATCTTCAGAAGTTATACCTGGAATTGATGATATTTGATCTAAATCATTATTTATAAAGTCCTCAATACTATTTATTGGTCTATATTGTCCTGTTTTGCTTAGATCAATAAATTCTTCATTTTCGTTTAATATATTTACAGACAAGCAACCATTTTCTCCATTATCATCAATTGCAGGAATGATATCAGCATGTGGAAATTGTATTTGCTCCATTATTTTTGAAGCAAGTAATTCTCTTAGATCTTCATCATTTTGTGCATCTAACATACATCCATTTAACTTAAAAAATCCAGTTTTTTCTATTGAATTAATATAGTATTCTCCTCTTACTGCTGTGAAATTTCCTGGTATTTCATTTTCTCCTCTTACTAAACTTAGTTGTGAAATCATTAATCTTTCCATATTTTATAATCCTTTATACTTTAATTCGTTTGAATATCTTACCTCATATTCTCAATTTTTACTTTTATATATAACTAAACCTCTTTAATATCTAGACTATTCATTATTTTTCTTATATTTCTTATTATATCGTAAGTACCTGTCCTCCTCTGAAAAAATACAACCACAATATTTTTGCATATACAGCTCTAATTCTCTTGCTTTTGCTTGTCCCTGTCTAAAACCAACTCTAAAATCTCTATAAAAAAAATCTACTTCATATTGTTTACTGAAGTTTTCACATAAATTTTTAATATATTCATGGTTTTGATATATACTATATAATAACGTAGTTGTAACCGTATCATACCCATTTTCTTTTGCATATTTAAACATTCTCTCCATGCGAACAGGATAACAATAATTTGTGCACCTATTATCTAAATCATTTACTATATTTTTACAAAATTCATCTAATCCATATTCTTCATCAAAAACTGTATCTACATTTATTAATTTAGTATATTCTTTTAAGCAATCTCTTCTTGATTTATATTCCATATATGGGTGTATATTAGGATTATACCAATATACTGTTGGCTCTATTCCTTCACTTCTTAAAATATCTATGCAATATACGCTACAAGGGGCACAGCATGTATGTAATAATAATTTCATCTAAATCACCTTTTTTATAATATGTTTAAAATGCGGGCGAATAAATTCGCCCCTGGTTTTTAATAATTTACATTATTACGTAATATTAGTTGTATCTAATTGTTCTATATATTAATTTCAATGTCATTTTAAAAATCGAGTCATTTAATGGATAACATCTATGTAATCTGGATAAATCAAGATTCTTGCTTTTGTTTATTCTATTATCAGTCAAATTTTGAATATATCCCTCTTTTTCTAAAGCAACAATCTCTTCTTCTGTATATAAACCATAAGGATATGTAAATATTTTTATAGATTTTTCTCCTAGGCTTTCTTCAATTATTTTATATGAATTGTTAACATTATTAACTGCCTGTTCTACTGTTAAACTGGTAAACTCAGGATGATCTGTACTATGTGATGCTATTGTAACTAATCCACTATCTTGCATTGTTTTTGCTTCATCCCATGTTAAAGATCCTTCTTTTTCCATTGTATCTGTTATTACAAATACAGTAAATGGTATATTATATTTTTTTGCAATTGGATATGCATTTTCATAAATTCCTTGATACCCATCATCAAATGTAACAATACATGACTTTTTATTCAATTCTAATTCATTATTTTTATATTTAACTAATTCTTCATATGTAATAAAATTATATCCTAATGTCCTTAATCCTTTTATTTGCTTTTCAAATATATCTCTAGGAGTTTGCATGTAATCATAAACAACTTCTGATGAATCTTTAACTATATTATGATAAACAAATATAGGTATATTAAGCTGTCTTTCACTTATTTTATATTTATTATTTACTGTTGTTCTATCATAGATGATTATTCCTATTAGAGATACTATAAAAATCGATAAAACAGCTATAAGTACATGTAATATTTTTCCCTTATTTTGCATATTTATCTTTCTCCTTTTTTTTATCTAAACTTTCTATATATTCTTCTATAACACTTGTTAATTTATTTGAATTACTACTATATTTATTGGGTATAAAATTATTTAATCGCTTAATTGCATCTTCTAACTCATTTACTTCATTAATGCCTATAATATAACCTTTTTGATTAAATGCATTTACAATATCTATTTGATGATTATTTACATGTTCACCATATTTACTATATCTTGGCACTGCAATAACTTTTTTTTCTTTTTCTAAAGAAGATACAATTGACCCAACACCCCCATGTGTAATAATATAATCTGCTTTTTCTTTTAAATCTTCTATTTCTTCTTTAGGTATCATATCAAATATTTTCATTAAATCAGATTCGTATTTAGTAAATCCTGATTGTACTATAACCTCATCTTTTATAACTCCGTTTTTTATATTATTTTCTACTTCTTCTATTAATCTTTTAAATTCATTATGCTGAGTGCCTAATAATACTAAAATCATTTTTCTTCAATTCCTCCATATACTGCTTTAGGATATAAGTTTAGCATTTCTTTCCATTGAACAATAAATAAGTCAGCAATAGGATATATTAATTTCCCTGTTGCCGTTTTTCTATTTACATTTGCAAGTGTTTCAACGTATATTATTTTACTACCAAAGATTTTGCCCAAATAACACATTGGTCCCGCAGTATGTGTTCCTGTTGTTACTATGACATCTGGTCTTATTTTAAAATAAAAAAATATTGTTTTAATTATTAAATATATAAATAAAAAAATATATGAAAATGGTTTACTTCTCGTACAATATGGTAAATATGATACTTTATTTACATATTTATCTTTTAAATACTCATTTGTTTTATCTCTCTCAGTTATTAAATAATAATTATATTTTTTAAATAATTCATTTAATCTAAGTAATTCATCTAAATGTCCGCCTGTACTAGAAATAAATAATACTTTTTTCATTTTTCTCTCCAATTTTATTATTCTATTCAGTAAAAAGAATTCCAAGATGATCATATGCTGGCTTTAATGCTACTCTTCCTCTTAATGTTCTTGATAGAAAACCAATTTGAATTAAATATGGTTCATATACATCTTCAATTGTATCAACTTCTTCTCCTATAGTTGTAGCTATAGTTTCTGCTCCAACTGGACCTCCATTATACTTTAATATGATGGTTTCTAACATTTTTCTATCTAATTCATCTAATCCAAGTTCATCAATTTCTAATTTATTTAATGCAAGTTTTGCAATTTTTAAATCTATATTTCCATCTCCCAAAACAGCTGCATAATCTCTCACTCTTTTTAATATTCTATTTGCAATTCTAGGTGTTCCTCTTGATCTTCTTGCTATTTCAACTGCTGCCATTTCATCTATCTCTATTTCTAAAATTTTACTTGATCTTTTAACAATTGTTGTTAATTGTTCTGTAGTATAAAGTTCAAGTCTGCTAACAATTCCGAACCTATCTCTTAATGGGGTTGCAAGAGAACCAGCTTTTGTTGTAGCTCCGATTAGTGTAAATTTAGGTAAATCCAGTCTAATAGATCTTGCACTTGGTCCCTTACCAATAATTATATCTAATGTATAATCCTCTAAAGCTGGATATAAAATCTCTTCTACACTTTTATTCAATCTATGTATTTCATCTATAAACAACACATCAAATTCAGAAAGATTTGTAAGTAATGCTGCTAAATCTCCTGGTTTTTCTATAGCAGGACCAGAAGTTATTTTTATATTTGAATTCATCTCATTTGATATGATATTTGAAAGTGTCGTTTTACCAAGTCCTGGGGGTCCATACAACAGAACATGATCTAAAGGTTCTCCTCTTTTCTTTGCAGCTTCTATATATATTTTCATATTTTCTTTTACTTTATCTTGTCCAATATATTCTTCAAGAGTTTTAGGTCTTAAAGAATTTTCCATTCTTTCTTCTTCATAATCTTCGAGTTCTGGACTTATTAATTTATTTTCTTCCATATGTTAATCTCCTCTAAAGTATTATATATATAAACATATCAAAAATCAAGAATTTACAAGTAATTCACAAAGTTATATTAGACTGTTCAAAATAGAACAGTCTAATATAACTTTATCTGATTTTTACTTTATCTATATCAATTTCTTTAGGATCGTAATTCTCTAAATAATCTAAAATCTCATCTGCATTTGTACATACCTTGCATAGTTCTACACAGTCTTGTGTAATAAAATGCTCTAGAACCATTTTATATAATGCATTTGCTAGTTCATCAAAAAAACCATACATATCATATACTACAATTGCTTTATTATGCCTTCCTAATTGTTTTAATGTTAATATCTCAAAAAATTCATCAAATGTGCCTATTCCACCTGGAGTAATTATAAAAGCATCAGACATTTCTTCTAATAATCTTTTTCTTTCTCTCATAGTTTCGGTATGAATAAATTCTGTACAATTTGGAAAAGAAATCTCTGCATTATTTTCTTCAAAGAAAGCAGGTGAAATTCCAATAACTTCTCCACCATTTTCCAAAACTCCTCTAGCTGCTGCTCCCATCATCCCGTTTCTTCCTCCTCCAAATACAAGGCTATGTCCACAATCCGCAATCTTTCTTCCTAGTTCTTCTCCAGCTTTGATAAATTTTTTATCAATCTCCTTACTTGCCGCACCATATACACATATTCTCATTAGCTAATCATCCTTTCAATTTGTTATATTAATTCTAGCACATTTTAACATTATATAAAATATTTTTCAAGTATAAAACTTACATATAAAGCAGTTGCATAAATTATGTGGCAACTGCTTTATATAATTATTTTAAAATTTATTTTATAAATTAACTAAATTTTTAATTTCATCTTTTGAAATTACTCCAACTGATCTTTTTACTTCTTTTCCATCTTTTATTACTACTAAAGTAGGTATACTCATTACTTGAAATTTTGATGCTAAATCAGATTCCTCATCTACATTTATTTTTCCTACTTTAGCAGTGTCTCCTAGTTCTTCTGCAACTTCATCAACAATTGGTGATAACATCTTACATGGTCCACACCATGAAGCCCAAAAATCTAGTAATACTATTTTTTCAGATTTTATTACCTCTTCTTCAAAATTTTGATTATTAATTGTTAATACTGACATTTTTAAATCCTCCTAAATCTTTTTTACTATATTATATATATTTTTTTATTTATATATACAAATTATTTATTGTTTCTTAAATATGATACTGCAGAAATACCTGCTTTTGCTCCATCATAAACAGATTTACATACTTGTAATAATCCTCCGGTACAATCTCCACATGCAAATAGTCCTGGTACATTAGTTTTCATATCGCTATCTACTTTTACATTATTATCCTCAACAATAGCACCTATTTTTTTAGCTAGATCAGTGCTAGAAGCCACTCCAATTGCAATAAACATTCCAGAAATATCAAGATTTGTATTATCTTCAAACTCAATATATTCTAATCTACTTTCTCCTCTTACCTCTTTAATTTTTTTACTATTTACATTTAATTCTGTAGAGCGATTTTCTATAATTTCTTCGCCATTTGTTAATATTGTAACCCTATTTGCAACAGGCAAGAGTTCCATGGCCTCATGAATAGCATAATCTCCACTTCCAAGTACTGCTACATCTTTATTCCTATAAAAAAATGCATCACATGTTGCACAATAACTTATTCCTTTTCCTTCTAATTCTTTAATCCCTTTTATATTAGATTTTTTCCTACTGCTTCCTGTTGCAAGAATTAATGTTTTTGCTTCAAATTTATTATTTCTGGTATATACTATAAAATTGTCTTCAAATTTTACATTAATCACTTCATCTGTCTCTATATCTATACCTAAATTTTCTGCCTGCTTAATTCCCTTTAAAATAAGATCTTCTCCATATATTCCATCTTCAAAGCCATAATAGTTATCAATTTTGTAATTTTTTTCTAAAGTACCTCCATCTTTTCCTATTACTAAAGGATTAAGGTTTGCTCTTTTTATATATAGACTAGCAGAAATACCTGCTGGTCCTTTTCCAATTATAATAGTATCATAAATCAAAGGAATACCTCCTATTTATTATTCATTTCTCTTTCTCCATTATATTCGTCAACAAAATATAAAGGTCTATTTTTTGTTTCATTAAATATTTTTCCTAAATATTCTCCAATAATTCCAAATAGTAATATTTGTATTCCTGAAAAGAATAAAATTAATAATATTATTGCTTGAAATGCTTGTATTGGTTCATTTACTACAAATGATTTTATTACTACATATATAAAATATACAGATAATATAATAAATGTAGGTATACTAATGTAAGTTGCAAGTCTTAGTGGAGATGTAGTAAATGAAGTTATTCCATCTATAGCAAGATTAATTAATTTTTTATAACTCCATTTAGTTTTTCCAGCTACTCTTGGATCTCTATCAAATAACACTTCCTTTTTATTATACCCTATCCAACTAAACATACTTTTAGTATTTCTTTGAGATTCTCTTAAGCTTTTTAGTGCATTAACACATCTTCTATCTAATAATCTAAAATCTCCTGTATCCTCTTGAATTGGAACATTTGTTAATTTTTTTAATATTCTGTAATACATCTTAGAAGTTAATTTCTTAAAAAATGATTCTCCTCTTCTTGACTTTCTTTTAGCATATACATCATCATATCCTTTTTCCCAGTATTCTATTAACTCTGGTATTACTTCTGGAGGATCTTGTAAGTCAGCATCTAAAAAAATTACAGCATCACCTGTTGCATAATCGATTCCTGCCATCATAGCAATTTCTTTTCCAAAATTTCTTGATAAATCCACATAGCTAATTCTATCATCTTTTTTTCTTAATATCTTTATTATTTCTAATGAATCATCAGTACTACCATCATTTATAAATAATATTTCAAATTCGTAATCATTTAAAGATGCAATTACTTTTGATAATCTTTCATATAAAGCTAGTATAGCTTCTTTTTCATTATATTCTGGTATAATAATACTTATTTTTTTCAATGTTTTTTCTCCTTATTATTTTCTTCTGAATGTAAAAAATTTACTTATAAAGAAATTTAAAATTATAACTACTACTGTAAGAAAGACTTTACTTATAATATTAGGAATTGGTAATCTAAATAAAAATATTCCTCCAGCAAATTCTACTGCCATAGTAAACATTCTTCCAAATATAAATTTAAAAAATTCTATAAATTTTTCTGACTTCTTTTCTGCCTTAGAATGAAATACCAAATCTTTGTTAGTTAAATACGCAGCTATAACAGCAAATACTATTGCAACGAAATTAGATAAATTCTCATTCCAATTTAATATATTATTCATTAAATAGAATGATCCCAGATTAACAATTGTGGTTAAAAATCCAAATATTAGATATAAAATGATTTCTTTAGTTACTATTTTTTTTAATGAATATTTCGTTTCTATCATATTAAATTCCCTTTAATTTCAAATAAATCAAAAAAATTCAAAAAAAGAATTTTGTATTTATAGTTCTTCTGCAAATCCTTTTTCAAGTTTTCTAAATAAAGCATATCCTATTATACATAAAATTATTCCCATTATAAGTGCAATACCTAAGCTTTTAAAATTTGGTAATGTCTTAGAATAGAAAATTGCTCTATAACCTTCTATTAAGTATGACATTGGATTTAATCTTAGTAACCATTGGAAGCTTGGTGGTACATCATTTATAGAATATACAATAGGAGTTGCATAAAATAGTAACTGCATAAACACTCCTAAAAGATGAAGTAAATCTCTAAAATAAACTGTTAGGCTTGATACTATAAAAGAAATTCCAAGAGAAATTATATATTGTATTGCTAATATTAGAAAATAGAAAACTACATTTATTGACAATCCAATTCCACTAACCAATACAAAGCCTAATATTATTATTGTAGAAATTAGAAAGTTAACTCCCTCACTTGTTACAATTGATATTGGTAAAATTTCCCTAGGAAAGTAAACTTTCTTTATTATATTGCCATTATCAATAACTACAGCTGCTCCTCTTATTACTATATTAGAAAAATATTGCCATGGTATTAAAGCACAGCATAGATATACAGCATAATTCTCTATATTACTTCTTAATATAACTTGAAATACTAAAGCATATACTGCAATTTGTAGTAGAGGATTAATAAAAGACCATAAAACTCCTAAAAAAGAATTCTTGTATTTTCCCCCAACATCTTTTTTTATATTTGTTTTTAATAATTCTCTGTAATTATATATATCTTTTGCAATCTTCATTTACAATGTCTCCTTTAAATATTCTTCAATTACTTCATCTGGTTCTCCATCCATTTTTATAAAACCATTACAAAGCCATACCGCTCTACTGCAAAATTCTTTTACAGTATTCATACTATGTGTTACAAAAACCATTGTCTTTCCCTGTTCTTTTAATTCCTTCATTTTTGCAATACATTTATCTTGAAAATGTTGATCACCTACAGCAAGAATTTCATCAACTAACAATATATCTGCATCTACATTTATGGCTACTGCAAAAGCTAGCCTCATATACATACCTGAAGAATAAGTTCTTACTGGGTTATCAATATATGCACCTAGTTCTGAAAATTCTATAATATTGTCTATTCTTTCATCTATTTGTTTTTTTGTTAAACCAAATATAGATGCATTAAAATATATATTTTCTCTTCCTGAAAAATCAGGATGGAATCCAGCTCCTAATTCAAGAAGTGATGTTAACTTTCCATGTGTTTCTATCTTTCCAGAATTTGGATAAATAATTTTTGTCATTAATTTTAATAGTGTTGATTTCCCACTACCATTAACTCCTATTAATGCAACTGCTTCTCCATTTTTTATTGTCATGCTAATATCTTTTAAAACTTCCCTTTTTTCTTTTCTATTTCTATTCCAAAATAAAAGTTTTTCTTTTAGACTATTAGCTTTATCCATATATATATTAAATGTTTTATATACATTCTCAACTACAATTCTATCTTGCATGTTTTCTTGCATATTATTATGACACCTTTCTTTTTTTATTTTAGCCAATCAGAGTTAGCTAAATACCAATCTATTGTTTTTACTATTCCTTCTTCAAATGTAGTTTTAGGTTCCCATCCTAATTCATCTTTTATTTTAGTTGGGTCTATTGCATATCTATAGTCATGTCCTTTTCTGTCTTTAACATGTTCTATTAACTCTTCAGGCTTACCTAATCTCTCAAGTATTAATTTAACTATTTGAATATTTCTTCTTTCGTTGTGTCCTCCAATATTGTATCTTTCTCCTGACTTACCATTATGGAATACTAAATCTATTGCTTCGCAATGATCCTCAACATATAACCAATCCCTTATATTTAAACCTTCTCCATATACAGGTAATTTTTTATTTTTAAGAGCAAGTTTTATCATATGAGGTATCAATTTCTCATTATGCTGATAAGGCCCATAATTATTAGAGCAATTAGTTACATTTACATTCATTTTATATGTCTCTTTATATGCTAAAGCAATTAAATCTGAACTAGCTTTAGATGATGAGTAAGGGCTACTAGGTTTTATTGGAGATGTTTCTGTGAAATACCCTGTCTCTCCTAATGAACCATAAACTTCATCAGTAGAAATATGTACAAATTTATTCATACTTCCCTCTCCCCATTTTTGCTTTGCAGTTTCTAAAAGAGTATGTGTTCCAATTACATTTGTTTGTGTAAACACAAATGGATTTTTAATACTATTATCTACATGTGATTCTGCTGCAAAATGAATAACTCCATTTATATTATATTTATCAAAAATTTCCTTCATTTTTTCAAAATCACATATATCAGACTGTTCAAATTCTATTTTATCTTTTACATTTTTTAAATTATCCATGTTACCTGCATATGTTAATTTATCTACAACCACAACCTTATAATCTGGATGTTTATTAACAAAATATTCTACAAAATTTGCTCCAATAAATCCTGCAGCTCCAGTTACTAATACATTATTTGACATTTAATTACCTCCTAAATACTCGTCTAATTACAAATTTTTAAATAAATCAGTATTTTTTAATTCTTTTAAGGATGGCCATTTAGAATCTTTTTCAGATGTTAATAAATCTGATACTTTCATATCTCCCAAAGGCCAATCTATAGAAACATCTGAATCATTCCATCTAAGTCCTCCTTCTGCATTAGGATTGTATACATCATCACATTTATATGTAAATTCTGCCTCATCGGATAATACTAAAAATCCATGTGCAAAACCTTTTGGTATCATAAACATTTTTTTATTTACTGCTGAAAGTATTACACCTTCCCATTTTCCATATGTTTTACTTCCAGGTCTTAAGTCAACTGCAACATCAAACACTTCTCCTTTTATTACTCTAACTAGCTTTGCTTGTGTATTCTCTTTCTGAAAATGTAGTCCTCTTAAGACACCTTTTTTCGATTTTGATTGATTATCTTGCACAAAATCATAATTAAGTCCAATCTCTTCAAACTCTTTTTTACTATATGTTTCCATGAAGTATCCTCTGTTATCTCCAAATACAGTTGGTTCTATAATATATACTCCATCGATAGATGTTTCTATCTTTTTAAAATTAACCATGTATATCTTCCTTTCAACTTTCATTTATATGAATATATCATATTAAATATATAAATTCAACATTATATCTTAAATTTTTAATGCTTATCAATTATAAAAGAAAACACCTTGGATTCAAAAAAGAATCCAAGGTGTTCCACACTTATTAGCGGATCTGAGAGTCGAATGTATCCTCAAAGAGCCGTTCAACCCATCTGTCAACAAGAGAATTCGGCACAGACCAAATCTCCTCATCGAATCTACCTTCGGAAATGATCTTATGTGCTAGCGGATCGATTGAAATGAAATCACAAGTCTTCTCTGCAAGCTCTTTCGAGTACGCTTCGAAGATGGCTGTCTTCATAACTCTCTGAATCCAACTAGCATCCGCCAGTTCAGATGTTTTTTTCCAGTAGACTTTTGCAAGCCTAACAAAGAATTGAGAATCCAGTTGATTTAACAATCCGTCTCCATTCCAGCGTGCCATTCCTTTGCCTCTAAGGTCTGCACCAGAATACTCTTTATCATTGAAGACATAAATATCTTCATAACGGCGAGAACAATCAATGACCGATCGAATAAAACTGTCATATAACCTGTCCTGTATTAGGTGCATAAAGAACAGGTTGTTCTGTTCATTATGCTCATTAAATATCCAAAATGCATTGGGAATTGTGGCCTCATCAATGCAAGCTTCTCCAGGCTTACCTGCATAATATCCACTTTGCGCCCAAACCATCTGGACAATTGTCTCGGTCCAGAGTTTCACGTCGAAATCAGGAAATTTCATTCCCGACACATCCCCTGTCTGAGGATTAATCGTAAAATGTGTTACTGCCCTTTCAGGCAGCCAACACCGTATGGAATCCGGTGTTGTTACAATGGCAGCTTCTGTGGTAGTTAAACCAAAAATAAGAGCCGCAATAAAGTGATTTTTGTTCGTCATAAAAATTGCCTCCTTTAATGTTAATTATTTATTAATGACAAACTAATTGCCCAAGTAGAGCAATAAAAGTGCAACATAACGTTACACTTTTATTATAACATATTATGGTAAGTAAATCAAAAAGTATATGAAATATAATCTATTTTAATTATACTATTTATATTTATATACTAGTAATTATTTATTAATTCTTTTAATATTTTCAATGCTTCTTTTTCTTCATCTGTAGTTTCTCTATTTTCTAGATTTCTTTCAAGAGATTTTACTCTTTCATTTATTGTTTCTTTTATATCTTCTGTCTCTTTATTTCTATTTATAATCATAGCTTCTTTTGCAGTTTTATATTCGAAATCTTTAGATAAGATTTCATGTTTTTCTTTATAATCATTTTTATAACTTGCATAAATTAATTCAGGAGCTTTAATATCTACTCCACGTTTGTAGATCTCCAATGCATCACAATATTTACTTTGCTCTATTTCTTCAATTGTATTAGGTATGTTTTCATATATATAATTATAACTTAATGGATCAAAAAATCTTCCCCAACTTCTTGATTCTACTTGTTTTTCATATCTTTCATACGCTGAAAGTAAACTTTCTATATAAGGAACTGACATTGCTCTGACCATAACTTCGAATCCATTTTCTTTTAATTCTTTCATTCTTTCTAAAATTCTGGTATTTTTTAGAGTAACCTCAAAAATAAAACTATATCTGTTTAAAATAGCCTCTTGCAATATTTTACTTGTCCATTTTGCACTATCAGCTTCAACTACAGCAGAATATTCTGTAGGATATAATTTTGCAATTTCACTTGCTTTGGGATGAAATGGTTTATAGTCATCTGTAGAAATAATAAAAACATCATTCGAATTTTCAAAATATTTCTTTGAATATCCAATTAAAGAGCCCTTGCCCGAACCAGGCTGAGCTCCAACAATTATAGAAATTGGATTCTTTGATATTTTTGCATTTCGTAGATAAATTTCTTTTATTAATTCATATATTTTATTATGTTCTTCTTCTGATAATTTATATTTTTTTATTAGCTCTTTTATTTGATCTTCTTTGCTTTGTTTTTCAATATTCATAAATTATATTTCCCTTTTAAAATCATTTTTTAATTCATTTCCATATGTGTTTATAACTCTATCTATTACATTTAAGTCCCCATTATATATTTGATTTCTTTCATTTATTAAACTAATTAACTCATTTTGATAATACATATCATTTGTTATATTATATCTTTTTGTTGTTTTAGATATTTTGTCCGCTAATAACTCTATTGCAACATCCATCTTAACAAAATTATTCATATTTTTTCCTCCGTATACCACTGTATATTATATAAGATTTTATGTTTTTTGTCAAATTTATGTATACTTATTTAATGTGAATGCAATACATATTTATATTAATATTATCGATTTATATAAAATGCTTCTCCATTTAATGGTACATTTTCATTTTTATCTACAAGCTTTATTTCTATTCCTTCAAGTCTATATGCATATCCTTCTGTTCCTGATGACTCACCATTTTTGGCCCAACCTAACCATCCAAAATTCTGGCAGTGAACTCTATAGTATATATCATATTTTTCTGCTAATCTACCTGTTAATTTAATTTGAATAGCTTCTAATCTTAAACCTTGGCCAGAGGTTCCTGACATTTGGTTATTATTAACCCATCCCTGCCATCCTATATTCTGCACATGTGTCCTGTATTCAAGATTTCCATTAACATCTGTATTGTTTAAGCTTATTATTATTCCTTCTAACCTTAAGCTTCTTCCTGATGTCCCTGACATTTCTCCTGAATTCACATTGTCCTGCCATCCAACATCCTGTACATGAGTTCGATACTGTATATTCTGTTTGAAACAATTTATTGTATTTCCTTCAAATTGTGTTTCCTTACGACTTAATACTATTTCAATACCTTCAAGTCTATATGCATATCCTGCTGTACCTGCAGCTTCTCCATTCTTAGCCCAACCTAACCATCCAAAGTTTTGTGCATGCACTCTGTAATATATATCATAATATTGTGATATATTTCCTTCTAATTTTATTTTAATAGCTTCCAATCTTAAACTTTGACCTTCAGTTCCAGACATTTGTCCATTAACTTTTTCTTCTTGCCATCCTATATTTTGTATATGAGTTGAATATTTAACACTTCCAGATAATACATTATTTTCTAAATTTATACATATTCCTTCTAATCTTAGACTTCTTCCTTGTGTTCCAGACATTTGTCCTTGCGTTTTCCAATTTTGCCATCCATCATTTTGTACATGCGTTTTATATCTAATTATTGTATTATCTAAAACATTTATATTTTGTACAGTTTCTTTTGTTATACCATCTTCTGAATATCTAATTATAACTTCATCTACTCCATATGATAAATTATTAGAATTTATTATTTCATAATTATCAATCACCCTTGTGCTGTTATCCGTATAATGAGCCGTTACTTCCATACCTGTTGAATCAAAATTTTCACCAACAAGATATGTTGTTTTATTAGGACATTTTGTTATTAAAATATTATCTAATTCCTTAGCTGCTATAATACAAACATTAACTGTATAACTAAATTCTTGATTGTTGTTAGATAAAGTATAATTTTGATATTTATCATCTGTTAATTTTATTGTTACATTTGCAGTTGTATTACCAACATTTATTGAATTTAAAACAGCACTTTCAATTGAATATTCGGTATTATCTAAATTAGAAATAGTTATGGTGTTTTTATCTATATCTGTTGTATTATCAAATACTTTATCTTCTATTTCGATTTCTGGAGTTATTTCTTGCTTATTTATTGTCCATTCTCCATATACAGGGGTAGTAGTATTATCATTCCATCTTCCTGTTTTTGATGTTACTGTGATTGTATACGTTCCAGCATTAAATTGAATATCTCCGCTAATTTCCATTGTATTTGAATCAAATTCTAATACATTTACTTTTTGATTTTCTCCATTATACGTATAAGTTCCTTCAATTGTTAAAGCTAGAGGCTTTTCCGGGTTAGGTACCGTAACTAAAATTTCTATATCAATATTTTCTATAGTTTGATAATTATTCGTATCTTCTGGAATATATCTAGCCTTGTATTTTACACTTCCTTCCTGATTTATTGTCAGTGCACTGTCCATCCATTCAAATCCATCTGGTAATTGTATATCAGATAATCTTTGTCCTACCACTGCCGTTAAATTATCTGGTATAAGATTAATATATTCTGGAATTAATTTAGATATTACCACATTTACTTGTTTTGAATATGATTCTCCATGCTCATTGTCACCACTTATAGTATAATATTCATCACCATACCTAAAGCTATCTCTATTATTAATATAGCTTATATTGTATCCATCTTCAACTATTTCTTCTCTTCCTGCAACTTTTTTTAGTTCATTATATGTTGTACCACTTAGGTATCCTTTATCATAATATAGCTTCACAGATATAATATCATCATTATTTACCGAATCAAATGCGTTATACTCTGTTTTAGATGTGCTCACTAAAACATATGATGGGTCTTTTGTCTCATAATTTAAGTTATTTTCTATTGCATATGTTTTTGCATATGCATCATTATATGTCCAGAAGGTTGGTATTAATTTTTCACCATCAACATTATATTTTGCAGAATAATATTTAAAAGCATTTTCTCCTATAGTTTCTATATTTCTACCAATTGTAATTTTTTCTAAATAATCACATCCATAAAAAGCATAACTTCCTATTTGTGTAACACTTTCTGGAATTTCGATTTCATCAATTCTTAAATCATAATCAAATGCTTTATCTCCAATAGCTGTTACCGTTTTCGGAATAGTTGTATTGGCTGTTCCCCTTATAAGTGTATTTGTTGCTGTTTGAATAATAGCATTAGATTCATCTCTACTGTCATATATAGTATTTTCCTCATCAACAAGAATAACTTCTAATGAAGCGCATTCAGAAAATGCATTATTTCCTATTGAAGTTAGGTTTTTAGGGATTGATAAGTAAATAATATGTGCATTACAAAAAGCCTCTTGTTTAATTGTTTCAGTTGAATTAGGCAATATAACAACTTCAAGATTTGTAGAATAAAATGCGCTTTTTCCTATTGTTTTTAGTCCCTCTGGAAAATCTATTTCCGTTAATTTATAATCTCCTTCAAAAGCATGATCTTCAATAGATGTAACATTAGTAGGTATATTTATATTTTCAAGATTATCACATCCACAAAAGGCAAGTTTAGGTATTGATGAAATAGAATCCGATAATCTAATATTATTTATCAATCTGCATCCTCTAAATGCTCCTTCTCCTAATTCGATTATTAATCCATCAAATTGTGTAATCTTTGTTAATCCATATAATGCATATTCTCCTACAGAAATATTATCTGCTAAAACTGTAATTTTTTGTAATGAAGATAATCCCATAAGTGAAGCTCTTCCTAGGTTTGTAAAATACTTTGGTAAAATTATTTCTTTAAATAAAAATCTATCGGTTGAATTAGCAAAAACTTTAGAAATTAAATTTGAGTTATTTGCAAGTGAAACTACTTTATATTCATTTATTGTTTCTGGAATATATAATTTTCCAATATTACTACTATTGTCCTTATATAATGTTAGTTCTATACTATTTTCGTCAAGAACATTATATTCCCACCCACTTTGAAATTCTTGTGGATTTGTAATAGTAAAACTTGTTGTTAAATTATTAAATTTAACTGTAATAATTTGTTCATCAGAACTATAGGCATCATATCCAGTTATTTCTAACTCATCAATTTCCCATAGTTTTTTTGTTATATATTCATCATTATTAAAGTATAAATTAATAGGTGTATCTAATAAGTTATAAATTGATCCATAGTTATATTCTGTTAATGTTGGAGTATTTATTTCTATTCTACTTATTGGATTTTCTTTTTTCTTTTTAAACACTCCATATTCATCATTATCTTCACCATCTGCAAATTCAGCGTTTTTAAAACTAATCATTCCATATCCATAATACATATCCCATCCTGTATCTCCAAGGTCAGTTGCATATATTTTTAATAAATCTATTGTATTATCTAAATTAAGATTTTTATTGTAGCTTTTTAAAATTGCAACAGCAGATACAGCATGAGGAGTTGCCATAGAAGTTCCACTTATTATTTCGTGATCATCATCTCCATCACTATTTTCAGATAGAGAAGCTTTCTTACTCATTATGCTTTTTATATTTGATCCAGGTGCAACAAATGTTATATCAGATCCATAATTTGAAAAACTAGATTTATTTAAACTAGAATTAACAGAAGCAATAGAGATTGTGTTGTCATATGAAGATGGATAGTGTTTTCTTGAAGTGTTATCATTTCCGGCTGCAGCAACACTTAAAATGTTTTTTTCTTTAGCTGATTCAATAGCATTATATAAAGCTTCACTATAGCCATATCCTCCAAAGCTCATATTTATAACATCAGCTTTTTCATAATAAGTTATATAATTAATTCCAGTAATTACATCACTAAAATATAAACTACCATTTGTTGAAACCTTAATTGGAAAAACTTTAACATTTTGTGGAGTTCCTTCTGCTATTGTTCCTGCAACATGAGTACCGTGTCCATTTTCATCATTCATTGTTTGTGTTGATTCTTTTAATACATCATACGTTTCAGACAATTTCCCATTATAATATTTATTAAATAATTCTATATCACACCCAGTATCTATTATTGCAACAGTTACATTATTTAGTTCTTTCTCGTTTGTAACAGTTATTGCCGTATCAAGTGACATTTTTTCAATTCCCCAAGAATTATAGTCACTTTCATTAATTGTATAATATAAATTTTCTTCTACACTAATAATAGTTTCATCTTTTTCGAACTCTTGAATTGCATTATATCTTTCATTTTCAGTATTATATTGCAGATAATATTGGTTATTAGGTGCTTCAACAATTTTTGATGCTCCATATCCATCTTTTATTTTATTTTTTGAAGTAACAATCAATATATTATCTTTATTATCAATCTCTTGAATCTCTCTCATCTCATCAAAATAATTATTCATAAAGTCTTCAGAACATTCACTTAAATTAATGACATCATCACTATTAACAGAAGTAGAATCGTTTTTTGATCTTAAAATATAACCACTTATTCCCATAATAATTACTATAATTATTAGAATTATTAAAAAATTAATTTTACTTTTTTTCATTTTCCCTCCCCAATAGTCTAAATCCATTATTTCATTTATATATTATCATTAAAAAAATCATAATTCAATTATACTATTAAAATATGTTTTTGATTTTCTTACTCTCTCAACCGTTTTAATAATAATTACATTTTCTTTACATTTTTATTACATTTAAAAAAATAAACGTAGTATAATAATTTAAATATACTACGTTTATTTTTTAATTTTAATATATTTTACCCTCAGCTAAGTTTTTAAGATATTTTCCATAATCCGTTTTTAAATAAGGTCTACAGATTTCTAATAATTTTTCTTTATCTATCCATCCCTTTCTATACGCTATTTCTTCTGGACATGAAACTTGCATTCCTTGTCTATTTTCTACAGTTCTTACAAAATTTGCTGCTTCTAATAAATCTGCATGTGTTCCTGTATCAAACCATGCTAAACCTCTTCCTAATCTCTCAACTCTTAATTTCCCCATCTTCATATACTCTTCATTAACAGATGTAATTTCTATTTCTCCTCTTACAGAAGGTTTAATGTTCTTAGCAATTTCTACTACACTATTAGGGTAGAAATATAATCCTGGTACACACAAATTTGACTTTGGTTCTTTTGGTTTTTCTTCTATAGAAATAGCATTACCATTTTCATCTCTTTCAACAACGCCATATGCTCTTGGGTTTTTTACTGGGTATCCAAAAATTGTTGCAACATCATGTTCTTTAGATACTTTTTCTAACTTTTCTGTAAGACTCTGTCCAAAAAATATATTATCTCCTAATATCATAGCTACATCATCTTCAGCAATAAATTCTCTACCAACTATAAAAGCATCTGCTAATCCTCTTGGCTTATCTTGAATGGCGTATTCAAATTTCATTCCCCACTGAGAACCATCACCTAATAGTTCCTTGAACACTTCTATATCTCTTGGTGTAGAAATAACTAGTATATCTTTAATATTAGATAGCATTAAAACAGAAATTGGATAGTAAATCATTGGTTTATCATATACTGGCATTATTTGTTTAGATATTGCATGTGTTAATGGATATAATCTTGTACCGCTCCCTCCTGCTAAAATTATTCCTTTTCTACTACTCATTTTATTTCTTCCCTTCTAAATATAATTATTATCTATATTCTTCCTACTTCTTGTAAATATCTCTTCAATCCATCTTCCCATTCTGGAACATTTATTCCAACACTTTCTAATTTCTCTTTTGACATTTGTGAATTTTTAGGCCTTTTTGCTTGTGTTACTTTCATTATTTCAATATACTGTTCTGTAGTAACAGGATTTACCCTGCATATTATACCTGTATATTCAAATATTGCTTTTGTAAAATCATACCATGTTGTATATCCATTATTCGTTGAATTATATACACCATAAGGGATCTGTTTTTCAACTGCTTGATAAATTATTTCTGCTAAATCCTTGGCATATGTTGGACTTCCATGTTGATCACAAACTACATTTAACTCATCTCTATCTTCTCCTAATTTAAGCATTGTTTTTACAAAATTATTTCCTCCTATTCCGTATAACCATGCTGTTCTAAAAATATAGTATTTATTAGTATTTTCTTGTATTTGCTCTTCTCCTTGTAGTTTTGTTATTCCATATGCTGTTACAGGATTTTTAGGATCATCTTCTTTGTAATCTTTATTTACATCTAAGTCTCCACCAAATACATAATCTGTACTTATATGTACTAAAACAGCATCATTTTCTTTCGCTGCTTTTGCTAAATTCGCTGGTCCATCAGCATTTATCTTTTTAACTATTTCACCAGCTGTTTCTGCTTTATCTACTGCAGTAAATGCAGCACAATTAATAATATATTCTGGTTTATTTTCTTTTACAAAATTCATCACCGCATCTTTATCTGTTATGTCAAGTTCTGCAACATCTGTGCATATTAATTCATTACCATTTGAAAATCTATCTTTTATTTCTTTTGCAAGCATTCCATTTGCACCTGTTATTAATATTTTCATATATATTTCTCCTTTCTTTTTTCGCCTTCATCATAACATTAAATAATAAAAAGTACAAGTATTTCTTGTACTTTTTAGTTATAATTAATATTAATGTCTTCCATGTTTTGTATGCTTTTTAGCTCTAACATATATAAAACATACAATTATCAAGAATAGAATAACGACAATTGCTATATATAGTATATTAATTTGTTTATTATTTGTGACGTACTCATCACTTGCTTTTTCTTTACTTACATTAATCTTATAAATTATTTTTTCATCGTTATTAATAGAAACTGAAACATTAATTACATTTAATCCTTCTTTTAAATCTTCATTACCAACAGTTTCGATAATTGCATCATTTTCACTTGCTATAGCTTCAATATCAATTTTATCAATATAGTTAGGTATATTACAATCATATTCGAAAATATCCATATTAAATTGAGGAGCCAAATCAATATTTATTCCATTATTTGTTTTTAATATTAAATTATTTAATCTAACATCGTGTTTTATTTTTTTAATTGCTTTTATAAAATATAGCCTTTCCTCTCCATTTTCAGCTGTAACACTTATTTTTAAATTGTTCTCTCCAGAATTAAGAGTAATTTTTCCGTTTCCTGTAATATTAGATTTTTCGTCCTCTGCTTCTGCTATTATTTCTATATTATCATCTTCTATTTCTTTATCTATCTCATAATCAGCTTTGTCTTTATTAAAATCAGGTAATATCTTATATTCTTTTATATATAATGATTTTAAATAATTATTAGTTGATTTATTTTTCTTGATTTCTTGTTCTTTCTGCCAGTTTTCTTGTTGCTGCTTAGTCTGTTTGTCTGCTTGTTCATCTGTAAAATCAGCCATAGCTGCATATATAACATTTTGTGACAGAACTAACAATGTTATAATCATAAGTACTAAAATTTTATTTTTTAATTTTTTCATTTTTACTCCATATCTTATTAATTTTTATTTTTAATACTAAGGTCTTTGAGATAGTGTTGAACTCATTCCTTCGTAAACAGGAATAATAAATGTAAGATTAGTATTTGTTTTGTCTGCTTTATTATAATATGATCTTAATAGTAATCCTTCAGAATATGCCGCAGCCAAATTTTGCATATATTGATGTGAATATAATGAAGTTCCATTAGTTGAATCAATATCAAATCTATTCTGATATAAAGTATTTTGATAATTCTCAAGCCAATTTTCCTTTAAAAATACTATTCCTCCTTCAAGAGCTTTTTCCATTGTATCCCATCCATAATATTTTGCTTTTGCTAGAGCATTTTCAAGGACTGAAGCATTAGCTGTTTTATATGCACCTATATTAAATGGATTGTAATATATTTTTCCATCTCCACCGTCCATTCCTCTACTTGTTGATGATCCACTAGAACCATTTTCCTGTATTAGTCTAGAAATTACATAATATGGGTTTACTCCTTGATTCTTACATGCTGTATCCACATCCCAAGCATAATTTTGTAAAAAAGTACCATTTACTACTGCTTGTATTCCATCTAAGGATACTGATGAAGCTTCATATTTATTTGCATCTAAAAATTGAAAAATATTAGTTTCATTTAAGAAATTTCTTGGATCCATATAATATGCTATTGCACTATGTGAAGCACAGTACCATGATCCTGTATCATATGATTTTGTTCCACATATAGAACATACCCATTCTCTTCCCCAAGAATACGGTACTAGGTTTGCACCATGATTTGAATATTCCCCATTTACAGCATCGCTAAAATTTAATCCCGTATATAATAATTTTAATGACCAGTTAGGATGATTTGCTTGTATTTCATCTAATAGTTCTTTATATCCTGGATATCTTGCAGTATTCATATTAGAATAGTCTGATTCATTATGAGGATAAGCATCTATGTTTAATTTTATCTGTATTGCTCCTATTTGTTTGCTTTCTCCAACAGTTCCAGATGTTGCCCCATCACGAACCCAATCTTTCCATCCATCTCCATTTACATATACTCTATATTCTACAGAATATCCAGAAAGTCCATCTAGCTGTATTCTCATGGCTTCAATTGCTTTATTTGCTTCTGTTACTCCAGCTTGGCTATTATTTGATACATAATCTTGCCAACCAACATTTGCAGAATGCGCCTTATATTTTATAGTAGAATTACCTGATACATTTTCTAGTAAGATTTTTATAGATTCTATTTTATTATTATTCGACTCGCTTCCCGCTATACTTCCGCTATTATAGTAACTCGACCAATATTCCTGATTCGTTGTATATGTTGAATATCTTAACCTTGGAACAACAGTATTTTCTAATTTTACTATTCTTAGTTTTATGGCTTCAACTCTTAAACTTTGCAGTACTGTACCGGATATCATTTCATCCGATGCCCATGGTTGCCATCCTATATTTTGAACATGTGATTTATATTCAACAACATATCCATCTATACCTTCAATTTTTACCTGTATTGCTTCTATTCTTAAAGCTTCTCCCTCAGTACCTGCTATTTCTCCATCTGTCTTCCAATCTTGCCATCCTATATTTTGAACATGTGCCCTATATTTTATATGTACATTATTTGGTTTATTTTTTAATTGCATTTTCAAAGCCTCTACCCTTAAAGCTTGTCCTTCTGTACCTGCAACTATATCATTGTTTTTCCATTCCTGCCATCCTATATTTTGAACATGTGCTTGATACTTAATATACAGATTCGAATCTACATTAAAACATGTACTTTGCTCTGTTAATTTTGTATTATCATAGTATAATTCTATTTTTAATGTATGTTTTCCACTTAATAAATTAGCTATATTTGCATTAAATTCAAAACCAGGAGTTGGATTTTCAATTTCTGTTCCATATCCAGCTATTGCATTAATAACATCCTGTCTTTTGTAATATGAGATTGAACCTAAGTCTACAGGTGAATTATCAATATATGCTTTTATATATGAATCTTTAATATTAGACATCTTCCAACCTTTAATTTTAATGTTAGGTGTCTCTATATTATAATATGTACTATCATCAGTTGGTGTATCAATACATATTTTTCCAACTTTTCCTCTTGGAGTTATTTTTATTTCAATTGCTTCAAGTCTTTTAGCCTCACCCGTTGTGCCAGCAAGTTCACCATCTTTTTTCCAATCTTGCCAACCTATATCTTGTACATGTACTCTATACATAACTGTGTATTCATTTGAGTTTATTAAATTTATTTTTATTCCTTCTAGTCTTTTAGATTGTCCAGAAGTACCTGCCATCTCATCATTTTCTTTCCAATCCTGCCAGCCTATATCTTGCACGTGTACTTGATATTTAATACCAATACTATTATCGTTATTTATCAACTTTACATTTATGCCCTCAAGTCTTTTTGATTGTCCTGACGTACCGGCTGTCTCACTATTATGTACATATTCCTGCCAGCCTATATCCTGAACATGAGTTCTGTATGAAACTTCAGGAACACTATATACATTTTCTGTATTAATTCTTTGTTCCTCTCCTAAAACAGTATTCGGTAAAACTAGAATTAATAAAACTATCATAAAACCAATTAAAATCTTAAGTTTACTTAATTTCATTTTTACCACCACCTAATATCATTTACTCCATTCCACTTGTATTTTATCATTCTGCTTAACAAAATTCAACATTTTTCTATCAAAAAAGTACTAGAAATTTTTAACAAACTTCCTAGTACTTTTTTTATCTATTCTTCTACTAACTGTATTTGTATAGCTTCTATTCTCAAACTTTGTCCTGATGTTCCTGCTACTTCTCCATTTTCTTTCCAGTCTTGCCATCCAATATTTTGTACATGAACTCTATATCTAACTTTATAATTTGAAGTGTTTTCTAATTTAATTTCTATAGCTTCTAATCTTTTTGCCTCTCCTTCTGTTCCTGCTACCTCTCCATTTTCTTTCCAGTCTTGCCAACCTATATCCTGGATGTGAGTTCTATATATTAATCTAATATTTTCAGTATTATTTATTAAATTGATTTTTATGGCCTCTAATCTTTTTGATTCTCCCTCTGTTCCTGCTATTTGTCCATTTTCCTTATTATCAGACCATCCTTTATCTTGTATATGTGTACTATAGTTTATATTAACTTGATTTTCTGTATCATTTGATTTCTCAACAACTATTTCAATAGCCTCTATTCTTTTCGACTGTCCTTCTGTTCCTGCTAATTCTCCGTTCTTTTTCCAATTTTGCCAGCCCATATCTTGTACATGTACTCTATACTTAATTGAGTATCCTTCTATATCATCTAATTTTATTCTGATTGCTTCAATTCTTTTTGCTTCTCCTATTGTTCCTGCTAACTCTCCTTCATTCTTCCAATCCATCCATCCTAAGTCCTGAACATGCACTTGATATTTTACTTTTATATCATTAAACAATTGTGAATTAAATGTATCAAAGTCGATTCTGATTGCCTCAAGTCTTTTTGATTCTCCTTCTGTTCCAGATAACTCTCCATCTATTGAATCATAATCTTCCCATCCATAATCTTGTACATGAGTTCTGTATCTAATATTATAAATATCCGAATCTTCACTATATCTACTATCTAAATAATCTACTCTGTTTTCTATCCAGCTTTTTAAATAATTACACTCTTCTTCATAAGTTGCTTTATTCAGTCTACCAAATTGTGATATTTTTCCTAATGTATCCCATACAATATTATTCATTTTAGCTGATTGTCCCATATTAGCATCTGTTTGTATATTAATACTATATAAAATATTTTTTATTTCAGTATTATATATTCTTATGACTTCACTCCTAAAATCTTTTATTTTAAAAAGTTCTGCATACCAGTTATTTGAATTATCCATATATTTTTTTATATTAATTATATAGTCAATATCGGGATTACCGCCCCCAATTAGTTACTTCAAAATTTCCAAATGCAATATCATAGTCCCAAACAGGTCCCATATGTACTTTATCATCATTACCATCTTTATACATAAAAATACTTGATCTACATCCATCCGGATTCTCAGATAATTCTTGAACAAAATAATATTTAATAAATGATTCTACATCTATAATAGAAGATATTTGTTCCCAATTCTTATCATTATATAAAGTTTCTTCAAAATTATTTATGTCGTTTCTAAAATTATTAAATGCTTGTTTTGCAATTGATTCCTCATTATTTAAGTCATCTGCACAAGAATCTTTAAGGGTAAAAGCTGTTTGAGATAAATCACTTTTAAACCATATATCTTCTTCTATATAATAACTATTATCTAATTCTGAAATCAAACCATATTCATTATTTAAATTAACTCTATTTTCATTAATTTGTATTTTTTCTATTAACATATAGTTTCCAATATAATTACCATCTGCCCAAAAATCAACAAATTTATAATTAGGTGTATAGTTTAATCCAATATTTCTTGCAAAATCAAGTGCAATTTTATTTCTTTCATAAGAATTATCTGTATAATTGGCAAGTAGAATCCACGTTTTTGCTTTCTTCATTCCTAAAACACTTTGTTTTTTATTAAACTTAATTTGATATCCCTTTTTAGGTAAGCTCCATGTATAATTTCCTCTTCCTTTTATTTCAATTGTTTGTGAAATATCATTTTCTTCATTTTCACCATCAGTAATAAATACGGATGCATCATATTTTATTTCTTTACTATTACTGTTAATATCTTCTAATGTTTTATTCTCTATAACTCCATCTTCTTCTTTGCTTTTTATATTATTAACATATATGCAAGGAATATTTGACTGCATAATAATAATATTTTTTGTTTGTCCATCTGTAAGATTAACAATAAAATTACTTTCATTGTGAAAATTTCCTGTTATCTGTTTTGTAGATTCATCAAAATAGGCTCCATCTATTGATTCAATATGTCCTGTATAATTTATTTTAAGTTCAGATAATTCAATCCCTTTTGGTACAAAAATATATGTATTTTCATCTTTATTATATGAATTTATTCTGTTTCCATTATTGGTAATATAAACAGAAAAATCTTCTGTTTCTGCATTATTTTCTTGTTCTATGTCTTCTTCAATATTTACTACACCAGTATTATCATCTTCAATATCAATATTCTTTGTCTTCGATCTATCTTTTACATTATTAAGTTTTTCTATATTTTGATTTTTTTCATAGTCAGTCTCTTCTGTTTTTTCCATTGTTTGGTTGTCAACTATTCCTTGTTTATCTATTATTTCTTCCTCACTATTATTATTCTCTGTTGTCTGAATATTAGTCTTATTCTCATTAGTTAGTTCATTTGTTGCTAATGAAAATATTGGAGTTAATATATTAAAAATCATTATGATACATACTATAATTGAAAAAAATTTTATACCTTTCATTTGTAATCCCCCTATACTCATTTTTTATTCTACCATTAAGTTTTTGTATTTACAAGTCTTTTTATATAGAAAAAAATAGTATTTTCTGGTAAAAATACTATTTTAATATTCATATTATAAGATTTTATTATTAACATTATTTGTTATCTCTTGTTCTTTGCTATCAGTATCGCATATCCTTTTTATTCTAATAATTTTCCTTATATCTATTGTCTCAATAATTATACATAACAACCCAAATATTGAAATTGCCTGTAATCTATATGTAAACCATGCATGTATTGTTGAGTGTCCAGCGAAAACCATATACCAAAAATATGGATACAATGTCAATACAAGTAAGGTAATAATGACTTTTAAATCCTTAACCTTCTTTCGATATTTTATTATTGCTAAAATCCAAGTTACTATAATGATCATCATTACGAATATGTAAACTTTATTATTTAAAAATGATAAATTAATGTTAATTGCTCCTAAACTTGTTGCAGGATATTCTTCATTGCCATTCACCCTGAATAATATTTGATTAATTGCCACAGTAATTGCATCTCTATGTAATACAATTGATGCAATTATCCATTTTGCAACAAATGTTGCAGCGTATGAAATAGACCATATTATTGACATTTTTAAAATTTCAAATAATGATTCTTTTAGTTTAAACTCTTTATTGTTTTTATTTCGTAATAACATAATGATTTCTAGAGGTGTTCCCAGAGTTACAAGTGGTACTGTTAATAAATCAAAAAATGACGCGCATCCTCCTATAATTATAAAAAGATATGGATATAAATATTCCTTTTTCTTTTTATATAAAACATTTATTAATATTATAGAAATCAATGTAATTGCAAATATTCCTATATATTGTAATGAAATAGAAATTATAAAAAAGCCTATAAGTGTCATAGTAATTAAAAATGCAAATGCATGTAATATGCCAATATTTTTATATATATACACAACTGAAATTCCTAATAAAATGAACATTATAACCATAAATAGTACTCTTATTTCTTCATAATTAAATACTACTAATAATGGCCTTAATACAGTTTGTATTCCGTGCCAATAACGTGAATACTCTTCATTATTATATAATTCATCATTATTTAATATCTTTTTTATAGAAACCGGCTGATTATTTCCTTCTGAATATTTAGAATTTTCAAATGCTCGAATAATTGCACTTTCTTCTTCAGATTTTCCCTTATTAACTGCTGTGTTTAATATTAATATGTCTGAAAAAGGATCTAATTGCATTGCAGTTATATATTTCCCAAAAATAGGATTATTATTTTGATATGTGTACTCCATATATTCCATAGATTCTTTTATATTATTCCTAATTCTATTATTGGGTAATGAATAAGAAATAATCATTCCTATAGCAAATAACAGTATCATAGATATACAAACAATAATATAAGTAAATATTTCTTTTAGTTTAACTTTCATCGTTCACTCCTTAAGTTTTAATTATATCAATCATTTGTCTCAACATTTTATTATGTGTTCTTTGTTTCATGATACTCTTTATCAGTATTAACATTCCAAATGTTAGTTTTATCTTTAACATTATTACGAATGTTTTTTGCTGCTTCAATTGCTGTAACCATAGAGTGATCCATATTGTTATATCTATGCTGTCCATTTCTACCTATACAATATAAATTTTCAATTTTATTAACATACTCTATAAGCTTGTCTATATCTTTATATGTGTCAAAATATGCCGGATAAGCTTTTTTAATTTTTTCGCGATGAGAATCTTCTACCTGCTCTTTTTTAATTATATTCATTGATACTAATTCATCTATAGCAAAATTTGTAAACTCCTCATCTGACATATTCCAATATTTATCTCCCTCTGTACAAGTATATTCAAGACCAAGCCAAACTTTATTTTCAGGATCTTCTAATAAATACGGTGACCAGTTATTAAATATTTGTATTCTTAACATTGTTACTTGTGGTTCTTGAACATATATCCAACAATCAGGAACAATATTACCTAATGTTTTTATGTTTGTTTTGTTTTCTAAATTTAATTTGTCAACTAATAATCCAACCGTTATAAAATCACGAAAAGGTAATCCTTTTGCAATATTCTTTATTTCTTTTGGAACCTCAACTCCAGAAAAACCTTCTACTAGATCATTCATCGGCATTGTTGATACAAATGTATCTCCATTTATAGTTACTGTTTTTCCATTCACTTCACAATCAACAGAAACTATTTTATTTTCACTGTTAAAATTAAACCTCTTAACCAAATGTCCTTTTCTAATTTCTCCACCTTCTTGTAATATTTTCTCTGCCAATGTTTCCCATAAATGACCAGGTCCATATTTAGGATACCAGAATTGTTCTATAAGAGAAGTTTCCGTATTATCTTTATTTTTATGTCCAAACGCTTTATTAAACATATCTTTTATAACTGCTTTTATTGAAATTCCTTTTACCCTTTGAGCACCCCAATCAGCTGAAATTTCACTTGGATGTCTTCCCCATAATTTTTCGGTATATTTTTCAAAAAACATACTATATAAGACTTTTCCAAATCTGTTTATATAGAAATCCTCTAAAGATTTTTCTTCTCTTTTTATAATTAATGATTTCAAATAACTAAATCCTGCTTTAATCGTACGCCATAAGCCCATATTTCTAAATGTTTGAACTTTCATACTTATTGGATAATCAAAAAACTTCTTTAAATAATAGATTCTTGAAACTCTTTGACGTATCAACATTACATCGTCATCTATTTCAGGATTCGGCCCACCATTTTTTAGTGGTTTTTCTCTTCCCAGTTTTTCATCATCAAAAGAATTTTTTCCTTGTATTGGCATAAGTTCTTCCCAAAACTTCATCACTCTTTCATCTTTTGAAAAGAATCTGTGTCCGCCTATATCCATCCTATTTCTTTTATATTTTACAGTTTTAGATATACCTCCAAAATCATTTGTTTCTTCTAGAATCACTACATCATATTTTTCGTTTCCTTTTTCCTTAAGTAATTCATGTGCCATTGTTAATCCTGCTGGACCTGCTCCCACTATAATTACCTTCTTTTTTTCATTCATTTTATTTCCCCCTTTTACTTTATCCTTCTATTAATTTTCGTTTATCATATTTCTCTATAATTAAATACAAAATTTTTCGCGCAACAAAATTCCATATAAAAACAATTCCTGTAGAAATAATTTTACTAACTATAAAATATATACTTAATTTATCCGTAAAAATCCATATAAAAAATGTATCAAAACCTAATCCCATAATTCCTATTATCGCATAAGTTAAAAATTCTATCATTCTATTCATGGTATTATTTGTAGAAAACACAAGCAATTTACTTAAATAATAGTTTGTAATTAATCCACAAACAAAGGCAACTATATTAGCTAACAAATAATGCATATGGAATATTTTGCTTAATATAAACAGTCCACCAATATTGACTATAGCTGCAACGCCACCTACAAAAATATATCTCATAAACTGTATTACTGAATTTTCAGTTTTTTCTAAAACAAATTTGTAAAACAAATTATTATCTTTATCAATTTCTGAATTTTTATTCGTAATCTTGCTGAGTATATATCCTATACTCATTATAATAGGAATGACCGAAACAATAAATAATCTCTGCGGTTCAAATGGTGCTCCAACAATTAATGTAAACGTATTTGCCAAAACAAATACAAACAACATCGATAAAAACCAATCAATTTTTGCATATTTAAAAATACAATACACTATATAGCAACCTATAATTATAAGCATTAAATATATCATTCCAAAAGTTACTGGTAGAAAAATATTAGATATTTCATTTATATATGTATTTTCTATCAATGGAGTATAGTATAAAGTTTGTATTGTTGAACCACTTAGTTTTAAGCATTTATCTATTAAATACTTAAAATATTTTTTATTGTATTTTGATTCCTTTAAAAATTTTTTTTGATCATTATAATTGAATTGGTAGGCCTTACCAGCAGCCTCCCAACTTGATTCAGCATCTGTCTTCTCTCCTTTCGTTTCTTCCATTGTATGCTTAATTGGAGAATCAGTTGCTTCTGTATATGATTTTGCTTGTGCAACGGAAACTAAATCGTTAGTATAAGTTACAGAAGATATCATAAAATCGCCATATAGATTCTTCATTTGAAAACAGTATAGTATAACAATAATTGAAGTTAATATAACCGATGTTAATCCCACAATTACATTTTTTAATTCTTTTTTATTAAAAATATATCTTAGAATCCAAAATGCAAAATATATTGGTATCATATAAATATATCCAGGTCTGGTCATTATCATTAATAGAATAATAAAACCAGTTAAAGCAGCTGTTATTTTTTTTGGTTTACATATATGGAGTACTGTTATATATATTAGAAGGACAATTTCAAATATTGCTAATGACTCTGTTAATACTAATGTGTTAAATAGTACTAAATATGGACAAACTCCAACAATAAAACTTATTAACGAAGATATAATTTTGTTTTTTGTAATTTTTATCATAGTAAAATATACTAATAATATTTCTAGTAGAAACATTGCTTTTTGTACTAATACAACATTCCTATATAAATTTTCCTCATTACTGAATATTTTTATAATTTTAATAAACTCTGGATACACTGGCGTTCTATATCCATCCAATTCTCCTTTTAAAATATTTCCTCCTTTATATTCTTCATAATAAGAATGACTATCCGGCGTAAGTACGTATTCATTTTTAGCTTCTTTATATATAAAAATTTGTAAAAAAATACATATAGCTAGTATATATACTATTGGTGATTTTACTACTCTAATTATTTTATCTTTCATTTTCATATCCCCTTAATTGTTATATTTATTTTATACTAGTTAACTGTTTGTTTATAATTTTCCAATTAGAAATAAAACTCTTAGGTTTATTTCGTCAATAATTTTTCTCCTGAAACGCATAGGATAAAATACTTTTTTTAAAGCAATAAAAAAAGTATATTTGTGGGTAAACATTTTTAATAATTTTTTATCATTATCATTTAAATTATCATAATAAAAAGTTTCGAATTCTTTCCATTGTTTTTTTATTTGTTTTAAAGAATCTCCGATTATAAATTTTTTTATTCTAAAAATGAACAATTGAAGTGCATTCTTTCCCTCTACTGTAACGCTCTTAGTATGTCTTCTATATTTAACTAATGATTTACTATCATATATTATTTCACCAAATCCACTACAAATCATATATGTCCACCAATCATGATATAAACAATTTTTAGGTATGTTTTGTATAATATATCTTCTTGTAGTATTATTTATAACCATAGTCATCCCTTGTGTAACACATTCTACAAGAGAATTTCTAAAATTATATACTTTATTTTTATCGGCAGACGCTATAAAATTCATATTTGAATCATAATAGTCTGAATTTGAAAAAAATAATGCTGGCTTGTTTTTATTTGTATTATTTAATAAATATACAGCTCTCTCAATCTTATCTTCCATCCATATATCGTCTTGGTCACAATATGCATAATAGTCTGCATCATTATCGGCAATTTCTAATAGTTTAAAAAAACTATTTATAAAGCCCAAATTATTACCTTCTTCTACAAAAACATTTTTGTTATTCTTTGAAAATTCTCTTAAAATTTCTGTTGTATGATCTTTTGATCCGTCATCTCTAATTATAATTTTGATGTTCTGATACGTTTGATTAATTAGACTCATTAATTGATCTGCAATATATTTTTCTCCATTATATGTGGACATTAAAATTACTACTTTTTTGTTATTCATTAAAACTTTATCCCTTCAAAATTTTCTTATTATCATTTTTTTTTAATTCTCTATAAAAGCATATTATTAGATATATAAATAGTGCTATAGTAATTATTAACATTGTTATAAAATATCCTATACTTGCACCTAAAATACTATATCGTTCAACCAATACATAAGCAATTACTGTTGATATAACAGAAACTAATAGGTATAAAATGGCCTGCAAAAATGTTTTTCTCATTGCAATCAGTACTGTAGATAGAAATAATTCAATACTATATAATACAGCTCCTATCATGATTATAATAAACGGCAACAAATATTCCGTTAATTCGATTCCGTATACAATTTTTAATACCGGTATACCACAGAAGTATGCAATAATTATTGCAGTAACTCCAAGGCCTATAATTATTTTTAATATCTTAAAAATTAACATTTTTAATTCATTTTCATTTCGTATCTCCATACACTCTGCCAATTTATTTAATATTGGTTGTATTATGAATTGACAGAGTAACCCCATAACTGTAGCAGGCATTAAAATTATTCCATAAATTGTTTGTAAATCATTTGTTAATAAATCGTCTATTGCATATCTAGAACAATTTATAATATATTGCGATAAAAGTGTTAGTAAAAAAGTACAAAATCCGCATTTTTAAAAGAATATTATTTTTTTTGAATGAAAAATGAGTTTTTGTAATTTGTAATTTTTTCATATTTTTTAAATCATATGTAAATAAAATAAATAAATTCACTATACATATTGATATACATGAATATATTAAATTTCTAGTTGTAGTATCTACAATTACAAAAACTAACAAACTCACCATGGCCTTTATCGTGAATGATTTACCAACCTTTTCAAGTTTCCCTTTTTTTTGTATAATTCCATATATAACTTCACTCAAAGCTTCTATCGCTTTAAAAGTAGACAATAGAATAAAAATTGTAGATTTATATGCATCATATCTTTTTATTATACAGAATACTATAGAAATAATAATCATAAAGATAGATGTTATTATTTTATTATATATATAGTCAGTATCAGAATTTTCTTTTGATATATCTGTTACTTGATAAGTTCTTCCGAAATATATTCCCACTACATATAAAATACATGCTGTTGCAAATGAATAAGTAAATATACCTGCATCATATATCCCATTTATTCTTGTAACTATTATAGCAAATAGAAGAGAATTAAATGCATTTAAAGTAGTTCCTATTGTATTCCATATGAAATTTTTTTTTAATTGACTATCTTTTTTCATTTTTTCTCCATACTCTAATTTTCATTTGTTTTTATTGCACTTTTATAAAATAACATTATAAATTTTGCTATTGGTTTTGGCCAAAATTTTTTGAACATCTCGTAATCTTCTTCTAATCTGATATTATTATGAATTAGATTTGATGTTTCTGATTCTTCATGAATCCTATGACACATCAATTCTTCATTTATATATAGAAATTCTTTATCTAATTTTGCAAGCTCATACCAAGTATCCCAATCTAAATCACATTTAAATTCAGTTTTATATGGTTCTTTACCAGCAATATCAGTATTTATAGTAACACACGGACAACAAATAGCTGATCCGAATTTTAATGCAAATTTCTTTGCACTCCTTTTATTCCCATTCTTTTTTAATCTTGATAATAAAATTTTTTTGATTTTCAAATTTTTAGTTAATGGAATTATTGTATTATTTTTTATTTCTCTATAATCTCCAAAAGCAATAACAAATTCTTTTCCGTCATTAATTTTATTAACTATCTCTTCTAAATAATTTTTATTATATATATCATCTTGATGTGCAATCGTAACATATTTAGTATTTGTATTACTTACACCAAAATTCCAATCTTGCCCTATTCCTGATTCTCCATTGTTTATGTATAGTTTAATGTCATATTTATTTGCTAAATTTTCAATATAACTATTGGGAGTTGATGTAACCATTATTAAATTACTTTTCACATTTTGATTTTTTATCGATTTTATACATTCCTCTAAATATCTTGATTCTTTATATGCACAAATTACAAATGTATGATTACTATATTCTTTCATATTATTTCCTTTCTTTTGGATTAATATTATTATTCTTCTCCTTCTCCTCTAATATTCCCAATCTTTGAGTTAGTCTTACAATCATTTTGTTTTGTCTTGTTATTATCATGGAAATATGTATTGTGTAAGCTCCTAGGATTAAAATAGCAAATAATAGCATGAGCGCCGGAGGATAATAAACATTGAATTTACTTGCAAAAAAAGTTATTATATTAGGAAATATTGAAACAATTAGTATAATAAAGCTACCAATCAACCATAAAATTGAATATTTTTCATCTAACTTATCTTTTTTTACTAAGTTTATAATAATTATTATTAATACTATTGAAAATATGATTGCAAATTTATATATCATTTCTTCCTCCTATTCTTTTAACCCCATTAATAAAATTGATAATACCACTTTAAACATATAACCTACACTTTTCAATGGAGATATTGATGAAATTCCTGTTACTCTCTTTTCCATTTCTACAGGTATTTCCTTGATTTTATATCCATTTTTAATCATTTTTGTATTTGTACAAGGTTCGGGATAATCATATGGATATTCTTCTGCAAATTCTTGTATAATACTCTTATTTACTGCTCTATATCCTGAAGTAGTATCATAGATCTTAACTTTTGTCATTAATTTTATAACAAAAGACAAGATATTGATTCCTAACATTCTAGGTATTGTCTGATCATAGCTTGTTTTCTTTATAAATCTTGAACCAATCACTAAATCATTACCATTTTTTATTTCTTCAATTAATTGATTAATATATTTTGGATTATGTTGCCCATCCCCATCAATTTGTATGGCTATATCATAATTATTATCTTTTGCATAAATATATCCTGTCTGAACTGCCCCTCCTATTCCAAGATTATTTGGAGCATTGATTACTATTGCTTTTGTTTTTTTGGCTTCCTCATATGTATTATCTTTAGAACCATCATTTATAACTATAACATCACAATTTTCAATATTCTCATTATATACACTATCTACTACTTTTTTTATTGATTTACCCTCGTTATATGCAGGTATAATGACTAATGCCTTTGGCTTTTCCTTCATCTCAATACTTTTTTTTCTACTCCTATTTACATTTTTACCATGAATAAAAAACAAAGGTATAACTAATAATAATAAAGTCAGGTAATTTATATATACATATCTTAAATCTTGAGCTACATTAATTGGTAATAATGATATTGTATTAAATATCATTGGTAATAAAATTAAAAAATATCTTTTCTCCTTCATTTTCTTTGCATAAATAATCATTAATATAATTGAAATATATAAAGAATATGCAGGTAAATATGCCATTTTAAAGAATTCATTTTCACCTGTAAAGTTTATAATTCCTAAATAAAAATCATATCCTTTGTTAAAAACTGGAGATACTATCTTATTAAAATCTCCACTAAATTTTGTATACCAAGTATCAAATTCATACATATATACATATCCATTTCCATATCTTATTCCAATCAACAGATTATCAGCCTGTAAATAATGTTTTATAACTGTTAACGGATTTTTAAGTGTGTATTTAATTAAAATTCTAATTATATCATCTGAATGTTCTTGTGCTAAATCCCTGTTATAATATTTGCTAAAAGATATTGGATTTACAACATATGGATTATATTCTTCTTTTAACTTATCAATTGTATAAATATCATTAATTATATTCCAGTCATCTTGAGAATCTATTTTGTCATCCTGAACTAACGATGCTAAAATATACATTGCAATATCATTACCTGATTGGTTATTTTGAGGATGACACATAATCTTCTCAGGGATTTTAAATAAAGCTAAAATAGATATAAACATAAGTGAACCTATTAATATTTTTTTTATTTCAACTTTATTTTTTACGAAAATTATAAATAAAGATATTAATAACAACAGAGTTACAATAATCCCATTATATCTATAACTCCATACAAACGCCATTGCCAAATTGATTATAAATAAATTCCAATAAGAATATTTATAATTCTTTTTCACACCAACATAAAGCATTACTGCAATTATTAATAGCATATATGAATATATCACATCTTTCCATGTAGTAACTGAATATAAAAATATTACTGGAATAAAGCACAATAATACTGTGTATAACCATCGTCTTGAAAAATTATTTTCCCTTCTTAAAATAAAACAAATACTTGTCCAGATTGTACTTAGTAACAATATTTGAAAAACGCACAAAATTGTAGGAGTACACCATATTTTGGTTAATATCCACCAAAAAAAAGTTGAGAAAAACGGATGGTTATTTATAATATATTCACTTTCTATTTGTTTCCATTGATTATTACCATCTATTGTTACAATTCCAGGCCAAAATGATAATAATACTACAAATAAAAGAATAGCCATTGTTAAAAAAATGATAATATTCTGTTTACTATATGTATTCATTATACTTTTCTTATGCAATTTGTTTCCCTGTCCATATTTTTTTTTCATTTTCTCAAATTCCTTTTCTTAATAATTTAAAATTTAGTATCTATAAATTTTCTTCAAAAAATTTTTTAAACATTTTAGATTTACTATTCCAAGACCATCCTTGTATTTGTTTTAAATTTTCATCTGATAATTGTTTTAATACTTCTTTATGTTTTAATATTTTTAATAACTTACTCTTTAAATCATCTTTTGTCCTTTCTATTATAAATTTTTTCTGTTTTTCTCCTAAAACTTCTGAAACAATTCCGACATCTGTAGAAATAATTGGAACCCCACATGCCATCGCTTCTAATATTGGATTTGGCGTTCCCTCTGTTCTTGATGCGCAAACATATATATCAATTTCATTATAATAATCAGGCATTTTCTCATGTGGTATCATCTTAATATTTCTATCAGCAATATTAAGAGTTATATTATATCCTTCTTGTTTTAATTCTTCAATAGCAGGTAATAGAACTTTGTTGACCCCTTTTAAGTCATCATCAATATTGTCCATAAATTTACTATTGCCTGTCCACCCTATTATTAATGTATTATTATCACTTTTAACATACTTATCCGGATTGTACATCCTAAACAAATCTAAATCAACACCATCTGAAATAACCATAACAGGTTTATTTTTATTTGGATATCTATCATATATATGTTTTAATTTTTTTGAGCTAACCACATATGATTTTACGTTATTCAAAATAAAATCCGTTCTTTCTCTTTCTGTTTCTAAAAAAAGGTGATCATAAACCGCTGTCACAATATTTTTGCCTTTTAAATATCTACTAATAAATTCATCATACTGAAATCCCAAATTTGATATGTATTCTTTAGAATATTCACTATACAACCATGATATAATTCCTCTCCACATAAAGAACATTAGATCATAATAGTCACTCAATAAAAAAAGTCTAACCACATTATCTTCAAATATATCTGAAGGAATTATATCTATTTCATAAAAATTATTTAAATTTTTTTTTATCTGCTGTGCTATATTGTCTAGAGCCCATCCTTCTTTATCTATAATAATTGCTACTTTAGGTTTATTCCTTTTATTCAACTTTTATCTCCTTTTTAGCAGTTTTGTTACTTTTTGAGTTATTTTATAACTTCTAGAATATATTATTTTATCAAGTTCACTTCTTAATTTTATATTTTCTTTTTTTAAGTTATCTATTTTTCCTTCTAACATGTCTTTTTCTTTTCCAAGAGTCTCAATATTTTCTTGTTTTTTTTTCATATTTTCAATCAAAATAGATCTTTCAATTTCTAGTGTCCTTTTTAATATTTCATTTTTTTTTGATTCTACCATATTACCTCTTTATATCTTTACAAAATTATCAATACTCTCTTTAGCATCTTTAATATAATTATCTCTCCAAATTCTATATAATTTTAATATCTTTTCTCTATTGTCTAAGGCAAATTTTATTTTATTATATATTTCAATAATGTTATCCTCTTTATTTACCATAATGTATTTTTCTAATTCACTTCCATCAAAATATTCATAGTTACTTCCAACTAAAACTATTGTATCCATTTCTAAGCTTTCTATTGGTAAAAGCTCAGATTTATATGCAAGTGAAATAAACAAATTTATATCATTTTTTGCCATTTTATTATATAACTCTTGTTTTGATGTAGGAATTGATGTATCAGCTAAATTAACACTGTATTTCCTTGCCTTCATGGATACCTTGTAATTAATAGGAAAATAGTTTAATTTTGAGTTCTCTAATAAACTAATTGCACTTAATTGATTGTGTATATTTTTCAAAGTATTATCATATGCTTCATACATTCCGATTTCAATTAATTCTTTATTATTTTTTTCTTTTATCTCATCATTGTTTCTTCGTATTTCTATATATTTCATTAAATGCTTCGCATTAAATCCTTTTTTACTGTAATATTCAAATAAACTTTTCTTAAAAAAACCTAATTCATTGATATTTCCTTTATTATACAAGTCAACAATTGTATCCATTTTTTGCCATTCATTTGTTTCTGCAAATAATGCTTCTCCACCATGTATTAATACCTTTATATTTATATCTCTTTTTAAATATTTCAATTCACTCATTACGTTTTCCCATCCGTTTGCATATGAATTGAATATTACTGTTCTTTTTCCAGATTCATTTATTGCATTTGCAACCTTTTTTGCCTCTTTTCTTGTATGCATTTCTCTCAATTCTATTATATTGTTATTAAACATTTCTCCAATATGCTCATTATTCTCCAGCATTTCTGGATGACAAATAACTATATAATTCTCTTTAAATTCTTGCAATTTATTAGTTAATTTCTTTATCCTTTTAGAAATATTAAAATGTATTGAATACTTTATTCTTAAAAATTTATAAAATCTTTTTCCAGTTTCAAATATACTATTTTTTATATTAAATACTCCATCTATCATGGAATTTATAATTTTACCCAGTTCTGGTCCAAATTTTCTATAAACACCTATAACTCTTCTTTCTCCTCTGTCTGTCCATGTTGCATTAAATAAATGTACCATACATGTATTTTCTGTATATACTTTTTCAGAATAGTTATAGCTTAATGGATAAAAGTAATCTCTAGGATATACATATATGTTGTTATCAAATATATGTATTCCCTGTTCATTAATGTGACTTTCATATTTTTTTACTATTTTGGTAATAATTACAGGATTAGCATAATTATACATTATTTCGCTATTAAAATGTTCTAAATTGTTATAATAATCCAATATTTCTTTTATATATTTATTGTGTTTCTCTTTTACTCCTATAACAGCTGTACCTAAGTATCCGCTATCTTCATATCCAAAAAATATATCGCTATCTCTGTCAACTATATGTGATATATTTTTAATCACTTTCATATCTGTATCAAAATATATACCACCTTCTTGATATAATGCATATATTCTAACATAATCACTAACAAAAGCCCATTTTTTATTTTCGTATGCTTCTTTAACAAATGGACTAACATTTATATCAAAATTTTTTTCATTCCATTCTTTAATTTCATAATCTGGTAATATTTTTTTCCATGTACTTATGCATTTTTTTACAGATTTAGGAAGTTCTTTCCCTCCAAACCAACAATAATGTATTTTTTTTACCATTTTATCCTCCATATGTTATTTGTTTATTAATGCCTTAATAAAATTTTTAAAATTTACTTTTATTCTACTTAAATAGTTTTTTACCTTAATTCTGAATAATTTTTTTTCTATCTTTTTATAATCTTCATTTAATAGTTCCATAAAAAAATCTTTTACTATGCATTTTTGTTTCTCTGAGTAATGATTTTCATATTTATTAACCATATTGCTTTCCACAATATATATCACTATATCTTTATTATAGGTATAAAATTTTTCAATATTTTCTTTAAAATCTTGTCTATTTTGATTATAATCCTGTATAAAAATTTCATAAATTCTGTCTACAAAAAATTCATTAATTATATATTTATATTTATCAAAATTATTATTTTTACTATTTAAGACTTCTGAAATATTATTACATATCTTGTAAAACGCTGACATTAGTGTATTAGAAGCAACAATAGATTTTTCTCTTTGTAGATAGTAATACATAGGATATGGAATATATTTTATTCTTTTTGCATCATTTAAAATAAATGGAGTAACAGCTGTATCTTCATATTCTTTTCCTACTGGAAACTCGTAATCATTATACAATTCTTTTTTTATTATTTTATTACATATGCATACATTTGATCTTCTTTGTCATCTCTGTATGCTCTTGAAGTATAATTCCATGTTTTATTTTTTTCAAAAATTATATATAAATCATAAATTATAATATCAAATTTATTAACATATTTCCTTGCAATTTGATAAAAATCTTCACTTATATAATCATCAGAATCTACTACACTTATAAATTGTCCATTAGCTTTTTCTATTCCCACATTCTTTGTATCAGCTAACCCCTTATTTTCTTTTTTTATATAAATATAGTTATTTTTCCATTCTTCTGGTAATTTTTTTATAAATTCTAATATAACACCTTCAGAATTGTCTGTTGATCCATCATTTATTATTATTACTTCACAGTCTTTATCGATTGCATTTTTTATTGATTTTAAACATTTTTCTACATATAATTCTGTATTATATACAGGAACTATTATAGAAAATAAAAATTTATTATTCATTTATTGCTCCTTTTTCGCTTTTTGTCATAAATTATATATCATAATTTCTGCTTTATTACAAGTAAATATTTCATATTTCATCTTAAATCTTCATACTTTTTAATATCCCTGGCATTAATAAAAAATAATACAATAATCTGTTAGTTATATTTTTTATATATTTCCCTGAATATTGTTTTGTTAGATAACTAAATAAAATATAATGTTTTATAGCATATATCCTTTTATTAAATTTAGCATCTTTCATATCTCTTTGAAGAATTTCTTTAAAATATTCATAATATCCATATGGATTTTCTTTAAATTGATTCATTATATTTTTTGTATACCCTTTTTCTTGATATTCACAAATCATAATCGGCTTATTTATACATATCATTTTATATTTTTCATCCATTTTATGATACATTCTAGCTTCCGTTATAAATTTTTCTCCATGCTCTAATTCGTGTTTATATTTTTTTCTTACTTTACTATAAAAAACAATAGTCTTCTCTCCAGTTTCACCTTCTTTAAAATACAAATCAAACATTGTGGTTTTCTTTTTATTAAATTCATTTCCCATGTTCTTTCCATATTGATTATATTTTAAAAAGCATAATCCATATATGTCTTTTTCATTTATATTACTATCATACTCTTCTTTTATAATTTTAAATGCATCTTCTGTAAAATAATCATCAGAATCACAATCTATTATTAAGTATCCTGTAGCATAATCTACTAATTTATTTATTGCGAACATCTTTCCTTGATTTTCTTGTTCAAAATACTTTATTTTTATTTTATTTTCTTTTATAAATTGCTTAACAATAGTTTTAGTATTGTCAGTTGAACCATCATTCATTATAAGCCACTGAATATCTATATCATATTTAGAATTATTTATTAAACTTTCATATAGTCTTTTTAGTAAGTTTCCTCTATTATATGTTGAAGTAAGTACAGATATTTGCATAATGTATCTCCTTATTTTTCTATTAATTCTATAACTTGTTTAATTATATCACTGTTATTATATTTTTCATTCTTTTTATTTACACTTTCTTGTTTTCCTTTAGATATACATGCCTTAATTCCTTCATATATTCCTTCTTCAGTATTTTCTAATATAATACTTTCTTTATAGTCTTGTACCGCTTCTCTTGCTGCTGTATCTGTAATTATCACAGATTTTTCTAGTATTTTTGCTTCTTCTAGTACCATTCCATATCCTTCAAAATAAGATAATAAACAAAAATAATCTGCATTTTTAATATATGGATATGGATTTTTCTTTTTTCCTAATAAATGAAAAGTTTTTTCAATATTATTTTGCTTAATTAAATTTTCCAGTTTTATCCTTTCAGATCCATCTCCAATTAGATATACTTCATGTTGATATCCTTCAGTTATTAATCTTGAATGAATTTTTATGAATCTATCTATAGCTTTTTGAGGTACAAGTCTTGCAACTGTAACAAGATTAATAATTGCTTTATTAAATTCGACTTCTGCATTATCCTTAGATTTCTCTATAATTCTGTCTTTGTCTATATAATTATAAATAACCTCTTTTTTTATGCCCGATAATTCTTTATAAGTACTATTGAAATTTTTTAAATTCTCTTTGCTTACAAATATTAATTCTTCATATTTCGAATAAATTTTTTTGTCTAAAAATTTTTTTATTGTAGCTTTTAATCCTTTCCCAAATACCTGAGAAATATCATTATGTATCCAGGCTATTTTTTTTATTCTTTTATTTTTAACGCTAAATAATCTTGTAATCGGTCCCTCTAAAAAAGAAATCTCAGTATCATAATCACCTTGAATATTTTTTTTATATATTCTTTTTTTATTTATCAATAATTTAAGTGGAATTAATTTTTTTTCAATGCTTGATAGTTTTGAATAATTTTTATTGTATAAAGTTTTTATTTTTATATTGTCAGCTAATTGTTCAACAAGTTCACCCTTAGCGTAAATAGTAAAAATAGTAATATCATATTTATCAGATAGTTTATTTACTAAATCTACTAACACTCTTTCTGCTCCTCCAAGTGTTAAGCTCGTTATTCCAAACAAAATTTTCTTCATGTGTCTCTCCTTTTTTTAACTTCAATATTTTATTAATTAAAAGCACATTTAATACTATAATAATCATCATTGACGAACTATTAAAAAAAGTATATCCTGAAAGAAATGCTAATGCAAAAGAAAATCCGCTTCCTAGTTCTAGCATCATATATTCCTCGTCTATTTTTTTAATATTCTTTATAGCAAATATTAAACCATATATAAAAATTGATAAAAATGGCATAAAAAATATTACAAATCCAACTAGTCCAAAATTAAGTAAAAATGCTGGAATTTCCATTTCTAAAATTAATTCTCTAAAATTAGCAACATATCCATTTCCAAATAATATCATTGGAATATTTTTTTGATTTTTTACTAATGCAATATTATATATTAATTGTTGCATTCTCTGATCATTATTTGAAAGTTTTATTTTGTTTGCAGTATTGTATAAATCTATAACTGATTTTTTTTGAGCTTCACTCATATATCCATCTTGCATTTCATTTTTATCTATTTTATTTTTTATATCTAGTAAATCTCCAGTTATATGTGAATTGTCATCCTGATTTTGATCTACAATATTACTTTCAATTTCTTTTAAATGCTTCCTTCTTTCTATAGTTGTTGAACCACAAATTAAAACTATAGCTAATATAACAATTATTGATATTGTCCCAATTCCTAATAGCTTTTTATTTATTTTACTGTTATGTAGAAGAGTATAAAGCACTTGTATAATTAAATATGTTATTATTACCAGTATAAATCCGAATAACCCCACTCTTGTTCCAATTAATAGCATTAAAAATATTCCAATTAAAGATAATAAAGGTATTACAACCTTTCTATATTCTTTGTCTTTTAAATAATTAATATAAATAAACATCGAAAGTAAAAGTATAGCTCCAATACTATTACCTGATTCAAACCATCCTTTATATCCCATTGCCTCTTCTAAGTATGTATGTGATGATGTTTTTGTAATAATTGATATATATATAGAAATGATATAAATATATGAAGAATATATTATACTCTTCTTCAATTTATTTGTCTTTTTATCCTTAAATATATAGATATATATAAATAAATTTAAAATCATAAATGAATAATTTACAATATACTGTGCTTCATGTATTACTCCACTATAACTACTTCCAGTTTTAACTTTCATGAACAATAATAAATGAACAACAGCATACATGCCAAATATAAAAAATCCTAAAAATGTATAAATTTTAAATTTTTTATCTTCTTTCAAAAATAAATAAATAATTGTAATTAGAGGTATAATTGGTCTTATGATTGTTGATGGAGATATATTAGTATTAAATACATTTCTAAAAATAAAACTTAGCATATCTAATACTGGACATATTATTATAAATAAGCATAATATGTTTTCTATATTTATTTTTTCTTTAATCATTTCTTTATCTAGTTTCATTTAATCCCTCTTAGTATTCTACAATATATTTTATATGTAAATTTATTCACTGTTTTCATATATATATCTTTTTTTGTTCTCTTCTTTTTTAATATTTTATTCTTTTTCCAATTTTGAAATTTAGTATTTAGACTCTCCCATGTTTCATTTAAACATTTTTTTCTAGTTTTAGTATCATCTATTTTTGTCATTCTAAGGAGCGAACTACATAACAGATATCTTGTGTATATATATTCTAGTTCATCTTTAAACTCATCATATATTCCTTTATATTTATAATAATCTATTACATGCTGTAATACATCAAATATATCTCTTGTCCTTCCATTTTGTGAATTTATAATTGAATCAGTTCTTTGTAAATAATATACAAGCGGCTCTTTTATAAAAGAAACTCTATTCAAATAAGGAATTAACTTATATGTAAATTCAACATCTTCATATCTATATCCTTTTGGAAATATAATATTGTTTTTATCTATAATTTCTTTTCTTATTAACTTATTCCATGCAACTACTCTTACATTCTCAATCATTTCATGTTTATTAGAATAAACTAAGCCAATATCTTCTTTTAATCTATTTGGATATTCCCAATAAAAATCACATTCAACCATATCGCTATTCTCTTTTTTAGCCAATTCATACATTTTTTGATATATATCTTTTTCTACGTAATCATCAGAATCTAAAAAAGCTATATATTCACCTTTCGCATATGGGATTCCATAATTTCTAGCATCAGATAATCCTCCGTTCTCTTTCTCTAGATATACAATTTTTTGGGGATACTTTTCTATATAGTTATTGATTACATCTATAGAACTATCTGTTGATCCGTCATTTATAATTATTATTTCTATATCTTTTAAAGTTTGTTTAACAAGTGAATCTAAACATTTACATATATAATTTTCTACATTATATACAGGTACTATAACACTTACTTTTGGCATAAAATTACCTCTTTTTCAAATATTGTTTAATATTATATTTTAATATTAATCTTTTTAATGCTTGTTTTAAATTATATGGTTTTATATTTTTATACATCTTTCTTTTTTGAATTTCTTCTATATATTTATTATATTCTTCATCGTTATCATATAACTCCTTCGCTTTTAATATAACTGCATTCGTATAATATCTTTTGATTAAATTCTTTGTATGTTTACTTATTTTATATTCAGTAATTTTTTTTATCATTTCATCATATTGTTTCAATAAATCATTTGCTTTTTTTACATTTTTTTCAATGTCATTTTTTGCAGTAATACTATTTTCTCTTTTTAAATAATAGTATCCATATTCATTAGTAGATACAAAGCTTTTAGAATTCGCAATAACTAATGGAGTTAATCCAAAATCTTCATGATACATTCCCACACTGTATTTAAAATCATTTTCTATAAAAAAATTTCTTCTATACAAGTAAATACATGCTGGATCCATATATTTATCTTGTGTGCATAGTTTTTCAAATGCTTTTTCTCCAGTACATGTACTAAATATAGGCCCATCTAATTTTTCTAAAACATTTCCAGTTACATCTACTGTTTTTATTTTAAATTTTATAACATCTATATTATCATCCATATACTTTTTTAAGTTATAATATAAATTCTCATCAATATAATCATCAGAATCTATAAACGAAATATATTTTCCTCTGGTTTTTTTTACTGCTATATTTCTTGTATCTGATAAACCTGTATTTTCTTTTTCTATATATTTAATATCAATATTTTTTTTATTTTCCTTTATCCAGTTTTTAATAATTATATCAGAATTGTCTTTTGAGCCATCATTCACAACTATTATTTCTAAATTTTTCAGTGTTTGATTTAGTATTGAATCTAAACATCTTTTTATATATCTTTCTGTATTATATACAGGAATTATAACACTAACATCAATCATTTATTTACCTCTAATTATATCCTCTATTTTTTTTATTATTTTTTCGTTATGCATTTGTGGATCAAATCTTTCTTTTATTGTATATCCTTTTTTTATAAAATGTTCCATCGCTTCAAAAATACTTTCTGTATTTTTTTCTGTTACATATCCAAATTTTTCTTCTATATCTTGATAATCAGATACCTTAGTTGTTATTATAGGTTTATTTAATGTTTTGCTTTCTAAAAAAACTACTGGATACCCTTCATATTGTGAAGTTAGAATAACACAATTACAAATTCTAAAATAAGGATATGGATTTTCTTTTTGTCCTATAAAATTTATATTTTCCTCTAAGTTATTATCCTTTACCATAGCTCTGTATAATTTAATATCCGGTCCATCTCCAACAAATAAAACTTTAAAATTATATCCTTTCTCAGCTAATATTTTACTAGCTTCTATAATTCTTGTTAATTTTTTTGATTCTTCATCATGTCTTCCTACATTTAAAAAAATAGGATAATTATCTTTATTTTTAAATTCTATATTCTCTTTTGATAATTCAATAATCCTTTTATAATCTATTAAATTATTTATTACCGTTATATTTTGTTGATATTTAGGAAATATTTTAGTAAAATTGTCCTTTGCTATTTTTGATACAAATATAATATTCTTAAATTTATTAAATTTTATATTATAGAAAAATCTCTCAAATTCTTCTTTATTATCTTTTAATAATGTTAAATAATCTGTATGGACCCATATTGCGTTATTTTTTGAAGCAGTACGAGCTATAAAAGAAGCGGATAGTAAATAAGTAGCATAAGACGCAGCAAAATCAAACTTGTTTTTATATTTAAAAACAAATTTGATTCTTTTTAACATGTTTATTAATTTTCTAATTAATATATTTTTTTTGTTACTTGGTGTATATTCAATAATATTTATATTTTTATCAATTTGATCAAGAAAGATTCCTTGCTTTTTTTCAAGTACAAGTGTAATTTGATAATCTTTATTTTTTGATAATGTATTTAGTAGAGTTACTAAAGATGTTTCAATTCCACCAATATTTAAATCATAGGAAGCAAATAATATTTTTTTCATACTCATCTTCCTTACTTTTCTTTAATTTACTGCCTTTATTTTATATTTTTTAGTGTATTTTGTCAACTTATCAAGCATATAACATGTTTGTTTTAATACAAATTCTTTTCTTTAATTAAATCTCTTATTTCATCTGGAATATCGGCTTCAAAACTATTGCATCTTATCTTTTTTCTTACCTCTGTAGAACTTGTTTTAAAATAAATTTCGTTTTCTATTGTTTTAAAATTTTCTCTATATTTGAACAGTAAATCATTTTTTTCTATAATGTTATTTACAACAAATCCATCCCTTTGTAATATTATAAATTTAAAATATTTTATTAGTTCTTCTGAATTCTTCCACTTTGAAATTTTTGCCAAATTATCCGCTCCCATAATATAATACAAATCATCGTTTGGATATTTTTCTTTAATCATTTTAAATATATCTATAGCTTTTAATTTTTTTCCTATTCCTAATTCAATATCTATCACTCCAAGCTTATTATTTTTTTTGCAAATAATTTTTAACATTTCATAACGATATTTTTCATCGATCAATCCAGGTTTAGAATAATAATTACCTACAGGAACAAAAAATAGCTTATCTAATTTCATTTCTCTTACAACTTTTTCTGCTAAGTATATATGTGCCTTTGTAGGAGGATTAAAACATCCTCCAAAGAAACCATATTTATTCATCTATTTCTCCTTACTAAAAAGTCTAATGTAATGTTAATCACATTAGACTTTTATTATTAAATTAACTCTTTTATTTCTTCATATATTTCTTCATGTATTTCTTCTATTGTTTTTACCTCATAATCTTTTATGCATTGTATCTCACACCAATTATATTTTTTTGCTAAATCGCATGCTGCAAAATACGAATCCTGTATATGATTGTTATCTCTCTCATGTATGTCTTTTTTCATTTGATGTGTAAATTTATTCTCTCTATTTTTAATTAACTTTAAAGCATATTCTGGTGGCATGTTTAAAAAAAATGTTGCAGTTGGTATGGGTAAACCATATAAATTAAACTCTAAATCCCATAACCATTCCAAAAATTTTTTTCGTTCTACTTTATCTTGTATTTTTCCTGCTTGATGAATCATATTAGATGTTGTATAACGATCTGCAAGTATAATACCTCCATCTTGATAATATTCTTCTAAGTCTTTTTTATATGTAGCATATCTATCTGCAGCATAAAAAGTAGATGCAATATATGGACTTATTTCTTTTGCATTTTCTCCAAATTCCCCAGCTAAATACATTTTAACAAGTGAAGATGAAGGGCTATCATAATTAGGAAAACTAACTGTTTTGTATTCTATTCCTTCTTCATCAAATCTTTCTTTTAACTTCTGAAATTGTGTTTGTTTTCCGCTTCCATCAGTTCCATCTATTACAAATAACTTTCCCATTTTTATACTCCTATATTTATTGTTTTATACATTTTCAGACGAGCGATACTCGCTACTACATGTTACAAATTATTTTAATTTTTCTTCAATAAATTCTGCAAGTTCTGTTGCTTTTTTTGTAATATATTCTTGATTTTCTCCTTCTATCATTACTCTTACTAATGGTTCTGTTCCAGAAGGTCTAATTAATACTCTACCATTTCCAGCGAACTCTTCTTCTAGCTGATTAATTTTTTCTTTTATTTCTGAATCTTTATCATAATCATATTTTTTTTCTGATGAAACTTTTGCATTTACTAATACCTGTGGATATATTTTTATAATATTTGTAAGTTCAGATGCTTTTTTCTTTTTTTCTAATAATGTTTTAATAAGCATTAAAGATGTAAGTATTCCATCTCCAGTTGGGTTATAATCTAAGAAAATAACATGACCAGATTGTTCTCCACCTATATTATATCCATTTTTAAGCATTTCTTCTAATACATATCTATCTCCAACTTTGGTTTGTTTTATTGTTACACCATTCTCCTGTCCGTATTTATTTAATCCTATATTACTCATAACTGTTGCAACTACTGTATCATTTTTTAATGTACCTTTTTCTTTCATGTCTTTTGATATAATAGCTAGACATATATCCCCATCTATTATATTTCCCTTCTCATCAACAGCTAAGCATCTATCTCCATCACCATCGTATGCTATTCCTATATCTAATTTATTATCTACAACATACTTTTGAATATTTTCTAAATGTGTTGATCCACATTTATTATTAATATTAATTCCATCTGGATTATTACTAATAATTTTATACTTAATTCCTAATTCTTTATATACTTTTTCAGCTACTTTATATGTTGCTCCATTTGCAGTATCTATTCCAACTACAAAGTTTGATTTATCAAATTTGTCAAATTCTCTTTTAAATAAATCAATAAAAAACCAAACATATTCTTCTGCTAAATCTTCTCTTATTTCTGATACACCTATTTTTTCGTTTACTGCTGTAAGTTCTTCTAATTTACCTGAATCCATTACTTCTTCTATTTCTTCTTCTATTTCATCTGGTATTTTCATACCTTTATTACTAAAGTACTTTACACCATTAAATTCATATGTATTATGAGATGCAGAAATAACCACACTTGCATCAGCATTTAATTTTCTAGTTAAATATGCTACTGCAGGTGTTGGCAATACTCCTAATAATTTAACATTTGCACCATAGCTTAAAAATCCTGCTGTTAAAGCACTTTCTATTAGTGTTCCAGAAATTCTAGTATCTCTTCCAATTAATATTGTAGGTGCCTTGTCCGTATGTTTTGATAATACATATGCACCTGCCTTTGCAACTTTATATACAAGTGTTGGTGATAATTCAGTATTTGCTATTCTTCTAATTCCATCTGTTCCAAAATATTTTCTCAAAGTAATTCCTCCTTAGAAACATCTTCTTTGTATATTATATATTCATAATATACAATTTTGCAACCTTTTTTCAAAATTCTATATTTTTCTTCCATTTTCACTTGAATTTAATTATATTTTGATATACTATATTGATAATGATGTACTATATTTTACTAAGGAGGAAATCATGCCAAGATCTACTAAAGAAACAGAAAAAAACAAAAAAACTGAAAGCAATAATGTTGTAGCTAAAAAATCTACTGCTAAGAAGAAAACAACTTCTTCTAAAAAAGAAACCAGTAAAACAAAATCTGAGAATAAAAAAACAACTTCTAAAAATGATAAAGTAAAAAAGATTAATAATAATAAGTCTAGTACTAGTACCACTTCTAAAACTAAATCTACTAAAAAAGTTACTTCTACAAAAAAGAAAACTTCTACTTCTAAATCAAAAAGAGCTACTTCTACTACAGCAAAAGCATCTAAAACTACAAAAAGTTCTACTGTTGCTAAGAAAACAGCTCCCTCTAAAACAAAAGTAACTAAACAAACTAAAAAAGAATCTGTATATGTTTTAGAATACTATGATTTACCTTATAGATATAATCAAACTGTTGTAAAGCTTTTGGCTCAAACTCCAACGACCTTATTTGTTTATTGGGATATTTCTGATGATGACAGAAATTTTTATATATCTAAGTATGGCGAAAACTTTTTTGAAACTACAAAACCAGTTTTAGTAATACATAATGAAACAATGAATTACACTTACGAGATTGAAATAAATGATTTTGCCAATTGTTGGTACTTACATGTAAATGATCCAAATTGTAAATACAGTATGGAACTTGGTAGACGCCCTAAAGATAATAACTTTGCAACATATATCCATATTACTTATTCAAATAATATGGATACTCCTAACAATCATATTTTATTCAATAGTTTAAATAAAGATGGTTTGGTAAAATATCGTAATGTAAAAAATAATAAAACATTTAATAAGTCAATAGCATCCTTTATACCTAACATGTCAAAAATATATAATTTACATGATTTATATAAATTACTATATAAAGATGGTTTAGAATCTATTGAAAATTCAGATATTAATAACCCATCTTCTGGCAGTATTTCAAGTTTTAAATAAAGGAGTAAAAACTAATGACTAAAGGATATGTAAGTTTTGTATTGCATGCACATCTTCCTTTTGTGCATCATCCAGAAAGTGATAATTATTTAGAAGAAGAATGGCTTTTTGAAGCCATTTCTGAAACATATATTCCCTTACTTTTAAATTTTAAAAAATTAGAAGAAGAGAAGGTGGATTATAGAATTACAATGTCTCTTACACCTCCTCTTCTTTCTATGTTGGATAGCAAATTATTACAAAAAAAATATATAAATTATTTAAAAAAGCATATTGAATTATGCAAAAAAGAAGTTAAAAGAACAGTCGGAGATTCTAGGTTAAATGAACTTTCTCACTATTATTTAGATCGTTATTCTAATGACTTACATGTTTTTAAAGATATATATAACTGTAACTTAATACAAGGTTTTAAACATTTTCAAGATATTGGAGTACTTGAAATTATAACTTGTGGTGCAACACATGGTTACTTTCCTATTTTATATGTTAATGAAAATACTGTAAAAGCACAAATAGCAGTTGGAGTACAAACATATGAAAAATACTTTGGTAAGAAACCTCATGGCATTTGGCTTCCTGAATGTGGTTATGTACCTGAGGCTGATAAATATTTAAAAGAATTTGGTATTGAATATATAATAACAGAATCTCATGGTATTTTATATGCAAATCCAACTCCTGTTTATGGAACATATGCTCCTATTGTATCTGAAGAAGGCGTTATTGCTTTTGGACGTGATATGGAATCTTCTAGGCAAGTTTGGAGTTCAATAAATGGCTATCCAGGTGACTATAACTATCGTGAATTTTATCGTGATATTGGATATGATGCTGATTATGAATATATTAAACCATATATTGCACATAATGGAGCCAGAGTTAATACTGGAATTAAATATCATAGAATCACTGGAGATACTGAATTTAAAGACTATTATAACGTGCAGTGGGCAAAAGATTCTGCTGAAAGACAAGCTGGTCACTTCTTTGATTCAAGGCAGAATCAAATTTCTGAGCTTTCAAATATTATGGATGTTCCACCTATTATTTTATGTCCTTATGATGCTGAACTTTATGGTCACTGGTGGTATGAAGGTCCCTACTGGTTATATATTTTATTTAAAAAAATATATTATGATAAATGCGATTTTGAACTTATAACTCCTAGTGAATATATAGATAAATTTCCTAATATTCAAGTTTCTACTCCTTGTCGTTCAAGTTGGGGTGCTAATGGCTATAGTGGTGTATGGCTAAATCAAACTAATGATTATGTACATAGGCATTTACATGTAGCTGGAGATAGAATGGTAGAACTTGCTAATCTGTTTCAAAATGAAAAAAATGCTTTAAGAAAAAAAGCATTAAACCAATGTGCAAGAGAGCTACTACTTGCTCAAAGTAGTGATTGGTTGTTTATTATAACTAATGGAACAATGGTTGACTATGCTAAAAAAAGAATTAAAGACCATATTGGACGTTTTACAAAACTTTACTATCAAATTAAAAAAGATAATATTGATAAAGAATTTTTAACCGATATCATGAAAAAAGATGAAATTTTCCCTGATATTGATTATATGATTTATAGATAAACAAAAAGCAAAGAGTTTTTAAAAATTCTTTGCTTTTTATTTATCTATGCTTTTTTTATATACAAGTTTCACATCTATTCTAGGTTGAATAAAATAATGTATATCTGTAAGTTTTTAGTAGATAATAATACATATATGAAAGGAGAATTTCACGTTCATGAAATCCATTTGCATTAAAACAAATAATAAGCAAATCATTAATTATCTGCTAAATCAAGTTATTGCTGTTGGTACTGAACATATTTATATGTCAAATAAGAAATTTAAGATTTATGAAAATATTATAATTCACTATATAGGAAATGATGATTCTCTTTTCTATAAGTCTATATGTAATATTCTTACTAACTGTATTATTTTATTTTTTGAACCTAAATTAATAAAACATATTATCTCATATAATTATTTTTATTTTTCCAAAGATGAACAAAATAGAATATATGAAAATTGTATTAATTTATTAAATTCTCCTGAAGAAAGCATTGAAAAAAAAGATATTTTATATAATTGCATTAAAGAATTTTTGGAAGAAAATACATCTTTTGTTTTATCTGGTTTTGTTAATTTTAGATTAAAAGAATATATTTCATTTTTAGATGAAATTATAGATACAGCTGTTAATAAGTTTTTAATTGAAAGAGAATATGACGAGTTTATAAATATACTTAAGATATATGTTAATAGTAAAACAAGTGAATTTTCAGATGAAGTTCATCTTATATATAGTAACAATACTTCTATATTAGTTGATAAAGATAAAAAAATCATTTCTACAAAAGATAATATTTTAAATGCTAAGTATTTATCTGATATTACATTTTCTTCCAATGATTATGCATTAAATACTCTTCTTAGTATACTACCTAGTAAAATAACAATTCATTTGATTAATAATTATTCAGATGAATTTATTGATACATTAAAGTTAATTTTTGAGGATAGAATAAAAATTTGTAATGATTGTAATATTTGTTCTATTTATAAATTGAATAGTAAGATAAATAAATAGTTTTTTAGCATGTATAATCTCTATCTTAATAATATTTAGAATTATTTGATTGCTCTTCTATTAATTTTAATATATAATAATTCTTAGGTGAGAATTAATATGTCAAGTTTTATTTTAAAAATTATAGCAGTTGTTACAATGCTATTTGACCATTCTGGATATATTATCTTTAATGGTTTTTCATATTTTAATTATATAGGTAGAATTTCAATGCCATTGTTTGCATTTCAGATTTCAGAGGGCTACACCCATACAAGAGATGTTAAAAAATATTTATTTCGTCTATTTACTTTTGCTGTTATTTCTCAAATTCCTTTTATGCTATATGAATTTAGTATAGGAAAAGAATTTAGCTTTAATGTGATATTTACATTTTGTATATCACTTCTTTGTCTTATCATTTATGATAAACAAAAAAATAAATTTATAAGTTTTGCATTAATAATTCTAATTGCAATTATTTCTTGTTATATTAAACTCGCATATGCACCTTTTGCTATTATAATTATTTTAATTTTTTCTATTTTTAAAAATAAAAAAGCACTAATGTCTATTTGTTATATAACAGCATGTATATTAAATTATTTACCAAATTTAATTAAATATAATTTTTATTATAAATATATTATTTTATGCATTTTCACGATATTACCTATCCTACCTATTCTTTTATATAACGGTAAAAAAGGAAAAAGTTTTAAGTATTTTTTATACCTGTTATATCCATTGCATTTATTGGTTTTGTTTTTGATTAATAAATATATATAGATTTTATATGTATTAAAACATTTCATTAAATTCAGGCAAGCATTGCTCTCCCCTTAATTTATAAAAGCAATATTTTCCTCCTTTTTGCTATTTTATGTAAAATATGATATAATATATACATAGATCTTGTATCTTAGGCAATCAAAAAACTTCATGGAGGTATGAACAATGAAAAAGCAATATATCATTTTACTTGCAACTTTTATATCTGATTTAGAAAAAAAAGTAAACGCAAAAATATTGGAAGGATATCTTCCTCACGGTGGAATCTTCCGATTTCAAGATTTTCTTTGTCAAGCTATGATCCTTAACAAAGAGAATTTCTCCACTGATGTAGGGGTAGATATTGATTTCGTCGGTGACGATGAAATCAAATAAATAATTTTAGCGTTGGATGATTGCCCCAACGCTTATTTTTATAGTGCAAAATTAAGTCCACGTGCTACAATATCTTTCATATTTTCTATTAAAGTATCTATCTCCTTTGGTGTAACAATCATATTATAATCTCCTACATTTAGCGCTTCTTTTACTTCTTCGTAATTATCTTTGTTTTTTATCTCATTTAATTTTTCATTTGATTCTGATTTGTCTTGAAGTCTTGAAATAAATATATCAATTCCTTCTGATACTATAGTTGCAAGTTCAACGACTGTTGGAATGCCAATTGCAATAACATCTATACCTAAAGTCTCTTTGCTTAATTCTTTTCTTGTATTTCCTACACCTGCTCCAGGAACAATTCCTGTATCTGCAAGTTGTACTGTACTACTAATCCTTTCTATACTTCTAGAAGCTAATGCATCTATTACAATTAATAGTTTAGGTTTAACTTCATTTACAATTCCTTTTAAAATTTCAAGTGTTTCTATTCCGGTTGTACCAAGTACTCCTGGCGAAACTGCACTAATTGGTCTTGTTCCTGGAGTTACATACTGTGGAGCATATTTTAAAAGATGCCTAGTCACTTCTATTTCATTTGTTACTTTTGGACCTAAAGAATCAGGTGTAACAAATTGATTACCAAGTCCTACAACTAATACATCATCTTCATTTTGTATATGAATACTTATTAACTTTTTTAATTCATCTGTTAATACTTCTGATGCTTTTTGTATCTCTTCATCATTTGCAATTTTAAGATTTTTAACATCTATTGTTGTATATGTTCCTACTGGTTTTCCAAGAACTTGTGAACCTGCATCATTTGTTATTTTAACTCTTGTTACTTTAATATTTTCATTTTCTTGTCTTTCTTCTGTTTCAACGCCTTCTATTTCATATTGTAAATTATTCGCTTTTTTATAGATATCTCTTCTTTCATCTGCTAAATCTGTTCTAAAATTATACATTATCACCACTCCTTATTGGTATCTTTTGCAAATTTAATTTTTTTATTCTATATATAATTCATTTATATAAACAAAAAGTATGTTGTTATTAATATTAATCACAACATACTTTTTGTTTATCCACAATATCTACATAAAATTGATTCAATTCCAATATTTAAATCAATTTTACCTGATTTATAGTTATAGTCTAAGTCTGCGAGTTCTTCTATAATCTTCCTTAGTTCATCTTCTTTAAAATAATTTGATTGTGTTTTATATTTACCTGTTAAAAACATCTGGTTTGGTTTTAAATTTAAGCTTTCTGCTAAATTTCTGTTATATTTTTCTGATAATTTTACAATATACAATTTTTTAAAGTGATTATATAATGTAATTAAAATTTTTTGTATTGGCTCTTTTGTGTAAATTAAGTTATGTAGAACATTTATTGCTTCCTTTACATTCTTTTTTCCTAAATTATCTGTTAAATCAAAAATTATGCTATTAATCTGTTTTATACATAACAAATCTACTGCTTCTTTTGTAATTGTTTCATTTTCTCCTGAATATTCAATTAATTTTCGTATCTCATTTATTAAATCTTGCATATTAGTTCCACATGCTTCTATAAAATATCTTAATGTACTATCATCAATATTTACCTTATATGCATTACAAATTGCCTTTATCCTTTTCATTAAATTGGCTAGTTTTAATGGTGTAAATTCACAAACAATTCCGCTTTTATCTATTGTTTTATATAAATTTTGTTTTTCAACTGTATCTTCTAAAAACACTAATATCGTTGTTTCCTTAATTTGGTCTATATTTTCTGTAATATATTCGTTAAGTTTTGCTTTTAGCTCCTGCATCTTTTGATTTTTCTTTTTACCTTCTTTTTTTAAAAGTCCAGAATTTTTTATAATTATTAATTTTTTTTCATATCCAAATGCAGGTGTTTGAATATCAGAAATTAAATTATCAACATTTGTTTCATCAATTTGAATATAATTTATTCCAGTTAAAAGTTCTCCAAAAATCTTTTTAATTTTCTTTAAAACACTCTCTATTAAAAATTGCTCTTCTCCATAAAGCAAATATATACTATTTAATTTATTTTCTTTTAATTCTTTTTCAAGTACATCTATTGTCATTAATATCTCCTCTTTTATATCTTTTGAGCAAATCTAGAAGAATGTGCGTGACAAATTGCAATTGCCATACTATCTGTAATATCATCTAGCTTTGGTAGCTTTTCTACTTTTAATATAGTTTTTACCATCTTTTGTACCTGAATTTTATCAGCTCTTCCATATCCCACAACAGCCTGCTTAACTTGAAGTGGTGTATATTCAAATGTAGGTATATTTCTTTGACATCCTACTACTAAAATTACACCTCTTGCTTGTGCAACATTTATTGCTGTCTTTGCATTATTGTTAAAAAATAACTCTTCTACAGAAATAGCATCTGGATTAAATTCATCAATTATTGCATTTAAATCTGTAAAAATTTTAGAAAGTCTTAATGGAAATGACACACCCGCATCTGTTTTTATTGCGCCACTTGATAACAATTTAAATTTATTTCCAATATACTCAATTATACTATATCCAGTTATTGCAAAACCTGGATCTATTCCTAAAATACGCATATTTCTCCTTTAATTTAATACATATAATTTAATTTTTAAAAAGGCGAGAGATGATTTTTATTTTACTCACAAATTATTCTGAGTATTTCTGCAATACTCCAACATTGTGCAGGAGCTCCTTTAGGTAAATAGGGGGTTTTTGAATCATATAACTCAGATATGCTTCCAATCATTCCTCTTTCATAAAAATCTTTCAAGAATACTTTTTTTGTATTATTTACAAGTTCAGTTATTTCATCTTTAATTTTTTGTTTGTCTTCCTTTATCTTTGTCTTTTTTTCTATATTCTTTAATACATCATAATATATTCCTAAAAGCCATGACCAAGTAATTCCTTGATGATAACTCATATCCCTTTTAAAACTATTTCCTTCATAAATATCTATATATTCTTTTTCACCTTTAGCAAGTGTTTTTAATCCATATTTGTTATATAACTTCTTTTTAACTGTTTGAAGAATTTGAGTTGCCACATCAGATGAAGGATCAATTACTGGATATGAAAGTGATAAACTAAATAGCTGATTCGGTCTTATCTTATCATCTCCAACTACATCATATAAACATTTCTTTTTGGGATTATAGAAATTATCAAAAAAGCTCTTTTTACATTTGTTTGCAAAAGTTGTATATTTTTTAGCTAATTTTTCATCTTCAAGTTTTATTGCAAATTCTGCCATGATTTTTAAAGCATTATACCACATACTGTTAATTTCAACGGCTTTACCATTTCTTGGAGTTACAGCGTAATTTCCATATTTTGCATCCATCCATGTGTTTTGAGTATATTCAGTTCCAGAAACTAATAAATAATCCTTGTCTAAATATATATTATTATCATCAAAATCAATTCCGTTGTTGTATCCTTCGATGATTTCTTTCATCGATTGATACATTTCTCCATATACAAAATCTTCATCTTTTGTATAATTTAAATATTTTTTTATTTGTTCAAATAAAAGCAAAGATGCATCTACACTGTTATATAACGGTCTATTGTCAAATCCAGAATATCCATTTGGCACTAATCCAAATTTAATATCTCTTGTAAAAGTTCTTAATACCTCTTTTGCAATTTTATATCTTTTTGTTTTTAAAAGAATTCCTTCAAAAGAAATAAGTGCATCTCTTCCCCAGTCTAAAAACCATGGATAACCTGCTATCATTGTATGTAGTCTAGAACTTGACCTATATACAACAAATTGATCTGTTGAAATAATATAGTCTTTCATGAAGTCTTCATTTATTTCTTTTTCTGGACAAATATTCATAAGTTCAGATTGCTTTACTATTTTATTAAGCCTTTTAATTTCATCAGAAATTACTTTCTTTCCATCTGTTTCTTCTATATTATCTTCAAGTGAGCATGTGAACGTTATTTGTTTTTCTTCATCTGGTTTTAAATATACTTCATATCTTCCGACCACAGAATGGTTTTCTTCAGGATAAAATCCTCTCTTTTCTTCCTCAGTATAATACATATTTTTAAAAATATCGTTTTTATATTCTACGTAACACCCATCTGTAAGATTTAAATATATAGGTGTTTCTGAATGATTATCTATAATCACTTTTACTTTTGTTTTATTAATATCTTGCTTTACATCAAATACATGATTTGTACTCATTTGATGAAAGTCTCTATAATTTAATACAGGAGCAATTTTTAGCTTTGAAGCCTTTTTCCCATTTTTAATGGTATAGTATACACAAACTGTATTATGAGCATATATCATACATATCTGTTTTTTTATTTTTATATCTTCTACCTTATATGTAAAAGTTGGTATGTATTCTTTTTCAAACTCCTCTAAATATTCGTAACCTTTTGAAATATAATTAGGACAAATATTTGTATATAAATCATAATTATTGTTTTCTATTTGTATACTCTCATCCAATTTTGACAGTATTAAAAATCGTCTTGCTGGAGGTGTAAGTGGAGCAACTAATAATCCATGATATTTTCTTGTATTACAATTTAAAATTGTGGATGAAGCATATCCACCTATTCCATTTGTTATTATCCATTCTCTAGTTATAGCATTCGAAAATTCCATATCTTTTTTCTTAATTTTCATTAGTACTCCTCCAATTTTTATTTATTTCTTCAGTTTTCATTTATAAATTTTTTTACTATTTATTTCTTTTATTTTTACTATTTCCTCGTATCTTTTCTCTTTTGTTAGTTTTTCTTCTATTTTTTAATTCTTTCAAACGTTTTCTATCTTCTGTTAGCTCTGTTATATTTTGCTTCCTCTTTGTTTCACTCTTTTGTATTGACTCTATTCTTTCTGCATATTTAACTTGGAATTTGCTTTTCTTACCCGCCTCATGTTTTGCGATTTTTTTGTTGATTTTTTTTATGCCTTTTTTATTTTTACTGCTAATTTTATCTTTTTTCTTGTTTTGTTTTTTTCTATCCTTTAATTTTGTATTTAATCTTACATATTGAGGATTATTTAGTTCATTTTTATATTTTAAATCATCGCATATTAATTGTATAACAGCTTCTGCAACCGCTTCAGCATCATGTCTAATATTATCATTTACAATACAAGAAATATTTTTAGGAAGTAATTTTACACCTTTTGATTTTGCTTTAGCAATATCTTGTTCTACTAAATCTTGCCCTCCCATGTTATATTTTTTTATAAACTCTGGAATTATTTCGCCTGTATCATAGATACAGCAATCCATTACTTCTTTACCTGCATGCTCAATAATTGCATTTATATGATCTGATAAAGAATAATTATCTGTTTGTCCTGGTTCTGTCATTATATTACTTACATATATCTTTATTGCTTTTGATTCTTTAATCTCTTTAGCAACATTTTTTACAAGCAAGTTAGGTATAACATTAGTATATAAACTTCCGGGTCCTATTATAATAGCATCAGCTTCCTTTATTGCCTCTAGTACACCTGGTGATGGTCTGCAATTTGAAGGATTAATATATACTCTATTAATTCTTCCGACCTTATCATAAACTACTTCAGGTATTTTATCTTTTTCTTCAATAATTGTTCCATCATCAAGTTCAGCACAAATTTTCACTTCGTCTAATGTAACTGGGAGCACCTTTCCCGTAATATTTAATACTTTTGATGCTCTTTCTATTGATTCAGAAAAATCACCAAATAATTCTTTCATTGCAAGAAGATATACATCTCCAAAACATAATCCTCTAAGTCGATCGTTCTCAAATGTCAAATTTAATAGATTTTTCATTTCATTTTCATTAGTAGATAAGGAAATCATACTTTCTTTAATATCTTCTACTGGTAATAAGTCTAATTGTTTTCTTGAATTAGTTGGTACTTTTCCATAAGAAGAAACTGTAACAATAGCTGTAATATTATCTGTATATTCTTTCATTCCTTTTAAAACGGTATTTAATCCTGATCCTCCACCTATAACAACAATATTAGGTCCTTTTTCGTATACTTTTTTATTGAAAATTAATGATTTAACATTAACATTTTTATTACCATTTTCAAGTCTATCATCTGTTTCTTCAATTAATAATTCTAATACTCTTTTCTGGCTATAAACTAATCCAACTATTATCATTGTAAATCCAAAAATAAATAGAATTACTATTTGTCCTACTTCGAAAAAAGATAATTCCTTTGTAACTATAATTTTTGCTATACCAAAACATGCTAGTATAATTCCTATAAGTATAACTAGCATCCATCTTTTCATTTTAGCTCCTGACTTAAACCATTTAAAAAATCCTTTCATTTTATGCTCCTTCCTTATTCTCCAATTACTTGTACTTCTAAATTAATATCTATATTAAACTTTTCATATACCTCTTCTTTTATGTACTTTATAAGTTTTAAAACATCCTCTGCTGTTGCATTATTTTTATTAATAACAAATCCAGCATGCATGCTTGATACCTCTGCATCTCCAACCCTATATCCTTTTAATCCACATTCATCAATTAGTTTTGCAGTAATGTATCCATCTCCTCGTTTAAATGTACTTCCTGCACTTGGAAAATTTATTGGTTGTTTCTCCTTCCTATTAGCTGCATAATCATCCATTTTACTTTTTATTTCTTCTTTATTTCCTCTTTTTAGCTTTAATGTTGTATTAAGTATAATCCAGCTTTCCTTAGAGAATATACTATTTCTATATTCAAATTGGTGCTCATCATTTTCTAGCGTATGTATATTTCCTTCATCATCCATATACCTAGTTTCTAGAACAATGTCTTTTATTTCTCCACCATAAGCTCCAGCGTTCATTCTTATTGCTCCACCCATTGTACCAGGTATCCCGGATGCAAATTCAAATCCTTCTATTTCTGCATTTAATAACTTTTTAGCAAGTGTCATCAATTTAACTCCAGCTCCAACTTTTACTATATACTCTTCATTATCTTTTTTAATTTCTATATCATCTAATTCTATTTTAAGTACTATTCCTCTTATTCCTTTATCTTTTACAAGTAAATTACTTCCATTTCCTATAACGAAATATGGTACACTTTCATTTTTTATTATTTTTAATACTTCTTTTAATTCTTCTTCGTTCTTTATTTTTACAAAAACATCTGCAGGTCCACCTACTTTAAAAGAAGTATGTTTTTTCATTGGTTCATTTATATATATATGTTCAGCATTAACTATTTTTTTAAGCTTTTGACATAAATAATTTGTTTTTTCCTTATTCACAGATAAACTCCTTTATCTTTTTTTATTATATTTTATTTTTATCACCCTTAAATATTATCATTATTTTAAATATTTTACAATATATATAACGTAAAAAAAGAGCAATAACATTTTTGTTACTACTCTCATTCTATAAGTATTTTCAAATTTATTCAACTATTGTTTTCCATAATCCATGTTTATTACAATAAGCATATAAAACAGCTCCTGGTATATATAGGAATTTTGCTTCTGGAGAATCATCTGGTTTTAATCTAACCCTTGTTGTTGTATTATCTGTAACTTCTGCTATCCACATAATATAATGATCTTCACCCATTGGATGTCCTACTTCGCCCACTTTTACAATTATTTCATCACCTGATTTTTCATATACAGGTACATGTTTTTCTTGTGCAGCATCTTGAGTATTTGGTGTTAATTTTTTCATTTCTTTTCCGCAGCATGTTAAATGTTTGGGGTCTCCATCTATTAATCCAATAACATTTTCACATATTTCACATTTATAAAATTTTACATTTTCTTTCATTATAATTCCTCCTTTAACTTTATTTAGACATTTCTTTATATCTTTTAATTTTCATTGTAGAAGTTTTTTCAAATTCTCCTTCTTTTATTTCCAATGCTTTTATAGCTTTATATGATGTTAATTTTTTATTTATTTCTTTTATCTTTTTCCAAATAATATTATATATTTCGTCTTTTGAGATTTCACCATAAAATTCTTTTATTTTATCATAATCTGGCAAAACCTTGGCTGTTACAATTAATTCCTTATTTTCCTTTTTGCTATTTTCTTCTGGTGCAACTCCATATACCATAACTTCTTTAATTTCATCGATTTTTTCAAGCATCATTTCTATTTCTTCTGGATAAATGTTTTTACCATTTTGTGTAACTATAACATTTTTACTTCTACCTGTTAAAAATACATATCCATCTTCGTCAATATAACCTATATCACCTGAATGGAAAAATCCTTCTTCGTCAATTACTTTTTTGGTTTCTTCTTCATCCTCGTAATATCCAATCATCAATGTTGGGGATTTTATTAATATTTCTCCTTCTCCATTTTCATTTGGATTATCTATTTTAAACTCAGCCTGAACTATAGGCTTTCCAGCTGAACCAACACATGTTTTATAATCTGGAGTAAGAGCAGATATTGGTGCTGTTTCTGTTAATCCATATCCTTGCAAGAAAGTAATACCTATGTTTTCAACCCATGTTCCTACCTTTTTATCTATAGGAGCTGCAGCAGAAACTATAATTCTTAATCTGCCACCTAAATTATCATGTATTTCTTTAAATACTTTTCTTTTTATATCAATTCCAGTACTTTTTAAAGCATTAGTAATTGGTATCATTGTCTTTACAAGTTTATCCTTTTTACCTTTTACTATCTTTTCATTTATTTTTTTATATAAATTTTCTACTAAAAGTGGGACTGTTAAAATTGCAGTTGGTTTTGCTTCCTGTAGATTAGGAACTATATATCTTAGTCCTTCGCATACTGCAACAGAAGCTCCTTGTGATATTGGGTATAAAAATCCAATAGTTGATTCATAACAATGATGAAGTGGTAAAACTGAAAACAGTCTATCACTAGGATATAATTTAACATATGCAGTTACCGCATTTATATTTTCTGCTAGATTTCTATTGTTTAGCATAACTCCTTTTGAATTTGATGTTGTTCCTGATGTAAAAAATAGTATTTTAAATTCCTCAGGGTCTATTTCTATGTCTTTAAAACTATTATTACCAGATTTTATAATTTGCTTTCCAAGCTTTATCATATTATTAAGTCCAATATCTTTATCTTTTAATGGTTTATCTGATTTCATTTCAATAAAATATTCAATCTCTGGAACAAGTTCTTTTATTTTTTTAATTTCATCTTCTTTTTTAGGAGAATAAATAATTGCAGATGCTTTTGATCTTTTTGCTATATTTTCTATCTCATTTAATGGTAATTCCTTGTCAGTTGGTACGGCAATTCCTACTCCACATAACATTGCCATATATGACTGATACCATCCGCACCTGTGTTTCACCGATTATCATTACCCTTTTATCTTTTAAATTTAGAATATTAATAAGAGCTGTACCTAAAGCATTAACATCAGCATAAAATTCTTTATAAGTAATTACTTTATATTCTTCTTTATGGCTTGGTTTTTCTAGTATACATGATTCGTTAGGAAATAGCTCTACAGATCTTGTAAAAAATTCCTTAACTGTTTTATAATGCGTCATATCTTCATAAGGTTCTGATCTTTTCTTTATTAGATTTTTTTCTAATTTTTCATAGTTGATACTTTCAAGTTCTTCTGCAATATTTTTCATTTTAATCTTTTTGAATTTCATTTTTGGTATTTTAAAATCTCTTAATCCCATTTTTCTACCTCTTTTATATACTATTTTAATCTTTTGATTTTATTAAAACTAGTATTCCTTTTTTAAATTCTATACTTGCTTCTTTTTCTATTTGTTCATTACTAATTCCAATGCTTTGACCTTTTTCCATTATAACATTATTAACATTATATTTAAAGCCTTTTAATGTAATTTGTTTTACTATATTTGTAAAAGGAATTAAAGAAATATATTTATATTCTTCATCTTTTACTAATTTAATATTCTTATTTATCAAACATATACAATTATTTTTATCTAAAACTTTACATGGAATATTAAAATCCAAAGCTTCTTTTAGTACTTCTATATTTGACATTGTATGATCAATTCTAGTTCCTGTACCTCCAATTATCGTTATATCTGTACTTTTAAGTTTGATTGCAAGTTTAATTGCCATATGTGTATCTGTATAATCTTTTATTGGATTTAGCTTTGTGATTTTTATTTTTTTATTATCTATATATTTTCTTAAAACACTATCATTTAGTGAATCAAAGTCACCTATTATATGATTTGGAAGAATATTACATTCGTCTAAAGCTTCTAACCCTTTATCAGCTGCTATAATAATATCAAATTTATTTTTTGCTAATTCTTCATTTAAATATTCTCTATCAACGTTTCCTCCAGAGATAATTAATGTATTTAACATAGTGTGCAACCTCTCTTTTATTGCTTTTGGGATATCTTACATTATTTATTATGAATATCAATTTGTGTATATGGTACACTAATATTATTTTTCTCTAATCCTAATAAGATTGATTTTAAAGAATCTCTTCTTACTTGAAGCTTCAATAATTGGTTGCATTCTACTTCTAATAAATAATCAATACTTGAATCAGCAAGTTCGGTTACGCCAATATATCTACAATTATCTACATTATTATTATGTTTTATCATATCTACAATTTCATCTATTGCATTTTCCGCTTCTTTTACAGAAATTTCATATGGAATTGGCACTCTTATATATATAAATTTAGACACAACTTCTATTTCTTCTATGTTTCTGTTTGCAATAGAAATAATATTACTTGTTTTTAAATCCTGTATCTTTGTTGTTTTTATCCCAATTACTAAAACTTTGCCTTCTATGTCCTTGTATTTTACAATATCACCAACAGAAAAATATTTATCTGATATTATACTACTTCCTCTAATTATATCTTTTAGCCAATCTTGGATTGCAAGTCCAAAAACTGCTCCTGCTATTCCAACTCCAGCAAGAGCTGAGCTTACATCTACTCCATTTATTTTTAATACTATTAATACTGTAATTATTATAAATAAATATCTTATAATACTTTTAATTAATTTTATATATGTCTTTCCTCTTTTACCTTTTAAAAGCATCTTGTCATCTCTTTGCTCGCCTTTTGATAAAATATGATTTATACATTTATACAATAAAAAACTTACTAAAACAATAATCACTGATGAAATTATTTCTTTATTTACTATATTATTTACTAATTTATTTAAATTATCTGACATTTTTTCTCCTTTACATATATATTTCTTACACTATCCGTTATCTTATTCTCTATTAAATTAATTCTATAATTTTTTCTTCCATATCTTCTGGTTTGTATGTTGGAGAATATCTTGCAATTACATTTCCTTTTTTATCAACTAAAAATTTAGTAAAGTTCCACTTAATATCTCCTTCTCTTTTACATGTTGTACTTATTTTCTCAATAGCATTCATTGCTATTTTATTCTTCATACCTTCTATACTATCTTCTTTTATTTCATTTTTAATATAAGTGTATAAAGCACTTTCATTTTCGCCATTAACATCAATTTTTGAAAATTGATCAAAAGAAGTATTATATTTATACTGGCAAAACTCGTGAATTTCACTATCATTACCAGGAGCCTGGTTTCCAAATTGATTACATGGAAAATCTAATATTTCTAATCCTTTATCATGATATTTTTTATATAAAATTTCTAATCCTTCATATTGTGGTGTAAAGCCACATCCAGTTGCTGTATTAACTATTATTAAGATTTTATTTTGAAAATCTGATAAAGAAACATCTTCTCCATTTCTGTTTTTTACTTTATACTCATAAATAGACATTATACTGTACCTCCATTACTGGTAAAAAGGATATTTTCTTATCACATTATATAATAAATAATTAATAAATTCAACGAATTATTAATTCTTTTTGAATTTATCAGTATTATTTTTTGAAAAAATTTTAATTTTTACAAACTCGCTACAAGAAATAATGTAATTATATATATTTTTTTAGTAATCAGAAAAAAAATAAGCCGATTTATTTAACTTGTACATTGTATAAACCTGTTTTAAATTAATCCTTTTATTCATTTCATTTATAATATCTATTACTTCATTTACTTTTAACATATAAAAATTCGACTTATATAAAAACGAATCCGTTCTAAAAGTTCGAACAGATTCGTCTATGGCTCCTCTTGTTGGACTCGAACCAACGACCTATCGGTTAACAGCCGAGCGCTCTACCAACTGAGCTAAAGAGGAATATATAAATTTGGCAACAACCTATCTTTCCAGCAGGGAACCCCGCAAGTATTTTCGGCACATAAGAGCTTGACTTCTGTGTTCGGCATGGGAACAGGTATTACCTCTCTGTTATCGTCACCAAAAAATTAATAACATATTAAATACTTTAATAATATACCACTAAACATTAAATTTGTAAATATATTATTAACAAATTTTTTATTTTTTATACAAGCACACTGAAAAATACATAGATAACAAAAATATATTGGTTAAGCCCT
>CAMYVO010000002.1 GCA_947302485.1 uncultured Clostridium sp. | reverse complement strand
AAAGGATAAAGTATAGGAACAAAACTGGTATTTACATTGTAAGTACCAGTTTTTCTTAAATTATGACCCAAAAATCGTAGTTTTAATTTTTAAATACTGAAAAAATAAAAAATTCAAAAAAATGAAACATTTTAAAAAAATTTTGGACTCTTATATATGAAAAGACATTTTTTTATTTACCAATAAATGTATATATTCTGTTGTTGGACGGAATAATAAAAGTAGGTGATAGACTATGGATAATGGTAAAGAAAAGAAAAAAGAAAATACAAAAGAAGAATATAAAGTTAATTATTTCTTTAATGAAAATTCAAAAACTAACTTGAATGAAATTTTTAAAAGATCATTTTTATTGTCTTTAAATGCTGATGGGGAAATAATGTAGAAAATCGCCTAAAATTATAACAAATTTTTGAATTGTATGTTATAATTAGTATAGGCGATTGCTTAAAGGTAAAGTTCAAAAAATAATGGCTATCCTGCGTCGTTACATTTCATTAGAAATTTAATCAATGTGCAACAAGCACACCTCATAAATTTCTAACTCATGTGCCTAGCATTATAACCATTCTTTTCCGAACTTGTACATAAAAGAAAGGATGAGGAGAATGAATATACCAATAAGCAATCAAAAGACAAAAAGTTTTAGAGTTGGTCTTTATATAAGGCTATCTAGGGAAGATGGTGATAAAGAAGAAAGTTCTAGTGTTACAAATCAAAGAGAAATTTTAAAAAGATATGTGAGTGAACAGGAAAATTTCTTTATAGTAAAAGAATATGTTGATGATGGATGGACAGGTACTAATTTTGATAGACCTAAATTTAAAGAAATGATTAAAGATATTGAGGCTGGTGTGATAGATACTGTTATTACCAAAGATTTATCAAGACTTGGAAGAGAAAGACTAATGGTAGGATATTACACAGAAATGTATTTTCCAGAACATAGTGTTAGATATATTGCTTTACTTGATAATATTGATACTTATATAGATTCAGGTATGAATGATATGGCACCATTTAAAGGTGTTATAAACGATATGTATGTTAGAGATATTTCTAAAAAGATACGAAGTTCTTTAATAGAAAGAAGAAAAGCAGGAAACTTTTTAGGAGTTACAGCTCCTTATGGTTATAAAAAAGATCCAGAAAATAAATTTCATCTAGTAATAAATGAAAAAGAAGCGGAAGTTGTTAAAAGGGTATTTAGATTATATCTAGAAGGAAATGGCTTAACAAAAATTGCACAAATTTTAACAAAAGATGGTGTACCAGTACCACGGAGAATCAAGAGATATAGGTAAAACAAGGAAAACAGCGTTATATAGTTCTTGGAAACAAACAACTATTAGAAGAATATTGGATAATAGAGTTTATTTAGGAGAACTTGTGCAGTTTAAAAGAAAAAAAGTAAACTATAAATCTAAAAAAAGAATAAATGTGCCTGAAGAAGAAAGATATATTTGTAAAAATACTCATGAACCAATAATTGATGAAGAAAGTTTTAATACTGTTCAACAAATATTAAAGAAAAACAAATCTTTTAAAGGAACAAAACATGATTACTTGTTTAAAGGATTATTATATTGCGCAGAATGTGGAGCAAGACTTAATATAACATATTCAAACTACGCATTAAAGAAATATGGAGAATATAGATACACAACAATTTGTTATAGTTATTCAAGATTATATAGTGATATTTGCACAAGACATTCTAATAGTATTTTTGAATTAGAATCAGTTTTAATAAATCATATTAAATCTGTATGCAGTAGATATATAAATGAAACTTTGCAAAATGAATTAGTAAGTATAGCCAAAAGAAAGAAACTTGAAGAATTAAAACAAGTAAACAATGAAAAGAGATTAGAATCATTAGAACAAAAAATTACAGATATTGGATTATATATTAAAAATCTTTATATGGATAAAGTAAAAGGAGTAGTTAGTGAAAATGATTATATTTCGTTAGTAGCTGATTTTACAAAAGATAGAGATAATTTAATTAAAGAAAAAGAAGAACTAATACAAATTATTCAAAATGAAAAACCTATAAAAGATGAAACAGCAAAAATACAAAAACTAGCAAAAGAATTTCTATCACTAGAAAAACCCACAAAACAGTTGCTTAATGAATTAATAGAAAAAATAACAATATCTGAAAATAAAGAAATAAACATTTATTTCAAATTTAATGAATTAAATGATATGAAAAAAGAAAATAAAAAAATAGCATAAAAATAAATGAAGTAGCTAGTGACTTGTCAAATATATTTTTGACAGCAAGGTCACTAGCTACTTCATATTTGAATTTATCTAAAGCGTTCATAGCTTCTGGAACTACTTTTCTATTAGAACTGTTATTTGATGCCATATTTTTCACCTCCTAGGAAAGTTAATATTTTATTTCATACATGAAAAAACATTTTGCTTTTTCAATTATTATGATTAACAATAAAAAAAAAAATAAACTAGAAATTTTTGTTAAAAATTTTTAATAAATTTATTGTAAAATAAAGTCATTAAATATATAATGAAATCCTAAAATGTAGCGAGAGGAGCATTTAAAATGTATAAATTAATTGCAATGGATTTAGACGGTACATTGCTTAATTCTTATGGAGAAATTTCAAAAAATAATAAAGAGGCAATAAAAAAAGCAATTAAAATGGGAATTGATATAGTGCTAGCTTCAGGAAGAATGCCAAGTGCCATAAAAAGTTTTTCGGATGAAATTAGATCAAATAGATATATAATTGCAGGGAATGGTACATTAATATATGATACGAAGGATGAAAAAATTATATATGATAAATTCATGGAAAAAGAAAAAGTTTTAAATATAATAAAAATATGCGAAGATAATAGCATTTATTATAGCATATATACAGAAAATTCAATAATTACTAAAAGTTTAAATTATAATGTTTTATATTATCAATACGAAAACAGTAAAAAACCAGAATACAAAAAAACGAAGATTAATATTGTCAAAGATGTATACAAATATATTGATGAAATTAATACAATGCCAATATTAAAAATGACAATATGTGATAACAATAAAATAATTTTTGATGGGATTATTAGAAAACTAAGAAAAATACAAAATATACATGTGCTTGACATTGAACATATGTCAAGGAAAGTAATTAAAACAGGAACCAAAGATGTTGGTATTGATTATTTTTATACAGAAATTTCAAATTTAGGTGCCAATAAATGGAATGCACTTAAAGTTGTTATGGAAAAGCTAGAAGTTAAACCAGAAGAAGTAATGACTATTGGAGATAATATAAATGATAAAGAAATGATAGAAAATGCAGGACTTGGAGTCGTGATGAGAAATAGTGCTTTAAATGCAATGGGAATAGGAAAAAGTACGATTTCAGATAATAATTCAAGTGGTGTTGCAGAGGCAATTGAAAAATATATATTACATTAATATTACAAAGATATTATTTTTGTGTAACAGGATTTTAAAAATGTTGTTTTATATCAAATTTTGATGTAAAATTAAATTAAATATAAAAAATAAGGAGGAATTTTCATGGCAGTAAATCCAATGCAAAGAAAAGCAAGAAACTCATTTTTATTAGGGATGGTAATTACAATGCTAATTGCTGGAGCGATAATTGCTTTTTTATTAATACAATTAAGTGGAATTAAACAAAAACAAGAGCAAACAACTAAAACAGTTTATGTTTTAAATAAAAATATTAATTCAGGAGATTCAATAACTGTTGCAGATTTAATAGCTACAGATATTAATTCTTCAGCAGTACCAGCAGATTTTGCTGGAATAAATAACATAAGTTCAGATACTATTGCAAGAATTGCACTAAAACAGGGAACAATATTAACTCAAAGTATGCTTAATACTCAAGGCGAAAAAGTTACAAAAGATCAAAGATTACAAGAGTATAATATGTTATCACTTCCAACTCAATTAACAGTGGGAGATTATGTTGATGTAAGATTTATGCTACCTTCTGGACAAGATTATGTAGTACTATCTAAGAAAAAGGTACAAAATGCTAATTCAACTACAATATGGATTGAACTATCAGAAGAAGAAATCCTTATTATGAATAGTGCAATTGTAGAATCTTATGTAATATCTGCATCAAAATTATATGTTACAACATATACTGAGCCGGGAAATCAAGAGGTATCTACTCCAACATATGTACCAAATAGTGATGTTGTAGCTTTAATTAGAGATGATGCAAATATTGTTAATGTAGTTAATGCAAGATATGAAGATAAATATGTATCAAGAAGAAATGCAGATATAAATGCAGCATTAAACCAATATGCATCATCTGAATTAAATAGTAAAGAAGAAAAGATACAAGAAGAAATTACTAAATTAAAGGAATCAAGAAAACAATATTTAGATACACTAACTAGTGCAAGGTAATATGAAAATACAGGGGATGCATAATTAAGAAAAAGTAATTCGCTTTTATGCATCCTAGATAAGGCTATTAGGAGGAAAATATGAAAACAGTAGGTTTTATAGGTGCATACGATAAGACAGATTTGATGCTATATATAGCAAAATTAATGGTTGCAATGAAAAAGAAAGTATTAATTATAGATGCAACTATTACGCAAAAAGCAAAATATATTGTACCTGCTATTAATCCAACTAAATCATACGTAACAGAATTTGAAGGAATTGATGTAGCTGTTGGTTTTGATAATTATTACGATTTAAAAAATTATTTAAGTTTAACGGATATGCAAAAACTAGAATATGATATAGCTTTAATTGATATAGACAATATAGATGCAATAAATAACCTAAATATAAAGGAAGCGGTAAAAAAATACTTTGTAACAGGATTTGATTTGTATTCATTAAAAAAAGGACTTGAAATTATTAGGGAAATTAATGATTCTATGGAATTTACAAAAGTGCTATTTGCAAAAGAACTTTTACGAGAAGATAATGATTATTTAAATTTTTTATCTTCTGGACACAGAATTACATGGTCACAAAACAAAGTATTCTTTCCACTAAATCTTATGGATCAATCTGCTATTATGGAAAATCAAAGAGTAGCTAAATTAAAATTTAAAAATTTAAGCGACGAATATAAATTAAATATACTTTATTTTGTAGAAGATATACTTACAGATGTGACATCAACTGAAATTAAAAGGGCGTATAAAAATATAGAAAGGGAAGAGTAAAATGGCAATTATAACATTATGGAGTCCAGCAAAAAAGCAAATCGGACAAACTATGTCAGCGATAGCAATAGGAACATATTTATCTATTGAGCATAACAGTAAGGTATTATTAATATCAACAGAATATAACGATAATATATTGGAAATTGGTTTTAATATAAAAAATGTAAATAAAACAATGATAGATTCAATAGTAAAAAATTCAAAGATTAACTTAGATTCTGGGGTAGATGGACTTGCAACGATATCATATAGTAATAAATTAACTCCTAAAATAGTAAGAGATTATACAAAAGTTGTATTTAAAAATAGACTAGAATTATTGGAAGCACCTAAAAATAAAAGCAGAGAAGATTATGAGAAAATATTAGAAAGCTATAAGGAAATTTTATATTGTGCAAACCAGTATTATGATTATGTAATAGTTGATTTTAATAAAGGATTTAATAATCCATATACAGAAGAAATCCTAGGATTATCAGATGTTATACTGCTTAATATGGAACAAAGAATTACAAAAATAAATGAATATGTAGAACTAAAGAAAAAGGAAAAATTTTATAATAATAAAAAAATAACATTGTTAATAAACAAGTTTGATTATAATTCAAAATATACTCAGAAAAATTTAATGAGATATTTTGGGAAAAAAGAAATGATGAGTGTTATACCATATAATACTTTATATATGGAAGCTTCAGAAGAAGGAAGCATTGCAGACTTTTTCTTAAAAATAAGGAAATTAAGAGAAGATGACAAAAATGGAATGTTTTTTGCTGAAGTAGGTAGAACTGCAGAAGCTATTTTATTTAAATTACAAGAGTTACGAATGACAAAATGATATAAGGAGGAACTACAATATGAATATTCTCAATATTATACTAATTATTCTAGTTGTTTTAGTTGCAGGATTTTTATTGTATAAGTTTATTAAAAGAAAACAAACACAAGAAGTTGAAACTGCTGTTGAAATTGATGATAAAACATATACATTAGATAAAATGCAAGCATATGTTAAAAAGAGACTAGATGAAATTACAAAAATCAACTTATATGATATAGGGCTATCAGAAGAAGAACTTGCGAGAAGAAAAAATAAAAAGTATGAGTTAAAAAAAGCATTAAAAGGTTGTACATATGGAGATGTTAATGATAAAGCATATATTAAAGAATTAATATATGATATTTTATATAAAGAATATGGAGTAAGTGAAAGTAATATATCAAAAGCAATTCCATTTGATATACCTTCTTTGTTAACTCACCAAGATAAATTTGATATTATACTTTATACATATAAAAAAGAATTTGCGTATGAAGCATTAACTCAAATTATAAAAAAATATAATTTAGCTGTTTTAAAATATATAGCTGGAGAAACTAAACCTTCTTATGTTATTACTGGAGAAGAAATAGATGATATTTATGAAAAAGAACAAATCGTATTAGATTTTTCTGACAAACTAAAAGTAGTAGTTCAAAGAATATATCAGCACTATAAAGGATATAGCTGTATTGATGAAGTTCGTGATATGAATATAGATGGTGTATCTGGTGGTGTATCTGGACTTCCTGAGTCATTCTTAAGTCAAGTAGCTCAAACAGATGGAGATTATCTTGATCAAATTTTAGATAACAAAGTTCCAAGAGCATGTGATAGTATCTGGATTTTCTTCCAAGGTAAATCAATAAGACTTGCATTTTTAAGTTTTGGAACAGAAAGCGAATTAAAGAGAGTATGTCAAAACATATACAAATACAATAATCCAGGGCAATTATCAGATACTAACGGATATAAAATAAATGAAATGAAAGATGGTTCAAGAGTTGTTGTTGTTAGACCATCATTCTCGGAAACATGGGCATTTTTTGTTAGAAAGTTCGATGTGAAGCGTGCAACACTTGAACAACTTGTACATGGACCTGGAAAAGAAAATACAATAGATTTATTAAAATTCTTAGTAAAAGGTGCAAGAATTACAGCAATTACCGGTGAACAAGGTTCAGGTAAAACGACACTATTAATGGGTATGATTGAAAATATATACGAAACAATGAATATAAGGGTACAAGAAACAGCATTTGAGCTTCACTTAAGAAAAATATATCCAACAAGAAATATATTATCTTTTAGAGAAACAGATACAATTTCAGGACAAGAAGGTCTTGATGTTCAAAAGAAAACAGATGGTTCTGTTAATATTATTGGTGAGGTTGCAACAGATCCTGTTGCTGCATGGATGATACAAGCAGCACAAGTTGCAAGTAAATTTACATTGTTTACTCACCATGCAAAGACATTTCCAAATCTAGTTATGGCACTTAGAAACTCTCTTTTAAAAACAGGAATGTTTAATGATGAAAAAACAGCAGAGGAGCAAGTAGTAGGAGTATTAAACTTTAATGTTCATTTAGTAAAAGATTTTAGAGGAAAAAGATATATACAAAGAATTACAGAATGTATACCAGTTACAAACGAAAATGAATATACATATGATTATAGACAAGAAAAAACACTAGAAGGAAAAATTAATAGATTCTTTGATAATGCAACAACATATTTTACAAAAATAACAAATAGAGAAACATATAAATATGTGGATATACTTGAATATATTGATGGCGAATATGTAATTATTAATAAGATATCTGATGAAAACCTAAGCGAAATGAGAGAAAACATGGATGAAGTTGATATGGAAGAATTTGATAGATTCATTGAAAATGTTTGGGGAACTAAGTCTAAAAGCAAAAAAACACAAACAAATAATCAAGAGGAGATAAAACAAAAAAAACGTGGAAGAAAACCAAAGACAAATGTATAAAATAAAGGAGGTGTAACAGTAGTGGATGAAAAAATAATATTATACTTTATATTTTTTATTTTAGCTTTATTCTTATCAGTAGTTATAGCATATTTTATAATAAAAAGAAAAAGCAATTCAAAAGATGAGAAATATATTAGAGAACTAAGAGAAGGAACAAAAGTTAATAAAGTTTCACTAGAAATAATTTATCAAAGACTATATGTTACATTTCTTAAAATACCGCTAATAAGAAGGTATGCGGTAAAAATAAGAAGAAGATTAGAAATAATAAATGTAGATGATGAATATTTAACAAGGATGCAGACGTCAAAGATATTAGTTAAATCAATAGCTATTTTACTACCACTTGCTATATTTATAATAATAATATGTAGTAAAGATATTTTGTTAATGGGAATATTACTTCTTGCAGAAATATTTATGATAGATACTCTTATTGACAGCATGGTTGATAAAATAGATAATAAATTATTAAAACAACAAATAGAATTTTTTGCAGAAATGAGACATGCTTATCATGAATTTAACATGGTAGAAGAAGCAATTTATCAAGTATCACAAGATGATGAACTAGAAGTTTCTAGACAAGCAGAAAAAATTTACGAAATACTATTATCAGATAATCCAGAAGTAGAACTTGAAAAATACTACGATACAGCACCAAATAGTTATTTAAAGGAATTTGCTGGAATTTCTTATTTAACAAAGGAATTTGGGGATAGAGAAATTGATGGAGGATCTTTGTATTTAAAAAACTTAACTAATATTACACAAGAAATGCAAATTGAAATTTTGAAAAGAGATAAATTAAATTATAGATTTCAAAGTTTATCATTAATTTCTGCAATACCATTACTATTCATAGAACCACTAAAGAATTGGGCAGTTTCAAACTTTAGTTTTACAAATAGCTTTTATGGAGGAAAAGGTGGATTAATTGTACAAATATTATTAATAGTATTAACTTTTGTGTGCTATTTATTAATTAGAAGAGTAAAAGATGACGATACTGCAAGTAATGCAAGCATGAAAAATACAGAAAATCCATGGCAAGCTAAGATATATAAAAATCCAATAATAAAGAAGATAGTTGACCTATTTATTCCTAAAAAAGGAACAAAGGATTATAGGAAAATTACAACTTTATTAAAAGATGCTGCATCAAAGCAAAAGGTTGAATGGATATATATTAATAAAATTGTTGCAGCAATTGCCGTATTTTTTGTTTCATTATTTTCATTTTCATATATGCATAAAGTCGCAATAGATTATGTATATTCAGAACCAACGACAGAATTTGATATAATAGGTTCAATGTCCGAATCTGATGAAATAAAAGCAAAAGCATTAACTCAGCAAGATAACTACTTTTTAAATAAATTTAAAGGAAAACAAAATATAAGCATTGAAACTATAAAAGTAGCGTTACGAAACTCAGAGTATTATAAGGATGCTACTGATGATGCAATAGATAAGGCAGCTGAAAGAATACAAAGCAAATTAAATTTAATAAATAATGAATATATGCAATGGTTTGAACTATTACTTGCATTTGCATTTGCTGCAGCAGGATATATGACACCAACATGGCTTTTAATGTTTCAAGTTCGAATGAGAAGACTGGGGATGGAAGATGAGGTAATGCAATTCCATACAATAATTCTAATGCTAATGAAAATTGAAAGGGTTAGTGTTGAAATAATACTTGAATGGCTAGAAAGATATTCTAATATATTTAAAGAACCATTAAATAAGTGTATTAACAATTACGAAAGTGGTGCATGGGAAGCATTAGAAGAATTAAAAAATGATGTTACATTTCCTCAAATGATACGTTTGGTAGAAAGTATGCAAGCAGCGGTGGAGAAAATACCAATAGAAGAAGCATTTGACGAATTAGATACAGAAAGAATGTATTATCAAGAAAAAAGAAAAGATTCAAATGAGAGATTAATTTCTAGAAAAGGACTAATAGGAAAAGTATTAGGATTTGCACCAATGATAACATTATTTGTAGCTTATCTAATAATTCCACTTGTTGTGATAGGATTACTAAGTATGACAAGTGCATTTAATACAATGTCATCAATGATGTAAATACTAATTAAGGTCATATATTTTTAAAGAAATTACTATTAATAATGGAGGAAGATATGGAGAATGCATCAAAAGCTCTGCTAATTGCTGGTGGAGTATTACTTGCAGTAATTATTCTTTCTGTAATGATTTATTCATATGTACATATGCAAAGTTTAGAACGAGCAAAAGCAGAAGTTTTAAGAGCAGAAGAACTTGCTGCATTTAATAGAGAATTTGAGTCATATAATAAAAAAAATATGTATGGAACAGACATTATAAGTGTTGTAAATAAGGCAAATTCATATAATAAAAAATATGACATGGATTTAATTACAATATATATAAAAATTAATGAAAATATGGATACGATAGTATATCAATATGAATTTAAAAATGGAGAGTGGGAATCAAGAATTATTTCAGATGATTCAGTACTAGAACCTAAATCGTATACAAACAAAACAATAAATAGTAATAATATATTCAACCAAGAAGAAAAGTGGAACGAAAGATATGAATTAGTATTTGATGAAAGTGGACGATTAAAATCATACCAAACAATGACAACAGCTTTTTCTTTATTAAAAAGAAGTAGTTTTTTATGTGAGAGTATTACATATAATCAAATATCAGGACAAATTGAGAGCATGAGCTTTATACAAAAATAGAAAGGAAGTAGAAAAATGGAAAATTCATCAAAAGCATTATTAATTGCAGGTGGAGTATTAATAGCCGTTTTAATACTTTCTTTATTTGTATATCTATATGTGACAATGCATAACTTTTCAAATGAATACAACTCAAATATAGATAGTCAAAAATTACAAGCATTTAATGCACAGTTTGAAGTATATAATGGAAGAACAGACTTAACAGCGCAAGATATTATAACTGTAGTAAATATGGTAAATGAATGTAACAGTAAAAATAGTGATGGTGATGAAATTACAGTTATAATCCCAGAATATAATACCTCAACAAATAGATTTAATTTTATGAGAGATAACATAGCTAAATATACATGTGATTCAATTGAATATAATGAACAAACAGGAAAAGTAAACTATATTCATTTTATAAAAAATACTTAAAACAGCTTATTATGTAAACAGAAGAAGCGATTTAAATTGTACGAATTTTCAAAGTAAAAATTTTAAAAATATATTGAATAAAAAATTCATATTGAATAAAATTGACGTGTTGCAATTGCACTAATAATATGGTATAATAAAGAAAGGAATCGAAATTAGATGAAAAAAGCTATAATTTTTATTCTAATTTTTATTGCTGTTTTTGTGATAGTAATATATATGAATGTTTTAGAAAAACAAGCTTTATTCAACGAGGTCAAAACATTTAATTCAGAATATGAAATATATGAGAATAAAGATACTTTATATGGAACAGATATAGCTACGATAATAAATAAGGCAATCAATCATAATGAAAAAAATAAAATACAAAAGGATGAAAAAGGTTACTATATTGATGATGGAAAAGACGCAATAAAAGTTGATATATATATGTCAATGAATGATACAACATATGAAATGGAAACAATTGCTAAAGTTGGAGTTTCTGGATTTATTTCTAATTTTAATCTTATAGAATTTAAATTCAAAAGTATTGAATATCACGAAAATGGAAAAATTAGTAAAATACATATAGAGGAAAAAGAATAACTAAAGGAGGAAATTTGAGTTTATGGAAAATGCTTCAAAAGCATTATTAATTGCTGGATCTGTATTAATAGCAATACTTTTAATTGGAGTAGGAATGTTAATATATTCAAGAGCAACAGGACTTGTAGATACGGCATCTTCAGCTATGAACTCTCAAGAAATTTTAGCTTTTAATAATCAGTTTGCTTCGTTTGAAGGAACTCAAAAAGGTTCTAGTGTACGTTCTCTTATATCAAAAGTAATAGCAAGCAATGCAACATACAAAGGTAGTAGAGAAGTTGCGATTAATGGAGAAAAAATTGCTGATAATTTATCAAATTATAGTAAAACCATAAATACAGCAAAGGATTATAAAGTAACATTCACAGGATATGATAATGGACTGATAACATTAATTACTATAGAATAATTATAAAGATAGTGTAAAGTAGAGACGAATTATTTGCTTGCACTTAGAAGAAAATTACTAAAATATGAACAACAAAGGAGGAAATTATGGAAAATGCATTTGATGCCCTAAAAATAGCATTTGCTATAATAGTATTTACACTTGCAATAGCACTTTCATTTTCAGTAATTTCCAATATTAGGCATACATCAGATGTAATGTTTGAAGCTGACGATAAGAATAAATATTATATAGATGAACTAAATAATATTACATATATAACAGCAGGAGAAGATGATAATAGAACAGTAGGAGTAGAAACAATAATTCCAACAATTTACAGATATTATAAAGAAAATTTTGGAGTAACTATTTTTGATTCATCACTTAATCCAATTGCTAGATTTGACTTAGAAACAGAAAATATAATTAATAACTGGCAAACAAATACAGAAGCAATGGAGGCACATATAGATTATTTAAATAAATATATTAACCCACACAAATTAATATTACCAGTAAATGATAATCCTATATGGAATGATAGTATTTTAAAGGAAATATACACTGATAGTGGAAAAATTTCAACTCCTTGGATTGGATCAGAATCCAAAATTTTAGAAAGGGTTAGAGCAGATATTTATGGAAAATCTGTAATTTTTAATAATAAAGAATATAGTGGAAAATATTTAACATCAAATTATTTAACAAGTGATAAAAATTATACAGAATATTTTGTTTTTGTACCTGCTTTAAAAATAGATGGAACAAAAAATTTTGATAAAACAGATAAATTAGAAATAATATATGTTCAAAAATAAAAATCAAAAAATAATATAGAAAAGGAGAGGATTATTATGTCAGATACATTAATTACAGTAATTGCTATATTTATAGCAGCAATTGTTATGTTTGTTTTTCCAGTGATGTATGTTGCTAAAAGTAATGAGCAAATATCACAAACTAATGTCCAAGCTTTAACGAATGATTTTGTAAATAATGCAAGAACAACAGGAAAAATTACAGAAGAAAATTATAGCGCGTTTCAGCAGCAGCTAAATGCGACAGGAAATACTTTTGATATCGAAGTTGAATTACAAGTATTAGATGAAAATCCTAGAAAAGTTAATTCTACTACTATTGGAGAAAATTTGTATTATTCAAAATTTACAAATGATATTGAAAATCAATTAAGAGAACAAGGATTTGTAGATTTAAAAGAGGGAGATGTAATTACTGTAACAGTAAAAAATACTAATAAAACATTATTCCAAATTTTTATGACAGTTATTATGGGTACAAATAATAACACATCTTCTATGGAAGCTACTGTAACTGCAGTTATTACATCAAATAATTAAATTTATAAAATGTAAATACAACATAGGGAACGAAAATACTCGTTCCCTATTAATAAAGAATAAATCATTTATTTGATAAAAAGGTGAATAGTATGAAACTACAATATATGATAATTATATTTGCAATTATAATAATACCAATAACTCTATTATTAACTATATATATACAATCACAAACAGATAGCATAGCCCTTCAAACTAAATATGATTCTATGCTTTTAGATGCTACATATGATGCGGTTGTTGCTTTTGATTCAAATACTTTAAATAATGAAAATTCTAGTAATAAAGATACTTTAAGAGAAACTATTGCTGCTTCAATAAATACATTTGTTAATAGTTTATCAAATAACTTAGGAGTAGGAGGATATAGCAAAGAGTATTTAATTCCATATGTACCAGCAATTGCATATACAATGTATGATGGATTCTATATCTATTCTCCAATAAATAATTTAGAAACAAAGGTAAATCCAGATGGGTCAACATATGTTTCTGGATTAAATTATGAACATGTATTAAAACCATATATATATTATTCAGAAATTTTGGATAATGGATATATTATAAATTATTCTTTAGATAATTATATTACAATTTATCTTAAAAAATATGATGATATAATAGTAAAATCAGGATATTTATTAGGTAACGATATAGAAGTTGATGATGATGAAGAGTTAGAAGAAAATGTATCTATTATTACAGACGAAATTTCTAAGACAATAGAAATTAAACCATATAAATATGTGTATAGTACAAACCATGAAAAAATTTATAAAGATGAAGAAAACAAATTGTTTAGAGTAATAGATTATAAAAAACAAGATATAATAAATGATGTATACCAATATAAAGTCGAGGGGAGCGAAGTAGTAGAAAGAGTAATTAATCCTGATAATTTTAAAGACCAAAGTGCGAAAGTATATTACATTGAATCAAAAAAATTTACAGAGGAAATTAATAACATAGTAGATATGCCAGACTATTTAAAAATATCTTCAATAAATGACCCAGAAGATGAATCATCTGCATTTACACAACATAAAAGAGAAGTAATAAAGACATGCATAGAAGATAATTTAAATAATGCAATAAACAGTTATAATAGTCAGTCTGAAAAAGAATATAATTTTAAAATGCCAAAAATAACAGAGAAAGATTGGGAACAAGTATTTAGGAATGTAAGTGTTATTTCTTTCTTTCAAGGAATTCCAGCAGGACTTAGAATGTATAATAATTATGCAATTGTTACAAGTACAGGAAATAAAGAATATGTTGATCCAAGTTTAATGTATTTAATTGGTAATGATGAAATATATCATAAAAAAGATTGTAAAATGCTTACAGGAAACAATCTAAAAGGATATCCAAAATATGATTTCAATCAGTATAGAAAGAATTATAATAGTCCAGAATTTTATTATAAACATAGTAAAAACGGTACTGAAGAATATATACAATCATGTTATTATTGTATAGTGGATTCTGCAAACCCACAGGATTCAGACATTCCTGTTGATAGTAGTGATGATAATATAAGAAACAAGGCATATTATACAGCACTTGCAAGAGAAAGATATAACTTAATTAAAACAACACAAAACCTAAAATAATAAATAATTTATTTAGCAGAATCAAATTGATTCTGCTTTGTTTATTTTTTAAAAAAATGGTTATCCTATTACTATATAAAGTAAAATTAATTTATAAAAATGCAGAGGATAACATATGAAAAAATTTAAAATTATTTTTTTAATTAGTATTTTACTTATTTTATTAATTTATGTAAGTAATATTACTTCTTTACCAGATAACTTAATATTATTTAAGGGAGAAGAAATAAACCTAAAAACTGCATGGGGACTTAGTATATCTAATAATAATTTAGAGAATAAGATAAATCAAAAATATGAAGTAATGCAAACATCTACATTACTTCAAACAGATAAAGATTATATAGGAAAGACTAGTGTAAGATTAAATCTTTTTGGAAAAATACCGGTAAAAACGATAGATGTAAATGTAATAGAAAATACAAAAGTTGTCCCATTAGGAGATTTAGTTGGGTTAAAGCTATATACAAATGGAGTTTTAGTAGTAGGAATGTCGGAGATATCTGGTGTGAATAATACTAAATATAGACCATATGAAAAAACAGGAATAAAAGAAGGAGATACGATTGTACAAGTTAATGAAAATACAGTAACTTGTACAGCTGATTTATTAAAATATATAAAAGATGCAAATGGGAAAGAAGTATCTATTGGATATGTAAGGAATGGTAATTTTGAAGAAACCAGTATAACACCTGTAAAAGCAAAAGATAATAGCTATAAAATTGGATTATGGGTAAGAGATACTGCTGCAGGAGTTGGAACAGTAAGTTTTTATGAACCATCTTCAGGAATATTTGCTGCGCTTGGACATGGAATATTAGATATAGATACACAAGAACTTTTGGATATTGGAACAGGAGATTTTGTTACAACAAGTATTGTATCAATAAAAAAAGGAGAAAAAGGAACACCAGGTAAAATACAAGGCTCAATAGAAAATGGGCAGATGATAGGGCAAATATATAAAAATACAGAGATGGGTGTTTATGGAAGTCTTAAAAATTTGTCTGCACTTAATATAAATTCACAAAATACAATTGAGGTTGCTTTAAGAGATGATATAAATACCGGAAAAGCAAGTATAATTTGTACATTAGAGAATAATAGAAAAGAAGAATATGAAATTGAAATTCAGAAAATAGATAAAAATAATACTTGGGATAATAAAAGTATGCAGGTTAAAGTTACAGATCAAAGATTAATTGATAAAACAGGTGGAATAATTCAAGGAATGAGTGGAAGCCCAATTATTCAAAATGGAAAATTAATTGGAGTATTAACACATGTATTGGTATCAAATCCTGCTATGGGATATGGAGTGTTTGCGGATATGATGGTAAAACAAATGAGACAAGTGCACTAGATAATCTAGTGCACTTCGTTTTTTTGCTTGTTTACCTTGGACTTTCGCTTTTGGGACATGGCCTTAGGCCATCACATTTCCCATTTGCGAACAACTCACAAATATTTTTTTCTTTGCAAGTATTTTGCTGCATGGGATCTTCATGTTTGACTTGTTCCATAGGTATGCCTCCTTATATAGTATTTATATAATTATATTCACCAGTTTTAAAAATATTCATAAAAAATGTAAAGAACAATAAAATTTCATAAATACCTGTAGGGCCTAAATCAATAAAAAATATCATAGAGAATGATGGAATTTAGCCTGGATTAAAAAATAAAAAAAAGATTTCTATATTATTTTAATAAAATATATGGTATAATATAATTAGTATTTATTTAAAGGAGAAGTTTATGATAAACCAAAAAATAACTGAAACTGCAACAAAAATATTAATGACGCTGATCGTTATTACAATGCTGGGCTTTTTTGGATTTTTAGTATATATATTTTTCTTTTCAGAAGATAATGATTTAATGGCAATTGAAGGACCGCTTTATTCTGATTCAAATATAGTATATGAAGAAAACATAGCACAAAATATATACAATAAAGAAACAGTAAATATAGCACCAAATGTTTTGAGTAATTCAGAGGTTCTACAGGGAAACTGGACGAAGACAAGATATTATTATGATCAGTTAAACAATAATGCAAAAATCATATATGATGCTCTAGAAAATAATAAGGATAACCTAAAAAAAGGGAATTATACTATAAATTTATCAACAAAATTTGACTCTCTACTACACAGCCAAGATGGAGAAAGGTTGTTAACAGATGCATGTCAATCCGCATGGGATGCTTTTACATATGATAATCCAGATACATTTTATATAGAACTTAGTAAAATTTCTCTTATAACAGAATATACAACAATTGGTAAAAAAACTACTTACTCAGTTTCAATTGGTCCAGGAGATAATACCAATTATTTTCAAGAAGGATTTAGTTCTGAAGAAGATGTAACTAATGCAATAAATGAGATAGAATTAATAAAGAGTGAAATTATTGGTCAAGTATCTGGTAGTGATTATGAAAAAATCTCAAAGATTCATGATAAACTTGTAGATATGATAGAATATGATACATCCTTAAGTAAAGCAAATATTCACAATGTATATGGATCTTTAAAAGAAAAAACTTGTGTATGTGAAGGATATGCAAAAGCATTTAAATATATAATGGATAGTCTAAATATACCATGTATTTTAGTTAGTGGAACAGCAACAAATACAAATGGTCAAACAGAGTCACATATGTGGAACTATGTTAAATTAGATGGAAATTGGTATGGAGTAGATGTAACATGGGATGATCCAATTATTATAGGAGGAAGTATTACAAATAACATCAAACATACATATTTATGCAAAGGATCAAGTGTATTTAATAAGACACATAAAATTAATGGACAGATATCACAAAGTGGAATTGTATTTGTTTATCCAGAATTAAGTCAGACAGATTATAAATAAAAATATAAGATAAAAATAAAAAAATGTGCATTTGCACATTTTTTTATGATATTAACATTGACCCAATTTGTGTTATAGTTCCAGCACCTTGTGTTAGAATAATGTCTTTTGGTTTAACACGTGCTTTTAAATAATTAACAATTTCATTAAAATCAGAAATATATATTGCATGTTTGCCGTTTTCTTTGATTTTATTTACTAAATCTACAGCAGAAATATTATATATATTTTCTTCACGTGCTGCGTATATATCTGTTATAATGATATGATCATAGTTAATAAGGCTTTTGGCAAAATCATTCAATAAGTTTTTAGTTCTACTATATGTATGTGGCTGGAAAACAACCCAAGACTCGTTAAATTCTTTATTTAAAATTGCTTTATATATAGATTCTATTTCTGTAGGATGATGTCCATAGTCATCAAATACACTGGCACCATGGAAGGTTCCTTTATATTCCATTCTTCTATTAGCACCTGTAAATTTAAGTAGAGCATTTTTTATATGTGCTACAGGGACATCATTATGAAAGCACAAGCTAATGCATGCTAAACTATCTAATACACTGTGATAACCTGCGACAGATAACTTGAATTCACCTAAGAAATTATTATTGTGATATACTTCAAAACGAGCAAATCCATTAGAATCAAATGTAATATTTTTTGCTATAAAATTTGCCTTTGGATTATTAATTGAATATGTTACAATTTTACAATTTACATATTTTTTTAAGTCTAAACAATTAGGATCATCTGCATTTAATATTAATAGTCCATCATCAGGTAATAATTTTACATATTTTATAAATGCTTTTTTTATATTTTCAAATGTTTTAAAGTAATCTAAATGATCATTATCTATATTTAGAATAACTTCCGCTTTTGGATGAAATTTTAAAAAACTTTCAGAATATTCACAGGCTTCTAGAATGAAATTACCACTATTTCCAACTCTATAGTTACCATTAATTTCTTTTAATACTGCACCTACTTGAATTGTTGGATCAAAATTTGCATCTAAAAAACATGAAGAAATCATTGAAGTAGTAGTTGTTTTTCCATGTGTTCCAGAAACACATATTGTATTTTCAAAAAGTTTAGTAATTTCACCTAAAAACTCTTTTCTTTCTATAATTGGAATATTTAATTTCCTTGCTTCTATTAATTCAGGATCATCTTGTCTTATTGCAGCTGAATAAACAACTATATTTGCTTTATATATATTATCAAAATCATGACCGATAGCAACGGGAATACCATTTTCAGTTAATTTCTTGGTAATTTCAGATGCTGTAGAATCGCTACCAGTAACAGTAAATTTCCAATGATGTAAGAGTTCTGCAATACCACTCATACTTATACCGCCAATTCCGATCATATGTATATGTTTATAATCTTTTAAACTATTAATATCTATCAAACTAATCGCTCCTTTTAAAACATATAGATTATATACTGTATTTAAAAATATTTCAATATGTTTTGATAAGTTATTGTATGTGATAAGATGATATTTTGTTAAAATAGTTTACATGTATTTTAATTATATGGTTAAACTATAAATAAATGTAAACTTAAATTTTTATTATAAATTTGTAAAAATTAGAAGGAAAAGAGAATTATTTGGCGAATAATATATTTGTACATAAAAAAATATGTACAAATATATTTAAAACTTTGGAAGGCGGTGCGCAAAAAAATGCAAATTACTGATGTACGTTTAAGAAAAGTAAACTCAGAAAACAGAATGAAAGCTGTTGCTTCTGTAACATTCGATAATGAATTTGTTATTCATGACATCAAAGTTATCGAAAGTCAAAATGGATTATTTATTGCTATGCCAAGCAGAAAAACTCCAAACGGAGAATTCAAGGATATAGCTCATCCAATTAATGCTGAAACAAGAGAAAAGATTCAAGCTGCAATCTTAGAAGCTTATGAAGCTCCAGATGCTGAAGAATCAGATGAAACAGCAGAATAATAAAATTAAAATAAAGAAAATGACCTTAGGGTCATTTTTTTGTAGCCTAAATTGGCAAACAAAGTTCAAAAATTGTTTTAGCATAAATTTTAGAAGCTAAGATTAAGTTATCTATAGTAATAAATTCATCAGCTTGATGACACATATCTTTTTGCCCGAGGTAGGTTTGCTCCAAAAGAGATACAATTTTTAAAGGCTCTTGCATAAGTTGCACCACCTATGGCAATTGGTTCTAAATTTTCTTTTGTATATTTATTATAAATACTGCAAAGTGTTGTAACTACAGGATGATTTTTTGGAATATATAAAGGAGATTTTTCTCCATCAAAACTTAAATGTAAGTTTTCTTTATCACATATATAAGATAATTTATCTTTAATGTTTTGTATATTTGTATGAATTGGTATTCTTAAATTCATACCTAATTTTAAATTATTACCTTCTAAAGTTAATTTAGATACATTTAAAGTCAATCTTCCTGATTCATCAAGATAATCAATACCTAGTTTTTCTCCATGAAGAGTATTTGATATATATGATGAGATAAATTCAAATAAATCTATTTTGATATTATATTTCTTAAGAAGTTGATTAATATATAAGATTAATTTTGTAATTGCATTATCTCCTAAATCTGGATGCGCTGCATGTGCAGATATTCCATGAGAAATAAATTGTACAATATCATTTTCTTCTTTAATACAAATTTCTATTTGATTTTTTTGTATCAGTATTTTTTTAGCAGAAGATATAAAATCTGATATTGGAATTTTATTTGTATTAATTTTTAAAGCTATTTTACAATACTTTGGGACCACGTTCATAGCATTCTCTTGATCATCAATTTCTATTATAGAAATTTTTTCTGAGTTAGGTAAAACTTTATTTAAATAAACATTTAATAATCCCTTTTCTGCGTAAATACATGGAAAATCTGCATCAGGGCTAAAACCTAAAGTAGGTATTTCTTCTTTTTGTTTGTAATATTCAATACATTTCCAATCTCTTTCTTCATTCAGACCAAGTATTAACCTAACTCTCTTTTTTACATTTAAATTATCCATTACTGCTTTCATAGCATAAATAGAAGAGGCTACTGGACCTTTATCGTCAATAGCACCTCTGCCATATATTTTTCCGTTATCTATTTTTGCATTAAATGGAGAGTAGGTCCAAGTATTATCTGCAGGAACAACATCTAAATGACCAATAATACCTAGCATTTCTTTTCCTTCTCCAAATTCAATGTAACCACAATATCCATCAATATTTTTAGTTTTAAATCCCAATTTTTTACCTAAGTTTAGTACATACTCAAGAGCATCGTTTACGTTTTTACCAAAAGGCATATTAGGAATGTCTGAATTTTCATAAACACTTGGAATATTAATTAATTCACAAGTAGTATTAATAATTTGTGATTTCATTTTTTCAATTTTATTATCTAACATAATAACCTCCTTTAATTAAATTTTTAAATCTTGAGTTCTAATACAGTTTGTAGCAATTAAACATAGTATGTAAATTATAACAAATAAAATAATTTGAAATACTAGTTTCAATAAAATATTTTTAAACCCAATTGGAAAAAGATTAACCAAAAAGCTAGAAAATATAGTGCTAAATAATGGCTTTATAAACCAATTAGTAAAATCAAATTTAAACTTAGTCGAACGTTTTAATCTAAATATACTAATACTAGTATTTAACAATTCACTAATAAAAATTACTAAAACATATCCAAATACTCCATATATTGGAAGAAAAAAGTATATAAAACTAATACTTACAAATAAATCAAGTATATTAACTCCCATTACTGCAAGTTGCATATCAAGCCCTTTTAATATACTATCAACAATATTGTCTAAATATATTAGTAAAGCTAAAGGACTTAAAATTTTTATAAACATTGAAATATTAGGAGTATTATATATTGCAAGAGTAAGACTATCTGCAAAAGAAAATAAGATACCAATAATACAAATTGAGAAAATACATGTAATTTTGAATATTCTAGTTATTTGTGTATTAATTCTCTTAAAATATTTTTTTGTATTTAAATCAGAAAATTCTGGTACGAGTAGGGAGCATGAAGAGTTTATTAATATACTTGGAAATAGTATAATAGGCATAACCATTCCATTTATAATTCCATATTTAGATAATGCATCTTTGCATGTCATACCAGAGAGTTCAAGTCTCATAGGTATTAACATTTGTTTTATTGTAGAAAGACCAGAACGTATATATGAGGTTAAAGCAACAGGAACAGCTATGTGAAATATTTTTTTGTTATAATTTTCAATGTTCTTTTTTTCAGAAATAATTTTTTTTTGTTCTATATAGTATAGATAATATGAAAATATAAAAGAAAAAATATCACCAATTGTAGTTCCAAGAATTAAAGATAAACATGCATAATTTATATTGTTTGTAGAGAATACATTAAAAAAACAAACTGTACATATTATTGTGATTATCTGTTCTACAAATCTAATAGTAGCTGTTTTAGACGCTTTTCTTATAGCTGTAAAATAGCCGTTAAGACTAGATGAAATAGATATAAAAGGTAAACTTACAGATGCTATATAAAATATATATGGATTTATTTTATTATGAAGTAGAAATTTAGAAACAGTAGGTGCAAATATAAATAAAAAAGTGGCAGAAATTAAACCTAATATTAAGCTATAAATAATGCATTGTTTTAATGCTTTTTTGCTACCAGAGTAATTTTTTTTTGCAAATTCCTCAGATATTATTCTAGTTGAGGCAAGATTAATACCAGATGTTGCTAGAGTAATACTAAACATGTATACAGACATTATTAATTGATAAATTCCTAGTGTCTCATTGGAAATGGCATTTGATATATATACATTAAATGATACACTGATAAAGCCAAGGATAGAAGATGAAATGGTTAATATAATTGTGTTAATTAAAAATTTTTTTGCTTTTCTCAAAATATCACCTTTTTAAATATATGAGTTACTAATTAGGTGTATGCAAATATAATATTCATAAATTATTGTTAGAGAAAGTGTAGCAAAATAAAAAATATAAATATATTTAATAATTGTAGGGGAGTGCATCGCACGTCCGATAAAATTCAGATTACTAATGGTCGCACTTATAAATATTTTATTGTATAGTATAATAAAATTTATAAATTGTATTTCTAGAACTTGAATGTTTTCAGTAATTAGTATATTATATCAAGGTACAATAAATATAAAGGATGATGAAAATGAATATAGAAATATTAGGAATGCCAATTTATTATGGAAGCGATGTTAAAGGTTCTGATTTAGCTTATGATTTCTTAAAGAAAGACTTAGATAATATTTTTATAAAAAATAAAATTGTAAAAAAACAAAAAATAGAAGTTTCTAATGTAGATGAAAATGATAAATATAAAAGTGAACCTAAATTAAAATATGTAGATGAAATAATGGATGCAAACAAAAAATTATACAATAAAACAATGGAAGCTTTTCAAAACCATAATCTTCCTATTATGATTGGAGGAGATCATAGTGGAGCGATTGGAACAGTATCTGCTGCTCTAGATTATCATAAAGGAGATGTATCTGTTATATGGGTGGATGCACACTTAGATATTCACACAGAAGAAGATACTCCTTCTGGAAATGTTCATGGGTTGCCATTAGCTGTATGTATTGGAAGATGTAAAAATGAAAAATTTAGAATAGGAGAATATAAGCTTGATCCAACAAACCTATACTATATAGGACCAAGAAATGACGGTAAGGGTTTTGAAATAGAAGAGATTGACTATGTAAGAAAAGCAAATGTTACATGCTATATGGAAGATGAAGTGCATAATTTACGGAATAGATAAAGTGATAAAAGAAATAGTAAACAAAATTAAAACTAAATATGTACATGTAAGTTTTGATTTTGATTGTATTACAAGTACAGATTTTCCCTCAGTGAATGTATTATCCCAGGGGACATTTGTTGGAAAAGGTGGAATTTCATATAAAGAATTTAACGAAGTGTTAAATAAGCTTTTAACAAAATTAAATGTATGTAGTATTGATTTTGTAGAATATAATCCTTTATTAGATAAAGATAAAAAGGATTTAAAGAAGGTAGAAGAAACACTAAAACTAGTTGATAAATATATAGAAGGATAGAATATAAGATTATTCTATCCTTCTATTTGATTTTTCTTGTTTATCACATATTTTATCGTATTCCTTACATTTTATTTTATACTCCATTTGCATTGCAAGGTATCTATAATACATATATGCCTGTTCATATTGAATCATAGGATTAAACATAGGATCTTTATACATTTCATTCATTCCCATATCAAATCCTATATTATTCATATTATCAAGAGGTGAGTATCCACCAAAATCTATATTTTTATCCATATATATCATCCTCCAATTTCATATTATTCTTACTTTTGTATGTTTATGATTTTTCTTTTTCCAATATATTGCAAATATAATGAATAAACTAATAAAAATCAATATTAATCCTTGATAGCCATAATAGTAGCTCTGTATTAAATTTGTAGAATTACTTTCAGAAAAAATTGGTACTATATCTAAATTAAAAATAGGGAAAAAATGTATAAATATAAAAGTATATAATACAGCAAATATACTTTGCATAATTTTTCCCAATATATATGGTATTATAGATAAATCTGATTTTGATGTTATATTTAAAATTTGGAGACAAATAGATAGACCGCTAAATCCAAGTAAAAATGAGCAAATGATTATATTAATAGATATAGCTTTGTTTGGAACGCTGCATACGAGTTTTAATCCATTTGTAAGTTCAAGTATTCCACAAATTATACCATCAGAAAATCCTAATGGTATATTTAAGAATGCAAGTATTGGAGATATACAATTACTTAAAAGATTCATCATACCACTATTATTTAAAATAGATATTATAAGTCCAAAAAATAAAATAAATCCACCAATAATAACAATATTATAAACAGAATTTGAAATACTGTTAGTTAAAATTTCACCTAAACTATTAAAATTTGGATTTTTACTTTTTACAAAATTGTTATCTATATATTTTATTGTTTTTTTTTCTAATAAATTATTTCTTTTCCAAAAACAAAAGACAATACCTACACTAATACAAGCAAGAATATGTGTTAGAAATAATAATATGCCTATACTTGTATTACCCAATAAGCTTATTCCAACAGTTCCAATAATAAATAGAGGACCTGAATTGTTTGTAAATGCAAGTAGCCTTTCTCCTTCTTCTTTTGTACAAAGTTGCTTCTTTCTAAGATCTGTAACTATTTTTGCTCCAATAGGATATCCGCTAATTATCCCCATAATAAAAGCATATGCACCAACTCCAGGTACATTAAAAATAGGCTTCATTATAGGATTTAATAATTTACCTACAAGAAATGGGATATTTGTATAGTTTAATAATTCTGTAGCAATAAAAAAAGGAAGCAAACAAGGAACAACAGAGTTTATCCATAAATATAGAGCATTTTTGCAAGCTTCAATACTTTGTTTTGAAAATATTAATAAACATATCATAAACAAAACAAATATTATTGTAAGAATATTTTTTTTAAAAGAAATAATAATAAAATTTGCTTTTGATTTTCCTTTCATTTTTGCTCCTTAATAAATAAAAATATATTAATATATATACTTTTAAAAATATATTATGATAAAACAAAAATAAAATCATAAAATACTTGCAAAAATAAATAGATATGGTAAAATACATATAGAAAATTTGTTTGTTAATTGGAGGAAGAAATGTTAGCATATATTAAGGGAAGTTTAGAAGAAAAAACAAGTACATATGTTGTAATAGATGTAGGAGGACTTGGATACAAAATATATATGTCAGAAAATGCAATAGATAAATTAGGAGAGATTGGAGAAATTATAAAAGTACATACATATTATCAAGTTCGAGAAGATGATATTAGTATTTTCGGATTTATTACGAGCGAAGAACTAAAAATGTTTGAATTATTAATTAGTGTAAGTGGAGTAGGAGCAAAATCAGCTTTAAGTATACTTGCAAGTATTAGTCCTTCTAGTTTTGCATTTGCAATTATTTCAGATGATGTATCAAAACTTGTTAAAATCCCAGGAGTAGGAAAGAAAACAGCAGCTAGAATAATATTAGAATTAAAAGATAAACTAAAAACAGTACAAGCAGTGGATGCAAAACCAGAAGAGGTAAATATAAATATAAATTCAGAAGGAAAAGTAACAGAGGCAATTGCTGCACTTCAAGTGTTAGGATATAATAAAAAAGAAGTTGAAAAAGCAGTAGAAAGCATTGATACAAATAGTTTAGAAATAGAAGATATAATAAAAAAAGGATTAATACTATTAAGCAAATAGACTATTTTTTATAGTAAAAAAGAAAGAAGGATATTTATAATGGATTTAACTAAACCGTTAGCGTATAGAATGAGGCCCAAAATACTGGACGAATATGTAGGACAAGAACATATTTTAGGTAAAAATAAAATATTATATAGAACAATTAAAGCGGATCGACTATCTAGTATTATATTATGGGGACCTCCTGGCTGTGGTAAAACATCGCTTGCAAGAGTTATAAGTAATACAACAAAGTATAAATTTATTAGACTAAATGCTGTAACATCTGGTGTACCAGATATAAAAAGAGCTATAGAAGAAGCACAAAATTTACTTTTAAATCCAACAGGAAAATGCATTTTATTTATTGATGAAATTCACAGATTTAATAAACTTCAGCAAGATGCATTGCTTCCTTTTGTAGAAAATGGTACAGTAATCTTAGTTGGAGCAACAACTGAAAATCCATATTTTGAAGTTAATAAAGCTTTAATATCTAGGTCAATGGTTTTTAAACTAAATCCTTTGACTAAAGAAGACATCTTTAAAGTATTAAAGATGTCACTCTCTAGAGAAGAAGGGCTAAAGTCATATAATGTAAAAATAGAAGATGAGACTTTAATGAAAATTGCTGAAGTATCAAATGGTGACGTAAGAACAGCATTAAATGGACTTGAAGTTGCAGTTTTAACTACAAATATGGATGAAAATGGAGAAATTCATATTACAAATGAAATTGCAGCAGATAGTGTTAGAAATAGAAAAGCAATATTTGATAAAAATGGAGACAGTCATTATGATAATATAAGTGCATTTATAAAATCTATGAGAGGAAGCGATCCAGATGCAGCAATTTTTTATCTTGCAAGAGCTTTAAATGGAGGAGAAGATCCAATGTTCTTAGCAAGAAGAATTGTTATTGCATCTTCTGAAGATGTTGGTATGGCAAATCCTAATGCATTAGTTGTTGCAACTGCTGCAATGCAGGCGGTAAATATGGTAGGTATGCCAGAAGCAAGAATAATATTATCAGAAGCGGCAACATATGTTGCAACATCAAAAAAATCAAACGCTACATATTTAGGCATTAATAAAGCTTTGCAAGATGTTAGCTCAAAAGATACAGGAGAGGTACCAATGCATATTAGAAATGCGCCAGCAGAGGGGATGGAAGAATATGGATATGGAGTAGGATATAAATATCCTCATGATTATCCAGGACATGTTGTAAAACAACAGTATTTGCCTGATAAAATGTTAAGTACAAAATATTACATAAAAGATGAAAATATAGAATAAAAAAAATAAAAAAACAAATACTATAATTATAATAAAATCAAGTGGTGTTAGCAATGTTAAAAAAGATAATTTTAGGAATAATAGCAGGAATAGTAAATGGATTCTTTGCCTCAGGTGGAGGAATGATACTAGTTCCTGCTTTTGTTTATTATTTGAATTTGACAGAACCAGAGTCAAGAGCTACTTCTGTATTTTGTATATTACCAATGGTAATAACAAGTGGAATATTTTATTATAAGAATCACTATATTAATTGGAAAATTGGAATATTATGCTCGATTGGAGGAATTATAGGAGGATATATTGGAGCAAAACTTTTAAAAAAAATTTCAGATAAATATTTAAAAATTGCTTTTACGATATTTTTGGCATATGTATCAATAAAATTAAGTTTTTTTTAAAATCAATTTGGAGGAGAAATGTGGGAAGTATTAATAGGAATCTTATCAGGTATAGTTAGTGGTACAGGAATGGGAGGAGGAACAATCTTAATCCTATGTTTATCCCTTTTTATTGGAATGAATCAACACGAAGCACAGGCAAGTAATTTAGTTTTTTTTATTCCAACATCTATAGTAGCAATTTTAGTTAATATAAAACAAAAAATAATTAAATGGAAAGTTGCGTTACCAGTTACAATATCAGGAATAATAGGTGCAATAGTAGGAGCTACGTTATCTAATAAAACAGATGTAAATGCACTAAGAAAATATTTTGGATATTTTTTACTAATTATAACAATCCATGAAATTTATACTATTATAAGAAAGTATATAAATGACCCTAAAGAGAAATAATAAAATTGCGATTATAATAAATGAAGGAGGTAATTATGAAATTTATAAAAGGAATGGTAATGGGAAGTATGGTAACAGCTGGAATGGTTATAATGTATAGAGAAACTTTAGGAATTAATAAAAAGAAAATGATGAAAACAGGAAAAAAATTTGCAAAAAAAATGGGAATCATGTAATGATTCCCATTTTTAACTTCATATTTATGCAAGATTATTTAATTTCATCTATAATTTCAGTAGCATCAAGTTGTCTAGGTTCAATATCCATATATGGGTTACATTTTCCTAAATCTATACCCTTTAAACATTTTCCTTCATGTTTACATTTTGCACATATTTTGCAATGTTTAACATTATTTACCCAAATTTGGATTTCATATTTTCTATTTGGACATAAAGGACCAAATACAAATTCACCATCTTTATCAGTAAAAGTATGAGAAACAGGTTTTCTTTCTTCTTTACCCTTTTCATAGCTTACTTCTATTAGTTTTACAACTGCATCACATATTGGATCTTTATAGCAATCCCTTACGATACCATATATTACATCACGATTATCTTCTGGAAGAACTATATCTAGGTCAAATTGCTTTCCAGATGCAATAACTCCATCAATGTCAATAATTGGACATTTATCTTTTTCAAATTCCATTAGAATCTTTCCCTTCTATTATATTTTAGCACAAGCCTAATATATAATATGTAAAATAAAATATTTTGTTACATATTATGATTAATCATAATATCTGTATATCTGTTTTTGACTTTTAATTTGAATTTAAAGAGTATCCAACATATTAATATACAGATATACATGTAGTTTAATAATCTGGATTAAGATTTAAATAATACATTATATATTTTGTATAATAATTGACATATACTTAGTTATCAAATATAATATGAATATCCTAAAAAAGAAAGGAAGACAAAATAAAATTATATGATTGCACAGATTATAGTTTTAATAATTTTAATATTAGTAAATGCTTTTTTTGCTGCAACAGAAATGGCATTTGTATCTTTAAATGATGCAAAAATCAATAAAATGGCAAAAGAAGGGAATAAAAAGGCACAGCAGATTAGTAAAATGTTAAAAACACCAAGTAAATTTTTGGCAACGATTCAGATTGGAATTACATTTGCAGGTTTTCTATCTAGTGCTTTTGCATCAGATGCATTTGCTGATAGGTTAGCACCTTTTTTAAATAGTTTAATTCCAGCTTTTAGTATTGATGTATGGAAAGGTATTTCAATAATTATCATTACAATAATTTTATCTTATTTTACTCTAATATTTGGAGAATTAGTACCAAAAAGATTAGCAATGAAATATTATGAAAAAATTACATTTGTAAGTATAGGTGTAATAAGATTTATTTCTATTATTGCGGCACCATTTGTAAAAATATTAACATCATCCACAAATCTAGTTTCTAAATTATTTGGGGTAAATGAGCAAACAGAAGAAACTGTTACAGAAGAAGAAATTAGAATGATGGTAGATGTAGGTAGAGAAAGTGGAACAATTGATGAAGATGCTAAAGAAATGATTAATAATGTATTTGAATTTAATGATATTACGGCATCAGAAATTATGACGCCTCGAACAGATATTTTTGCTGTAGATATAAATGATGATATAGATGAAATACTTAATGAAATAGGAGAAGGAAATTATCAATATAGTAGAATACCTGTATACAACGAAACAATAGATGAAATAAAGGGAATTTTATTTGTAAAAGATATCTTAAAATTTGTAAAAAGTAACAAAAAAACAACAAAACTTAAAAACTTAGTAAAAGAAGTATATTTTATACCAGAATCCAAGATGATTAATGAACTATTTAAGGAATTACAGCAAAATAAAAAACAAATGGCTATAGTAGTAGATGAGTATGGTGGAACAGCAGGACTTGTTACAATGGAGGATATTTTAGAGGAACTAGTAGGAAATATTTTTGATGAGTATGATGAGATAGAAAAGGAATATGAAAAAATTGATGAAAATACATATATGATTAGTGGAGGAGTAAACATCAATGATTTAAAGAAAATATTACAAATAGATATTCCAGAAGGAGATTATGATACATTATCAGGATATTTAATAGAAGAATTAGGTAGAATTCCCGAAGAAAATGAAAAACCAATTATTGAAACAGAAAGAGTAACGTATAAAGTAGAAGAATATGAAGATAAAAGAATTGTATGGGTAAAAGCTTGCAAAAATAACTTAGTTGACAAAGAATTAAAATATGAAGATAAAAATGATGAATAGAAGAGTATTTACTTTACAAAAAAGGAAAGCATATATTTGCTTTCCTTTTTTATGAAGTAAATACAACAAATTTTTTACCTTTTGATCCGGCTTCCACCAACGCCTTTGGTACCATCACGTAATTCGTATGCAATATCATTTATTGATATATATTTATAGGTCTCTGTTGTTGCAACTTTTTCAGCTACAATTAATGGATCCATAAAGTCTATTAAGATTCTAGCAGGAGAAGAAGCAAAATTTGCTCCAGCTTCCATAATTGCTTCAAAAAAACTTTGACATGCTCCAGCGAATATAACAAGATCATTTCTGCTTTTTGACCATATTCTTGCCTCTTTTACTGTGTTAATAAAGTATCTAGAGTTTCTATAATTATAGATGTCATTATAATTTTTACCATTTTTTATCATACCGTCATGACCAGTAATTACTAATATATCAGGATTATATTTATCAAGAAGATTTTTTACTACAGACGCTTGTTTATACTCTGGTATATTTTTTACAACAGCATCTAGTCCTATTTTTTTATAATATTTTGCTGATTTTTCGCTATATTTTTTATCACCATCTAGATGAAGTATTTTTCCTGTATAAATTGTATTTTTTATACTCCCGGGGTAAAGACCTTTTAAATATATTTTTACTTTTTTGAGGATTTAGTGTATTTATTCTACTTTCTAATTTATAATCTAAATTTTTAATACTACGCGTTATGCGATTTCTATGAATAAGCTCTAAATCAGCTAACGGAGCATCTGCAACAATTCTGTGAGTGATACCTTTTAAAATAACAATTGGTGATTCTATATTAGTGTGTATTATTTTTTCTACAGAAAATAAGATATCTTTATTATATGAAATTCTTCCAACAATATCACCTTTTCTTATTTTCACAATCTATCACCTCAAATCAAAACAAATTAGTATATTTTATGTCGAAAATTGTAATAAGGTGAATAAATCTTTTATTAAAATGAATTGAAAAAAATATCCATGTATGCTATATTTTAAATATATTTAATATTAAATAACAAATAAAGGAGGTTATTATTAATGCAAAAATTAGAAGAGCTATATGGTCTACTAGAACAAATAAGAACAGATAAAAATGAAGAAGAGATTGAAGAAATAAAACGATATATAAAATTTGGAGATTTAGAAAAAGCTTTAGAAAAACTAGAAAAGTTTAATATGAAAAAAAATGTTAGAAATAATGACAATAAAGAAAAAGTTGGAGTTAAAACAAGAAATAGTAATTTAGAAAAAAATAAAACAGAAGAAAGTGATACCAATATTCCTGAAAAACTTATTAATGAGAGTTTAGAAGAAGAATATATAGGACTATTATTATCAAATCCCAAATCAATTAGTATGTATTATTTTTTACATGAGGATTGTTTTTTTGAAGATGAAAGTTTATTAAATATATATAAAAGCGTTTTATTTACAGAAGGACAAGCATATGCTTCAGAGATTGCAAAAAAAGATTTTACTTTTGCTAAAGATACAAAGGATTCTTATGAATTAAAACACAAATTAAAAAGAATGGTTGAAGGGAAAAAATATGATTTTGAAAAAGTCTATACAGAACTTAAAAAACTATTCATTCTTAGAAAGAATTATTTAATTATACCAATAAAAGAAATCCAGGATAAAATAGTAGAAATAGTTGATTATGAGTTGTATGATAAAATGTCAGCACAAGAAGTTGAAAATGCAGTAAATCAGGTTACTATCACTCATAAGTTCAAACAAGCAGTTTTAACTAATAATCTTACGAAATTTTTATTAGAAGGGGATAATAATCTTACAAATGGAATAAGTTTACCATTTAATATATTAAGTAGTGTATTTAAAGGTATACGAAAGGGAGAAACAATGGCATTTGCAATGCCATCAAATGCTGGTAAAAGTAGATTTACTGTAAATTTAGCAGCATATATTTCTTTCATACATAAAAAAAAGGTGTTAGTAATTTCTAATGAGATGTCTGAAGAAAAAATGAAATTGTGTTTAATTACAACAATCTTAAATAATCCAGAAATACAGAAAATGCATGAAAAAACACTTAAAGTATCAGAAGGAGAATTGTTAGAATTCAAATTTAAACCAGATAATAGAAAAAATGTAGAAGTAGACAAAAATGGGTATGTTTTAAAAAAAGAACATGAAAGTCAAAATGACTTTATAGAAAGATTATCAAAGATATCTACACAATTTAATGAGACTGTTTCGGCTATAAAATGGTTAGAAGGAGAAATTGGAGATAGAATTCATTTTATAAATATTACAGATCATACTAATGATGAATTGCAAAAAGTAATTATGAATTACTATTACAAAGAAAAAATCGAATATGTATTTTATGATACATTAAAAACTGATACAGAAAACATAGGTAATAGTGAGGAGATTAAAAGAACAGCAACTATTCTTTCTAATATAGCGCAAAACTTCAATATATATATTGGATCTACTATTCAACTTGCAGAGACTACAACAGCGCCAATTAATTTAAATATTAATGATTTGGCAGTAAGTAGAACAGTAAAAGAAGTGCTAGATACTCTATGCTTATTTAAACAAATTAACAGAGATAATTTAGGAGAATATGAATATTCTCTAGAAGAGGTAGATACAAAATTTTATCCATTAAAAAAATATGATGATCCAGACGTAAGATATTATGCGTGCGTGGTTGATAAAAATAGGGCTGGAGCAAAACCAAGACTTGTATTTAAGTTAAATTTAGCTTATAACAGCTGGGAAGAACTTGGATATTTAAGATTAAAACAAAATAGCTTAAAAGATTAAAAAATACCAAAAGAAGTCTTTAGACTTCTTTTGGTATTTTTAATCTTTCTAACTATTAGCTTACATTATCTTGTTTATGACTATATTTTAATTTTGTTGCCATACCACCACGTATATGTCTTTCTGCTTTATTTTCATCAAGTATTTTTCTAACTTCTATAGCGAGAATGGGATTTATCTTAAGTAGTCTTTCGCTAACATCCTTGTGTACTGTACTTTTACTTATGCCAAACTTTTTTGCTGCTCCTCTTACAGTATCTTTTGAATCTATTATATATTGTGCAAGTTCACAAGCACGTTCTTCTATTGCTTTCTTACCTTTTACTGTTCTATTTGTTATAGGTAAGTGGTTTGAAACTGCTCCTTTCAAATGAAAATCCTCCTCATATAATACGTTGTTTTTACAATTGTATTCATTTTTAGAATCTAATAGAACCTAGCAAGTCAAAACTATGTAATGTTTTTGTAACCATATTGTAATACAAATGTAATAAAACTATATAAGTACTGAAATATCAATAAAAAATAGGCTATACATAACTTATATGCTTTTGACAGATTATGTAGAAAATGGTATAATTTGCACATATTAATGAAGTAGGTGATCAAAATGATTTACAAAGATGATATTACAAACTTAAAGACAGACATATCAGAAAAAATTGGACAAAAGATAATTGTAAAAGGAACATTAGGAAGAAGCAAATCATTTGAGAAAGAGGCTACAATACAAAAAGCATATCCAAATTTATTTATAGTTAAATATGAAGAAAACGAAAGAAATGTAACATATAGTTATACAGATGTTTTAACAAGAACAGTGGAAGTCCAAGTACTAAATGGAGATACATATACTCCTTTAATTCCACCTGTAGAAACTACTAAAAAAGTTAAAATGGTATAATATATTAAGAAAAGATTTTAATATAATATGAATTTAAAAAATGATAAAAAAATTCCTTGAAGTAGGAATTTTTTTTTATGCATTGAAATATATTTAATACATAGAAAAACGAAATACTAAAAAGGAGGTATTTATAATGGATGTAAATACAACAAATGAAACTTTATGTGTTAGTAAAATTATTGGACAAAAATCTGATGTTATATTTGTAGAAGGAGACATTATTGTACCAGATGTAAAGCCAGATATATTAAATGCAATCAATGTATCAGGAAATGTTTGTGTATATAAAAAAGAAATATTAGATGGAAAAGTACGAATTGATGGTAATGTGAATGTATATATAATGTATTTAGCAGATACAGAGAATCAAAATATAAGAGGTTTAAATTCGAGTATAGATTTTACTGAAATTTTAGATATAGATGGATGTAATAGTAGCATGATTTTAGATGAAGATATATCTATAAAATCAATAGAATGTAAAATATTAAATGGTCGAAAAGTAAATGTTAAAGTTTCACTAAGTATAGATGCTAATGTATATACAAATGAAAATTTAGAATTTATTAGTAATTTAGATTTAGATCAAGATATTCAATGTTTGAAATCTCCTTTAGAGGTTAATTCTATAATTGGCGAGGGAAATACAAAAACAATTGCTAAAGATACTGTTATAATTGATAATGCTGATACTATAGCGGAAATCCTTAGTATGAGTTTAAACATTGTAAACAAAGATGCAAAAATAAGCTATAATAAAATACTTGCTAAAGCGGAAGCGTGTGTAAAGATTATGTATTTAACTGAAGATGGAAGAATATGTACGCAGGAGACTATGATACCAATTATGGGATTTATTGACATGCCTAATGTAACAGAAGATAATCTTCCTGAAATTAAATATAAATTAAAAAATATAATAATAAATCCAAATCCGGAGGATGAACATTCAATATATATAGAAGCAGAATTTGAAATTATGTGCAAAGTATATGAAACAAAACAAATACAAATAATAGAAGATTTATATAGTACATGTAAAGAAGTTAATTTTGATCAAAGAAATGTTGTGGTTTTAACAGATAAAACAACTTCAAGACAGACGTGTAATATTAGAGAAAGAGCTGTAATACAAGAAATTGGAGAAAATAAAATATATGATACAATAGTTAAAGTTAATATTAATAAAGAAGATGTAATACAAGATAATATAATATATGATGGAGATGTAGAAATAAATTTTGTATTCCAGTCAAATGATTTAGCTGGATTAGATACTGTACAATATAAGCTTCCATTTAGTTTTACCGCTGCTTTAAATGGAGTAAATCTAAATAGTTCAATTTCAACAGAAATTGAACTAGGCATGCAAGATTTTGTTGTTTTATCAGATGGTATTATTGATATAAAAATTGATTTACTATTTAATATTAATGCATCTAAACAAAAAAATATAAAAGTTATTGACAATATAACTATGGATGATTTAAAACAAGATAATTTATATAGTATGACAATATATTTTGTAAAAAAAAGTGATACATTATGGAATATTGCGAAAAAACACAAAAGTACAATAGATGAAATTGTTAGGGTAAACAATATAGAAGATGAAAATAAAATTTATCCTGGACAACAGCTGTTTATTCCAAAACATAGATTAACAAAAAATGTAGCAACAGCATAAAATAAAAATGACACAGTAAATTGCTGTGTCATTTAATTATATAGGTGATAATAATGGATAAAATTTACTCAAGAAAGAGAATAAGAATTCCCAAAATTATTTATGGGTATAATTCAGATGATTCAAAATATAGGATAAAAAAGAAAATTTTAAAATTTATTTTTATTATTTTAATTACATTAATAGTATCGATAATCATATTTCATTCTATAACTCCAATTATAGATACATTATGTATTGATAAAACAAAAAGTATAGCTACAATTATTTCTAATGAGAAGGCGACAGAGGTAATGGCAAAATATCAATATGAGGATATTGTTACTATTTACAAAGATAAAAATGATAATGTAACGATGATAAAAGCAAATATAGTATCAATAAATAAAATAATATCGGATGTAGCAAATTATATTCAAAAAGAAATAAATAATAATCATAGTGACGATGTATGGATTTATTTGGGAAGCATAACAGGTAGCAAAATATTATCTGGAAGAGGACCTAAAATACCAATAAAAGTGTCAACAGCAGGAAATGTTGAAACTGATTTTAAAAGTGAATTTATATCTGCAGGAATAAACCAGACATTACATAGAATTTATTTAGAAGTAAAATTTAATGTAAATATTTTAATGCCTTTTCATGCAGTAGAACAGCAAATCGTAAATCAAGTTATAATAGCGGAAAATATAATTGTAGGAATAGTTCCTTCAACTTACTATAACCTAGAGGGAATGAAACAAGATAATGCAGTTGATATATTAGAATAAAGGGAAAGAGGAGGCTTATGCCTCCTCCAGAATTTGCTTATTTGCTTTGATGATTGCGGTATTTATTTTTGATTTAATTTCGTTAATAGACATATTAATTGTAATAAATGTTTGATTACCACAAAGATTAATATAATCTTTCTTAAGGTAAACATTTGAATAATAGTTACTAACGGGTTCAATCAATAAGATACCGTTTATAGGTATCAATTTTTTAGGTGAACCTAAATCAATCATTAATCCACTAAGATCAACATTCACTTTCCCTTGTCTCCTTTCTGCATAAAGCAGTTGTCATATTCGTCGTGCAATTCGTGTAAAGGATCGTGCACAAAATATGCATAAACATTATACGATAAATTATGTTAATAAGCAAGTTTTTAGGAAATTTTAAAGTAAAAGTATTGAAACCAATAAAACAATATGTTAAAATATATTGCAATAATATAAAACCAAATAAAAAGCAAAGTAAGTAAATAGACAAAATATCACAGAGAGACAGGGATGCTGAGATCCTGTTATATTCTATTTAAAGAAATTTCACTTTTTAGGTCTTCTTTTGAAAACTGCAGTAGGGAGAAGCGGTTGTTCCGTTATAACATATAATGAGGTTAATTATTTTAATTAATAAAATTAGGTGGTACCACGAGTCATTTCGTCCTATGGGATGAAGTGATTTTTTTGTTTAACAGGGGGACCAAAAAGGGTCAGACCCTTTTTGGTCCCACTTTAATGGAAAGGAGAGTAAGATGAAAGAAGAGATTTTACAAATTAGTAAAAAAGCAAAAGAAGAAATTACAAATGCCAAGGATGTAAATGCTCTAAATGAAACTCGTGTAAAATATCTTGGTAAAAAAGGAGAATTAACTACTATCTTAAGAGGGATGGGTGGATTATCTTCAGAAGAAAGACCAATTATTGGTAGCTTAGTAAACGAGGTAAGAGACGAATTAGAAAAATTAATAAAACAAAAAGAAGTAGAATTAAAATCTGAAGAATTAAAAGAAAAACTAAAAACAGAAAAAATTGATGTTACGATGCCAAGTAAAAAGATTGAACTTGGATCTATACATCCAATTACAAAAGTTATTGATGAAGTAAAAGAAATATTTTTGGGAATGGGATATGAAATTGCTGATGGACCAGAAATAGAAACAACATTTAATAATTTTGATCAATTAAACTCACCACCAGATCATCCATCAAGAGACTTGCAAGATACTTTCTATATAACAGATGATATAATCCTTAGATCTCAAACATCACCAGTACAAGTAAGAGTAATGGAAAAACAAAAACCACCAATTAAAATTATTTGTCCTGGAAAAGTATATCGTTCTGATTCTGTTGATGCAACACATTCACCAGTATTTCATCAAATAGAAGGATTAGTTATAGATAAAAATATATCTATGGGAGATTTAAAAGGAACTTTAGAGATGTTTGCTAAAAAATGTTTGGGAGAAAATACAAAGATTAGATTTAGACCACATCATTTCCCATTTACAGAACCTTCTGCAGAAGCTGATGTTTCATGTTTCGTATGTGGAGGAAAAGGATGCAGAGTATGTAAAAAAGAAGGTTGGATTGAGCTATTAGGCTGTGGAATGGTTCATCCAAATGTATTAAGAAATTGTGGAATTGATCCAAATGAATATTCTGGATTTGCATTTGGATTTGGAGTAGAAAGAATAGCAATGGCAAAATATGGTATTGATGATATGAGATTATTATATGAAAATGATGTAAGATTTTTAAAACAATTTTAATTAAATAAGGAGGTAAAGATGAAAGCAAGTGTTGAATGGTTAAAAGAGTATTCAGATATTCCTGTTGATGTAAAAACTTTAGCAGATAGATTAACTATGACAGGTTCTAAAGTAGAAACTATAGAATCAAGAGGAGAAGATATAAAAAATGTTGTAGTAGGGAAGATATTGGAGATAGAAAAACATCCAGATGCAGATAAGTTAATAGTAACAAAAGTAGATGTTGGAGGAGAAGTACTTCAAATTGTTACAGGAGCAGATAATGTAAAGGTAGGAGATATTGTTCCAATTGCTAAGGACGGATCTAGCCTTCCAGGAGGAGTAAAAATAAAGAAAGGTAAACTACGCCGGAGTAGATTCTTGTGGAATGATGTGTGCAGTCCAAGAACTTGGACTTGATTTAGTAAATTATCCAGGACAGATAGAACATGGAATAATGATATTAGATAAAGAATTGGAAAAAAGATTAGGTGAAGATATTGTAGATGTTTTAGAATTAAAAGATGAGATTATAGACTTTGAAATTACACCTAATAGACCAGATTGTTTATCAATAGAAGGATTAGGAAGAGAAACAGCAGTTACACTAAATCAAAAATTTAAAAATCCTCATAAAGGTTTATTAGAGCAAGATGTAGAAGATAAAGATGAAATAGAAGGTTTAAAAGTAGAAATAAAAGATCCTGATTTATGCTATAGGTATATAGCTAGAATGGTAAAAAATATTAAAATTGGTCCATCACCTAAATGGATGGTAAGAAGATTAAATGCATGTGGTATAAGAAGTATTAATAATATTGTAGATATTACAAATTACGTTATGCTTGAGATGGGGCAACCAATGCATGCATTTGATATTAATTCAATAGAAGGAAAACATATTATTGTTAGAAGAGCTGAAGATGGAGAGAGAATAACAACATTAGATGAAGAAGAAAGAGTTTTGGATAGCAATATGCTTGTAATTGCGGATGAGAAAAAACCAGTTGCTATTGCTGGCGTTATGGGAGGATTAAATTCAGAAATAGAAAAAGATACTGAGGCTATTGTATTTGAATCTGCTGTTTTCTATGGTGGAAGTGTAAGAAAAACAGCTAAAAAAGTAGGATTAAGAACAGAAGCATCATCTAGATTCGAAAAAGGATTATCACCAGAAAATGCGCTAAAAGCTGTTAATCGTGCTATAGAATTAGTGCAAATTTTAAAAATTGGAGATATCGTTCCAGGAAAAATAGATGTATATCCGAAAAAGCAAAAAGAATATAGAATTCCATTAAATGTAGAAAAAATTAATAGCCTAATAGGTGTAGAAGTATCTAAAGGAGAAATGATAGATATTTTAGAAAAATTAGAAATAAAAGAAGAAAATGATATTGCCGTTTCACCATATTTTCGTATGGACTTACAGCAAGAAGCAGATATTGCAGAAGAAATACTAAGATTTTATGGCTATGATAAATTACAAAGTACTTTAACAAAAACAGATACAACAGTAGGAATTCGAACAAAAAAACAGAAAATAGAGGATGAGTTAAAATATGTTCTTGTAAACAGCGGATTATCAGAAATTTATACTTATGGATTTATGAATGAAAAAGATTTAGAAAAGTCATGTGTTCCATATTCAGAGGAAATAATTAAAATCAAAAATCCACTAAGTGAAGATTATACTATTATGAGACCAACTACAATTCCATCAATGCTTACAATGATTGCAAATAACTATGCAAAGAAAAATAAAAATGTAGGATTATTTGATATTTCTAGGACATATAAAAACGTAGATGGAAGAATTCAAAAAGGAGAGGTAGCACAGGAGGATACAATTCTAACTATAGGTATGTATGGTGAGAAAGTAAATTTCTATGTATTAAAGGGAATAATTGAGAATATATTGGAAACAGCAGGTATTGTTAGATATCAAATAAATGCTGAAGAAGAAAATCAAAGTTATCATCCAGGAAGGACAGCTAATATTTATATTGGAAATGATATTATTGTAACTTTTGGACAGATTCATCCAAAAGTAGTAGAAAATTATGGAATGACAGGAGAAAAATATTTAGCAGAAGTTAATATTTCAAAAATTGTAAAATATGCAAAGAATAACAAAAAATATACACCTATACCTAAATTCCCTGCAGTAGAGAGAGATATTGCTATTATAGTAGATGAAGATGTTTTAGTAGGACAAATAGAAGCAGTTATTGCAAAACAAGCAAAAAAAATACTAGAAAATATAGTTTTATTTGATGTATACCATGATCATAAACTAGGCGAAAATAAAAAGAGTGTTGCATATGCTTTAACTTTCCGTGATGTAAATAAAACATTAACTGACGAAGAGATTAATCCTGTAATGGAAAAAGTTATAAAAGAATTGGAAAAAAGCTTTAATGCAGAGCTTAGAAGTTAAAATAAATAAGAAAGAGGTATTTTAATGAATAATCAGCCAATTGGAATGTTTGATTCAGGTGTAGGAGGGCTAACTGTACTTTCTGAGGTAAAAAAATTTTTACCAAATGAAGATATAATTTATTTGGGGGATACAAAAAGTTTTCCATATGGTAATAAATCAGAACAAACAATTATTGAACTTTCACGAAAATGTGTAGAGTTTTTAATAAAGAGACAAGTAAAGCTTATTGTAATAGCATGTGGGACAGCGACAAGTCAAGCACTTGAAACCCTTCAAAAGGAATACGATATTCCAATAATAGGAATTATTAAACCTACTGTAGAGTATTTAAAAACTAAAGTGACAATAGGGCAGAAAATAGGAATTATTGGAACTAAAGGAACTATAAAAAGTAAGCAATGGGAAAAACAAATAAAAGAAGAAATACAAAATAGTTATATAAAGAGTGTTGAATGTCCACTTTTAGCTTTATTAGCTGAAGAAGGATGGATTTCAAATGAAGTGGCAAAATATACAATTAAAGAATATATGAAGACATTTAATAATATAGATTATTTAGTTTTAGGTTGTACACATTATCCACTATTTAAAAATTTGATCTTGCAAGAATTAGGAAACAATGTAGATGTAATAAACACAGGTGAAAAATTAGGAAAGTATTTGAAAAAATATTTAGAAGAAAATGGATTATCAAAAAAAACAGAAAAAGGAAAATATGAAATATACTTAACAGACACAGAAACAAACTTTATTGAAGTAGCAAATAAATTACTTGATGAAGAAGAAAGTATCAAAGATATACAAAGAGTAGAAATTTAGATTTCTACTCTTTTACTGTTTTTTCATCTTAGGTTTTGCAATTAAAGATGCGATATATCCGAAAAATACTGCTGCTGCAATTCCACCAGCTGAAGCTTTAACACCACCAATAAATGCTCCAACTAAACCATATTGCTGTACACCTTCTATAGCACCTTTTGCAAGATTGTATCCAAATCCTGTTAAAGGAACAGTAGCACCAGCACCTGCAAAATCAACTAAATACTGATAGATTCCAAGTCCTCCTAAAATAGCACCAGCAGTTACAAATATTACTAAAATTCTAGCAGGAGTAAGTTTTGTTTTATCAATTAAAATTTGACCAATTACGCAAATTATTCCACCAGTTACAAAACAATATAATAATTGCATCCAGTCCATATTCTGAAATATATCCATTTTAAATCACGTTCCTTTCATATTTCAATAGAAATCGCATGTGCAATTCCAGGAATACTTTCACCCTGTTGTGAAGTTGTAGAGTTCATTAAAGCTCCAGTTGCCATGAGTAGTATTTTCTTATATTTCTTTTTTCTTAAACAATCTAATAAATATCCTGAAAACACACTAGCACAACAGGCACATCCGCTTCCGCCAGAATGAACATCTTGGGTTTCTTTATCAAATATTAAAACACCGCAATCATTATAGTTTGATTTAATGTTATATCCTTTTGTTATTGCAAGATCTATTAAAATTTCTTTACCAATATGTCCTAAATCTCCAGTGATAATAGCATCATAATAACTTGGATTTCTACCTGTATCATTAAAATGTGCAAGCAATGTATCTAGTGCTGCAGGTGCCATGGCAGCACCCATAGAGTTTGCATCTTTTATTCCCATATCAACAATTTTTCCAGGTGTAGCATGAGTAATATATGGACCTTTTCCTTCCTTAGATATAATGGTTGCTCCAGAACCTGTAACAGTCCATTGCGCAGAAGGTGGTCTTTGATTTCCAAGCTCTAATGGAAAACGGAATTGCTTTTCTGCACTGCAAAAGTGACTAGAAGCGGCACATAATGCATTTGTTCCTGCACCAGATTCTATAAATACCGATGCAAGAGATATAGCTTCAACAAAAGTTGAGCAAGCACCAAATATTCCAAAATATGGAATGTTTGAATCACGAAGGCCAAAGCTAGAAGATATACACTGGTTTAATAAATCACCTGCAAAACAGTAGTCGATATCTTTATTGGATATGCCAGATTTTGAAAATAATATATTGACAGTTTCTCTTATTATCTTGCTTTCTGCTTTTTCCCAAGTTTTTTCTCCCCAAAATTCATCATCTAAGCATTTATCAAAATATTTTGCAAGAGGACCATCCGCTTCTTTTGGCCCAACAATACATGCAGCATCTAAAATACTTGGTGGATTATCAAATTTAATAGTTTGATTTCCTATTTTTTTCATTGTTACAATCATTCCTTTCTAAGAAGTAATAAATGATTCCAGATTTTTTCTAAACTAATGTAATTGATTGAGTATTAAATATTAAATAAATAATACCTACAATTATAGAAGCGGAAATACCAAATACTAAAACAGGACCTGCAATAGTAAACATTTTTCCTCCAACACCCATAACATAGCCTTCTGATTTAAATTCCATTGCAGGGGAAACGATAGAGTTTGCAAAACCTGTAATTGGAACTAAAGAACCTGCACCAGCAAATTTTCCTATTTTATTAAAAAGATTAAGGCCTGTTAAAAATGCACTAATTCCTATTAAAATAATTGATACAATAGTTCCAGAGATTTGGGTATCCAAACCTCTTGATTTGCAAATATTTAGTATAATTTGACCAATAGAACAAATTAGCCCACCAACCCAAAATGCATTAAAACAATTTTTTAATATAGGTGAATTTGGTGACTTTTTATTAACGTAATTTTGATATTCTTTTGAGCTTTCTAAAGGATTATTTTTCATATTTTGCCTCCTTATTCTGAATCCGTATCTCTATTTATTGTAAAGCTTATGTCTAAATCGACATAGTATTCAGATATTTTTTTACCGTTTATTTTAGCTGTTTGATTTAATACTTTAACTCCTGTTAAGTAATCAATTGTTTTTGATGCCTCATTTATAGTTCCGAATTATAGCATCTTTCCACGAAATAGTAGACGAACCTGTTACTAAAATATGTTTTTCTGTAGCCATAAAACCTCCATCTAGAGCAAATGCTCTTAAAAATTTATTATTTTAATTATTTTCAAATATATATTTTCCAAATTTTTAAAAATTATACAAATTAAATATTTTTATACGAATAAAGTAGTCATTTTAGTTTATTTGTTATATAATATTAATAATTGCATTAAAAGGATGTGAAAATATGTATACCGAAAGTAAAATAGTAGTAAGATATGCAGAAACAGATAAGATGGGTATTGTACATCACTCTGTATATCCAATTTGGTATGAAGTAGCTCGTACTGATTTTATAAAAAAAGTTATTGGAATTTCATATTCTGAATTTGAAAAAATGGGAATTATGACACCGATTGTAGAACTAAATAGTAAATATATATCACCTGCAGATTATGAAGATGAATTGTTAATAAAAGTATTTATTAGAAAACTCACACCTGCTAGGATTGAATTTGAATATGAAGTAAAAAAAGAACAAGATGAAAAAATAATAAATAAAGGATATACTGTTCATGCGTGGGTAAGTAAAGATTTAAAACCATTAAATATGAAAAAGAAATATCCTGATTTATATGAAAAATTAGAGAAAATAGAAATAAAAGAGAAAGAATAAGAAAATGAAAAATAAAGAAAAAAATATGAAGTTTTTAAAAATAATTTTATTTATAGCATTTATTGCATTATTTATTTATATAACAATTGAATTAATCCCAATTTTTAAAGATTTATCTACAATGGAGGGAAGATTAAGATTTAAAGAAAATATTCAATCTATGGGTATAAAAGGAGTTTTAGAGATAATCGGTTTAATGTTCGCACAAGTTCTATTTGCAATATTACCAGGAGAACCAATTGAATTACTTGCAGGAATGTGTTATGGACCTATATGGGGTACACTAATAATTACATTAGGAGCTTTTATTAGCAGTTTTGTAGTTTTCTTTGCTGTAAGAAAGCTAGGAAGAGATTTTATATATAGTTTTGCTTCAAAGGAAAGAGTAAAAAAAATAGAGAATAGCAAAGTATTTTCTAATCAAAAGAGTTTATACTTAACTTTATTTATACTTTTTTTTATACCAGGTACACCAAAGGATCTAATAGTATATATTGGGGGACTTCTTCCTGTTAAGCCACTCAAGTTTTTATGTATTAGTTCTTTTGCAAGATTTCCTTCTATTATATCTTCTTGTATTGCAGGTAGTAGCATTACTAATGGTAATTGGGGAGTTATATTTATATCTTATGGAATAACATTTTTAATTTCTGGTGTAGCTTATTTAATAATTAGAAATAAAAATAAAGAAATGGTCATATTATAAATATAAAGGAAATAAGTATTACAGTATAGAAAGAAGAGATGAAATATGAATAATCATAAGATTAAAGTTGCAATAGCTGGATATGGAAACCTTGGAAAAGGAGTAGAAAGTCAAATTGTAAAAAATACTGATATGGAACTTGTATGTATTTTTACAAGACGAAATCCAGAAACTATTCAAACAAACTCATCTGTACCAGTTATAAAATATGATAATATGAGCCAATGGGTAGGAAAAATTGATGTTGTTATTCTTTGCGGAGGTTCAGCAACTGACCTTCCTATACAAGGCCCTGCATTTGCTTTATTTTTTAATACTGTGTGTAGTTTTGATACTCATGCAAAGGCACTTGAATATACAAGAAAAATGGATGATGCAGCTAAACAGGGGGATACAATTGCTATGACGTCAATTGGATGGGATCCAGGATTATTTTCTCAAATGAGGTTACTAATTAGATCTATTCTTCCAAATTCAAAGATATATACTTTTTGGGGATATGGTATAAGTCAAGGACACTCAGATGCAATTAGAAGAATTGATGGTGTAAAAGATGCAAGACAATATACAGTTCCTGTAAAAGAGGCAATTGACAGAGTACTTGCTGGAGAAACCCCAGATTTTACCAAGAAACAAATGCATAATAGAGAATGTTATGTTGTAGTAGAAGAATGGGCAAATAAGAAAAAAATTGAAGAAAAAATAAAAAGTATGTCTAATTATTTTGATGAATATGACACGACAGTAAATTTTGTTTCAAGCAAAGAACTTAAACTAAACCATTCTAAGTTACCTCATGGAGGTATGGTAATTGGAGTTGGAAATACATCAGATGGAGTTAAACAAGTATTACAGTTTTCATTAAAACTTGATTCAAATCCTGAATTTACATCTTCGATTTTGATTTCATATGCAAGAGCAACACATAGAATGTGGAAAGATGGAATAAGGGGTGCAAAGAACTTTTCTGATGTTGCGCCTAAGTATATTTCAAATATGAATTATGAGGATATTATTACACAGATTTTATAAATTAATAAACATAGTATTTTTCCTTCTGTTTGCATAGGCAGGAGGTTTTTTTATGTATAATATTTGACTTATTTGGTAACATATAGTATAATATTAATCAGTTGTTACCTTAGGGTAAAGAAGAGATAGATTTTATAAAGCATAAAAAAATATTTAAAATATGTTAGATAATTAAAATAAAAAATGAGAAATCTTAATGGTATAAGCTAATATGTATTGTGCGGATTTTTGTACATATTTAAGTAGGTACCAATATATATTTGTATTTAATATATGATATATAATCAATAGAGTAATAAATATAAAAACATGTTTTAATATTGTAAAGTGTTTTTAAATAATATAATATGTGATGTTTTAAAAACAAATATTACACAAAAAGTATACTTTTTGTGTGTAATATGCTATTTATGCTTCTTAAAACCTAAATAAATTTAAGAAGGAGAGATAAAATGACAAAAGATTTAAGCACAAATGAGAATCAAAAAAAAGATTCTAAAAAACAAAATCGTACAAATACTCAAAGAAAAACTAATAACAGAAAATCATATGAAAGGAAAAATATTACTTCAAAATCGATTATTAAAATAGATGACAATAAACTAGCTAAAATTGAAAACATAGAAAAAAGCTTATCTGTAATAAATGATAAAACAAAGAAAAATGTATCTAAAAACAATAATGATAATGATTTTAAATTTAAAAAGAGTCCATTAAAAATCATACCATTAGGAGGTTTGCTTGAAGTAGGAAAAAATATTACAGTATTTGAATACGAAAATGATATTGTAATTGTAGATTGTGGCTTAGCTTTTCCAGAAGATGACATGTTGGGAGTTGATTTAGTAATTCCAGATATTACTTATCTAGAAAGAAACAAAAACAAGATTAGAGGACTTGTTATTACTCATGGACATGAAGATCATATTGGATCAATTCCATATTTATTAAAACAAATCAATGTGCCAATATATGCTACAAGATTAACAGCAGGATTAATTAGTAATAAATTAGATGAACATAAACTTTTAAGAAGCACGAAACTTCATATAGTTAATCAAGGAAGTACAATAAAACTTGGAAAATTTAAAGTTGAATTTATAAGAAGTTCACACAGTATACCAGATTCTGTTGCACTTGCTATACAAACACCAGTCGGTACTATAATTCATACAGGAGATTTTAAAATTGACTATACTCCAATTGATGGACAAAGAATGGACTTTGGTAGACTTGCAGAACTTGGAAATAAAGGAGTTCTTGCTCTAATGTCTGATAGTACTAACTCTGAAAGAAAAGGGTATACAATGTCAGAAAGAACTGTTGGAGAGGTATTTGATAAACTGTTCTTAAACTGTACTAAAAGAATTGTTGTAGCAACTTTTGCTTCGAATGTTCACAGAGTTCAACAAATAGTAAATTCATGTATAAAATATGGAAGAAAAATTGCTATATGTGGTAGAAGTATGGTTAATATGATAACAACAGCAAGAGAACTAGGCTATATACAAGGACCAGAGAATATTTTTATTGATATTGATATGATAAATAGTTATCCAGATGATAGGCTTGTAATAATTACTACAGGAAGTCAAGGTGAAGCAATGTCTGCATTAACAAGGATGGCAGCAGGTGATCATAAAAAAGTAGCAATCACACCAAATGATCTAGTAATTATTTCAGCAACACCAATACCTGGAAATGAAAAATTGGTTTCAAAAGTAATTGATGATTTAATGAAAATAGGTGCTGAAGTTATATATAGTTCATTAGAGGCAATTCACGTATCAGGGCATGCATGCCAAGAAGAACAAAAACTTATGATTTCTTTAGTAAAACCAAAATATTTTATTCCTGTACATGGAGAATATAGACAATTAATTGCACATGCGAGCACAGCAAAAGATGTAGGTATAGATGCAGAAAATATATTTATGCTTCATAATGGTAGAGTATTAGAAATAAATGAAGATTATGCAAAACATGGAGGAACTGTTCCATCAGGAAGAATACTTGTAGATGGACTCGGAGTTGGAGATGTTGGAAACATAGTACTTCGTGATAGACAACATTTATCACAAGATGGACTAATTATTATAGTTATTACAATGGATTCGTCTACAGGTGAAATTGTAGCAGGACCAGATGTTATATCTAGAGGATTTGTTTATGTTCGTGAATCTGAAAATTTAATGGAAGATGTTAAAAAAGTTGTAAGAGATGAACTAACAAGATGTGAGGAAAATAATATAAAAGAGTGGTCGACAATAAAATCAACTCTAAAAGATAGCTTAAAAGATTATATCTTTCAAAGAACAAAAAGAAATCCAATGCTCTTACCTATTATAATGGAGGTCTAGACTGGAAAAGAGGAGGATTTTCTTTTCCAGATTTGAAAATAAAAAACTGGAAAAGAGAAGAGACTATTTTTCCAGATTAAGGAGAATAAAATGATAAATAATTATGAAGAATTAGCAAATTTAATATTTCCAGATGTTAAAGATATAGAATATTATGAAGAAAAATATCCTAATAGAAATGGAGCAGTTGTGACAAGGTTCGCACCGAGCCCAACTGGATCTGTACATATAGGAAGTTTATTTGTTGCACTTCTTGATGAAAAAATTGCAAAGCAAACAGATGGAGTTTTTATAACAAGAATTGAAGATACAGATCAAAAAAGAGAAGTAGAAAATGGAGTAGAGGGTATATTAAAAGCTTTAAGAGATTTTGAAATTATTCATGATGAAGGAATGATTTCTGAAAATAGCGAGAAGGGAAATTATGGACCATATAAGCAATCTCTAAGAAAAGAAATATATCAAGCTTATGCTAAAGATTTAATTGCTAAAAGACTTGCTTATCCATGTTTTTGTACTCCAGAAGAATTAAATCAAATGAGAGAAAAACAAGAAAAGGCTAAGATAAGGCCAGGATATTATGGAGTGTGGGCAACATGGAGAGAAAAACCTTTAGATGAAGTAGTAAGAAAAATTGAAAATGGAGATCCATATATTATCAGATTAAAGTCACCTGGAAGAGAAGATAGGAAGATAAAGCATCATGATTTAATTAAAGGTAATATCGATTTTCCAGAAAATGACCAAGATATAGTTATAATTAAAGCTGATGGACTTCCTACATATCATTTTGCACATGCTGTTGATGATCATTTAATGAGAGTTACACATGTAATTAGAGGAGATGAATGGCTATCATCTATTCCACTACATTTGCAACTATTCCAAATATTAGGATTTAAAGCACCTAAATATGCACATATTGCACCTATTATGAAAGAAGAGGATGGAGGAAAAAGAAAGCTTAGTAAGAGAAAAGACCCAGAAGCTGCTGTAGAATATTATGCAAAAGAAGGTATACCACACGAAGCGGTTAAAGAATATTTATTAAATATTGCAAATTCTAACTTTGAAAACTGGAGAAAAGCAAATAAAGAAGCTAAAATGGAAGAATTTGAGTTGCAATTAAACAAAATGGGCGTTAGTGGAGCTTTATTTGATATGGTTAAATTATTAGATATTTCTAAAACAGTAATCTCAAGATTTACAGCCGAAAAGGTATATGATGAAGCAATTAAATGGGCAGGTAGTTATGACCAAAAAACAAAAGAATTATTAGAAAAAGATAAAGATTATACATTAGAGGTTTTAAGAATTGAAAGAGGAAATCAAAAACCAAGAAAAGATATTTCAAAATGGTCAGATATAAGAGAAAATATTATATATATGTATGATAATGAATTCTATAAAATAGAAGGACATGATGAATTTCAAAAAATTAATGATAAAGAATCTATTAAAAAAATTCTTAAATTATACATTGAAAAATATTTTGATATTAATGATGATAAGCAAGCATGGTTTGATAAGATTAAGGATGTTTCAGAAGAGTTAGGATATGCTAGAGAAGTAAAAGAGTTTAAACAAAATCCAGAAAAGTATCCAGGACATGTTGGAGATGTAAGTACAGTTATACGTATTGCATTAACAGGAAGAACAAATACACCAGATATGTATGAAATTATGCAGGTATTAGGAAAAGACTCTGTTATAGAAAGATTAAATAGATTTATTGATAAATTATAATCTTATTTATAATGGGAGGAAATAAATGGAATACAAAATAGGAGACATTGTTAGAACTAAAAAAGCTCATCCTTGTGGAAGTAAAATATGGCAAATAACAAGAATAGGAGTAGATTTTAAATTAAAATGCCAAGGATGTGGACATGTTATTATGGTAGAAAGACCAAAAGCATTAAAAATGATAACCAAAAAATTAGAAAAAGAAGATGAATAAAATAATAAAAGAATCGAATATTTATAAATATTCGATTCTTTTATCATTCTTTAATTTTATAATGCCTATCCTTAGTAAATCCAAGAAGCCAAATAGGAGAAACATCAAATAGTTCTGAAATTTTTACTACAGTTGATATATCAATGTTTTGAATAGCCCCACTTGCATATTTACAAATTGTAGATTTAGATTTACCTAAAATTTTACCAACCTCATCATAGGTTAAATTTGACTCTTTTAGTACAATACTAAACCTTTTTGGAAAATTATTTTTCAATCTTGTGCCCCCTTATTATCATATATGGTGTGATTATATCATTTTATTTAAAAAATGTAAACAAAACGGTGCAATCGCTTGAAAATAGAGAAAAATATATTGACAAATAGACCAAAAATGATATATCATGTTTCTTAATAAGAAACATACTGGAGGAGAAAAATATGGATTCAGTAACTATAGGAAATAGAATTAAAGCCTTAATGGCTATAAGAGAATTAAAAAGAAGTTATATTGCTAAAAAACTAGGAATTAGCTATAATACATTAACAAAAAAATTAAATGGACAAAGAGAATTTAGTGTGAGTGAAATTATTAAAATCAAAGAAATTTTTGATTTAGATGAAGATTTATGTGCAAACATTTTCTTTAATCCCAACTTTCTCTTATCTAGGGATAAAAGAGCAAATTGAATATAAAATTAAATAAGTAGCAAGTATATGCTACTTTTATTGTTTACTGAGAGTAAATTATAGTATAGAGTAATCTATGAAAATTGTAGTAATAGTTAAAAAGGAGGATATGAAACATATGAAATTAACAAATGAAGAAAAAAGTAAAATTCAAAAAGAGGTAGATGAAAAAATAATCAATTTATTTAAAAACGATTTTAAGATAGAAACTAATTATATAAATAAAACAAAAGTATTAGAAAATAATGGTATATTAAAAAAAGAAAAAAATGATAAAAGCATGTATAAACTAATAGAAGATAGACTACCATATAATTTAGATAGAATGGAAAAAGATAATGTTAATTTTTTATTTACAAAATACAATTTAATAGGACTATTGCAAACAAGTAAATTTAAACAAAATATAGATAAGTATAAAATATCTTATTTAACACAAATTAATTTATATATTGAAAATAAAACAGAAGAAGAAGCGATTAAATATATTACAGATAAAATATGTATATTTTTTAAGCAAATTAAAATTCCTATATTAATTTTAGTAAATGAAGATAAAAAAGAATATGCAGATAGTAGTTATACTATGGGTGTAAAAAACAATAGAAATAGATTTAATAATATTGCGCAACTTTCAATAATTTCAAAAAAATATTTAGAAGATTTAAGAGTAGGTAAAGGAATTAAAGAGAAGGTAATATTTGATATTAGTTTTAATGAAAAGATGTATGAATATTACATACAATTTCAATAATAAAAATAGAATAAGGATAAAGCCAGGAGTAAATCTCCTGGCTTTAAATTCTCTCAATTTAATCAATCAATTTAATCAAATATTTTGATTCTTATTCCTCAGAATGAGAATCAAACGCATGATTCTCCATGTTGCTTGAGTAAGAACATTCATAACAACTTGTACATGAAGTACATTCAGAACAATTATTGCATTCCTTGCAGTTTGTGCAAAAATCGCCACAGTCTGTGCAAGATTCACACTTATTGCAGTCTGCACAAGTTTTACACTTAATACACTCTGTACAAGTAATGCAAGTAGCACAATTAGTACATCTTTTGCATTCTGTGCAATCTATACAGTTTGTACAAATGGTACAACCATTGCAACCATTGCAATCAATGCAACTTATGCAACTATTGCATATAGTACAAGCTCTGCAGGAATTGCAATTTCTGCAATTTTCACATGCATTGCAGCACAAGCAGTCTGCACATGTTTTGCAAAATCTGCTTTGATTGCAGTTTAAACACCTAATGCATATTTCACATGAATTGCAGTTAGAGCAAAACATACAATCTGTACACAGCGAGCATTCTTTACAAAGCAAACAATTTTTACAATTGTCTACTTTCCAGCAAAGAAAGCTGTTTTGGTTGTATTTACCGAAGCAGGCAAAACAACTGATTGAGTTATGATTGATTAAATTGAGAATAAAGTTTGCGATAGCTATAAGGGCTATCACAGTGAGTACAGTAAACAAAATGACCATAATGTTACCTCCTAGTTGTATTTTTTTGTTTACTTTGCTGACATAATAATTATACCATAATTTTACATAACCTGCAATATTTAATATTATAGGTAAAATATGTAAAAAAATAATGAAAAACAATGCAAAAAATATTTAATTTATGATATAATCCAAAAGGTAGAAAGTAAATTAAAGTAAAAATAGGAGAAAGTTATGTATAGAGATACTTTTATAGAAATAAATATCGATAATTTAGAGCATAATGTAAAAGAAGTTTTAAATAAATATCCAGAATATAAGTATTATTTTGGAGTGGTAAAAGGGAATGCTTATGGACATAGTGATAAGATTGCTAAATACTTAGTAGATGCAGGTATTAATTATTTAGCAGTTTCATCTTTAGAAGAAGCGCTTAGCATAAGAAAAGATGGAGTAAAAGTTCCGATTCTTTGCCTAGAGCCAATAGCGATAGAATATATAAAAGAGTGTATTAAATATGATATAACTATTACGCTTCACGAGTATGAGTATTTTAAGAAACTATTAGAAGTAGAATTTGATGAAAAATTAAAGATTCATATTAAAGTAGATAGTGGCATGTCAAGACTTGGGTTTGATGATCAAGACCAAATTAAGGAAGTAATAGATACATTAAGAAATAAAGAAAAATATATTTTAGAAGGAATATATACTCATTTTGCAACAGATGGAATTTACGATGTATCTTGGGATAATCAGTATAAAAAATTTATAGATTTAACTTCACAAATTAATTTAGAAGAAATTCCAATTGTACATTTAGGAAGAAGCCAAACACTTTTAAATCACAATAAAATTCCATTTGCAAATGGAGTACGCCTTGGAATTATTCTTTATGGATATAATACAACACCAAGGCCATTACCAAATGATTTTATTAATAAACTTAGAAAAATAAAAAGAGCATACTATAATAAAAAGCATAATATTAGTCCAACAATTACAGACATTGATATTAATTTAAAAACTGCGTTTTCTTTGTATAGCAAAGTTATTCAAGTAAAGAAAATAAAAAAAGGAAGTTTTGTTGGATATGGTAGAGTTTATGAAGCACTAGAAGATATTTATGTTGCAGTTATTCCAATAGGATATGCAGATGGATTTGATAGAAGAAATACAAGTAGACAAATTGTGATTAATAATAAAAGATATGATCTTATTGGAGAAATAAATAGTGGAATGATAATAGCAAAGGTTGATGAAACTATTCATACAGGAGAAAAAGTAATACTTATAGGTGAAGGAATTTCTATGAGAGAAGTTGCAAAACACATGAGAACAAGTGTATATGAGGCTAGTTGTACATTTAATGAATGGGTGCCAAGAGTTTTAGTTAAAAATGGTAAAATTATAGAAATTGATGAAAGAAAAGAGGTAGATTAAAATAGAATTTGATGTTTTAATTTTAGGGAATGATTTTAATACATATTATATGTCAAGATGCTTTCATGAGTTATATGGTAAAAAAGTAAATGTAATTGGAAGAAAAGCAATAGGTGTAGTTAGTGATAGTAAGATTATAAACTTTAAAGAAGTACCAGATTTCGAAACAAAAGAAGGATTTGTTAAAGCACTAAATGAATATGCAAGTGAAAGAAAAGAAGAAAAGATATTATTAATTGGTACAAGTGATGAATTAGTACGTTTAATTGTAGAAAACAAAGATAGTTTAGATAAGAAATATGTTCATAACTATCCAAATTTAGATATATTAAATAAGGTACTTGTTAAAGATATGTTTTATGAAGCATTTAAAGATAGTAATTTAGATATGCCAAAAACTTATGTCTATGAATGTGGAAGCAGGCAAGTTATTCAAGAAGAAATTATACAAGAATTTATGTATCCATTAATTTTAAAACCAGGTAACAGTGTGGAATATCATAATCATCGTTTTGAGGGAATGTATAAAGTATATAAAGTATTCTCAAAAGAAGAGTTACTAGAGGCAATTAAAAAAATAGAAGCATCAGGATATAAAGAAAATTTAGTAATACAGGAGTTTATACCAGGAGATGATTGTGCTTTATTTGATTCTATCTTTTATTGTGGTAAAGATAAAAAAGTCAAACTAATGACCTTTGCACAGATTGGACTTCAAGAAAGAAATCCAACAGGAATAGGCAACTGCACTTTTCTAGTAAATGGATTTGATGAGCACGGATATAAAGAAGAGATTATATATAATTTAAAAGAATTTATGGAGGAAATAGGATATCAGGGATTTGCTGAATTTGATTTAAAATATGACGAAAGAGATGGAAAGTATAAAGTATTAGAAATCAATCCAAGACAAGCAAGAAGTAGCTATTATTTAGCTGCTTGTGGCCATAATTTAGTAAAATATTTAATTGATGATTTAATATATAACAAAGATATAGAGACAACTTTGATGAAGGATAAAATGGTACTAAGTTTTGTACCTAAAAGTGTAATAAAAAAATATGTAACAAGTGAACCTTTAAGAAAAGAAGCGTTAGACCTAATTAAACAAAAGAAAATAGTAAATCCATTAAAATACAAAAAGGATAAGTCTATTAAAAGAAGACTATATTTATTTATGAAGGACTTAAACTATAAAAAGAAATACAAAACCTTAAGTTGGTAATGACCCAAAAGGGTCAGACCCTTTTGGGTCATTTATGATTGATTTTTTTTTAGTATTGATATATACTTTAAAAAGAAATAAAAAAGGAAAGTGATAAATTTGGAAATTTATACAATAAAAGACTACATCAACGACTTAAAAAAAGAAAATTTATTAATAGATACAATTAATTGTGAAAATATATTAAATAGTCTTGTAAAGAATATGTCATACAACTCAAAAGAAGTAAAGCAAGACTGTTTATTTGTGTGTAAAGGCTTTGGAAATAATTTTAAACAAGAATATTTAGAAGAAGCAATTACCAGAGGAGCTTTTTGTTATGTAAGCAGTATAGAATATAAAGTAGATAAGCCATGTATTCTAGTAAAAGATGGATTTTTAGCGCTTGGCGTACTTGCAAGAAGATATTTTAATAATCCACAAGAAAACTTAAATGTAATTGGAATTACTGGAACAAAGGGAAAATCTACTACTTCATACTATGTAAAATATATTTTAGATGAATATACTAAAGCAAAAGGGAAAAATGATACAGCTATTTTATCTTCAATTGATATGTATGATGGAGTAGATAAATATGAAGCACATATAACAACACCAGAATCTTTTGATATACATAGACACTTTGCAAATGCTGTAAAAAGTAATATGGAAAACATTGTTATGGAAGTGTCATCTCAATCACTTAAACTTGGAAGAGTAAATAGTATACAATATGATGTTGGAGTATTTTTAAATATATCAGAAGATCATATTAGTGATATAGAGCATCCAGACTTTGAGGATTATTTTAATTCTAAATTGAAGTTATTTGAAAGAAGTAAAACTGCGTGTGTAAATTTAAATACAGATTATCCTGATAAAGTATTAAAAGCATCTAAAGCTTCTCCAAATTTGATAACATTTGGAACTACTGAAAATGCAAATGTATATGGATATGATATACAAAAAGATGGATTTAATACAAAGTTTATGGTTAGAGCACCATATTTTGAAGAAGAAATATTACTTACAATGTCAGGTCTATTTAATGTAGAGAATGCTTTAGCTGCAATTTCTGTAGCTGTGGCATTAAAAGTTCCATATAAGTACATATATGAAGGATTAAAAAAAGCAAGAGCAAGTGGAAGAATGGAAGTATATGCAGACAAAGAAAAAAGGGTTATAGTAATTGTTGACTATGCTCATAATAAACTAAGTTTTGAAAAACTATATGAATCTACAAAAAAAGAATATCCTCAACGAGAGATTATAACAGTATTTGGATGTCCTGGTGGACATGCTGTAAATAGAAGAAAAGACTTAGGAGAACTGTCAGGTAAATATTCAGATTTAAGCTATTTAACTACAGAAGATCCAAGAGAAGAAGACCCTATAGAAATTTGCAAAGAGATATCAATGCATATAAAGAAAGTAAATGGAAAATATAAAATTGTTGAAGATAGAGGAGAAGCAATAAAAAGAGCTATTTTTGAAGCAAAACCAAATAGTGTAATTTTAATTACAGGTAAAGGTAATGAGACAAGACAAAAAATAGGGAAAAAATATGTAACTGTTCCAACTGATGTGCAATATGTAAAAGAATTCTTAAAAGAATATGAAAAAGATAATAAGAAGATTACTAAAAGGCAGTAAAGCATATTTTGAAAGGTAGGTATTATGATGAAAAAAACAGACTATTATGAGGTTAGAGACGTAAAAAATATTAAACAATTATTAAATGATAGTTGTGAGATTTTTAAAGATAGAACAGCATACTATGTAAAAGAAAATGGAGAGCCAAATTATAAAGAAATTAAGTTTTCTAAAGTAAAAGAAGATGTTGATGAATTAGGAACAGCTTTAATTAATTTAGGTTTAAAAGATAAAAGAATTGCAGTGATTGGAGAAAATAGATATGAATGGGCATGTGGATATCTTGCTACTATTTGTGGAACAGGTGTTATAGTACCACTTGATAGACAACTTCCAGAAAAGGAAATTGAAAGTTGCTTTAAAAGAGCAAATGTATCAGCAGTTATATATTCAGACAAAGTTAAAGAAGTGATAACTAATATTTCAAAGAAGATTAATTTTGTAGAATACTATATTGGAATGGACAGCAAAGAAGATAATGGAAAATTCATTTCGTATTCTAAACTAAAAGAGAAGGGAAAAGAGTTAATAGAAAAAGGAAATAAAGAATTTATAGATGCTGAGATAAATGAAGAAGCAATGTCAGAATTATTATTTACATCTGGAACAACTGCAGAATCTAAAGCTGTTATGCTTTCTCACAAAAATATTTGCTATAATATTCATCAACAATGTCAAATGATAGATATAAAAAAAGAAGATACTTTCCTTTCAATGCTACCAATTCATCATGTTTATGAATGCGTATGTGGCTTTTTAACACCAATGTACCGAGGAGCATCAGTTGCATATTGCGAAGGATTAAGACATATCCAAAAGAATATGCAAGAAGCACATATTTCTGTTTTCTTATCAGTTCCACTTGTATTTGAAACACTTTACAGAAAACTTTGGGAAGGTATAGAAAAACAAGGGAAAACAAAACTTGTTAAAACAATGATAAAAATTACTAATGCGCTTGATAAAATTGGAATACATGTAAAACATAAAGTATTTAAAGAAATTTATGATCAATTTGGCGGAAGAGCAAGACTTTTTATTGCAGGAGCTGCATCTGTAAATCCAGAGGTATCAAAAGGATTAAGAGATTTTGGAATATTAACATTGCAAGGTTATGGACTAACTGAATGTGCACCAATTGTATGTTTAAATCGTGATATCTTCTTTAAAGATGATGCAGTAGGTCTTCCTTTAGTTGGAACAGAAGTTAAGATTGATGGTACAAATGAAGATGGAATAGGAGAGATTTGTACTAAAGGTGATCATGTAATGATTGGATACTACGAAAACGAAAAAGCTACAAAAGAAGTAATAAAGGATGGATGGTTCTATACAGGAGATTTAGGATACCTAGATGAGGATGGATTTATTCATATGACAGGAAGAAAGAAAAATGTTTTAATTACTAAAAACGGAAAGAATGTATATCCAGAAGAGATTGAAGGATTACTAAATGATAATGAATATATAAAAGAGTCTATGGTGTATGCTAAGAAAGAAAAAAATGATACAAAGATAGTAGCAGATATTATATTAGACAAAGATTACATTGAAGAAAAATTTAAAGATAATCCTAAGACAGATAAAGAAATAAAAGACATAGTATGGGAAGAAGTAAAGAAAATAAATCAAACTTTAGTTGTATATAAACATGTTAAAGAAATTAGAATAAGAGAAAAAGAATTTGAAAAAACAACAACAATGAAAATAAAGAGATATGTAGAAAATGTTTAATATAAAAGTAACAAACGCTCCAGAATAGTTCTGGAGCATTTGTTGTAGTAATCCTAGATTATTTAGGATTACATTTTCTTATAAAATTGGGTAATATTGGCTTATATTTGTCCTTATCGTGAGGATTTCCAAACACCTCATTTATAAGTCGTACACCGGCAAAGTCATACTCATTAATCTGATTTTCCCATAGCCTATCAGTGCATCTAAAAATTTTGCAGATTTTAGGCCTGCAAGGATAGATCATGCATGACTTTGTAACTTCATCACGAAACACACAGTTTATTGAAAATGTTTTGCTTGCAGCTTTTCTTTTGATACTAGGCCGCTTTGCTAAATATTTCTCAATTTTTCGGACTTCGTGAGGCGTTATAGGAACAGGCCCACAACACTTGCCACAATTTTTACAAGAAAAGTCATTTGGCATAATGTACCTCCAATGATGTTATTTTGTATACCAATTCAAATACGTATTTATTAATACATATCAAATATATTATACATTATTTTACATAAAATATCAAATTTGCAAAATGTATTCATTGCAATTATGGTAAACTTATGATATAATATGCATCACAGGCTATGGCCTGAGAGTATAATTTATAAGGAGGCATTTTAACTTTTCATTCTATTTTTTAGTTTCAAATCAAGATTAATACAGAAAGGAGTTACTTTGTGATTATGTTACTAAATAAAGAAGAAGAACAACAAATAATTTTAGAAAACCAAAAATTAGTATATCATATGATAAAAAAAACGGGGGTAACTCCTGCTTCATGTGATTACGATGATTTGTTCCAAATAGGAATAATAGGTTTATTAAATGCAATTAGATCTTTTGATGAATCAAAGGGATATGCTTTTTCATCATATGCATGTAGATGTATAGAAAATGAATTGAGTATAAATTATAAAAAATCAAAAAAATATGAAAAAGATATTTCTCTAAACACTCCTATATATGAAGGAAAAGAGGGAAAAGAAATCACTTTAGAAGATTCAATTGAAAATCCTTGGTCAGATTTTGATTTAAGAATAGCTGATAAAGAATATTTAGCTCAAATAATTAGTATTATTTTAAATAAACTTAAGTCAAAAGATCGGATTGTAATACTTTTTAAAATGGCAAACATGAATTTATCAGATATTGGAAGATTCTTTAACATAACAAGGGAGAGAATCTCAAAAATTAATCAAAGAACTATTTCAAACATTAAAAGAGTTTATGATAATCATTTGCCCTATAATGAAGTTTTTAAATTCTTGATATTGGAAAATTATTATCAAATATCATTCAATTTAAAAGATATTAAAAATATGGGGGACAGAGAAGATGAATCAGAAAGTTTCTTGAATGATTTAAAAGTTTTAATTAATGAGCCCGATATTAGAATTGAATTAGTTGAAAATCGTATAGTAATTAAAGCACCGAGAGAAGCTGAATCTTTTTATTTTTTTGGAATAATTATTCAAGCAATAGATAAATTTGAAGAAACTGATAAAGATGATAGCCTCATAGGTTTAGACAAATTATCTGTTATATCGGAAGATAATAATTCTGATGGTAAAAATATAAACAAAAGAAGAACCGTGATTAATTATATTTTATGTTTGAAATCATTTTCGGTAAAAGATTTGATAAAAGCTTTTCCTGAATTATCAAGAAATGACATTAGTAATGCACTGAATTGGTTAAAACGTAAAGGATTAATAACATTAGTATCGAGAGGAAAATATGTTGTAAACTAAAAGTTAAAATGCTAAAAGATGGAGTAGTAATATAATACTCCATCTTTTCCTTTATAAATATATCTTTAATTTTTCAACAGTATTTTCTTGTAATTTAACAAAATCGTCTAATGTTTGTCTTATTTCAGGATCTATACTAGGATTATTATTTAACAGCCTTCTACCTTCAACAATTCCCATTGTGTTTCCTTGGATTAAAAGTTCTGAAATTTTTGAATTACTTTTGTCTTCCATAGTATTCATTTGTATTCCCATCCAATTCATAAATTCCTTTTTTATGTCTGTGTGATTTGGCACTAAATCGTACTTTTTGTAAATATCATTTACTCTATTTAGTATATCATCATATTGATTATACTGAAAAGAGAGTTCATTTTGAAATTCTTCATCAGAAACTTTCTTAGATACAAAGGAAATAGCATCTGTTCCCATTTTGGCTCCTTTACCTAATTCTTTTAAAACTTTTAGATTAATATCTTTTTCCATAAAAAACCTCCATATATTTAACTTTTAAAATTAAGTTTCGCTATTAGCTACAATTCTCTGTTTATATTTAATCGAAAAATAAAATGATATATAATAATATATTACATTCCTCGGCTCAATACGCAAGTGCTTTGTCTTCTAAATGTAAATTAGTGAGCCTCTCCGATTAATCGCACCCTCACCAATTTCCATTAAGAATACAAAGCATTGATCCAATCACATTCGTCATTTCATATATTATTATATATCATTTATTATACTATTCTATAAAAACGAGTTGTGATTTGTAACTACTAGTTACTAGTATTTCCCAAAATAGAAAAAATATGATTGAAAATATATAAAATAAAAGATATACTAGAAGAAATAATAAATTTTGTTATTGAAAAGAGGTGAGAAGTTTGAATTGGACAAAGGAGCAGGAACAAGCAATATATGAAAAAGGATGTAATATTTTAGTTGCAGCTGGAGCGGGAAGCGGTAAAACGGCAGTTTTAGTTGAAAGAATTATTCATAAAATTATAGATGAAAAAATAGATATAGATAAAATTTTGGTCGTTACTTTTACAAATGCAGCGGCTTCCGAGATGAGAGAAAGAGTATTAGAGGCAATTTACAAAAAAATAGAAGAGAATCCTGAAAATGACCATCTGCAAAAACAAATAATATTACTTTCTAAATCAAATATTTGCACTATTCATTCATTTTGCCTTGATGTTATTAAAAATCACTTTTATGAATTAGATATTCCAGCAAATTTTAAAATTGGAGAGCAGGCGGAACTTGAGTTACTAAAACAAGACGTAATAGAAGAATTATTCGAAAAAAAATATGAAGAAGAAGATAGAGACTTTATTAATCTATTAGAAACTTATACAAATTATAGAGGAGACGAGTCTTTAAAAGAACTAATTTTATCTTTATATAGTTATATACAAAGTAGTCCATTTCCTTTTTTATGGATAGAAGAAATGGTAAAATACTTTGATTTAAAAAATTCAAAAGATATTGATATATCAAATACAATATGGGGTAAGTTTTTAATTGATATTTTTCACAAAGATATGGAAAATATAGTTAAAAGCCTAAAGCAAATACAAAAAAAATTAAGTTTAGAGACGGAACTTCAAAAATTTTATATCGTAATTTCCTCAGACATTGAAAAAATAGAAAATTTACAAAGAATGGATTCATGGGATCAAATATATAACGAGATTAAAAGCATAAAATTTGACAGATGGCCTACAGATAAAAAAGTAATATCAGAATTAAAAGAGATAGCAAAAGAAAGAAGAGATGACGTAAAGAAATCTATATCTAAAATTAAAGATAATTATTTTTTATATGATTCGGAGCAGTGCATTTTAGATCTTAAAAGAGTATATATAGTATTAAATAGTGTAAAAGATTTAATTATAGAATTTTCAAATAATTATGCAAAAGCAAAAAAAGAAAAGAATATGATTGACTTTAATGATATTGAGCATTTTGCATTAGATATTTTGGTTAAGGAGGAAAATGCAGAACAAGTACCTAGTGATGTAGCAAAAAAATATCAGGAAAAATTTGAAGAAATAGCAGTAGATGAATACCAGGATAGTAACCTTATACAAGAATATATATTAACAACTATTTCTAGAGGAAACAATATTTTTATGGTAGGAGACGTTAAGCAAAGTATATATAAATTTCGTCAAGCAAGACCAGAATTATTTATAAAAAAATATCAAGAATATAAACTAAAAGATGAAAAAAAAGAAAATGAAAATTTAAAAATAAAGCTTTTTAAAAACTTTAGAAGTAGAGAACATATTTTGAAGTTCACAAACCAGGTTTTTAAAGATTTAATGAGTTATGACATAGGAGATATAGACTATAACGATTCAGAATATCTAAATTTTGGAGCGGATTATCCAGAAGGTGAATATGATAAAGAAAAATTTGTAACAGAGTTAAATATAATTAATTTAAAAGAAAATGTTGAAGATGTAGTAGATGATATTGAAATAGAAAATGAAGAAAGGATAGAAAATGTAGAATTAGAAGCAAAGTTTGTTGCAGATAAAATAAATAAACTAATTGATTCTGGACTAATGATTTATGATAAAAGAAAAGGTTATCGTCAAGTTACATATAAGGATATTGTTATATTGCTTCGTGCAACAAATCTGCAGGCTTCAATATACGAGAAAGAATTGATAAAACACAATATCCCTGTGTTTAGTGATACTTCTGAATCTTATTTAGAATCAATTGAAATACAAACAATAATGAGCCTACTTAAAATAATAGATAATCCAATGCAGGATATACCTTTAGTTACTGTTTTAAGATCACCAATTGTTGGCTTTACTGATAATGAATTAGTACTTATACGAATGGAAAGAAAAAATATGTCTTTCTATAATTCAATAAGAGAGTATCAAGATTGTGCAAGAAAAAAAGATAAAATAAATGAAGAAGAATATGTTCTTTTAAATAAGATAGATAATTTCTTAAATAAACTTCATGATTGGAGAGAAAAAGAAGAATATACTCCAATTAATGAACTTATTTGGCAGATATATATGGATACAGGATACTATTTTTATGTAAGTTTAATGCCAAGCGGAAATATAAGAGTAGCAAATTTAAAAATGCTATTTGAAAGAGCAAAGGAATATGAGAATGCTAGCTTTAAAGGACTATTTAACTTTATTAATTTTATTGAAAAATTGCAAGTTAGCAGCGGAGATTTAGGTGCTGCAAAATTAATTGGGGAAAACGAAAATGTAGTTAGAATTATGAGTATTCATAAAAGTAAAGGATTAGAGTTTCCAATTGTAATTTTATCCGGAATGGGTAAAGGTTTTAATATGAGAGATTTAAATAGTCCAATTTTACTACATCAAGATTTTGGATTTGGACCTAAATGTATAGATACTGAAAATAAACTTGAATATACAACAATTGCAAGAGAAGCAATAAAGGAAAAAAACAAGCTAGAAATGTTATCTGAGGAAATGAGAATACTTTATGTAGCATTTACACGAGCAAAAGAAAAGCTCATAATGACTGGTGTAACAAAGGACTTAGATAAAAATATAACTAAAAAAATAGAATTATTAGATATGTATAATAATGATAATAAGATAAATACTGGTATTTTAAAAAAGTATAAATCATATTTAGATTGGTTAGAATTAGTTTATTTAAACAGCAATAAAGAGCTAGATGGAATACTAAAAATTAATTCATTTTCTAAAAATGAACTTATAGGAAAAATAAATAATGAAAAAGAAACAAAAAAAAGAGATTGGATGGAATATGTAAAGACTAAAAGCATTGATGAAGATAAAATAGGGGATATAAATAAAATAATTAATTGGAAATATCCATTGTTACCTTCTACCAAAATTATTACAAAGACATCTGTAAGCAAGCTAAAAGAAGAAAGTAGTAAGGAGGAATTAATAGGAAATAAAATATCTTTGAAAAATCCAAACTTCTTAGAAAAACAACATATATCAGCTGCACAAAAGGGAAGTTTAGTGCATTTGTGCTTGCAAAAGCTAAATGAAAGAAAAGATTATACAATCAAAGAAATAAAAGAATTGATACAAAGCTTAGTAAGCAGTAACATAATCACGGAAGATGAAGCGACAAGTATTGATATTAATACAATATTTGATTTTACTAAATCAAGTTTGTGGTTTGAACTAAAAAATGCAAAGCATGTATTTAAAGAAATACCATTCTATATTAATATTTCAGCTAAAGAGATTTATGAAGAAGATATAGATGAACAAATTTTAGTACAAGGAGTTATTGATCTTTATTACATAAATGATAATGGAGAAATTGTTTTAGTAGATTATAAAACAGACTATATTCCAAATAAAGATGAAAAAATATTATTAGATAGATATTCTAAACAATTGGAGATATATAAAAGAGCACTAAAAGAATGTTATCATAAAGATGTAAATAAAGTGTATATATACTCTACTTTTCTAAAAAAACAAATACCAATATATTTAAATAATATAGAGTAAAGTAATGTTTTACTTTTTTATGAAAATATTGTATAATAATTGTATAATAAAAATAGGAGTAAAAAAATATGGGAAGATTAAAAACATTAACCAAATACTTACTTATGGTAGTAGCATTTTATTTTTTTTCAAACATTTTAATAACAATAGTTTTAAAAGGAACATATAAAGAAATTAAAACACAAATGATTGAAAGCACTAGTCCTAAAATAGAAATAATACAAACAAAAGCTACTTACATAAATGGTTATACAGAAGGTAAGGTTACTAATAATACAGGAGAAGTAATTGATAATAAATTTGTAAAAATAGATTGCTATTCTGCAAGAGATGTTAAACTTGGAACAAAATATGTAAGAATAAGTGATTTAAAACCCAATGAAACAATGGATTTTAGAATGGGATTCAAGTTCACAGATGTATATAGGGTTAATATAAGCTATGTAGATGAGGCAATTAATGTACAAGATGAAGAGTTTATATCAGACGACTTAACTACTAGTATGATTTTAGGTGGTTTAATTCTATTATGCTTTATGTAGAAGTAAATTTAAAAGAAAACTTTAAAACTTTATAAAAAAGTTATTGCTATTTTAATAAATCTGTAATATAATTGTAACAAATTTGTAATAATACAAAATACAAATAGTTACAATTATATTTTTATTTTAGAGAGGAAGATGTACATGTTAGCCTTTGGACAAGATATTGGCATAGATTTGGGAACAGCCACAATTATAGCGTATGTAAAGGGAAAAGGAATAGTACTTAGAGAACCATCAGTAGTTGCAGTAGATAATAATACAGGAGAAGTTTTAGCTGTTGGGCAAGAGGCTAGACGTATGCTTGGAAGAACTCCTGGAAATATTGTTGCTACAAGACCATTAAAAGATGGAGTAATATCTGATTATACGAGTACAGAGAAAATGCTTAAATATTTTATAAATAAAGTATGTGGAAAGTTTATTTTTGCACCAAGAATTATGATATGTATACCATCACAAGTTACAGAAGTTGAAAAGAAAGCGGTTATAGATGCGGCATCACTTGCTGGTGCAAGAAAAGTATATTTAATAGAAGAACCAATCGCTGCAGCTATAGGAGCAGGGATTGATATTTCAAAACCATGTGGAAATATGATCGTTGATATAGGCGGTGGAACAACAGATATAGCTGTTATTTCACTTGGTGGATCTGTTGTAAGTTCATCAATTAAAGTTGCAGGAGATAAATTTGATGAAGCAATAGTTAAATATATTAAGAAAAAACATAATGTAATAATTGGAGAAAGAACAGCTGAAGACTTAAAGATAAATATAGGATGTGTTTATCCAAAAATTCAAGATGTAGAAATGGATATTAGAGGACGTGATCTAACAACAGGACTACCAAAGACAATTACAATACATTCAAGTGAAATGATGGAAGCATTAATAGAACCAGCCATGATGATTGTAGATGCTGTTCATTCAGTTCTAGAAAAAACTCCACCAGAACTTGCAGCTGATATAAGTGACAAGGGAATATATATGACAGGTGGAGGAAGTCTTGTAGATGGACTTGATAAGCTTTTACAAGAAAAAACAGGAATTAATGTTATGATAGCACAAGATACAGTATCATGTGTTGCATTAGGTACAGGAAAAGCACTAGAAAACTTAGATGTATTAGATGGTAAGAAAAAAAGAAGATAAATAATTAGAAATTCTAAATGATAAATCATTTAGAATTTCTTTGTAATAATAGGGAATGAAGAAAAATGAGTAGTAAAAAAGTAGCTTTTTATACATTAGGGTGTAAGGTTAATCAATATGAAACTAATGCTATGAAACAGAATCTTTTAAAAGAAGGATATAATATTGTAGATTTTGAAGACATAGCAGATATTTATGTAATAAATACTTGTACAGTTACCAATATGTCAGATAGAAAGTCAAGACAGATGTTAAGAAGAGTAAAAAATATTAATCCAAATGCAACTTTAGTAGTTGCAGGATGTTATGTACAAGTTGCTGAAAACGAATTAAAAGATATAGAAGAAATTGATATCATATTAGGGAATAATGAAAAAAAAGATATTGCAAAATATATTAAAGAGTATGAAAAACAAAAAGAAACAGAAAAAAAAGTAAGCGATGTTTTATACCAAAAAGAATATGTAGAGTTTGGTGATGTTATATATACAGATAAAACAAGAGCAGTTGTAAAAGTACAAGATGGATGCGATAGGTTTTGTACTTATTGTATTATTCCATATGCAAGAGGAAGAGTAAGAAGTAGAAAGCCAGAGAATATAATCCATGAAATAAAAAATATGGCAATAAAAGGTATAAAAGAAGTTGTAATTACAGGAATCCATATTGGTTCATATGGGAAAGATTTTAAAGAAGAAATACAATTAATTAATTTATTAGAAGCAATACAGAAAGTAGAAGGAATAGAAAGAATCAGACTGCGGATCAATAGAACCTACTTTAATTGATGAAGAATTTGTATATAGAATAAAAAGATGTAATAAAGTATGCCATCATTTTCATCTGTCATTACAAAGTGGATGCAATGAAACATTGGATAGGATGAATAGAAAATATACAACAGAAGAATTTATAAAAGCTGTATCTTTATTAAGACATAATTTTGATGATACTATTTTAACAGCAGATGTAATTGTTGGATTCCCTGGAGAAACAGAAAAAGAATTTGAAACTACATACAATTTTTTAGAAAAAATTAATTTTTATAAAATTCATGTATTTAAGTATTCACCTAGAAAAGGAACGAAGGCTGCTACAATGAAAAATCAGATTGAAGGAAGTATAAAAGATAAAAGAAGCAAGAAATTAATAGAACTTTCAAATAAATCTATGATATATTATCACTCTATGTATCAAAATAAAATAGTTGATGTATTATTTGAAGAACAAGATGAATGCTTTCAAAAAGGACATACAAAAAACTATATAATGCTAGGGATAAAAGAAAAACAAGACGTTATAAATCAAAATAGAAAAGTTAAAGTCATAGGAATGAATTCAAATGGATTAATAGGGAGATTAGTGTAACATTTTTACCTAGGGAAATAATAAAAAGATTAGATTTAGAAAAGAAAATAAAATATTTTAAAGAAGACTTGAAAAGTCTTCTTTTTTATTATACAATATGAGTGGTCGCAAATGACTTAAAATTTACGGATACAATAAGTATCAGAATTGGAGGAATTTAAAATGTCAGTAAAAATAGGAATTAATGGTTTCGGAAGAATCGGAAATTTGACTTTTCAAGCAGCATTAGAAAAAGGTGATGTAGAGGTTGTTGCAATAAACGATCCATTTATCACAGTTGACTATATGGCTTATATGGTAAAATATGATACTGTACATGGACAATTTAAAGGAACAGTTGAAGAAAAAGACGGAAAATTAATAGTAAATGGAAAAGAAATTAAAGTATATAATGAAATGGAACCTAAAAATATTCCATGGGGAGAATTAGGTGTAGATATAGTATTAGAATGTTCAGGAGTATTTACAACAACAGATAAAGCAAGTGCTCATTTAGAAGGTGGAGCCAAAAAGGTAATTATTAGTGCACCTTCTAAAGATGCTCCAATGTTTGTTATGGGAGTAAATAATGATAAATATGATCCAAGTATGAATATTATCTCAAATGCATCTTGTACAACAAACTGCTTAGCACCACTTGCTAAAGTTATTAATGACAACTTTGGTATTAAAGATGGACTTATGACAACAGTACATGCTACAACAGCTACTCAAAAAACTGTTGACGGTGCATCTAAAAAAGATTGGAGAGGTGGACGTGCCGCAGCTGCCAATATTATACCTTCTTCAACAGGCGCTGCAAAAGCAGTTGGTAAAGTTATACCAGAATTAAATGGAAAATTAACAGGTATGGCATTTAGAGTACCTACAGTTGATGTTTCAGTTGTAGATTTAACATGTAATCTAGAAAAACCAGCTACTTATGAAGAAATTTGTGCAGCTATTAAGAAAGCATCAGAAAATGAATTTAAAGGAATTATAGAATATGTAGAAGATCCTGTTGTATCTTCAGACTTTATTCATGATAACCACACATCTATATTTGATGCAACAGCTGGAATTCAATTAACAGACACTTTTGTTAAATTAGTTGCATGGTATGATAATGAATGGGGATATTCAAATAAATTAGTTGATTTAGCAATTTATATTTCAAAAAGATAATAAATAAATATTTGCGGCAAGTTTTACAAACTTGCCGCAATATCTAGGGCTTTGAAAAATAAACTTAAACCTAAAGAAAGGAATGAGATTAAACATGAATAAAAAGACAGTTAAAGATATTGATGTTGTAGGTAAAAAAGTATTAGTTAGATGTGATTTTAATGTTCCACAAGATGAAGATGGAAATATTACAGATAATAGAAGAATTGTTTCTTCATTAGATACAATAAAATACTTAATTGATAACAAAGCAAAAGTAATTCTTTGCTCACATTTAGGTAGGCCAAAAGGAGAAATAAAAAAAGAGTTTTCTTTAGCTCCTGTTGCAAAAGAATTATCTAAATTATTAAATATAGAAGTAAAACTTGCTTCAGATGTTATTGGAGAAAGTGCTAAAAGCTTAACACAAGACATAAAGGAAGGAGAAGTTGTATTACTTGAAAATGTAAGATTTCATAGAGAAGAGACAGACAATGATCCTGAATTTGCAAAGAATTTAGCATCACTTGCAGAGGTGTATGTAAATGATGCATTTGGAACAGCACACAGAGCACATGCTTCAACAGCTGGTGTTGCAAATTATTTGCCAGCAGTAGCAGGCTTTTTAATAGAAAAAGAAATTAATTTTATGGGAGAAGCTTTAAATAATCCAGAAAGACCATTTATGGCTATTTTAGGAGGAAGAAAAGTTTCTGATAAAATTGGAGTAATTGAATCTTTACTTGAAAAAGTAGATACTTTAATGATTGGTGGAGCAATGGCATATACTTTCTTTAAATCAATGGGATATAACGTTGGAGATTCAATTTGTGAACTTGACAAATTAGATTTAGCACAAGAGCTTATGGAAAAAGCAAAGAAAAAAGGTGTTAAATTTATGCTGCCAACTGATACAAGAATAGGTAAAGAATTTTCAAAGGATACAGAAAGTAAAGTGGTAAGCTTTAAGGAAATTCCAGACAATTGGGAAGGCTTTGATATAGGAGACGAAACAATAAAAATATATGTAGAAGAATTACAAAAAGCAAAAACAGTTGTATGGAATGGTCCAGTTGGATTATTTGAATTTGATAAATTTGCAATTGGAACAAATGCGATAGCAAAAGCTCTTGCAGATCTTGATGCAATTACAATTATAGGTGGAGGAGATTCGGCTGCAGCAGTTGAAAAAGCAGGACTTGCAGATAAAATAACACATATTTCAACAGGTGGAGGTGCTTCACTTGAGTTTTTAGAAGGAAAAAGGTTACCAGGTATTGAATGCCTTTTAAACAAATGAAAAACTTCCTCTTACGTCGTTAAAATTTAGAATGTAAATCCTCGATGTACAAAAGTATACCTCCGGTTTACAACTAAATTTTGCCTAGTAATACTCGTTTTTGATTTGTATATATAAAAAAGAATAATATCTAAAAAATGGGGAGTAAAGGGGGCTAAATTTGAAATGGAGGAAAATAAGAATATGGAAAATTTAGCATATGAACCAGAAAACTATAGCTATAAAGATTTATTAGATATGAAAGATAAAGAAAGATATGAATTAATAGATGGAGAGTTATACCTACTTGCTTCTCCAAGAGTTATTCACCAAGTAGTAGTAGGAGAAGTGTATATTCAGTTAAAAGAATATTTTAAAAATAAAACATGTAAACCTTTTATTGCACCATTAGATGTGAGGTTGTCTGGAGTCAAAAACGATAATGAGGAATATAACGTAGTGCAACCAGATACATTTGTAGTATGTGATGAAGAAAAAATAGATAGTAGAGGAATTTTAGGGGCACCAGATTTTATAATAGAAATTACATCTCCAAGTAGTGAAACTTATGATCATGTAACAAAACTTAACCTATATAAAAAATATAAAGTTAAAGAATATTGGATAATTTCTCTTAGATTTAAAATTGTAGATTGTTACTTACTAAATGATAAAAATGAGTATGAAGCTAGAACATATGAATTAACAGATGAAATTAGCTCAAGACTTTTTGAAGGTTTAACAATAAACTTAAAAGAAGTATGCGAAAAAAATAAAAAACTGTTATTAGAAGAAGAAAATGAACCGTATATTTCAAATACATAATAAAGGAGGATTTTATGAGAAGAAAGGTAATAGCAGGAAACTGGAAGATGAATATGCTTCCAAATGAAACAATCGATTATATTACAGAATTTGCACCACTTGTAAAAGATTCAAAAAATGAAGTAATACTTTGCGTACCATATACAGATTTATTTTATGCACTATTACATGTACAAGATACAAATATAAAAATTGGAGCGCAAAATATGCATTGGGAAGAAAAAGGAGCATATACTGGAGAAGTCTCAGCAAAGATGTTAAAATCAATTGGTGTAGAATATGTCATTATAGGACATTCCGAAAGAAGACAGTATTTTAATGAAACAGACGACACAGTAAATAAAAAAATAAAAGCTGCTTTTGAAAATGATTTAAAACCAATTGTATGTGTAGGGGAAACATTGGAGCAAAGAGAAGAAGGAAAAACACAAGATATTATTACTTTACAAACAAGACTTGCTCTAGAAGGTTTATCAAATGAGCAGGTTAAAAGAACTATTATTGCATATGAACCTATATGGGCAATTGGTACAGGAAAAACAGCTACATCAGAAGATGCAAATAATTGTATAAAAGCAATCAGAAATGAAATAAAAAAAATATATGGAGAAGAAGTAGCTTCAGAAGTTATAATTCAATATGGTGGAAGTGTTAAATCAAGCAATGCAAAAGAGCTATTTACAACTTCTGATATTGATGGAGGTTTAGTAGGTGGAGCAAGCTTAAAACCTGAAGAATTCTCTAAAATAGTTAATTACGACAAATAGATACAAGTTTAATTAAATGCTAAATGTATAGAAAAGAGGTTTAAACATTATGAATAAAAATTTAACAATGCTAATGATATTAGATGGTTTTGGTAACAATCCAAATGAATCTGGAAATGCTGTAAAACTTGCTAAAACACCTAATATAGATGAACTAATGAAGAAAAATCCAGTTACACAAATTTATACAAGTGGACTAAAAGTAGGACTTCCAGAAGGACAAATGGGGAACTCTGAAGTAGGACATACAAATATAGGAGCAGGAAGAATTGTATATCAAGAACTTACAAGAATTACAAAATCAATTGAAGATGGGGATTTCTTTAGTATTCCTGAACTTGTAGAAGCAATAGAAAATTGTAAAAAATACAATTCAAAATTACACATTATGGGATTACTATCTGATGGAGGAGTTCACAGTCATAATCGTCATCTATATGCATTACTTGAACTTGCTAAAAGAAAAGGATTTGAAGATGTATATGTACATTGCTTCTTAGATGGAAGAGATACTCCACCTGCATCTGCAGAAGGATATTTAATTAAATTAGAAGAAAAAATGAAGGAAAAAGAAACTGGAAAAATTGCAAGTATTTCTGGTAGATTTTATGCAATGGACCGAGATAAAAGATGGGAAAGGATTCAAAAAGCATATAATGCTTTAGTTAATGGAGAAGGACTAAAGGCGCAAACAGCTATTTCTGCAATTGAAAGTATGTATCAACAAGAAACATTTGATGAATTTGTTGAACCAACTGTTATTTGTAACGGAGATACTCCAATTGCTAAAATCGAAAATCATGATTCAGTCATTTTCTTTAATTTTAGACCAGATAGAGCTAGAGAAATAACAAGAGCAATAGTTGATAAAGAATTTAATGAATTTGATACAGAAAAATTAGACTTAAACTTTGTATGCTTCAGTCAATATGATGAGACTATACCAAATGTAAAAATTTCTTTTAAAAAAGAAGCCCTAAAAAATACATTTGGTGAATATATAAGTAATTTAGGATATACTCAATTAAGAATTGCAGAAACCGAAAAATATGCACATGTTACATTTTTCTTTAATGGAGGAGAAGAAAGGCAGTACAAAGGAGAGGATAGAATTCTAATACCATCTCCAAAAGTAGAAACTTATGATATGAAACCAGAAATGAGTGCATATGAGGTTACAGATAAAGTAGTAGATGCAATAAAATCTGAAAAGTACAACTGTATTATTCTAAACTATGCAAACCCAGATATGGTAGGGCACACTGGAAATTTAGATGCTGCAATAAAAGCAATAGAGGCAATAGACAAATGTGTAGGAAGAGTAGTGAAAGAAGTAGAGAAAAAAAACGGTGCATTAATAATTACTGCAGACCATGGAAATGCAGAGCAAATGATCGATTACAAAACAGGTGAACCACATACAGCACATACAACAAATCCAGTACCACTTATTTTAGTTGGAATGGAAAACGTAAAATTAAAAGAAGGTAAACTTGCAGATTTAGCACCAACAATGTTAGATATTATGGAACTTGAAAAACCAGAAGAAATGACAGGGGAGAGTTTAATTGATAAACACGCCTAAACTAAAAAAAATATATCAAGAATTACAACAAAAATTATTCTATATGATACCAGAAAAATGGGATAAAGTTTATTTATATGCTTCTGTAATTGAGCATCCAGATAAATTAGAAACAGGGGAAATGTTTTTTTACTATTTTCCTAAAAGCGTTTTAAAGAAAAATCCCATTAATGTATATGAAGTACCAAACAAATTTGATTTAGATGAAGAACAGTATTTAAAACTTGCCGATGAATTATATGGAAGAATAAAAAAATTAAGGCATATAATGAGACAAGAAGGAGAAGAGGTTTGGTCAAATATTACAATATCAATAGAAAATTTTAGAATTAAAATAGAATATGGTTATGAGAACTTAATGGAATCTAAATTTTCAAATTATGAGAGACATATAATTTGGAGATATAGATATCTAGAAATTTCACTTGATAGTTTTAATAGGAAAGAAAGAAAAATAATTGAAGAATATTATAGTTCAAAAAAAGAAAACAATAAATCACCAAAAGTATATACTGAACCTATGTATAATAGAGAATTTAAAAATATAATTGATTTTAATAAAAATCATGAGCATTTTGTTCGAGATGATGAACTATATATGAAGGATAAAGGTGAAGCACGTAGTCAAATTCTAAAATTAAAATAGTTATTAAATTTGTACATATTTTTAATAATATGTACTTTATATAAGAGTATAAAAATTCATTAAATGGAAGGAGAAATTAAAATGAAAGAATTTTTAGAAATTGAAGAGGTAAAAGCTTTAGAAGTATTAGATTCTAGAGGAAATCCTACAGTACAAGTAGAAGTAATAACAGAAGGAGGATTTAATGGAGTAGCAATGGTTCCATCTGGAGCATCAACAGGAAGTTTTGAAGCTGTTGAATTAAGAGATGGAGACAAAAATAGATACTTAGGAAAAGGTGTTTTAAAAGCTGTAGAAAATGTAAATAAGCTAGTAGAACCTAGGCTAGTTGGCATGAATGTATACAATCAAGCAGAAATTGATAAAACTTTAATTGAAATTGATGGAACAGAAAACAAAGGCAAATTAGGAGCTAATGCAACACTTGGTGTATCACTTGCAGTAGCCAAAGCTGCAGCAAATTCTTTAGGTATGGAGTTATATAATTACGTAGGTGGAACAAATGCAAAGACATTACCAGTTCCAATGATGAATGTATTAAATGGTGGAAAACATGCAGATAATACAGTAAGTTCACAAGAATTTATGATAATGCCAGTAGGAGCTCCAAACTTTACTGAAAGTTTACGTTGGTGCGTAGAAACATATCATACTTTAAAAGGTATATTAAAAGAAAAAGGACTATCAACAGCAGTTGGTGATGAAGGAGGATTTGCTCCAAACTTAGATAGCGATGAGCAAGCATTAGAACTTTTAGTTGAAGCTATAAAAAAAGCAGGATATAAACCAGGAGAAGAAATAGCTCTTGCAACAGATATTGCATCAACAGAAATGTATGATGAAGCTAAAAAAATTGGAGAAGAAGGAAAATATTATTTCTGGAAAACAAAAGAATTAAAAACTGTAGATCAAATGATTGATTGGATAGTTGATTTGACAGAAAAATATCCACTAATATCTATCGAAGATGGTTTAGCTGAAGAAGATTGGGAAAACTGGAAAAAACTAACTGATAGAATTGGAGATAAAGTTCAATTAGTTGGAGATGATTTATTTGTTACAAATATTAAAAGACTACAAAAAGGATTAGATAATAATACTGCTAATAGTATATTAATAAAACTAAATCAAATTGGAACATTAACAGAAACATTAGATGCAATAGAACTTGCAAAGAGAAATGGATATACAGCAGTAGTTTCTCATAGAAGTGGGGAAACAGAAGATACTACACTTGCAGATGTAGCTGTTGCAACAAATGCAGGTCAAATAAAAACAGGTGCTCCTTGTAGAACAGATAGAGTTGCAAAATATAATAGGTTATTAAATATAGAAAAACAATTAGGAGTAGAAGCTAAATATCTAGGAAAAAAAGCATTTAGACAATAATATATAAATAGAAATGTATAATAATAAAGCAAAGAAATCAACCGAATAGGTTGATTTCTTTGCTTTATTATTTATTTTTTAAATGTTCTCCATAGCGAGCAAAAAGTATGGTATAGATATTATTGTACATACTATAGAATGGTGATACTATGAGAATAGAATATTATATAAAACAAATAAGAAATGATAAAAATATAACATTAAGGGAATTATCTAGAAAAACAGGAATATCGAGCGGATATTTAAGCGAGATTGAAAGAAATGAAAAAAAGCCAAGTTTTGATTATATGATTTTAATAGCTAAGGCATTAAACGTACAATTAGAAGAATTATATAGGGAGATTAGATGATGTTTTTATATTTAAGGATAGAATTAAAAAAGAAAAAACTTTGCAGACAAATATTAAAATATGGATTGCAAGATGAAACAACTCAGAAAACAAGTGTAGAACTTGATGAGATGATAAATAGATATAATTCAAGAAAAATAATGAAATAGGTAACTAAAATATAAGTTATCTATTTTTTGCTTAGCATGATATAAAGATGTGTAGAGTAAATATAGAGGTAATTATTAATCTCTCGAGATTCACAATTCTTTAAGAAAAATCTCTGGAGGGCAGGGAACCAGTAATCAGTACAAAAAATCTTACAATTTTTAGTATGCTACTGCAAACCTGCAAAAAAATGTTCGTAAATTTTATAAAAAGTATTGACAATCCTAAAACAAACATATAAAATAAAACAAACGAAAGTTCGAGAACAACTTTTCGTAAATCAGATAAAGGGGGAGTTAATATGAGAGGAGTTAGAAATCAAGTTATAACATATACAATTTCAAAAAACATAACAAATGATTTTTATATTACAGTACAAAATGGAGAAGTAGTTGTACAAGCTCCCTGGTATTTAGGCAGAAAGCAAATAGAAGAAAAAATAAAAGAGAAAAAAAGATGGATAGTAGAAAAAGTAAAAGAATATGAAGAATCAAAACAAAAATCATATATTAAAAGTAAAATAATTAAAATATTGGGAGAAGATTGCAGGGTTAAAGTAAATTATAGAAATCTAAAAAAACCAGTATTAATTGTTGAAGGAAAAAATATAAAAATATCAATTCCAAATAAATACAAAAAGATGGATAAAGATGAAGTTTTAAGATGCTTAATAGAAAAATTATATGATGTAATAGCTAAAAAAGAGATTGAGATTGTAATGGAAAAATTAAGACATACTTTAGGATATGCTCCAGAGGATTATAAAATACAAAGAATGGAAGGATATATAGCAAAATGTACAGAGGATAAGAAAATAATTATAAATCCAGATATTATGGTATATGATAGAGAAACTATAGAATACGTCCTTCTACATGAATTTTGCCATTTAAAATATAAAACCCATTCAAAATATTTTTATAACATAATTGAAAAATATAATCCAAATTATAAAGAAATTAGTAGAAAGATAGAATTAAAATATTAATATAAATATTAGTTTTATTATTTTATTTAAACGAGTAGAATATTTAATAACAGTATAGAATAAATTGCCTATACTGTTTTGTTATATCTATTATAATTTTTGTGTAATTATAAATATTATCAATCATATAATGTATATGAGCTATTTACTTACGGATAGAATATTTTAAAGATAAATGTCAAAAGAAATACAGAAGAAAAGAAAATGAAATATTTCTGTAATAAATTTGTAATAAAAACTTTACAAATCCTTATTTCCGTAATATAATGTTACAGTAAAACTAGAGAATAAAAAATTAAGAAGTTATAAGGGGGAAGTTATGAACGAAGAAGAAGAGAAAAAGAACAAAAAAAGGCTATTACTTCTTTTATTATTATTACTATTATTTATAGTAGCAATTATAGGTACAGTAATGTTTTTAAAAGATGATGGTAAAGCTGAAGCTTCAGAAGAGGAAATTTCAATAGCATCAGAGCAAGAAGCTAATACAAATGAAGAAAATAAAGTAGAGGAAAATAGTAATAATGATAACGTACAAACAATGACACAACTATTTGCCTTAAATAAAAGTAAAATAAAAAATGCAAGCTCAAATGCAAATTCAAATGCAAATTCAAATGAAAATAGCTCAACAAATGCTAGTCAGAAAACTAAAGATACAAAGGCACCAGAAATATCTGGAGTGGAAGATAACAAATGGTATGATAATAGTATTTCAGTTACGATAAGAGATGATTCTGATTATACAGCAACATTAACAGATAAAGATGGAAATACTGTAGCCTATACAAGTGAAACAGAAATTACAAAAGAAGGTGAATATACTTTAACTGTAACAGATAGTGAGGGAAATGAAACATCAGTTGTATTTGGTATAGATACAACAGTACCAAGAATAGAAGTAATAGGGAATCCAACAGTATGGCAAAATGTAGATGCAACATTAACAATTAAAGCAAGTGATGATTTAAGTGGAGTAAAGAGTGTAACAGTTAATGGAGAAGATATAACAGGGCAAGGAACATATACAGTAAGTGAAAATGGAACATATGAATTCACAGTAACAGATGGTGTAAAAAATGAAGCAACAACTACAGTAGTTGTTGATAAAATAGATATAACAGCTCCAACAATAGAAGTAACAGGAAATATGGCAGTATGGCAAAATTTAGATGCAACATTAACAATTAAAGCAAGCGATGATTTAAGCGGAGTAAAGAGTGTAACAGTTAATGGAGAAGATATAACAGGGCAAGGAACATATACAGTAACTGAAAATGGAACATACGAATTTATAGCAACAGATAATGCAGGAAATGAAGCAACACAAGCTGTAGTTGTAGATAAAATTGATAAAATAGCACCAACAGTTAGCGTAAATAGTCAAATGGGATTCTTAATGATAAATGCAAGAGATAATGAAAGTGGAGTAAAAAGTGTTGTAATTAAAGCTAATGGACAAGAAAGAACATTAACAGGATATAATGGACAATATTTCTATATGCCAAGCCAAAGACCAGGAACAACAATTGGATATTATGAGTTAACTGTAACAGATAATGCAGGAAATAAAACTATAAAAACAAATGATACAACAGCACCAGTATTAAATGTTACAGGAAATCCAAGACAATGGCTAAATTTAGACGTAATGTTAACAATTGCAGCAAGTGATGACCTAAGTGGAGTAAAAAGTGTAACAGTTAATGGAGAAGATATAACAGGGCAAGGAACATATACAGTAACTGAAAATGGAACATACGAATTTATAGCAACAGATAATGCAGGAAATGAAGCAACACAAGCTGTAGTTGTAGATAAAATTGATAAAATAGCACCAACAGTTAGCGTAAATAGTCAAATGGGATTCTTAATGATAAATGCAAGAGATAATGAAAGTGGAGTAAAAAGTGTTGTAATTAAAGCTAATGGACAAGAAAGAACATTAACAGGATATAATGGACAATATTTCTATATGCCAAGCCAAAGACCAGGAACAACAATTGGATATTATGAGCTAACAGTAATAGATAATGCAGGAAATAAAACTATAGATTCAAACGATAAAACAGCACCAGTATTAAATGTTACAGGGAATCCAACAGTATGGCAAAACGCAAATGTAACATTAACAATTGCAGCAAGTGATGACTTAAGTGGAGTAAAAAGTGTAATGGTTAATGGAGAAGATATAACAGGTCAAGGAACATATATAGTAAGTGAAAATGGAACATATGAATTCACAGTAACAGATAATGCAGGATATGAAACAACACAAACTATAGTTGTAGATAAAATTGATAAAACAGCACCAATATTAAATGTTACAGGAAATCCAACAGTATGGCAAAATGCAAATGTAACATTAACAATACAAGCAAGTGACAATCTAAGTGAAATAAAATCTTTAACAGTTAACGGAGAGGATATAACAAGTCAAGGAACATATACAGTAAGTGTAAATGGAACATATGTATTTGTAGCTATAGATAATGCTGGAAATAAAACAACACAAACTGTAGTTGTTAATAAAATTGATAAAACAGCACCAACAGTTAGTGCCAGTAGACAAGGTAGAAATTTAAGAGTTAATGCAACAGATAGTGAGAGTGGAATAAAAAGTGTTATAGTAAATGGTGAAGATATAACCTCAACATTAAGTAACGGTAGATATACTCATAGGCTTAATAATTCAGGACAAAGTTATTCTATAATTGTTACAGATAATGCTGATAATACAACAACTTATAATTCATAAAATAAACTATAATTATAAAAAAGAAATTGAAGCAGATATCTGATTCAATTTCTTTTTTATTTAATATTTTTATACTAAATTTACTAAATAAATAAATTAGCTATTGTTAGTATTATTGAAGCAACAATGGATTTAAATGATATACGTGATGTTAATTTAACAGCTTGTTTAATTGTTGCTAATGTATTTGGTTTTATAACTGTTAAAGCTAAAGATTCATTTTGTGAATTATAAGAAGTAGTATTACTAACGTTTTCAACTTGATTATTAATTAATTCGTCTGCATAATTAAAGCTTAAACATATACAATCATATTCATTAATTTCTTTTGTATCTATAATAACCACTTCCTTATCTTTTGTATACTTAATTTGATTATAACATAAGAAAAATAAAAAGCAAATATTTTTAATATAAAGTATAGAAATGAGTAAAAAAGTATGTTATTATATATAAGAATTAAATATTGGGGTATCGCCAAGCGGTAAGGCATCGGACTCTGACTCCGACATTCCTAGGTTCGAATCCTAGTACCCCAGCCAAAAACAAATAATTTAATTTAATTTGTTTTAAGTTGACAGTAAACATAAAACTTGATATAATAATGCATGTAAAATTCGTTTTACATGCATGTTTTGTCCGTTATATGCATTTTTAATCAGAACACAATCTAATATAGAGGAGTTTTTTATTATGATGAATTTTGAACACACAGTAAAAAGACGGTTTAAGATTGTAGATTTTAGTGTAGATGAGTACAACGATATCTATATTAATGATATATTATTTAAACCGGTGTCAAAAAAAGCAACAGTTCCGACAGAACTTTATAATACGTTTTTCGCTGGAGGAGAAATAAAGGTTAATTATTACTGTCCCACAGATGGTCGTAATTTACCTAAGAGTTTCTCAATTCGTTACATTGAGGACTCAAACTTTGTTGAAGTTATTAAAGAATAAGAAAACAGTGCATATTGTCTCACAATTCCACTAATTAAACTGGATAATTAAACGGACAAGAAGGGGGAAGCAATTCTCTCTTTTTTTTAGAGTTTTATGATTAGGATAAGTAGAAATTTTCACTAATATATGTTATTATATATGCATCAATAAATAGGAGTTAAAAATGAGTAAAGTATTAGATAAAATAAATGAACCAAAAGATTTAAAAAAAATAACAATAAAAGAAAAAAAAGAGCTTGCTGAAGAGCTTAGAGAATTGATATTAAAAACAATTTCTAAAAATGGAGGACATCTGGCTTCTAATTTAGGCGTTGTAGAATTAACTATTGCATTACATAGTATATATAATGTTCCAGAGGACAAAATTATATGGGATGTTGGACATCAAACTTATGTTCATAAAATTTTAACAGGTAGAAAAGAAAAATTTAATAGTATTAGACAGTTAGGAGGAATTGCAGGATTTCCTAAGGCTGTAGAGTCTGAATATGATTGTTTTAACACGGGTCATAGTAGTACATCTATTTCCGTAGCATTAGGAATGGCAAAAGCAAGAGATTTAAAAAAAGAAAAATCACATGTAATAGCTGTAATTGGAGATGGAGCACTAACAGGAGGAATGGCATTAGAAGCATTAAATGATGCAGGAAGTTCAAAAACAAATTTAACTGTAATTTTAAATGATAATGAAATGAGTATAGATAAATGTGTTGGAGGAATATCAATGAAACTAAGCAATCTAAGAATTAAGAAATTCTATACTCAGTCTAATGTATATGTAAAGAAACTAGTAAGTAAAATGCCAAAGATTGGAGGAAAAATTATAAATGGTGTAAGAAAAATGAAATATAGCTTAAAGCATCTTTTAATTCAGAATATGTTTTTTGAAGATATTGGATTTAGATATTTAGGACCAATAGATGGTCATGATATTGAAAAATTAGAAAGTATGCTAAAAATAAGTAAAGAGTTGGAAGGACCTGTTTTAATTCATGTAGTTACAAAAAAAGGAAAAGGATATATGCATGCAGAAGTTGATCCAGCTAGATTTCATGGTACATCTGCATTTAATGTAAAAACAGGTAAAAGCTTAAATGAAAAAAAAGCAGATTATTCTAAAGTATTAGGAGATAAATTAATTAGTTTGGCTGAAAAAGATAAAAGAATAGTTACAATAACAGCATCAATGAAAGAGGGAACAGGACTATTGGAATTTGCAAAAGAATTTCCAGACAGATTTTTTGATGTTGGAATTGCAGAACAACATGCTATAGGTTTTGCTGCAGGACTTGCAAAAAATGGTATGAAGCCAGTTGTACCAATTTATTCATCTTTTTATCAAAGATGTTATGATCAAGTAATTCATGATGTGTGTATACAAAAATTACCTGTTGTAATGTGTATTGACAGAGCGGGACTTGTTGGAAATGACGGAGAAACACATCAAGGTTTATTAGATTTATCATTTTTTAATATTGTTCCTAATTTAACTATCATGGCACCAAAAGGATTTAAAGAATTAGAAGAAATGATAGAGTTTGCTTTATCTTTAAATTCACCAATTGTAATTCGTTACCCAAGAGGTAGTGAAGAATATTCTAATGAAAGTAAAGACAAATTACAATTAGGTAAAGCTGAATTATTAGAGGAAGGAAAAGATATTACTATTTTAGCAATAGGCAAGATGGTAAATAGAGCAATGAGAATTGCAAAAAAATTAAATGATAATAATATATCTGCAGAAGTTATTAATATTAGATTTTTAAAACCTATTGATGAAGAAGCAGTTTTAAAATCAATAAATAAAACTAAATTTGTTATTACTATTGAAGATAATATTATAACAGGAGGATTAGCATCTTCTGTTGAAGATATTATTATAAGAAATGAAATAAATGATATTAAATTTATACCAATCGGATATCCAGATAAATTTGTGCAACATGGTAAAACAGAAGATGTAGAAAAAATATATGGATTGGATGTAAAATCTATTTATGAGAAAATACTTGCCAAACTTTAAAAAATATGTTAAAATAGCAATGTTTGAAAAAACATTGCTATTTGTTTTTTTAATCCTTGCTCATTTTAATGTGGGCTATATATCCATAAGGAGGTGAAAGATAATGAATAAATACGAAAGTGTTGTCATTATTAATCCATCTGTTGATGAAGAAGGAGTTAAAGCTCTTATTCAAAGATTTACAGATTTGATTAATACTGATGGAAAAGTAGAGTCTTGTGAAGAATTAGGAAAAAAAAGACTTGCTTATGAAATTAAAAAGAATAAAGAAGCATATTATATTGTATTTAATTTCGAAGCAAAACCTGAACTAATAACAGAACTTGAAAGAAATTATAGAATTACTGATGAAGTTATAAAGTTTATTGTAATTAGAAAAGATGAAGAATAATAATCTTCAAGATAAAGAGGGACCTTTAAATATAGAAAGGTAAGGTAAAAATATATGAATAAAGTAATTTTAATGGGAAGATTAACAAGAGATCCAGAAGTAAGATATACTCAAACAAATAACACCCTAGTTGCAAGTTTTAGTTTAGCTGTTAATAGAAGATTTGCAAGACAAGGAGAAGAAAGACAAGCAGATTTTATTAACATAGTTGCATGGAGCAAACTAGGAGAATTTTGTAGTAAATATTTTAAAAAAGGTCAACAAGTAGGAATTATTGGAAGAATTCAAACTAGAACTTGGGATGATGACCAAGGTCAAAAACATTATATAACAGAAGTAGTTGCAGAAGAAGCATATTTTGCAGATAGTAAAAGAGATGTAGACTCAGCAAATAGTTTTGAAAATACATTCGGAAATGTTGCATCAAGTGATAATTCAGAATTTGAAGTTTCTTCTACAGATGACTTACCATTTTAGACAATTGTTTAGGAAGGGGGAAAGATAAAAATGGCTGACAAGAAAAATAATAAAAGAAATAATAGAAATAATGATGAGGATTATAATCCAAGATTTAGAAAAGTAAGAAAAAAAGTATGTGTATTATGTAGTGATAAAAACTTTATATTAGATTATAAAAATCCAGAGCAATTAAAAAAATTCGTTAATGAAAAAGGCAAAATATTACCAAGAAGAGCAACAGGTGCATGTGCAAAACATCAAAGAGATATAACAATAGCTGTAAAAAGAGCAAGACATATTGCTGTATTACCTTATTCACAAAATTAGTTTAAATAAAAAAAACCACTTCATTATGAAGTGGTTTTTTATTTGTTATTTTTTTATACTAGCAGCTGCATATTTTTTTAATTTTTCAGAAACTAAATAATTAATAGTTCCAGCAGGGAAGTGGCCATACTTATCTTTTTTACCGGCAGGTACATCTGTTAGAATTTCAATTCCTTCCTCAATTGAAGAAACAGCATATATATGAAATTTACCAGCTTTAACTGCATCAACAATTTCATCAGATAAACTTAAGTTTTTAACATTTTGTATTGGGATTATAACTCCATGCTCTCCACTAAGTCCACGCATTTTACAAATCTGATAAAATCCTTCTATTTTATCATTAACTCCACCTATTGGTTGGATTTCTCCTTTTTGGTTAACAGATCCTGTAACCGCAATAGCTTGGTTAATAGGTACACCAGATAAGCTTGAAAGCAATGCATAAAGCTCAGTACTTGATGCGCTATCACCATCAACTCCATTATATAATTGTTCGAAGCATATACTTGCTGTTAATGAAAGAGGTATGTCCTGTGCAAACATTTCTCCTATATATCCATTTAATATAAATACACCTTTAGAATGTGATGAACCAGAAAGTTCAACTTCTCTTTCGATATTAATGATTCCACTTTTTCCAGTAAATGTATTGGCAGTTATTTTAGAAGGTTTTCCAAAGGAATAATCACCAATAGTCATAATAGTTAAACCATTAATTTGCCCAACTTTAAATCCATTTGTACTTATTAGAAGAGTATTTTGTTTTATCATTTCTGTATATCTATTATCATATTTTTTTACTCTATCAATACGTTCAGTTAGTGCTTTTTTTACATATTCATCTGTAACTATTTTTTTCTTATCCATTCTAGCCCATGTGCCAGCTTCTGCGATAATTTCAGACAAATCATTAAATCTAGTTGATATTTTATTCTTATCATCTGCAAGTTTAGAAGAATATTCAACCATTTTAGCTACAGCTTTTTTATCAAAATGAGGAAGTTCTTCTTGTTCACAAAAAGCATGAATAAATCTTGCAAGTTTTGACATGTTTTCATAAGTTTTGGGTGCATCATCTTCAAATTCAGCTTTTATTTTAAATAGTTTTCTAAAATCAGGATCAACTGATAATAATGTATAGTATATTTCTGAACTTCCTATTAATATTACTTTAACATCTAAAGGGATAGGTTCAGGTTTTAGAGATACCATTACCATATTTGTGTGTGAATCAGGATTATTTTCTATATTTAATTCCTTAATTCTTAAAGCTTTTTTCAGAGATTCATAACATATACCATTACTTAATAAATCTTTAGCTTGAAAAATAATATATCCACCATTTGCAATATGAAGTAAACCAGGTTTTAGCATGGTATAGTCTGTTCTTAAAGCTCCGTAATAGTTTTCATATTCAAGTTTACCGAATAAATTTGGATATGAAATATTAGAGTCCATTACAATTGGAGCACCATCTAGTTTACTGTTATCTACAAATAAATTAACTTTGTAGTTTAGCCATGGTTTTGGATATTCTTGTTTTATCATATTAGGATTGTTATTTTTAGAATCATCTTTTTCATCAGCTATAAAATATTGAAGATTTTTTAAAATATCATTTTTTATATTATTTAAAAAATTATTTATTTTTTTATTTCTCTTAAATTTAGATTTAATATAGTTAATATGAATGTTTACTGTTAAAAGAGCAACATTTGATTGCCATTCACGAATTTTGTTATTTGATTGTTTTTCAATTTCTTTAATTTCTCCAATTGCTACCATTATTTGTTCTTGAACAATACTTGACTTGTTTTCAAATTCTTCTTTAATTTTTGGATCTAATTTTTCAAATTCTTCTTCTTGAATTGTTTTTCCATCAATAATAGGCATCATATAAATACCATTTTGTGCAGCTTTGACTTCAAAACCGTGTTTCTGAGATTCTTTATTTAATTTTTTTAAAAGAATATTTCTTTTTTCTTCAAATTCCTGTTTTATTAAAGATTTTTCTTTTTCAAAGTCCTCATCATTAAAAGTAGATTTAATATCAGCTTTTACATCTTTAATAAATTGATCCATACTTTCTTTAAAGTCTTTTCCATGACCTGAAGGAAGAGAAACAGCTATAGGTTCATTAGGATTATCAAAGTTATATAGATAGCACCAATCAACAGGAGCTTTTTTCTTTTTTGCTATAGTGTTTAAATAGTTCTTAGTGTACATTGTTTTTCCAACACCACTAGGTCCTTCTAAGTATAGGTTATAGCCTTTAACATCAACGTTCAAACCAAATTCTAGTGCTTTAATTCCTCTTTCTTGACCTATTCCAGTATCAACAGATGATAATTCTTCTGTTGTTTCAAACTCAAAATTTTTAGTGCTACAGTAATCTTTTAAATCTTTATAACTTAACTCATTTGGTTTTCTCATATGTTTACCTTCTTTCTTTTTTCGTATGTATTATTATTTATAATATTATTGATATTATTTAAGTTTTTTTGTCATTAATATAGCATTATCTATATGATTATAGTATTTTGAGCGTGTGCCAACTTTTTCAAATCCATATTTTTCATATAAATGAATTGCTATGTTATTATTTTCATTTACTTCTAAAGTTATAAAACTTGAGTTTTTTTTAATTGCTATCTCAATTAAGCTTTCTAATAGTTTGTTTGAAATACCAAGACCTCGATAATCTTTTTTTACAACGATATTATTTAGTGTAACTTCATCTAAAACTATTGTAATTCCTCCAAAACCTAAAATAGTATTGCCATTTTTTGCTGTTAGAAAATATGAATTAGAGTTTAAAAGATCTTCTTTTAAGACGTTTTTATTCCAAAAATTATCAAAGTCAGAAGATAAAGAATCTTTTATTTCTTCAAAATCGCGTGTCGTCATTTCTAGTATATCTACATTCATTTATTTTTATCCTCCAATAATAATTCAGCACTTGATTTTTTTAAATAAAGTGGAACTATTGGTGTAATATTTCCAGATAAATATTTATGATATGCTGCAAGTCCTATACTATAGGCTTTACAGTCATTTAATTCATCATTATTTATAAATTTACATCTATTTGCCAATTTAGATTGTATCACATCTTTATAAATGATTCCACCATTTCCGACAAAAATAAACTCATTTTTTAATTGGGATAAATTATTTAAAACAGTATTTATAGAATCAAAAGAATAGTTTGCTGTTTTTTTGTATATATTATTTTCATTTTTAAAAATTCCATAATAAACATTATCGTGTTTTGCATCAATTATACTTACAATTAATGAATTACATTCAGGAGGATATATATTATATGCAAGACCTTTTAAAGAACTAATTCCAACTAAAGGCTTATCTGTAGCATCAGAGAATGCTTTGATTGTTGCAATTCCTATTCTTATACCAGTGAAAGAACCAGGGCCTTTACTACAAGCAAATAAATCAAAATCTTTAATTGTGTAGTTACATTTAGTTACTAATTCATCTATAATTGGCATTAATTTTTGTGAATGTGTTTTCTCATCTTTTAAATTAATTTGTTTAACTAATTTACTATCTTCAAGTATTGCGCAAGAACAACTATCTGAAGATGTATCAATTGCAAGTATTTTCAATTTTAATTTTCCTCCGTTTTTAATTAAAGGTTTTCTATTAACTTATTAAAACGTTCTCCATAAGGAATAAAGTTTAACTTTCTAATATTTTCATTGTTTGTATCTCTTGAAAATGAAATTTTTAAATATTTTTTTGGAAGTATATTTTCAATTAATTCACCCCATTCAATAACACAAATTCCTTTATCAAAATATTCTTCTCCACCAATTGCGTAAAATTCATCAGAATCTTCTAGACGATAAACATCAAAATGATAAATATTAGTACTATTTTTTGAGTATTCATTAACAATAGTAAATGTAGGACTGGAGATTTCAGATTCTAATCCCCAAAATGAGAGAATTCCTTTTGTAAATGTGGTTTTGCCAGATCCTAAATCACCACAAAGAATTAAAATATCACCTTTTTGTAAGTAGCTTGCTAAATTTTTTGAAAAAGCAAGGGTTTCTTCTTCAGAATGTGAGATAAATGTTTTCATACTTCCACCTTTTTTTCTTTTTCTACATTTTATATTAATAAAATACATTTGTAAAGAGGGAGAGGCAAAAAGGGTCAGACCCTTTTTGCTCCATTCCTTATTTCCGTAAATTTTATAAAAATATTGAAAAAAAAATTATATTATGATATAACATACAAAGAGTAGATATAAATTTATACTTTAAAAAGTTTAGAAAGAAAAGTTAAATGAAAAATATAAAAGATTATAATATTGAGGACCTTAAGGAAATACTTGTATCCCTAAATGAAAAAGAATTTAGAGCAGAACAAATCTTTAGATGGATATATGTTGAAGAGGTAAAAAGTTTTGATGAAATGACGAACCTTTCTATATCCTTAAGAGAAAATCTTAAAAAAGAGTTTAGTTTTAATAATTTTAAAATATTAAAAAAGCAAGTATCAAAAGATGGAACAATAAAATATTTATTTGATATATTAGATGGTAATGCAATTGAAACAGTACTTATGGATTATCATCATGGCAAGAGTTTGTGTGTTTCATCACAAGTTGGTTGTAGAATGGGATGTAAGTTTTGTGCTTCAACTGGAATACCTTATGAAAGAAACTTAAGCTCTGGTGAAATTGTTGAACAGATTTTAGCCGTACAAAAAGATGAGAATGTTAAAATATCTAATATTGTTTTTATGGGAATTGGTGAACCATTTGATAATTACGATAATGTAATGAAAGCTATAAATATTTTAAATTCACAGAAAGGTTTAAATATCGGAGCACGACATATAAGCATCTCAACAAGTGGAATTGTACCCCAAATATATAAACTTGCAGATAGTGGATTTCAATGTACATTATCCATATCATTACATGCTACAAACGACGAAAAAAGAAGTAGTATGATGCCAATTAATAATAAATACAAAATAAAAGAACTTATGGACGCATGTAAGTACTATATAGAAAAAACAAATAAAAGAATCTCATTTGAATATGCACTTGCAAATGAAAATAATGATAATTTACAAGATGCAAAAGAACTTACACAATTATTAAAAGGAATGCTTTGTCATGTGAATTTAATACCAATTAATAAAATAGAAGATGGAAAATATGTAAAAAGTTCAAATGAAAATATCATTCGTTTTAGAGATTATTTAAATAATCATGGAATTGTTGCAACAATAAGAAGAGAATTAGGATCTGATATTGATGCTGCGTGTGGACAACTGAGAAGGAAAAATATATGTTAAGTGAGGTGAAAGGATGCTCAGAGTTTTTGCAAATACTGACATAGGAAAAGCTAGAAATATGAATCAAGATTACTACTATGTATCTGACTATGCAGATGATTTAAAGATATATATTTTAGCAGATGGTATGGGCGGATATAATGGTGGCGAAATTGCAAGTGAACTTGCTACAACTTCAGTAAAAAATTACATTACAAGCAATTTTTCTGGTATTGAACATGATAAGGAAAGTATACAAAGTTTAATAAAAAGTGCAATTGAATATGCTAATATGGTAGTTAATGAAAAAGCAAGTACATCAAAGGAACTAGAAGGAATGGGTACTACTTTAGAGATATGTTTAATATATAATAATAGAGTATATATTGGGCATGTTGGAGATAGTAGAGTTTACAGAATTAGAAAAGGTATAATGAGAAAACTTACGACAGATCATAGCTATGTACAAAAACTGGTTAAAGATGGAACGATAACAAAGGAAGAAGCCCAAAATCATCCTAAAAAGAATATGCTTTTAAAAGCGATTGGAGGAGCTACATTAGTTGAACCAGATGTTATGGTAAAAGGTTTTTTAAAGGGTGATATTTTAGTAATTTCTTCAGACGGATTAACAAATATGGTAACAGATGAACAAATATATAGCGAAATAAATCGTAACATTGAAAGAGCAGCCATAAACTTAATAAATAAAGCAAATGAAAAAGGTGGGTATGACAATATAACAGTAGTAATAATAGAAAATTATTAAGGGAGAGTTTTATTATGAATCTAGAAGGTAAATTTTTAGGAAATAGATATGAAATATTAGAGAAAATAGGAAATGGAGGTATGGCCACAGTATATAAAGCTAAGTGCCATGTTCTAAACCGCTATGTAGCTGTAAAAGTATTAAGAGATGAATTTACAACTGATGAAGAATTTATAAAAAGGTTTAATTCAGAAGCACAATCTGCTGCGAGTCTTACACATCCAAATATTGTATCTGTTTATGATGTAGGAAATGAAGATAATATTTATTATATTGTAATGGAACTTATACAAGGAAAAACACTCAAAGAAATTATTTCGTCAGATGGAGCTTTATCATGGAAGTGGAGTGTTAATGTAGGTATACAAATAGCCTCTGCATTAGAAACAGCACATAAAAATAACATTGTACATCGTGATATAAAACCGCATAATATTATAATTACAGAAGATGGTGTTGCAAAGGTTACAGACTTTGGAATAGCAAAAGCAGTATCAAATTCAACAATTACAGCTTTTGGCAGCACTATTGGATCTGTTCATTATTTTTCTCCAGAGCATGCTAGAGGAGGATATACTGATGCAAAATCAGATTTATATTCTTTAGGTGTTGTATTATATGAAATGGTAACAGGTAGAGTTCCTTTTGATGCAGATACACCAGTTTCAGTTGCACTAAAACATATGCAAGAGGTACCAGCTGAACCAATTAAACTAAACCCTGCTATTCCAACTGCAGTTAACGATATTATAATAAGAGCAATGCAAAAAGATATTAATTTAAGATATTCTAATGCAACAGAAATGTTAAGAGATCTTAGCATGGCTCTAAAAAAACCAGATGGAAACTTTGTTGCTATAAAAAGTTTTGAAAATGGAGAGTTTCCAACACAAAGAATTCCAATTCTAAATAACATGGATATAGAAGAACAAATAAGACAAAAAGATGAACAAATGAATTCTAGAACTAATAATAAAAAGAAACCAAATAAACTAAAACAGTTTATAGAAAAACATAAATTTTTGTCAGCGATACTAGGAATTATAATTTTATTTACTTTAACAGTTGGAATAACATACCTTGCAACATCTATTGGAAGAGTGGGGGATGTTCAAATTCCAAACCTAGTTGGATTATCTAAAGAAGAGGCAGAAAAGCAATTACTAGACTTGAAACTTAAATATGAGATATCAGATGAAAAATTTGATTTAGAAGTACCTGCAGGATATATAATTTCACAAGATCCAGGATATATTCCAAATTATAAAATTAAAGAAAAATCAACAATAAAGATTGTAGTTAGTAAAGGACAAGAAGAGGTAAAAGTTCCTAAAGTAACTGGAATGAAAAAAGATGAAGCAATAGAAGAATTAGAAAAATTAAACTTAAATGTAGAAGTTAAGGAAGAAATAAGTACAAAAGTAGAAAAAGATTATGTTATAAAACAATCACAAGATGCAAATACTGTATTAAAAGCAGGAGAGACAGTAACAATTACAGTAAGTATAGGCGATGGTATTGAAAAAGTAACAGTACCAAGTGTTATAGGAAAATCAGAAGCAGACGCAAGAAAAATATTAGAAGTATCAAACTTAAGTGCTAATGTTATTTACGAAGAAAGTAGTAGTAATACAAATGGCACTGTGTTAAAACAAGATATTTCTGCTGGAACAGAAACTCCTAAAAATTCTACTATTAATATTACTGTTAATAAGATTGAAGAAACAAAAAATGCTACAGTAAATATAAATGTTAAGTCTATTACAGGAGGATATTCAGAAACTGATACTGCTGTTAAAGCTAAGATAGATGTTAGTGTATCTAATGGAGGTTCAGGTTTTACAAAATCTGGTGTAGATAAGAATAGTACAAATGTTACAGGAAATATAACTGGTAAGGGAAATGTAACAATTACTGTAAAAATAACTGATGAGAATGGTGACACAGACTCTACAACTAAAAACATAAACTTAAATGAAACGACAAGTATTAGTATACCATAACAAGAGGGTAGCTTAAGGCTACCTTCTTAGTATAATAGGGAGTATTTATGAAAGGGTTAATTATAAGTAATATATCTAATTCGTATATAGTTAAAGTAGATAACAAACAATTTACATGTAATGCTAAAGGTAAATTTAAAAAAGATAATATAACACCTGTTGTAGGAGATAATGTTTTAATTGATATATTAGATGAAGAAAGACATATAGGGATAATCAAAGAAATAAGGGAAAGAGAAAATTACTTGAAAAGGCCTAAGATGAGTAATTTATCTCAAATTATTTTAGTTGTTTCATGTAAAAATCCAAAACCAGACTTATTATTACTTGACAAGCAGTTAGCTTTTGCAGAATTCCTTTGTATGAAGCCAGTAATTATTTTAAACAAAATGGATTTAGCAAATGATGAAATAAATAAAATATATAAAACTTATTCTCAAATAGGCTATACAGTTATTAAAGCAGAAGCAAAAAATGATATAGGAGTAGAAGAAATAAAGAAAATATTAAAAAATAATATAAGTGTTTTTTCAGGAAATTCAGGGGTAGGAAAATCTACTTTAATTAATAGTATTTTCAAAGATATTATTACTGCAGAAGGAGATATTAGTAAAAAAAATAAAAAAGGAAAAAATACTACTACAGCAATAAAATTATATGAAATAGAAAAAGATTCATACATAGCAGATACACCTGGATTTTCTACTTTTAGTATATATGAAATACCATATCATGAATTAGAAAAATATTTTATAGAATTTAAACCATATTTGAAAAATTGTGAATTTGCCCGATGCACTCACCAAAAAGAGGAAAACTGTGGAATTAAACAAGCAGTAGAAAGCAAAGAAATATCAGAAGATAGATATAATAGATTTATAAAAATATATGATGAATTAAAAGACAAGGAGGAACATAAATGGTAGAAATATCAACTTCAATTTTATCAGTAAAAAAAGAAGAGGCGGCACATACATTTTATAACTTAGAAGTAGCACATACAGACTATTTTCATATTGATGTAATGGATGGAAAGTTTGTACCTAAAAATACACTTGAGGATATGCATGAATATGCAAATACAATAAAACATATATCAAATATACCATTAGACGTGCATTTGATGGTGGAAGATATTAGAGAAAATATACTAAGCTATCTAGAATTAGAACCTAATATTATTAGCTTTCAGATAGAAGCTGCAAAAAGTAAAGGTGAAATAAAAGAATTAATAAACCAAATTAAGGAGAACAATATAAAAGTAGGACTAGCTATCAAACCAGGTACTGATATTTCTGAAATATATGATTTTTTACCATATATCCATATGGTACTTGTTATGACAGTAGAGCCAGGTCTTGGTGGACAAAAATTAATTCCGGAAACAATTGATAAGGTAAAAAAATTAAAACAATATATAGATGAAAATAATATCGAAATTGATATTGAAGTTGATGGAGGAATCAAAGAAAATAATGTTGAGAATCTAATAGATGCAGGAGCAAATATTATTGTTGCAGGAACTGCAATTGTAGATTCAGATGATTACTCACAAACCATTGAAAATTTAAAAAATTAGCAAAAGGATAATGGTGATAAAATGAGATTAGACAAGTTTTTAAAAATGTCAAGAATAATAAAAAGAAGAAGTGTTGCCAATGAAGCAGCTGATAATGGAAGAATATCTGTAAATGGCAAACAGGCAAAACCAAGTTATGAAATTAAGATAGGAGATATAGTAGAAATAAAATTTGGCGATAAAGTATCAAAGTTTGAAGTTTTAAGTATACCAAAACACGAATCTAAAGATGTAACAGATATTATAAAATTAATTGAAAATTAGATTAAAATATTGTATAATAGCTAAAAAATATTAATTATTTACCTAGTATAAATAAAAAATAGGAGGCAAATCATGGATATAGAAAATACTTTAAAAATTATGCTTAAAGGAGCTGATTCTTATACAGATAAAGAACAGATTATCGAGAAATTAAGAGAAGTAGAAAGGGAAAATAGACCGCTAAGAATTAAATTAGGGCTAGATCCATCTGCTCCAGATATACATATAGGACATGCTGTTGTTTTAAGAAAGATTAAACAATTACAAGATTTAGGGCATGAAGCTATAATTATTATTGGTGATTTTACTGGTATGATTGGAGATCCTACGGGTAAATCAAAAACAAGAAAGCAATTAACTAAAGAGCAAGTAGAGGAAAATGCAGCTACATATAAAGAGCAAATATTTAAGATACTAGATCCTAATAAAACAACTGTAAAATTCAATAGCGAATGGTTAGGTAAAATGAATTTTAGAGATGTAATCGAACTTTCTGCTAAATGTACAGTTGCAAGAATATTAGAAAGAGATGATTTTAAGAAAAGATATGAAGGAGGACAACCTATATCTGTTCATGAATTCTTCTATCCGTTAATGCAAGGATACGATTCTGTAGCAATAAAAGCTGATTTAGAATTAGGTGGTACAGATCAAACATTTAATATTCTTATGGGAAGAAATATTCAAAAAGACTATGGACTTTCTCCACAAATAACTTTATTTATGCCATTACTTGAAGGATTAGATGGTGTAAACAAAATGAGTAAAAGCTTAGGAAACTACATAGGTATAGATGAAGATGCTACAGTTATGTTTGAAAAAGCAATGAAGATTCCTGATGAGTTAATAATTAAATATTATGAACTTTGTACAGATATACATCCAGATGATATTGATAAAGTTAAAGAAAGATTAGCTGGTGGAGAAAACCCAAGAAACATTAAACTAGAACTTGCTTTTGAAATTACAAAATTGTACCATGATGCAAAGGAAGCTGAAAATGCAAAACAGCACTTTATAACAGCATTTACAAACGGGCAAGCTCCAAAAGATATTCCAGAATTAAAAATTGAGAACAAAGAAGATATACCAAATTCTATATTAAATGCTTTAATCGCAACAGGAAAATATTCTTCTAAAGGGAATATTAAAAGATTATTTGAACAAGGTGCTGTAAAAATAAACGATGAAAAAGTAACAGATTTCAGAAATACAACTGATTTAAAAGATAATGATGTAATCCAAATTGGAAAAGGAAATTATTATAAAATAACAATGTAGTACAAATGAAAAATCACAAAGCATGTGGTTTTTCTTTTATAGATAAGGAGAGAAATATGTCAGATTTTGTGCACTTACATATTCATAGTGAATATAGTTTGCTAGATGGTGCAAATAGAATTAAAGATTTGCCAGTAAGAGCAAAAGAATTAGGAATGAATGCAATGGCAATTACAGACCATGGTGCTATGTATGGAGTAATTGACTTTTATAAAGCATGCAAAAAAGAAGGGATAAAACCAATAATTGGATGTGAAGTGTATGTTGCACCTAGAAGCAGATTTGACAAAGAACCAGGTATTGATAATAAATATAATCATTTAATTTTACTTGCAAAAAATAATGACGGATATAAAAATCTAATTAAAATGGTATCTAATAGTTTTATTGATGGTTATTACTATAAACCAAGAATAGATTTAGAACTTCTAGAAAAATATCATGATGGGCTTATATGTTTAAGTGCATGTCTGGCCGGAAGTGTAAATCAAGCAATATTAAAAAATGACATGGAGAAGGCTGAAGAAATAGCATTATGGCATAAAAATCTTTTTGGAGATGATTATTATCTAGAATTGCAAAACAATGGAATAAAAGAGCAAGTATTAGTAAATCAAAAGTTGGTTCAAATAGGTAGAAAATTAGATATTCCAATAGTAGCAACAAATGATGCTCATTATTTAAAAAAAGAAGATGCATATAACCATGAAGTTTTACTATGTATTCAAACAGGAAAGAAAATGTCCGATGAAGATAGAATGCGTTTTGATACAGATGAGCTTTATGTAAAAAGCCCAGAAGAAATGAGAGAGTATTTCTCAAATTTACCTGAGGCGATAGAAAATACTGTAAAAATTGCGGAAAAGTGTAATGTTGAGTTTGAGTTCGGACATACAATTTTGCCAAATTACGATGTTCCTGAACAATATAATACACATTATGAATATTTTAAAAAATTATGTGACGATGGAATAAAAAAAAGATATGGAGATAATCCGTCAGAAGAAATAATAAAGCGTAAAGAATATGAATTATCAGTTATTCAAAAAATGGGGTATGTAGATTATTTCCTAATTGTTTGGGACTTTATTAATTATGCAAAATCTATAGGTATTCCAGTAGGGCCTGGACGTGGATCTGGAGCAGGATCTATTGTTGCATATGCGGTTGGAATAACCGATATTGACCCAATAAAATACAATTTACTATTTGAAAGATTCTTAAATCCAGATAGAATCAGTATGCCAGACTTTGATGTTGATTTTTGCTATGAAAGAAGACAAGAAGTAATAGACTACGTTGGAAGAAAGTATGGAAAAGATCATGTTTCCCAAATTATTACATTTGGTACAATGGCAGCAAGAATGGTAATTCGTGATGTTGCAAGGGCACTTGATGTACCTTATGCAGAAGCCGATAAATTAGCGAAAATGATTCCATTTGAAATACATATAACAATAAAAAAAGCAATGGAGCAAAATAGAGAATTACGAGAAATTTATGAAAATGATGAACAAACAAAAAAATTATTAGATATTGCAATGGCACTTGAAGGCATGCCAAGAAATGCGTCAACTCATGCATGCCGGTGTAGTTATTACAAAAGAACCAGTAGATACATATGTACCTTTATATGTTAATGATGGACAAGTTTCTACGCAGTTTGTTATGACAACACTAGAAGAATTAGGCTTACTTAAGATGGATTTTTTAGGATTAAGAACTCTTACCGTAATTGAAGATGCTAAAAAGATTATAAAGAAAAATAGAGGAATAGAAGTAGAATTTGACCATGACATGAACGATCCTAAAGTATATAAATTATGGGGTGAAGGAAAAACAGTAGGAATTTTTCAATTTGAAAGTGCTGGTATGACAAGCTTTATGAAGGAATTAAAACCAGATAGCTTAGAAGATATTATTGCTGGTGTTTCTTTATACAGACCAGGACCAATGGATCAAATTCCAAGATATATTAAAAATAAATTAAATCCTAATAAAGCCGAATATACACATCCATCTCTTGAACCAATTTTAAATGTAACTTATGGATGTATGGTATATCAAGAGCAAGTTATGCAAATTGTAAGAGACTTAGCTGGATATTCTTTAGGAAGAGCTGACCTTGTACGTAGAGCTATGGGAAAGAAAAAGCTAGATGTAATGGCAAAAGAGAGAGAATACTTTATATATGGACAAGAAGATGAAGAAGGCAATGTTATAATTCCAGGATGTATACGTAATGGTATAGACGAGGCATCAGCTATTAAAATATTTGATGAGATGGCAGAGTTTGCAAAATATGCATTTAATAAATCTCATGCTGCAGCATATGCTGTAGTATCATATAGAACAGCATATTTAAAAGCATATTATCCAGCAGAGCTTATGGCAGCAACTTTAAATAGCTACTTAGGAAATCTTGATAAGGTTCCAGTGTACATTGATGAATGTAAAAGATTAAATATTGATATATTAAAACCAAATATTAATAAAAGCGATACAAGATTTACAGTAGATAAATCTAAAATTCGTTTTGGACTTGGAAGTATTAAAAATGTTGGAATACAAGCAGTGGAATCTATAGTTAAGGAAAGACAAATTCGAGGAGAATATAAGGATTTCACAGACTTTTGCGAGAGAATACAGGGAGAAGCTATAAATAAAAAGTGTATTGAAAGTTTAATAAAAGCAGGAGCATTTGATGAGTTTAGCCAAAATAGAAGCACGCTTATATCTTCTTTTGAAGGAATTATAGACACTATACAAGACTCAAATAGAAAAAACTATAAAGGACAAGTAAGTATGTTTGATTTAGGAACTGAAGAAAGTGGTTTAGAAGAATTAAAATACACATTCAATGAGCAGAAAGAATATTCTGATAGAGAATTATTATCTATGGAAAAGGAGATGCTAGGAATATATATATCTGGACATCCTTTAGATAAATTAAGAGAGCAGATCGCCTCACAAACTAACATTGACACAATGAAAATGATACAAGTAAAAGAAGATATGGAAGAAGGAAGAAATACAAACTATAAAGATGGGCAAAATATAAAATATGCAGGAATTATTACAAATATAAAAAAAAAATATACAAAAAACAACACAATAATGGCGTTTGTAACAGTAGAAGATTTATATGGTACAGCAGAAATTATTGTTTTTGAAAATGCATATATTAGAGCACAAAGAGCTTTAATAACTGATAATATAATTATAGTAGATGGTAGATTGAGTATAAGAGAAGATGATGATGTAAAGATTGTTGCAAACGATATTAAAGAATTTGGTATTAAAAAGAAAAAAGTTTTAAGCATAGATATTACAAATTTAGAAGAAAAAGATAAAGCAAAACTAAGAGGAGCAATAAAATTTTTTAATGGAGATAAAAATAATATGCCAGTACAAGTAGTAGATAGGGGAGAAGTAAAGCCTTGCGGACTAATTTATTTAACTTCAGAAATACTAAATGAGTTTGAGGAACTAATTGGTAAAGAAAGAGTTAAATTAATAGAGGTGTAAAAAAGAAAGATTAATTTTAAAGTACAATATTTAATTTTTTTGTAAAAAGCATTGAAATAAATAATAGCTTATAGTATATTATGTTGTGATGAAGATTGTTATAAATTGGAAGAAAGAAAAATGAAGAAGCAAAGCCATAAAAAGCAAAAAAGAATATAAAGAGAAAGAAGGAAAAAAATGAAACCTATTGAATTAAATCATCCTTTAATAAAGCATAAAATCTCAATTTTGAGAGATAAAAAAACATCAACAAAGGAATTTAGAGAACTTATAAAAGAAATATCTATGATTTTATGTTATGAAGCATTTAAAGATGCTGAATTAGATGAAAAAGAAGTTGAAACTCCTATAGCTAAAACGAAAGGATATGTATTATATGAAAAAAAATATGCATTTGTTCCAATTTTAAGAGCAGGATTGGGAATGGTAGATGGAGTTCTATCTGTAATACCAGGAGCTAAAATTGGACATATTGGATTATATAGAAACGAAGAAACATTAGAACCAGTTGAATACTATTTTAAGGTTCCTGAAGGAATTGAAAATAAAGAAGTGATATTGCTCGATCCAATGCTTGCAACTGGAGGTTCTGGGATTGATGCTATTTCTCTAATAAAAGCAAGAGGAGTTAAGAAAATTAAATTCTTATCAATTATAGCAGCGCCAGAGGGACTTAAAAAAATGCAAGAAGCTCATCCAGATGTACAAATCTATTGTGCTACAATTGATGAGCACTTAAACGAAAATGGATACATTGTACCAGGTTTAGGTGATGCTGGAGATAGAATTTATGGAACAAAATAGATTATATAAAATGAAAAAGAGAAGCTACAGGAGCTTCTCTTTTTTTTGGGTTTTTATTCGAACAATCTGATGTCCGAATAGGAAATGTTGTCAAGATGTCCGCAATGAGGACAAACGTATCCATAAATCAGTTTTTCAACAGGTCCTTTTACTCCGTTACTAAGCTTTAAATCGCCTTTTTTGCATGTAAATGCACGTTTACATTTTGAACATTTAAATGACATGGATTCATCGCTGTCATGTCCAAAGTAGTAAGGGCGATAATAGCTATTTTTGAAGTTTGAAGGCGTAAAAGTCATCCGTTCTTTTTTGCTGCTTGACATACATGTCTCCTCCTTAAATTTAGTAATATCTATTACGATATTATAAGAAGTATAACATATTTTACATAAAAAAGCAAATTTTTATCTAATGAATAGTTGACAAACTGGTAGTATGCATGTTAAAATAATAAACTGTAACCGCATAATTCAAGGTAATTAAAGTCTAATTAAGTTTAGATACCTAAAATTCAAGGTTAGCGAGTATACGAAAAAGGGAGGTGCTTTCATAATGTATGCAATTATCGAAGCATGTGGAAAACAATACAAAGTAACAAAAGGTGATGTTGTATTTTTTGAAAAATTAGATGCTGAAGAAGGAAAAAAAGTTACTTTTGATAATGTAGTTTTAGTATCTGATGAAGACAAAGTACAAGTTGGAAATCCTTATGTTAAAGGTTTCAAGGTTGAAGGAAAAGTAGTTTCACACGGTAAAGGTAAAAAAATAGTTGTTTTCAAATACAAAGCAAAGAAAAACTATAGAAGAAAACAAGGACATAGACAACCTTATACAAAAGTAGAAATTACAGCAATCAAAAAACCAGCTGCTAAGAAAACAGCAGAAAAAGCTGAAGAAAAAGTAGAAGAATAATTATAAAATATAGATTATATAAACCGAAAGGAGTGAAAACAACATGGCACATAAAAAAGGGCAAGGTAGTGTTAAGAACGGTAGAGATAGTGAGTCAAAACGTCTTGGCGTAAAAAGAGCAGATGGTCAATTCGTTCTTGCAGGAAATATATTAATGAGACAAAGAGGAACAAAAATGCATCCAGGAACTAATGTAGGAATTGGTAGTGATGATACACTATATGCATTAGTAGACGGTGTTGTTAAATTTGAAAGATTAGGTAGGGATAAAAAGAAAGTTAGTGTTTATCCTGCAAGCGAAAAAAAAGAAGCTTAAAATAAAAAAGGGAAATAGATATTTATATCTATTTCCCTTTTTAAAAATTGTTAGTTAAAACTAAATATTGATGTTAATTTATGAAAATGATATAATACTAAAATATAGAATAGAAGGAGTTACCAATGGAAAATAATGATAGAATTATAAAGTTCCTATCACATGAAGGAAGAGTAAGTGTTACATGTATTAATAGTACATATTTGGTAGAAGAGGCAAGAAAAGTACATGACTTAAGTCCAACAGCTACAGCAACCTTGGGAAGAGTATTAACTATTATAGGGGTTATGGGTGTAGATTTAAAACAAATGCAAGATAAAATAACTATAAAAATAAATGGAGAAGGCCCAATTGGAAATATTATTGCTACATCAAACTGCTTTCCAAAAGTAAAGGCATATGTTTCAAATCCTCATGTTGAACTTCCATTAAAAGAAAATGGAAAGATTAATGTAGGTGGAGCTGTTGGAACAAATGGATATTTAACAGTTATTAAAGATATAGGATTGAAAGAACCATATGTTGGAATGGTGCCACTAGTAAGTGGAGAAATAGCTGAAGATTTTACAAGTTATTTTGCTAGCTCTGAACAAAAACCAACAGTAGTAGCTTTAGGAGTGTTAGTAGATAAAAATGGAGTAAGGTCAAGTGGAGGATATTTTATTAGTCCAATGCCTGATGCTAAAGAAGAGGACATTAAAGCCATAGAAGATGCCATAAAAAATACAAAACCAATTAGCAAAATGCTTGAAGAAGGTATGAGCCTTATAGAGATAGCAAAAACAGTAACGAATGATGAAGATGTAAAAGTTATAGAAGAAAATATTATACCAGTATATGAATGTGATTGTTCAAAAGAAAGATTTGAAAGAGGTTTAATTTCTTTAGGGAAAAAAGAATTAAAAGAAATAATAGCACAAGATGAAAAAGCAGAAATTATTTGTCAATTCTGTAATAAAAAATATAATTTCTCAAAAGAGAAATTAAAGGAAATACTGGAAAAAATTTAATGTAGAAAATTACAAAAATTTGTTGAGAAAAAGACTCTTATTTGTTATAATCAAGTAAGAGTCTTAAATAATAGGAATTTATATAAAATTCCTTTATATAATTAATATATATATAGGAGGAAAACAAATGGGAGATAAATGTTCAAAATGTTGCAATGGAAATTGCAAAGATGAAAATCTAGAAAATATATTAAACAAGTATACAAATGACAAAGATAATTTAATACAAATTTTAAATGAAGTTCAAGAACATTACGGATATATACCAACAAAGGCACAAGAAAGAATTTCAGAATACTTGAATATACCAATGGCAGAAGTTTATGGAGTTGTAACTTTTTATTCTAGATTTACATTAAAGCCAAAAGGGAGATATAATATATCTGTATGTATGGGAACAGCATGTTTTGTAAAAGGAGCTGAAAAAATTCTTGATACAGTAAAAAACACTTTAAATCTAAAAGAAGGAGAAACTACTCCAGATGGTAAATTCTCATTAGAAGAAACTAGATGTATTGGTGCATGTGGATTAGCTCCAGTATTTACAGTAAATGATGAAGTGTATGGAAAAGCGACACCGGATTTAATGAAAAAAGTTATAGAAGAATATAAAAATAAAGAATAAGGAGGGAATACTTTGAAATCTTTAGATGAAATTAGAAAAATAAGAAAAGAAAAAAGAGAAGAATTAGACCTAAGGGTTAATCTAAAAGCAAATACACATGAAAAACATATTTTGGTTTGTAGAGGAACAGGATGTACTTCTTCAAAATCTCCTAAAATAATTGAAAATTTTAGAAGAATACTTGAAGAAAAAAATATAAAAAATGTTAGAGTAATACAAACTGGATGTTTTGGACTTTGTGCTAAAGGACCAATAGTTATAATAAGACCAGAAGATACATTCTATGCTATGGTATCTCCAGATGATTGTGAGGAAATAATAGATACTCATATAATAAAAGGTAAGAAAGTGGAAAGACTATTATGCCATGATATAGACGATAAACTTGTAGACAGGTTAGATGAACTTAATTTCTATAAAAAACAAAAAAGAATTGCACTTAAAAATTGTGGAGTTATTGACCCAGAAAATATTGATGAATACATAGCATTTGATGGATATAAAGCATTAGAAAAAGTTTTATTGGAAATGTCACAAGATGATGTAATAAAAGAAATAAGTGATTCAGGATTAAGAGGAAGAGGTGGAGCTGGATTTCCAACAGGTAAAAAGTGGGAATTTACAAAAATGGCTCAAAGTTCTCAAAAATATGTTGTATGTAATGCTGATGAAGGAGATCCAGGGGCATTTATGGATAGAAGCATTCTAGAAGGAGATCCACATTGTGTTATAGAAGCTATGATGATTGCAGGATATGCAATTGGAGCAGATAAAGGTTACATATATGTTAGAGCAGAATATCCTATTGCTGTACAAAGATTTGGAAAAGCAATTGAAGCTGCAAGAGAATATGGAATACTTGGTAAAAACATATGGAATACAGGCTTTAATTTTGATCTAGAAATAAGACTTGGCGCAGGAGCATTTGTATGTGGAGAAGAAACAGCACTTCTAGAGTCTATTGAAGGAAGAAGAGGACAACCAAGATTAAAACCACCATTTCCAGCAAATAGCGGATTATGGCAAAAACCAACATTAATTAATAATGTAGAAACATATGCAAATATTACAAAAATTATTTTAAATGGTGCTAAATGGTATTCAAGTATTGGAACAGAAAAGTCAAAAGGAACAAAAGTCTTTGCACTTGGTGGAAATGTTAATAATATAGGTTTAGTTGAAGTACCAATGGGAACTACATTAAGAGAAATTGTTTTTGATATTGGTGGAGGAATTCCAAATGGAAGAGAATTTAAAGCAGCACAAACTGGAGGACCTTCTGGAGGATGTATACCTAAAGAACATTTAGATACACCAATAGATTATGAGTCACTTGGAGCAATTGGATCAATGATGGGTTCTGGTGGACTGATTGTTATGGATGATTCTAAATGTATGGTTAACCTTGCAAAATTCTATTTAGGATTTACTGTTGAGGAATCTTGTGGAAAATGTACACCATGTAGAATTGGAACAAGAAGAATGCTAGATATATTAAATAAAATAACAGAAGGAAATGGAGAAAAAGAAGATTTAGAAAAACTAGAAAGATTAGCAATAAATATTAAGAAAGCTTCTGTTTGTGGACTTGGACAAACAGCACCAAATCCAGTACTTAGTACAATGAAATATTTTAAAGACGAATATGAAGCTCATGTAATAGACAAAAAGTGTCCTGCAAATGAATGTAAAGCACTTGCAAATATTGAGATTATGGCAGACAAATGTAAAGGATGTGGAATATGTAAAAAGAATTGTCCAGTAGGAGCTATTACTGGAGAAGTAAAACAACCACATAAGATTAATCCAGATGTTTGTATTAGATGTGGGGTTTGTGTTTCTAAATGCCCTTTTAAAGCAATTGTTAAATAAGATTATTTAAATAATAGAAACCTGAAAGGAGAAAACAAAAATGTCAGAAATGGTTAAATTAAACATTGACGGAATAGATGTTGAAGTTCCAAAAGGAACAACAATTTTAGAAGCTGCAAGAAAAGCAAATATTGATATCCCAACTTTATGCTTTTTAAAAGATATAAATGAAGTTGGAGATTGTAGAATGTGCTTAGTGGAAGTAGAAGGAAGAAGAGGGTTCGCAACTTCTTGTATCCAAAAAGCAGAAGATAATATGATTGTTAGAACAAATACACCAGATTTAATAGAGGCAAGAAAAACAGTGCTTGATTTAATATTATCAAATCATGATAGAGATTGTTTAACTTGCACAAGAAATGGTAATTGCGAACTTCAAAAGCTGGCACAAGATTTTAATATTACAGAAATAGAATATCAAGGTGAAAGACAAAAGCATGAAATTGATGATTTATCACCATCTATTGTAAGAGATTTTAATAAATGTATTTTATGTAGAAGATGTGTTGCAACTTGTAAAAATGTACAAGGAATAGGGGCTATTGATTGTATAAACAGAGGTTTTAAATCAATGGTATCAACAGTAGAAAATAGAAGTTTAAATGATGTAAACTGTACTTTCTGTGGACAATGTATAGAGGCTTGTCCAGTAGGTGCATTAAAAGAAAAAGATAGTACTAAAGAAGTTTGGAGAAAGATTAAAGATCCAGAGGCTTATGTTGTAGTACAAACTGCGCCAGCAGTAAGAGTTGCATTAGGTGAAGAATTTGGGATGGCTATCGGTACTAATGTTACAGGAAAAATGGTAGCTGCATTAAAGAAAATGGGATTTGATAAAGTATTTGATACAGATACAGGTGCAGATTTTACAATTATGGAAGAAGGAAATGAATTTATAGAAAGGTTGCAAAATGGTGGAACATTACCTATGATAACATCTTGTAGTCCAGGATGGGTAAGATATGCCGAAATGAATTATCCAGATTTAATAGGACATTTATCTAGCTGTAAATCACCACATCAAATGTTTGGAGCTATTATAAAATCATATTATGCAGAAAAAGAAAAAATAGATCCTGCTAAAATTTATACAGTTTCAGTTATGCCATGTATTGCTAAAAAATTTGAAAGAACAAGAGATGATATGGATGGAGCAGGATTAGAAGATGTTGATGCTGTAATTACAACAAGAGAACTTGCAAGAATGATTAAGCAAGCTCATATTGATTTTGTTGGGCTAGAGGATGACATTTATGATTCTCCAATGGGAGAAGCTACTGGTGCAGCAGTTATATTTGGAACAACTGGTGGTGTAATGGAAGCGGCTTTAAGAACAGTATCAGAAACATTATTAAATAAAGAATTAGATAATATAGAATACAAAGAAATACGTGGAGAAAAAGGAATTAAAAGAGCAACAGTTAAAATAGGAGATAAAGAAGTTAAAATAGTAGTTGCATCAGGACTTAAAAATGCTAATAAAATTATGGATGAAATTCAATCTGGAAAAGCTGATTATCAATTTGTAGAAATAATGGCATGTCCTGGAGGATGTGTAATGGGTGGAGGACAACCAATACACAGTTCAAAAACAAGAGCGAGTGTTGATATAAGAGCAAAAAGAGCAAAATCACTTTACACAGCAGATGAAAAGAGTACTATAAGAAAATCTCATGAAAACCCTGTAATCCAAAAGATATATGCTGAATTTTTAGAAAAGCCAGGAAGCCACAAAGCTCATGAATTACTACATACGATTTACGTAAAAAGAGAAAAATATAAATTAGACTAATAATAAAAATCCCCAGCTTAGCTGGGGATTTTTATTATTATAGCTATATGTTTTTATCAATAAATGGTAGTATTTGTTTTTTACGAGATACAACTCCTTCTAAAAATACTCTATTATTGACTAAATCTTTTCCAAAAGCAGCCTTAGTAATATTTGATTTTTTTCCTAAAATAATCATTTCTGAATTACTATTTAAAATATCTGTTATTGCAAAAACAAATAAGCATAAATTTTTTTCTTTAATTTCCTTGTTAATTGCTGCTTTAATTTCTTCTTCTCTTTTTAAAACATCTTCTATACTTACGGTATTTACTTGAGCGATGATATATTTTAAGTCATTTTTTTCTAAACTTTTCGCATCAATATGTAATAATTCTTCTGAAGAATAATCATCTAAATTTGTTCCAGCTTTTAACATTTCAAGTCCAAAGTTATTTACATCAATTCCAGCTATTTTTTCAAGTTCTGCCAATGCCTTTCTATCATAGTCTGTTGTAGTTGGAGATTTTAATAGTAAGGTATCTGAAATAATAGCGCTAGCCATTAAAATTGCTTCTATTTTATCTATTTTTATACCTTTTTGAACAAACTCTTGATAAAGTATTGTAGATGTACAACCATAAGGTTTAGCTGTAAAGTATAATGGTTCAACTGTTTTAAAGTTACCAATTCTATGATGATCTACAACTTCAATAATTTGTGCGTTTTCAATATTGTTAGCACTTTGAGCAAAGTCATTATGATCTACTAATATTACCTTTTGACATTCATCTACACTTTCTATAAGTTCTGGTGCATCTATTTGTAGATAATTTAAAACATATTCAGTTTCCTTATTAATATTACCTAATCTTACAGCTTTTGCATCTTCTTTTTTTTCTTTTTTATTTAATATTTCTTTTACAATACTTGAACAAATTGAATCTGTGTCTGGGTTTTTATGTCCAAAAATCAATGTCTTATCCATTTTTATTCCTCCTAGTTAATTTAATTTACATGATATATAATAGCATAAAATGTCTAAAAATCAAGACTATGGGCTAAAAAACTTTACAAAACGAGTAATTCCATGTAAAATATATATAGACACATAAAATAAAAAACTATCTAACTCAAAATGAAAGGAGAATAGTATGAGTAAAGAAGAATTAAATAAAAATGAGATAGAGGAAAAAAGAGAGCAAATTATTGAAATAATGAAAGCTCTAAGAGATAAAAGAGAAGCTGAAATTTTTGAATCTGAATTAGATGTTAGTATTATAGATATTCAGTATCTTGGTGCTATTAATTGGTTAGATGAAAGAAATGGAGAAAACGAAGAAAAACAAAAAGATATTTTTGTAATAATAGAAGAAAGAAAAGGCGAGGTTCTATATAGATATTATGATGATGATTTAGAAATGCTTGCAGTTCAAATGCAAGGTAGAGATGAAATTTTGCCAAGTGAAAAATATACATTTAAAAAAGATAAAGATTTCTTAGAAGATATTAAAGAACTAGATGAAAAAGAGTCATTAAAGAAAATTGAAGAAGAGCAAATAGTGTCTGAGGAAAATGAACAAGATAAAGTAGCTAAACCACAAAAACCACATAATGCAAATCAATATATTGATGTAGACAAAGTTTATGTAGATGATAAAACAACATTTAGACAAGCATATGGTATTCCAAATGGAGTAGAAGAATTAGCAATAAGGCCAACAAATAGTAAGGATGAAAACCCATTATCATCTAATCTAACAATGGACATGATAGATAATAAGGGAAATGTAATAGAAAAAGTAAAACAGGGAAATAAAGAAATAACAGTAAATGATTTATTTAAAGTGGATGATGCAACAGGTAATAATCCAACATATGATGATAATACCAAATTAGAACTTAATAAAACCGTAGAAAAAAATAAACAGCGTACAACGCGTAGATTTGAGTCTGTAATTAACAAATCATTATATATATCTGTAGAACAGAAAAAAATAGGAGGCTATACAGAAGTATACTCAGGAAGAAAAACAAAAGATGGTAATGATCCAGTAGAAATACAACTTGAAACAAGAAATGAGCCGATTCAAACATCATTTGAAATGCAAAAAATTAATAGGAATGCACGAGGAACTGATAGCGCTGATGATATAGATCGTGAAGCAGATTTTCATGAAGAACATGGAGATGAAACAGATAATATCGCTATAGCAAATGCAGATGGAAGAGAGGATACACATGAAGACTGTGAATATACAATGATTAATGACGAGGAGGCTAAGAATTTAGCACTAAGATGTGGATACAGAGGCGACCAGTTAGAATCAGGAATAGAAATAGTTAAGGAAGAATTTGCAGAAAAGCGCTTGGATTCTTCTAATATAGAAAAGACAAATGAACAAATAATGGATGAAATGATAGACGAGCGTCAAGCAGAGTATGGAGAAATTGATAGAAGTGTTCCACATACATAATTAAGTTTTATCCTTAATATTGAAAAATTAATATAATGGGATAGATGCTAAACAAAATGTAATATATAAAACCACTCTAATATTATTAGAGTGGTTTTATATAAATTTATAGTTCCATATCATTATGATTTCGACTATCAGAATTATGATTTTCTTCATACTTTCTCTTCAAATCAATTAAAAGTTGATTAAAACCATCATTTAATCCATCCAAATCAGTACCTTTTCCATGATATATTTTAGGATTATTTCTAAGCCAACTCTTACTATTTTCTGGACAAATAGCATAAGCATTTTTTCTGTATTTGTTTCTTAAAAAATTTATAGAAGCAATATCATTTCTACCGTTTCCCATATAAAGAGTATTTGATATATTAAAACGATATCCTAAACTATCTGTTAAATAGTTTACAATACGTTCTTTTCCAACATTTGCAGATAATATAGGAAGAATATTATTTGGTAGTCTATCCATATCAGTTGCATCATCATAGCATGCTGCAAAATCTATTTGATATCTAGTTCCATTTGTTTTATTAAACCTATGAAATTCACTATTAAAATTTTCAAGTATAGGCTGTATTAAATGTGATTCAATAGGTGAAACTATGATGAATTTTAATTCTGTAGATGTTTCAGTTAGAAAAGAATGCATATTACTAATTAAGGTTTGAAACTTGCTTGGATCAAATGTGCCGGTTTCTTCAGAAAGTAATGTACCTTCTAAATCAGAAAATATAACAGATATGTTTTGTTTACTCATGATATTTCCTCCTTCCTATATATAGATAATACCACAGATTAACGTAAAATGCAAGAATGTAAAAAGTGAGGGACCCAAAAGGGACAGTCTCTTTTGGGTTCCCTTAGAGATAAATTTTATCAAAAGTATTGACAACGACCTAAATTTAAGTTAAAATATAATCTATGCAAGAAGAAGTCATCCACTTCTCACCTTATCCAAGAAAGGAAACAGGTTATATTAAAAATAGAATATATTTTTAATTATTATTGTTTATACAATAAGAGTGTGTGGATTGGCTTATAAAAAGTCAATCTTCTTTTTATGTTATGCATATATATTTTATGGAGGTGTTTTATATAAAGCAAGAGTTACCAATCAATGAACAAATAAGAGTAAATGAGGTTCAAGTTATTAGTGATACTGGAGAAAAATTAGGAGTAATGAGTACTTCTAAAGCTATAGACATGGCAATGGATAAAAATTTAGATTTAGTTTTAGTTGCTCCAAATGGAAATCCACCAGTATGCAAAATGATGAACTATGGAAAATATAAATTTGAACAAGCTAAAAAAGAAAAAGAAGCAAAGAAAAAACAAAAAACATTTGAACTTAAAGAAATTAGAATTACTCCAAATACGGAGGAACATGATTTTAATTTTAAAGCAAAAAATGCAAGAAAATTTTTAGAAGATGGTTCTAAAGTAAAAATTACAGTTAGATTTAGAGGAAGAGAATTAAATTATACAAAAGCAGGAGAAGAAAACTTAAATAAATTTATAGAAAGTTTATCAGATATAGCTTCACCTGATAAAAAGCCTACTTTAGAAGGTAAAAATATGTTTGTAATTTTATCAAAAAATAAATAATTTAAATAGGAGGGATAAATATGCCAAAACTAAAAACAAATAAAGCTGCAAAGAAAAGATATAAAATGACAGCTACAGGAAAAATTAAAAGAACAACTTCAAACAGAAGACATCTTTTAGCTAATAAAACGAAAAGACAAAAAAAAGGTGCAAGAAATCCAAGCGCATATGCAGATAAGACTTGTGTAGCAGGAATTAAAAAACTATTACCATATGATAATAAATAGAAATAACAAGGAGGGAATAAAATGGCAAGAGTAAAAACAGCAAGAATTACTCGTAAAAAACATAAAAAAGTATTAAAACAAGCAAAAGGATATTATGGAGCAAAACATTATAGATTTAGAATGGCAAAACAAGCTGTTATGAAATCAGGAATGTATGCTTATATAGGAAGAAAAGATAAAAAGAGTAATTTTAGAAAATTATGGATTACAAGAATTAATGCTGCTGCAAGACAAAATGGATTAACATACAGCACATTAATATCTGGACTTAAAAAAGCAAATGTTGCTATAAACAGAAAAATGCTAGCTGAAATAGCTGTTACAGATCCAAAAGCATTTACTGAAATTGCAGAAATAGCAAAAAAAGCTTAGAATTTAAATAAAAAGAGTGTAACAAAAATAGACTAAAAATAATATATTAATTATATTATTTTTAGTCTATTTTTAAATATACAATATATTTATATAATAATATATTGACAGAATAGATATTATATATTAACATATGAATAAATGAACATATATTAATATATAAAAGGTGATAGAATGAAAGAAAAAATTGATATATCAAAAAAGGAAGAAATTGAGGATTTAGTAACAATTTTTAAAATATTCTCAGATAATACAAGAATAAAAATAATGTTTGCTATTTTAGAAAAAGAGTTATGTGTGTATGATTTATGCCAAGCACTTAATTTAACTCAGTCAAATGTTTCTCATCAATTACAAATATTAAGAAATAATAAATTAGTAAAATACAGAAAAGAGGGTAAACAAGTATATTATACTGTACAAGATGATCATGTTAAAAAAATAATATCTATTGCACTAGAACATATAAGAGAATAGTAGGAGGAATAAAATGAAGAAAAAGTGTGAATATTGTGGAAAATATAATTGTATATGTAAAGATATAGAAAACCATAGTGAACATCATAAACATCATGAAGAAGAAAATCATGTTCATAATCATACTCATAATAATAAAAAGAAAGAAAAGAGATTAGAGTTACTTATTTATGTAGTAGCAGTAATATTATTTATATTATCATTTTTCTTTATAAAACCTAAATACTATATAATAACATATCTTGTAGTTATTTTACTTTCAGGATATGAAATCTTAATAGAAGGTATAAAAAATCTAATAAAGTTAAATTTTGAGGAAAGCACACTTATGACAATTGCAACTATTGCGGCTTTTGCATTAGGACAATATCCAGAAGCTTGTTTAGTAATACTATTATTTAGACTTGGAGAATTTTTGGAAGATAAAATAGTTGACAGGTCACAAAAAAATATTGAAGACATTGTTAAAATTAAAGTTGATATTGCCAATGTAATTAATGATAATGGAGAAATAGAGATAAAAAAATCTGAAGATGTTAAGATAGGAGAGATAATTTTAGTAAAACCAGGAGAAAAAGTTCCACTTGATGGAATTGTATTTTCAGGCAGTTCTAGAATAGATAAGTCAGCTATAACTGGTGAAAGTATATTAGTTGATGTTTGTGAAAATGAAGAAATTTTATCTGGTAGTCTAAATATAAGTGGACCACTTAAAATAAAAGTAGAAAAGGATTATAAAAATTCCACAATAACACAAATTATAGATTTAGTATATGAAGCTACTACTAATAAAGGAGAAACAGAAAAGTTTATAACAAGATTTTCAAAAATATATACACCAGTAGTATTAATACTTGCGTTATTGATTGCTGTTGTTGTACCTTTATTTTCAGGATTTAGATTTGAGGAGTGGATGATTCGAAGTTTAATTTTTTTAGTTGCTTCATGTCCATGTAGTATAGTTATATCTATACCACTTGCAATGTTTTCTGGAGTTGGTGCAATTTCTAAAAAAGGATTATTATTAAAAGGAACAAAATATTTAGAAAAATTATCAAAAGCAACTGTAGCAGCATTTGATAAGACTGGAACATTAACAACAGGAGAAATGGTATTAGATAGAATTGAAACTATCGGAAATTATGATAAAGAAAAAATTATGCAATATATTGTTAATCTGGAGAAATTATCAACCCATCCTATTAGTAAAGCATTTTTAGAAGAAAATGCTGATATATTAGAATATGAAGATTATGAAGAAATAGCTGGACATGGAATTTATAGTAAACTAGAAGGAAAAGAAGTAGTTCTTGGAAATAAAAAATTACTAAAAAAATATGAAATAGATACAAAGAACATACAATATGCAAGTTTATATATAGCTATCAATAAAAAAGTTGAGGGATATATATTTTTAAAGGAAAAAGTGAATGAAGGAAGTACTCAAATTATTAGAGAACTAAAAAAAGAAAAAATAAATAGAGTTGTTATGCTTACAGGAGACAATGAGATTGCAGCAAAGAAAATTGCAAATGAGTTAAATATTAAAGAATTTTATCCTGATTTATTGCCTAAAGAAAAACAGGAAATCATAGAGAAACTAAAAAATGAAAACGAGAACGTTATTTTTGTGGGAGATGGAATAAATGATGCTCCAGTACTTGCTGCAGCAAATATAGGGATATCAATGGGACAAGGTACACATATTGCAAATAGTATTTCTGATGGTATATTAATTACAAATAAAATTAATGTATTACCAAAGAGCATACATACTGCTAAGAAAACAATAAATATATGTAAGTTTAATATTATTTTTTCTTTATTAGTTAAGTTAATTGTAATAATACTAGGATTTATTGGAATTGCACCAATATGGAGTGCGGTATTAGCCGATACAGGTGTTACATTCTTAACTGTTATGAATTCAATTAGAATTATAAAAGGAGAATAAAAGTGAAATTAGATTTTGCAAGAGAGATCTCAGTTAAAATATTATATGACATAAGTGAAAACAATTCATATTCAAATTTAATATTAGATGATTATTTAAATAAAAATAGAGAAAAACTAACTTCTCAAGACATAAGCTTTATATCTGAACTTGTATATGGTACTGTTTCGTGGAAACTTACAATTGATAATATTATAAAAAAATATTCAAGTATTCCGCTTCGAAAAATATCAAAATGGATTTTAAATATATTAAGGATGGGAGTTTATCAAATAATTTTTCTAGATAAGGTGCCAAAATCAGCAGCTGTAAATGAAAGTGTAAATCTAGCTAGAAAGTATGGACCAAAATCATCTGGATTTGTAAATGCAATACTAAGAAAAGTAGAAATAAAAGACTATGAAGAGATGCAAGATTTATCTAATAAATATTCAGTTCCAGAATGGATAATAGAAGAATTACAAAAAGATTATTCATCAGAAGAAGTAGAAAGAATTTGTAAATCATTTAATTTAAAACCTAAAATAACTATAAGAATAAATTTGTTAAAAATTTCCAAAGAGGATTTTATAGAAAAACTTAAGGATAATAACATAGAATTTGAAGAAACAGAATTCGAAGATTTTTTACACTTAAAAATAAAAAATATTTCACATTTAGATTTATATAAAAATGGATATTTTACTGTGCAGGACATTTCTGCTGGACTAACAGCTAAAATTTTAAATCCTAAATCTAAACAGATGGTATTAGATGCTTGTAGTGCACCAGGAGGTAAAACAACTCATTTGGCAGAAATAATGAATAATCAAGGAAAGATTTATGCCTGGGATTTATATGAACATAGATTAAATTTAGTAACTCAAAATGCAAAACGTCTAGGAATCCTAATAATACAAACTGAAGTTAAAGATGCATGTAAGAAATACGAAGAATTAGATAAGAGTTTTGATAAAATTTTACTTGATGTACCATGTCTTGGAATAGGAGTAATTAAAAGAAAGCCTGATATTAAATGGCAAAGAAAAAAAGAAGACATAGAAGCAATAGTGAAAATTCAAAGACAAATATTAGAAAATTGTTCTAATTATTTAAAAATTGGTGGAGATTTAGTGTATTCAACATGTAGTATTTTTAAAGCTGAAAATGAAGAGGTTGTGCGTGACTTTATAAACAAAAATTCTAACTGGTCTATAGTACAGGAAGAGACTATTCTCCCGGATGAAAATCAAGATGGATTTTTCATATGTAAACTTAAAAGAAAAAGTTAAATAATTAATAGAAATTTTAAAATAGTATTGACTTTTAATAAAACTATTATAAAATAAAGATGACCCAAAAGGGTCAGACCCTTTTGGGTCATCCTTTTAAAATAAGGAGGAACAGATATGATAAAAAACGAAAAAGGAATAACACTTGCTATGCTTACATTGTCAGTAGCTATATTGTTAATGATTGCATTTACAACGATTTTACTTGTTTTTGATAGTGGAGTTATTTCTGAAAATGATTTAATAAAACAAAATAATAATAATGAGTCTATAAATAGTGAAGCATTACAAGTACAAGAAATAAACCGTACAGAAGTTGTAAATAATACAAATTAAATAAAATAATATGAGGCACATATAAAAACTGTATGTGCTTTTATTGTTAATAGGAGGAATATTATGGAGAGATACATACCTATTATTATTTTTCTATCAGGTATTTTATTTGGAATATTTTTAACTTATTTTTTATTTAAAAAAGAGAAACTAACATTAAAGAAAGTGTTTAAAAATATCTTAATTGAATTACTAATAGGTGGAATATTTTTAATTTATGCATTTTCACTAGATTTTAATAAAATTAATATAAATATAAATTATATTGCTTACTTAGTATTTGGATTAATTTATATATCAACACTACTTGTAATTGCGGTAACTGATAAACAAAAAAAAATAATAAATAAAGCCGCACTGTTTGTTGGAATTATAGCTAGCATGATTTATTCTATATATATAAGTATCACAGTGGGATTTGCATATAGATATGTAATTTATCTATTTATATTACTATTATTATTATTAATAGATACATTATTACTAAAAGAAAAATTGAAATCTAATTATCTTATTAGTATACTAATGCTATGTATATACATATTAATATTTACATCTGCCTATGTGTTTATTTTGACATGTCTTTTAACAGTTGCTGCAATAGCATTTGTATTTGCAATAAAAGGAATAGCTAATATAATAAGAAGAAAGAAAAGGAAAGATATATTATTTAAAAACACACCAATTCTTTTATTCTTAAGTATATCTAATATAGTAGTTATGATTTATACAAACTTTTTGTACCATATAATGTAAGTTAGGTGAGATTGATTATGAAAATAGGAATAGATATTGGTGGGAGCCATATTAGTGTAGGAGTTGTTGACGAAAATGGAAAAATTATAGAAAAGACAGAAAAAAGATTAACTTCTAATGAAAAAAAAGATATAAGAAAGTCCATTGAAGAATACATTATTCTAAACTCTTTAAATTTTATGAAAAAATATAGAATAGAAATGATTGGAATAGCAATGCCTGGAACTGCAATAGATGGAGTTATTTTGTCTTCTGGGAATGTAGGTATAAAAAATTATAATTTAGCTGAAAAGTTAAAAGAAAAAATAAATGTACCAATTATAATACGAAATGATGCTAAATGTGCTGCAATTGCAGAAAATATATATGGTGTATTAAAAGGATACCATAGAAGTATATTTCTAACACTTGGAACTGGAATTGGTGGAGCAGCTTTTTTAGATAACAAAATGTTAACTGCAGGTAAAAGACCAGGTTATGAATTCGGACATATGGTTATACAAAAAGATGGCATAGAATGTACTTGTGGAAGAAAAGGATGCTTTGAAAGATATGCATCAATGAAGGCTTTCAAAAATAATTTAAGGAAATCATTAGGTTTAGATGAAACTACAAGAGGAGAAGAGTTATTAAACATGATAAGAAATATTAAGCCAGAGGATAAAAATTATGAAACCATACAAAATACAATAGAAGATTTTCTTGAAAATTTGAGCTTAGGAATTATAAATTTAATAAATATTTTTGAACCAGAAATAATCGGGGTTGGTGGAAGTTTTGTTTATTTTGAAGATGTCTTTTTAGAAAGATTAAGAGAAAAAGTTAATAAAGAGTGTAAAGGAAAAGCTGGAAGAGACGATTTTGAAATTAAATCAGCAGTTTTAGGAAACGATGCCGGAATAATTGGGGCAACAATATTATAAAAATGAGTAGCAATCTTAATATAAAATTTAAAGTCCGCGCAGGTAGTTATATATTAATAATAGAGCGAAGCAGGGAGCTCCGTCGGGACGAAGCGATATTATTAATATATAACTACCGTTTGCAGGACATTATTATTATAAAAAAGATTGCTACTCATTTTTATATATTAATAACAAATGTTACAATGCAATGACTATCCAATCTATCTTGATATAAACAACCATTTAAATTTAATTTATAATTTATTTTAGAATCTGTTCTATTTAGAAGTACAACTATAATACTGTTATCAAAATTCTTAAATGCGGTAACTTCAATTTTATCTGTAAACTTACTAAATGCAATTCTTTTAGCTCCGGGTTTTATATATTTGCTAAAATGCCCAATGTAGTAATATGTTAAATTTTTAATATATCCATTATAATATTTATTAACCATAATAGGAGCATTGCAGTAATTATGCTTGTGATTGGGACCACCTTGATAATCTAAAACCATATTCCAATCAATAAAACCATTTATGCCTGCATTTAAATCACCAATTAAATCGTGTGCGTAAATTTCTCCATTTTTAACTTCTTCAGACTTTTTATATTTTGAATATCCAGTACATCCTTCTGAATGTATTATTAGTTTATCAGGAAAAGCATTTCTTATTAATTCTAATTCTTCAAAGTAATCTCCACTATACCAATGTACTGCTAAACCTGAAATTGCATTTCCGCCGGTTTTTAAAGAATCTTTAAATCTATTAAAAGCACATTGTTTATTATGATCCCATACAAGTACTTTTGTTTTTATGTTATTTGATATTAAATATGGATATAAATATCTATTTGCAAATGTTGCTTCTTCTGATGCAGTAAATAAGCAAGATTCCCAAAACTGTTTTGCATTTGGTTCATTTTGTATAGTCATATAATTTATAGGGATTTCTTCATTTAAATATGCTTTAATATATTTTACTAAATATTTTGCATATAATTCATAATATTCAGGTAATAATTTTCCACCACGACAAAGATTATTATTATTCTTCATAGATGCAGGTGGACTCCATGGAGATGCAAGTAATTTTAAATTTTTATTTATTTCTATTGATTTTTTTATCATAGGTATTAAATATAATTTATCATGCTCTATAGAAAATGTATTTATATCATTATTTTCAATATATGAGTAACTTTCTAAAGAAAAATCACAGCTACCTATATGTGTTCTACAAAAGCTATAATTCAATCCATTTTCAGAAAAATAGTCACTAAGAATTTTATTAGATAAATCATCATTTCCCTTAGATAATGTGTATCCACCAGCTTCTGTAAAAGCACCTCCAAATCCTATAATTTCTTGATATTCTATATCTGGATATATATTTATTAATTCTTTTTCTTGATTAGTATATTTTTCAGAAAAAGATAAATTAGATGTGGTATAAAAAAACAGTTTTCTTTTAAAGTTTGTTTCAATTTTTGTAATTTTCATAAAATCCTCCAATGAATTATAATATACTAAAATATAAATATTTGTAAAAATTTAAATATATTATATTATATTAATTAGAAAAAGAGAATAGTAATTTAAATTTAATACATAAACCTCTTAAAATAAACATATATATGTAATAGTTTATTTTAGGAGGTTTTTTATGTTCTTCGTTTTTAATAAACAAAAGATATATTCATATATTGTGGCATTAAGTACAGTTATTGTTCTATTTGGAATTGCAATTTTTATAAGGCATAATGATAATCAGTTACTATTTACTTCTGCAAGTATTAATAAAAAGCTTCCAATTTATTCTGTTCAAACAGATGAAAATAAAGTTTCACTCACAATAAATTGTGCTTGGAATGCAGATGATATAGATACAATTTTGGACACCTTATCAAAACAGGCTGTAAAGGTAACTTTTTTTATGGTAGGGGATTGGATTGAGAAGTATCCTGATAGTGTAAAAAAGATATATGAAGCGGGTCATGAAATAGCAAATCATTCTGATAATCATAAGCATGTAAACAGCTTAACATATGAACAAAATGTAGAAGAGATATTAAATTGTGGTAAAAAAATTGAGAGTATTACAAAAACAAAGCCAACACTATATAGAGGACCATATGGTGAATATAATGATACAGTAGTTAAAGCTGCAGAAGAAAATGGATATAAAATGATACAATGGTCACTAGATACATTAGACTATAATGGCCTAGATGGTGACCAGATGTGGGCAAGGTTAAATAATAAAATAACTAAAGGAAGTATTATATTAATGCATAATGGAACAGACCATACTGCTGATAGTTTAGAAAGAATTATTATCAATATTAAAGAAAAAGGATTTGATATAGTTCCAGTGTCTGAATTAATATATAAAGATAATTATGAAATTGATAGTAATGGAATGCAAAAAACTTTGCAGAATCAATAATTTGTAAAAATAGAATAATAAGGAAGATAATGGATATAATAAATTTAAAAAATAAATTTAGGAGAAAAAAATGACTTTTATTGGGGTTATTTCAGAAGAAAAAAGAGAAAAACATATAAAAGAAATAATCAAATATTATTTAAATAAAGAAAAAAACATTATTTTTCTTAATGAAAAAAATATTGATAATATGAAAAATATAAAATTTGAAACAATTTTAATATTAGAAAATAATATGCAAATTATAAAAAGTAATTCTTTAAAGAAAGTTATAAAAAATGTAAAATACTTAATTATAAATTCAGACAATCATGAAAATTTAGATGTTTTAAATAATCTAGATTTAAATGTTGTAACTTATGGATTTAATTCAAAAGCAAGTGTGACTGCTTCAAGTGTAACAGAAGAAGAAATATTATTATGTATTCAAAGAAATATACAAAGAATAGATAGAAAGCTAGTAGAAAATCAAGAAATAAAAATAAAGCTAGACAAAAAAATGCACATAGATAAACCAAATAATATTATGGGAATTGCTACATTACTTTTGTTATATGGATTTGATGATGTAAAAATATAACAAATTTAACACTTTATGTAGACAAAACCAAAAATATGTAGTATAATAGGTAATGTACAAATATTAAGTATAAAATCATGCTTTATGAATAAGATACAATAGATAAATAAAAAATAGGGAGGAAAGAAAATTGAATACAAATTATTCAGATAATAACCACTTAGTATTAGTGGGAAAGGTAACAAGTGAAAAAAGATTTAGTCACGAAATTTACGGAGAAAGATTTTACATATTTGATTTAGAAGTACCACGTTTAAGTGATACCTCAGATTTTATTCCAATTACAATATCAGAAAGATTAATAGATGAAGAAAAAATGAAAATTGGTAAAAAAATTATTGTAAAAGGACAATTTAGATCATATAACAGTTATGAGAACGAAAGAAATAAATTAATTTTAACAGTATTTGTTAAAGATGTAATTTTTGAAGATGAAATAGACGCAAAAATAGAAGAAGATGAATTATTAAAATCAAATGTATCTAATGAAGTTATATTAACAGGATATATTTGTAAAAAACCAATATATAGACAAACACCTTTTGGAAGAGAAATTGCAGATATTTTACTTGCTGTAAATAGAGCATATAATAAATCAGATTACATACCATCTATAGCATGGGGAAGAACAGCAAGATTTTGTCAAAACTTAGAAACAGGCACAGAGGTAAGAGTAATAGGTAGAGTTCAATCTAGAAATTATGAGAAAAAACATGAAGATGGAACAGTAGAACAAAGAGTAGCATATGAAGTTTCAATTAGTAGCTTAGAAGTAATAAATGAAAAAGAAGATTCAGAAGAAAGAAAAGAAGAAGCAGTATAATGTATATAAATAAAAGAGAACCCCCAGTTGTAAGTAACTGGGGGTTCTAGTTAATAAATTGATCAAAAATGTATATATTTCTATAATTTAATGCATACTTAAACTAGAAAATAAAACTGGAGGTATGTATGGATATATATAGAAGAAAAGATAAAAAAGAATTAGCTGAAGATGCTACAAAATATGGCGAATTTATTTCATCATTTTTTGGATGGACTTCATTGAAAGATCAAAAGAAAAGAGCAGAGGATTTAGAAAAAATGACAAAAAAGGATAATAAATGAGAAAATAGAAGAAAATATAATAAAAATCAATAAGTAATAAAAAATATAAATTAAAACAGCTTAATATTTCGATTGAAGAATAGAAAAATGATAGTATAATAATATTATAAAGGTCAAAGAAAGTCAAAGTCAAAATTTGAGGTGATAAATTATGAAAATTACGGATGAAATTGAAAACTTTATTAAGGAACTATTAAATGAAGATGAAGAATATATAGAAATACAAAGAAATGAACTAGCAGAATACTTTAAATGTGTACCATCACAAATAAACTATGTCATTTCTACTAGATTTACACCAGCTCATGGATATTATGTAGAAAGCAGGAGAGGTGGACGGAGGACACATTAAAATAAAAAAGGTAAATATTACAAAGAGTAATTATCTTATGCACATTATTACTAACATAGGAGAAAAGATATCATCTGCCGAAGTTGATATTTTTATTAGTAATTTCTTATCATATGGAATTATCTCAAATTTAGAAGCAAAATTATTAAAGGTTGCAACTAGTGATAACGTACTATGTGTTCCGCAAGAATTGAAAGATAGATTAAGAGCTAATATTTTTAAAAATATGTTATTAAATCTTGTTGAGGATTAATAAGATTAAAAAGGAGGAATGTTTTATGAAATGTCAAAATTGTGGAGAAAACGAAGCAAATATAAGATACACAGAAATTATAAATGGAGTAAAAAAGGAAATGGCATTATGTGATAAATGCAGTAAAGAACTTGGAATGCAATCCTTAGACTTTAATATTCCAATTAATTTTTCAAGCTTTTTAGGTGAATTTTTAGAGGATAATGATAGTTTATTACCAAGTTTTATAAATAGAAATGAATTAAAATGTGATTTTTGTGGAATGACGTTTGATGAGTTTGCAAACAAAGGAAAACTTGGGTGTGCAAACTGCTACGATGTATTTGAAAATAAAATAAATAATATTTTAAAAAACATACATGGATCAAATACACATTTAGGTAGAAAATATTTGTTAAATAATACAGATATAAAAAAAGAAAATAATATTAATGTAGAAAATGTGGGGGCGAGCAGTGCTCGTTCTGAAAAAGAAAATTCTAATAAGTTAAAAATAGAAAAATTAAAAAATGAATTAAGAAAAGCAATAAAAGATGAAAGATATGAAGATGCAGCAAAAATTAGAGATAATATAAAGAAAATTGAAGGACAGGAGGAGTAAAAATGTTGAATTGGTATTTGGAGAATGGAAAAGATTCTGATGTAGTAATATCATCTAGAGTAAGACTTGCACGAAATATTAAAGAAATCCCATTTATAAATAAGGTAAGTAAGAAAAACAAAGAAGAAGTAATAAAAATTGTAGAAAATATAGTTCCAAGTATTGGATATGGATTAAAGTTATTAAAATTAAAAGATATGGATGATATAACCAAAATTGAACTTGTTGAGAAAAATTTAATTAGTCCTGAGTTTGCACTAAATTATACAGAAGAAAAAGCAATTTTAATAAATGAGGAAGAAAACATCTGTATTATGATAAATGAAGAGGACCATTTAAGAATTCAAGTGTTTGGATCAGGATTAGAAATAGAAAATATAATGAATTTTGCTATAGAGATTGATGAGAAAATTGGAAGTTTAATTCATTATGCTTATCATCAAAAGTATGGATTTCTAACAAGCTGTCCTACTAATGTTGGAACAGGTGCTAGAGCATCTATAATGGTTCATTTACCAGCCTTAACAAAAACAGGTAATATAAATAAAATATTAGAAGTTGTAAATAATTTTGGAATGAATATTAGAGGGATATATGGAGAAAACAGTGGATCACAAGGTAACATTTATCAAATTTCTACAAAACAATCTTTAGGTATTTCTGAAAAAGAAATAATGAAAAATATTAAATTAATAACAGAAAAAATCATTGAGCAAGAACGTTTAGCAAGAAAATATTTAAGTAAAGATAAATTAGAATTAGAGGATAAAGTGTATCGTTCTTTTGGAATTTTAAGTAATTGTAAAAAAATATTATCTAATGAATGTAATGAATTATTATCAGATATTAAGCTTGGTACAGATCTGGGGATTATACAAGAATTGACAGACTTAAAAGTTGCAAAATTACGATTATATACAAAGCCTGCCAATCTTCAAAAATTCTATGGAAAAAAATTTGATTCATATGAAAGAGACATAAAAAGAGCAGAACTTATAAAACAAATTATAAAAGAATAATTAAAGAAAGGATGTGGGTTTTATGACATACAAATTTACAAATAGTGCGCAAAACGCAATTGAGATAGCAAATGAAATAGCAATCGAGTTTGGACATAATTATATAGGAACAGAACATCTACTATATGGACTTACTAAAGAGCAAACTGGAGTAGCAAATAAAGTATTAGAAAATCAAGGAGTAACAGAGGAAGCAGTTTTAAATGAAATTGAAGAATTAATAGGTAGAGAAGAAACAAGACAAGATATAAGAACAATAGGTTTTACACCTAGGACTAAACGTGTAATTGAAAATGCTTTTAAAGAAGCTAAGAAATTAGATTCAGATTATATAGGAACAGAACATTTACTTATAGGAATTATGAGAGAAGCAGATAGTATAGCAGTACGTATAATGCTTGATTTAGAGGTTAATCCTCAAAAACTATATAATGAAATAATAAAAGTAGTTAATGAAGATCAAGGAGAGGTTAATATTTCAAAAAGTGGAATATCTAAAGGAAAAGGAAGTTATAATTCAACACCTACTTTAAATCAATTTGGAAGTGATTTAACCTCAGCTGCAAGAGACGGAAAACTTGATCCTATTATTGGTAGAAAAGATGAAATAGAAAGAGTTATTCAGATTTTATCAAGAAGAACTAAGAATAATCCATGTTTAATTGGAGAACCTGGAGTAGGAAAAACAGCTGTTGTTGAAGGATTAGCAGCAAAGATTATATCTGGTGATGTACCAGAAATGTTAAAGAATAAAAGAGTAGTTAGTATAGATATTTCAAGCATGGTAGCTGGAGCAAAATATAGAGGGGATTTTGAAGAAAGAATAAAAAAATCACTTAATGAAGTTAAAAAAGCTGGAGATGTTATCCTATTTATAGATGAAATTCATACTATTGTTGGTGCAGGATCTGCAGAAGGTGCCGTTGATGCTGCTAATATCTTAAAACCATTACTTGCTAGAGGAGAAATACAACTTGTTGGAGCAACTACATTAAATGAGTACCGTAAAAATATAGAAAAAGATGCAGCACTAGAAAGAAGGTTTAGTCCAGTTACAGTTAATGAACCTACCGCTGATGATACAATAAAAATATTAGAAGGTATTCGCGACAAATATGAAGCACATCATAATGTTAAAATAACAGATGAGGTGGTTAAAACTGCTGTTGAATTATCTGTTAGATATATTAATGATAGATTTCTTCCAGATAAAGCAATAGATTTAATAGATGAAGCAGCATCAAGTGTAAGAATGAGAAAATATAGCAGGCCAGAAAACCTAAGAGAATTGGAAGAATCTATTAAGGAAATTACAAAAGAAAAAGAAGAAGCGATAAGAATTCAAAATTTTGAACAAGCTGCAAAACTTAGAGATAAAGAGCATGAGAAAAAAGAAAAATTAGGAAAAGAGCAACAAAAATGGAAAGATAAAAATACAAGATCAGTTACAATTATTTCTGAAGAAGACATTGCAGAGGTAATTGCTAAATGGACTGGTATTCCAGTGAAAAAAATAACTCAAGATGAAAACGAAAAATTAAAGAAATTAGAGGAAGTTTTACACAAAAGAGTAGTAGGACAAAAAGAAGCAGTAGAAGCAGTTGCAAAAGCAATAAGAAGAGGTAGAGTAGGTCTTAAAGATCCTAATAGGCCAATAGGTTCTTTCATGTTTCTAGGACCAACAGGAGTAGGGAAAACTGAACTTTCAAAAGCATTAGCTGAAGCTTTATTCGGTGATGAAAATGCTATGATAAGAATTGATATGTCAGAATATATGGAAGGTCACTCAGTTTCAAAATTAATAGGATCTCCTCCAGGATATGTAGGGTATGATGAAGGTGGACAGTTAACAGAAAAAATAAGAAGAAAACCATATTCAGTTATATTGTTTGATGAAATAGAGAAAGCACATCCAGATGTTATGAACATGTTACTTCAAATTCTAGAAGATGGAAGACTCACAGATGCACAAGGAAGAACAGTAAATTTTAAAAATTCTGTAATTATCATGACTTCTAATGTAGGAGCAAGACTCATTACAGACCAAAAGACACTAGGATTTACTAATAATAAAAATGAAAGTGAAGATTATAATAAAGAATATGATCATACTAAAAAAGATGTAATAGCAGAATTAAAAAGAGAGTTTAGGCCAGAATTTATTAACCGTATTGATGAAATAATTGTATTCCATAAATTAACAGAGGATGAAATTAAACAAATTATTGATATAATGTTAAAACAGGTTATAGACAGAATGAAAGAGCAACAAATAGAAATAGCAATAGATGATTCAGTTAAAGATCTAATTGCAAAGAATGGAATTGATAAGTCATATGGTGCAAGACCTTTAAGAAGAACAATACAAAGTATTCTAGAGGATAAGCTTGCAGAAAATATTTTAGATGGCAATCTTAGAATAGGTGATAAAGCTAAAATTATAGCTAAAGATGATAAAATCGCAGTAGAAAAATAAACTAAATATTACAGAAATATTACAATCAGATTACAAGAATGTTGCAAAAACGTAAAAAACATGCTATAATACAAATATACAGACAAAAGAAGGTGATTGTAATGACAATTATTTATATTTTAATTTTTATTATATTTGCATTAATAGCATTTTCAGTAATGCAAATTAGACTTGCAGGTATTAATATTAAAGATTTTTGGAGCTTTATTGAAGCAAACCAAATTTTAGATAAATTATATATTTTTGCAAAAAGATATGAAAAATTAACAGCTCAAGAACAAGTCATATTCTTATCAGAAGCAGAAAAAGTATTTAGTTCATTTGAAAAGGTACCAAGTATGTTATGGGAAGATGAATATCAAAAATATTTAGAAGTACTAAATACGTATAAAAATATTAGACTAGATAGATGGTCAACAAGTAATGCATAATATTGGTTATAATTAATGATTAATAAGAATAAGCACATTGTGTGCTTATTTTTTGCAAGTTATAGTTTAATAATATAGAGTTTATTTAACTTAATAAAGTAGATTACATAAAAAATTGTCTTCTTGAGGAATTTATAGGAAGGATTTAAAGAAAAACTGTCGAATAGTATAATATATTGAGAAAGGTAAAAAAAATGGTACGATATAGTGATGGTTTGATTGATGAAATTAGGAACAGTAATGATATAGTAGATATAATATCACAATATGTAGTATTAAAAAGAAGTGGTAGAAACTTTTTTGGACTATGTCCTTTTCATAAAGAGAAATCCCCTTCTTTTTCAGTGTCTCCTGATAAACAGATTTTTCACTGCTTTGGATGTGGTGTAGGAGGAGATGTTTTTAGATTCCTTGGAAAAATTGAAGGATTAGATTTTAGAGAAACAGTAGAGTTATTAGCTGATAAAGCTGGTATTATACTTCCTACTTTAGATAACCCAAAAGAAAACAAATTGCAAGAACTAAAAACAAAAGTATATGAAATTAATAAAGTTGCTGCTGAATTTTACCATCAGAATTTATATAAGCAATCTTCAAAACCAGCTCAGGAATATATTAAAAAAAGAAAACTTGATAACAACACATTAAAAACATTTCAAATTGGATATTCATGTAATTTTGATGAATTATATCAAGAGCTAAAAAATCATGGATTTACAGAAGAAGAAATACTTTCATCAAGTTTGGTTAACAAAACTGAAAATGGAAAATTCATTGATAGATTTAGAAAAAGATTAATGTTTCCAATTAAAGATGTTAGAGATCGAGTAATTGCATTTGGTGGTAGGGTGCTTGATGATTCTAAACCTAAATATATAAATTCACCAGAAAATATCGTATATAGTAAAGGAAGAAATTTATTTGGACTTAATGTTGCAAAACAAAGTAAGCAAAATAAAATAATTATTGTGGAAGGATACATGGATGCTATTTCTTTATATCAAAGAGGAGTAAATAATGTAGTAGCATCTTTAGGAACTGCACTAACAGAAGGACAAGGAAGATTACTTAGAAAATATGCATCTGAAATAATTATAGGTTATGATTCAGATGGAGCAGGACAAGCAGCAACAATGAGGGGACTCGAAATCTTAAAAAATTTAGGATATGATATAAGAATTTTACAATTAGAAGGCGCAAAGGATCCAGATGAATTTGTTATTAAATATGGTACTGGAAGATTTAACATGTATGTTGACAAAGCAATATCATTAGTAGAATTCAAAGTGAAAATGCTAAAAAAGGATTTAGATTTAGAAGTATCAAACGATAAAATAAAATTTTTAAATGAAATAGCAAAAATTCTATCAAAAGTAGATAATGAAATAGAGAGAGAAATATATGTTGAAAAAATAGCTAGTGAATATAATGTTTCAAAAGAAGCTATATATTCTCAAATAAACAAGTTAATTTATGCAAATAATATAGGTTCAAAAGTTCTAGATAAACCAAGAATGCATTTGATAAAAAGAAAAGAACAATCAGAAGAAGTTTCAGAAGCAATTTTAAAAAGAGAAAATCTAATAATATATTTATTATTAAACTATAAACAGGATATATACAATAAAATAAAAAAACAAATATCTCCAGAAGATATTCAAAGCGAAATAAATAAGAAAATTATTCAAAAATTGTATGAAGAGTTCGAAAAAGGAAATAGTAATAATGTATTAGATTTATTTGATGAAGAAGAAATCATTAATCATCTAACATATATTTTAGCATATGACTTTGAAATTACAGATGAGAATAAAGCTACGGAAGATATTTTAAATATATATCAAAAGGAAAATATGACTAAAGAAAAAAACAATATAATAAAGCAACTAGAAAACCCAAAACTATCAAAGGAAGAAAAAGAGATATTGGAAACTAATTTAAGTATGTTAATAGTGGAATTAGCCAGATTAAAATAGGAGGTAATCTAAATGGCAAGAACTAAAAAGGATGAACCAATCGAAGTTATTGAAGAAGAAACAAAAAAAGTAAAAAATAAAAGTAAAAACAGTACAAATAATGAATCAAAAGATAAAAAAACAAAAAAGGAAACTACTAAAAAAAGTGAATCAAAGATAGCAGATAAACAAAAAGATAAACAAGAAGATAAAAAAGAGAATAAGAAAGAAAATAAAGAAGAAGTAAAAGAAAAGAAAACTAAAAACAAAAAGAAAGATGAAAAAAGTGATAAGATACAAAAAGATGATTCTGAAGTATTAAAAAATGAAGATAAAAATGAAAAGACAAAAGCTTTAAATGATGTAGTTGAAAAAAAAGAAGATAGTGAAGATAACAAAAAGACTAATGAAGAATATAGTAAAAATAAAATTTCTAGTATTCTAGCAAAAGCACAGACTCAAGGAACAATAACTTATGGAGAACTTGCAAGTCAATTAGATGATGCAAATCCAGATCAGATTGATAAAGTATTTGATGCGTTTGAAGAAATAGGAATTGATGTGTTAAAAGATGACTTAGATGATGAAGAACCAGATATCGAAGATTTAAAAGAAGTAGAAGATATTAAACTTGAAGAAATTAATCTTAATAATTTTGAGGGAATCAGTATAGATGATCCAGTAAGAATGTATCTAAGAGAAATAGGAAGAATACCATTACTTACATATGAAGAAGAAGTTGATTTAGCTAAAAAAGTAGTTGAAGGTGATGAAGAAGCAAAGCAAAAGCTTGCTGAATCTAATTTAAGATTAGTTGTTAGTATTGCTAAAAAATATGTAGGAAGAGGAATGCTTTTTTTAGATTTAATACAAGAAGGTAATATGGGATTAATAAAGGCAGTTGAAAAATTTGACTATACAAAGGGATATAAATTTAGTACTTATGCTACTTGGTGGATTAGACAAGCTATTACAAGAGCAATAGCAGACCAAGCAAGGACAATTAGAATTCCAGTACACATGGTAGAGACAATTAACAAATTAATTCGTACTTCAAGACATTTATTACAAAGACTAGGGCGTGAGCCTAGTCCAGAAGAACTTGCAGAAGAGCTTGAAATGCCAATTGAAAAAGTAATGGAAATTCAAAAAATAGCACAAGATCCAGTTTCATTAGAAACTCCAATTGGAGAAGAAGATGATAGCCATTTAGGTGACTTTATTCAAGACGAGGATTCGCCAGCTCCTCATGATTCCGCTTCATATACATTGCTTAAAGAACAATTAGAAGAGGTTATGAATACATTAACTCCAAGAGAAGCAAAAGTATTAAAGCTTAGATTTGGACTAGAAGATGGGAAAGCAAGAACTCTTGAAGAAGTTGGAAGAGAATTTGAGGTAACAAGAGAAAGAATTCGTCAAATTGAAGCCAAAGCATTAAGAAAATTAAGACATCCAAGTAGAAGCAAAAAACTAAAAGATTATATGACATAATAAATGAGATGCAATATGCGAATTTATACGACTGTAAGGAATAACTATATTAAATATAATAATTGTAGGGATGAAAATAGCTCGTTCGAGAATTTTTATATAATAACAAATATATGACTTAGGTGTAAATATTTGACATTTGCATAAAATTATGTTAATATAAAGAAGAAGAGTTATATAACATTAAAAAGAGAGGTGAAGATCTTAGCTTTAATGTTAAGATATAGATATGGGAAAAATATTAGAAAAAATAAAAGCATTTTGGAATAGATTAGGTGAACCAGATGTTGAAGAATTTAATATTCAATCTTTACCACCAGAACTAAGAGGAAGTATAAAAGCAGAAGATATTTTAGCTGCAGAAGGAGCTAGTGGTGGACTTGGAAAATATAAAATAACAGAAAAACATAAATCACCTAGAAAGGCTAGCATAGACAGAAGGTATGATAGAGATTCAATTGAATTAGATAAATAATAAAAAAACAAAGAAAATAATCATAAATTATTTTCTTTGTTTTTCTTGACAAATTTAAATTATACAATTATAATACTAATTGCGTTTATATATATGGCGAGGTAGCTCAGTTGGCTAGAGCAACTGGTTCATACCCAGTAGGTCGGTGGTTCGAGCCCACTCCTCGCTACCAAGATAAAAAAATAAGACAGTGATATCTTTTATATCACTGTCTTATTCTTTTTTATCTTCATCTTTATTTAAATCTTCTTGTTTTGATTTACTTTCTTTTGGAATAACAATATCTTTTTCCTTTTTTTCTAATGATTTTGGCTTTGCAGCGTTCAAATGCTCATATACAGGAGAAATATCTAAATCTGAACCATCTCCGGTTACTATTTCTATATCTTTTTTTTCTTCAATTTCATTTTCATCCATAGGAACTCACCTCTTTAATTTACTATAACTTAATTTTATCATATTACTTTTTAAAATACAAGGATTTATTGACACTTTAATGATTTCATGGCATAATAGATACATATTTAAAAGAAAAAGGAAAGTAAAGTATATGGAGATTGAAAAAACAAAAGCAATAATAGAAGGAATACTATTTTCTGTAGGAAGACCTGTAGAAATAAAAGAATTAGTTATGGTTCTTGAGTTAAGTTCTGAGGATATTATTCAGATTATTGAAAACATGAAAATGGAATTTGAAGATCAAAAAAGAGGAATAGAAATTATTAAAATAAATGATGCATATCAATTATGTACTAAAAAAGAATACTATGAATACATTTACCCAATAGTAGATAAAAGAAATAAACCTAATTTATCTCAAGCAGCTATGGAAACATTAGCAATTATTGCATATAATCCAAAAGTTACAAGAGCAGAAATAGAATCTATTAGAGGTGTTAATTCTGATGGAACAATATACAAATTACTTGAGCATAATTTAATTGAAGATGCAGGAAAACTTGATGCACCAGGAAGACCAAGTACATATAAAACTACTGATGAGTTTTTAAGATTGTTTGGATATTCATCACTTGAAGAATTACCAGAACTACCAAGATATAAACTAGATGAAAATCAGCAAATAGTAATTGAAGATATTATTAAAGATAATAATAAGGAAGATGATGAAGAAAAAACAAGCTCTAAAGCAGAAGAAGACTGTATACAAGAGGCTCCAATGCCCGAAAAGGAAGAAAGTAATCTAGAAAATGAAAGCGAAAACAAAAAAGAAGAGTTGGAGGAATAATAATGAAAGATGATTTTGTTAAAGAAATAACAAATATAGATGAAGATTTTGCAAAATGGTACACAGATATAGTAATAAAAGCAGAACTAGCAGATTATGCTGATACTAAAGGATGTATAGCAATTAAACCATATGGATATGCGATATGGGAAAATATTCAAAAATATACTGATAAAAAATTCAAAGAAACTGGAGTAGAAAACGTATATTTTCCAGTATTAATTCCAGAAGGATTGTTGCAAAAAGAAAAAGATCATGTTGAAGGGTTTGCACCTGAAGTTGCTTGGGTTACAGAAGCGGGAGGAGAAGAACTTGATGAAAGGCTATGTATAAGGCCAACATCAGAAACTATAATTTCAACAATGTATGCTAAGTGGTTAAGCTCATGGAGAGATTTACCTTTTGTATATAACCAATGGTGCAACGTATTAAGATGGGAAAAAGAAACTAGACCTTTTTTAAGATCTAGAGAATTTTTATGGCAAGAGGGACATACAATACATGCTACAGAACAAGAAGCTAAAGAAAGAACAATGCAAATGCTTGAAATTTATACAGATGTTACAGAAAATCTACTTGCAATACCTGTAATTAAAGGTATAAAAACTGAAAGTGAAAAATTTGCAGGAGCTGTTTCTACATATACAGTAGAGAGTATGATGCATGATGGAAGAGCACTTCAATCGGCTACATCTCATTATATTGGACAAAATTTTTCAAAACCATTTGAAATAAAATTTCAAGATAAAGGTGGTAAAGAACAATATGCATACCAGACTTCTTGGGGGTGCTCAACAAGACTTATAGGTGCGCTTATAATGGCTCATGGTGATAATAGAGGTTTAAAACTACCTCCTAAAGTAGCACCAATTCAGATAGTTATAGTACCAATAGCGCAACATAAGGAAGGCGTATTAGAAAGAGCAAATGAACTTAAAGAAGAATTAAATAAAAACTATAGAGTAAAAATAGATGATAGAGATAAATATTCTCCAGGATATAAATTTAATTATTGGGAGATGAAAGGTGTTCCAATCAGGCTTGAAATGGGACCTAGAGACATAGAAAATGGAGAATGCATACTAGTAAGAAGAGATACTCAAAGTAAAATAACAGTAAAACTTGAAAATATAACTCAAGAGATAGGAAAGGTTTTAAATGATATACATTCAAATATGTTTGAAATGTGTAAAAAAAGAATGGAAGAAAAAACAACTGTAGCATTAAATATGGAAGTATTTAAGAATAATATGGAAGAAAATCAAGGATTTATAAAGGCAGCATGGTGTGGAAAAACTGAATGCGAAGAAAAAATACGTGAAATAACAGGTGCAAAATCTAGATGTATACCATTTGAAAATGAACATGTATCTGATACATGTGTATGCTGTGGAGAGAAGGCAATACATACTGTAATATGGGGAAGACAATACTAAAATATTGTCTAAACATGTCGAACGAAAAAACTTTACAACTTGACATAAATATCATATAATTAATGTGATATTTATGTCTTTTTATATATCTAATATAAATTTTAATTCTTAAATAAATTCCAAATAAAAAAATTTAATAATAGGAAGTAAGAAAGTATGTATACTAATAGATTTATTAACATGTTATCATTTGTAATTACTGTTTCTATCTTTATTACTATGCAATATTGCATTGATTTTTTACAAAGTTCAAATGAAGATTTGAATATGGAAACAGCTATAAGAGCAAATGAAAACACTTGTATTGATAGTAGCTTTGATGAAGAAATAGAGATAGCTATCGAAAACCAGGAAAAGGAAAATATGAATTTATGGGAAATCCAAATACCTAAAATAGATTTAGTTGCAAATATTAATGAAGGTACGACAGGCGATATTTTAGCTAAAAGTGTAGGACATTTTGAAGAAACTCCAATATTTGATGGCAATGTTGGACTAGCAGGGCATAACAGAGGGTACAATATGAATTTTTTTGAAAGAATTAAAAATTTAGATGTGGGTGATAAAATTATATATAAGTATGAAGAAAAAGTTAGAGAATATGTAGTAGAAAAACTTGTAATAATAAAAGAAACTGATTGGTCATATTTAGAGCCAACAAAAGATAACAAAATGACATTAATTACATGTGTAAAAGACAGTCCGGAATATAGATTGTGTGTTCAAGGAAAGGAAATTATATAAAGAGTTGTTCTATAATTTTATGTAAAATATATTTATTGACATATAAAGTCTAAAATTATATAATTATATGGTAAAAATTAGAAAAAGGAGATATACGGATGAAAAAAGTAAAAAAATGGATAAGAAAAAATAAATTTAAAATTGCAGTTTCTATTATTATAGCTATATTATTAGTTGTAATATCAATCTTGGTTGTTTCAATGGTTCATAATATCAAATATAAATATGAAGTAGAAAGAATTATTGACTATAAATATTTTTCTTTTTATCAAGATGGAAAGGTAGGAATAATAGATACAAAAGGTGATATAATTATATCTCCAAACTATTATAATATTCAAATACCTAATCCAACAAAGCCTGTATTTGTTTGCATATATGACTATAATTTAGAAGATGGAAGTTATTCTACTAAAGTGTGTGGGGAAAAAGAAGAAGAAATAATAACAGGATTTGATAAAGTAGAAGCTATATCGATAAGTGGAACTGTTAATAATAATCCATTTGAAAAAGAAGTTTTAAAGTATAAAAAAGATGGAAAATTTGGTTTAATTTCATTAGATGGTAAGGTAATAACAAAACCAATTTATGATGAAATACAGAGTTTGAAATATAAAGAAGGACAAATTTTAGTAAAACAAGATGAAAAATTTGGTGTTATAAATAAAAAGGGACAAAACCTAATCCCAATAAAGTATGATGATATTACAGGAGATGGATTTTATATTGAAGAAAAAGGATATGCTTTATCTGGATATATTGTTTGTATAAAAATGCAAGATGGATATAGATATGGATATATTAACTATACTGGAAAAGTACTATTAGACACTAAATATAGCGAGATATATAGAATTAATCAGTTAGAGAATAAAAAGGATGTATATTTAGTTGCCAGAAAAGATGGTAAATATGGAGTGACAAAAAATAAGAAGACTACTATAGATTTCGAAAACCAAAATATAGAATACAATAGTAAAGAACAACTACTAATTATTGAAAAAAATAATAAATTTGGCGTTTATAATTTAGATGGAAAACAAATTCTTGAAAAAAGATATTCAGAGATAAATTTTGAAGGAATATATATTCATGCAAAAATAAATGAAGATGATTTATATTTTGATACAAAAGGAAATCAAGTAGACAATATAAAATATGCACTAGTTAATGATACAAAAAATGATAATTATTTAATAACTATAAACAATGATGGACTTTATGGTGTTATTAATAAAAATAATGAAGTATTAATAGATAACGCTTATAAATTCTTAGAATATGCATATGATGATTATTTTATTGCATATAATAGAGAAAATAAATTAGGTGTAATTGATATAAAAGGAAATATAGTTGTTAAATTTCAATATGATGTACTAAGTAAGATCAGTAATTTTAATATTTTAGAAGGAAAGATGATCAACAAAGGAATAACTGATTTATACTCAAAACAAATGAGTAAAATTGATTCTTTCGAAGATTTAGTTACAACTGAAAATGAAGATTATATTGAGTTATACAATGGAAAATTTTCAAGATATTTAGATAAAGATGGTAATACCATAGATAACAAAAAAATCACAACAGATTCTAAGTTATATGTGATAGAACAAAATGGTAAATATGGTTTTTGCGATATAGAAGGAAATATAAAGGTTGAATGTATTTATGAGGGAGTTACAGAATTTAACAAATATGGTTTTGCTGGAATTAAACAAAATGGAAAATGGGGAAGCATAAATGGAAATGGAGAGATACTACAAAGACCAATTTATGAGCTAAATGATACTGGAACCATACCAGATTTTATTGGAAAATATTATAAAGTTGAATATGAATATGGAAAAATTTATTACACTGACACAGTAATAGAGTAGAAGGGAAAATTATGAATATAGTTGTTATTGGTGGAGGTCCAGCAGGTATGATGGCTGCCATTTCTTCAAAAGAAAATGGAAACAATGTAATACTCCTAGAAAAGATGAACACACTTGGAAGAAAATTATTAATAACAGGAAAAGGTAGATGTAATATAACAAGTAGTTTAGATATTTCAGAATTTATAAAAAATATTCCAGGTAATGGCAAATTTCTCTTTAGTGTCTTTCAGAATTTTACAAATCAAGATATAATAAATTTTCTAAATAAACAAGGAATTAAAGTTAAAGAAGAGAGGGGAAATAGGTTTTTTCCTCTTTCAGATCATTCAGAAGATGTATTAAGTGCTTTTATAAATAAATTACATGAACTAAAAGTTGAAATAAAAACCAATTGTAAAGTAAATAAAATATTAAAAAAAGAAAATAAGGTTATAGGAGTAGAACTTGAAGATGGAAAGAAAATACATGCAGATAAAGTAATAATTGCATGCGGTGGTAAAAGCTATCCAATGACAGGTTCTACAGGTGACGGATATAAGCTAGCACAGGAACTTGGACATTCTATTACTAATATAAGAGGTTCTTTAGTGCCATTAAATATTAAAGAATCAGAAATATGTAAAAACATGCAAGGCTTAAGTTTAAAAAATGTTGAGATTGAAATAATTGATCAGACTAAAAATAAGAAGGTTTATACTGATTTTGGAGAAATGATATTTACACATTTTGGAGTATCAGGTCCAATAGTACTTAGTGCATCATCACATTTAGTTAGATATAAAAATATAGATACACTTATAAAAGAAGGTAAAATCAAACTAGTAATCGATTTAAAACCAGCTTTATTAGAAGAGAAATTAGATGATAGAATAAATAGAGATTTTAATAAATTTAAGAACAAACTATTTAAAAATAGTTTAGAAAATTTATTACCTAAAAAAATGATACCAATTATGATAGATTTATCTAAAATTTCTCCAGAAAAAAAGGTAAATGAAATTACTAGAAAAGAAAGAAATTCGCTTGTAAAGCTACTAAAAAATTTCGAATTAACTATTGAAGGGTTTAGACCAGTTGAAGAAGCAATTATAACATCTGGAGGAATAAATATAAAAGAAATAAATCCATCTACCATGGAATCAAAAATAATTCAAGGACTATATTTTGCTGGGGAAATAATAGATGTTGATGCATATACAGGTGGATTTAATTTACAAATAGCGTATAGTACAGGATATGTAGCTGGATTATGCAAATAGAAGGTGAATATGGAAGTATATAAAACAATTAGTGAAAATAGTCAAGCAGAAGTTGTAGAGAAAAAATCAAAATTTATTGCAAATACATTTAAAATAGAAACAGAGGAAGATGCAGAAAAGTACATAAAACAAATAAAAAAGAAGTATCATGATGCAAGACATAACTGCTATGCATATAGAGTAATAAATAATAGTCAAATAATTCAAAGGTTTAGTGATGATGGTGAACCGAGTGGAACAGCAGGGGCGCCAATGCTTGCAATTTTAGAAAAATTAGAACTTACAAATGTACTTGTAATTGTTACAAGATATTTTGGAGGGATATTACTTGGTACAGGAGGACTTGTAAAAGCATATTCAGAAGCAACTAAAAATTCATTAGAAAAAGTGGATACAGTAACATTAGAAAAAGGATATTTAATGGAAGTTGTTGTTCCGTATTCAGATTTGGAGAAATTTAAATATTTTTGTAAACACAACGAAATATTAATAAAAAAGGAAAATTACATAGATAATATTAATTTATATATAGAATTACCTAAAAAAATGAAGGATGTATTATTAAAAGAATATCAGAATTATAATTTTAAAATAATAAAAAGTAAAATAATGGAAGAAAGATACATTAGTAAAAATATTGATATTTAGCCTTAATTTGTAAAAACTTGAAAAAATTTCCAAAAAAGTATTGCATAATAAAGTAAAACGTATTATAATCACAACTGTAAAAATTTTACAAATATATTTTATAGGAGGAATTGAAGTGAAAGACAAAATTTCAGTATTATTAGCAGATGATAACAGTGATTTTGCTATGACATTAACAGGCTACATAGAAAAAGAAAGTGAGATGGAGGTAATTGGTATTGCAAAAGATGGCAATGAAGCAGTTAAGATGATACTAAATACGGAACCAGACATTGTGCTTCTAGATGTAATAATGCCACACTTAGATGGTCTAGGAGTATTAGAAAAAATAAATCAAGCGGGAATGAGTAAAAGACCTTTATTTATTATGATCTCAGCAGTAGGACAAGATAAAATCACAAGAAGAGCCATCGAACTTGGAGCTGAATATTACGTTGTAAAGCCATTTGATATTAATTTATTAATGAAGAGAATGAAAGATTTTAAATTTTATCAACCTTCTCAATTTAAAAACAGCAGTATAAACAGAGAAATAAAAGCACCATATATTGAAATTTCACCAGATAAGAAAAAATCTGAAGAAAATTTAGAAGCATTAGTAACAAATTTAATTCATGAAGTAGGAGTGCCTGCACATATTAAAGGATATCAATATTTAAGAGAAGCAATTATGATGGTTGTAAATGATATTGACGTTATAAACCAAATAACAAAACAATTATATCCAGATATTGCAGATAAATTTCATACAACTCCATCAAGAGTTGAAAGAGCAATACGTCATGCAATTGAAGTAGCTTGGGGAAGAGGACAAACAGAAGCTGTAGAAAATATCTTTGGATATACAGTATCAGCAGCAAAAGGTAAACCAACTAATTCAGAATTTATTGCAATGATTGCCGACAAATTAAGACTAGAGTTAAAAAGTGCTTAAAAAGGAGAAATGATGTTATTATTTGCAGTTATAATCACAGTAGTAGTTATAGTTATATATGTAATATTTTCATCCAGAAATATTCTTAAAGGATATTTTAAATACTTTAAATCAGACTTAAAATATAGAAAAGATGTAAAAGAGAGTTTAAAAATTGACTTAAAAACACGAATATTAACAAACGAAACAATAAATGAAGGAATTGATTTTCTTAATGAGAATTTACCAGAGTATAAAAATATAACTGAATTTATAATTTCTGATTATATAAAAAGAAAATTAATATATTCTAAATTTTCGGAAAGATCTATAAAAGAATTATTTGCTCTTATAACAAAACATTTAGGAATAACAGAACATGGAGTAGACCTAGAAGTTAAAAATATTTCTAGTAGGAACCAAAGAGGATATACTGGAATTTATTTTGAGGGAAATGAAGTTTCTGATAAAAAAATTACTATTTTAATAAATTCGGATTATACATATGAAACTGTATTATCTATTTTGATACATGAGTCTACACATTATTTTTTGTTATCTAATGGAATAAAATTAAAAGATAGGGAGTTAAATGAATATCTAACAGATATTGCTTCAGTATATTTAGGATTTGGTAAGATAATGCTGGAAGGATATAAGCAAAAGAAAAAATTAATATACATAGGAGAAATAAAGAGAACAACATCTTCATATAAAGTGGGTTACTTAAATTATAGTGATGTAAAATATATTATGAAAATAATAAAGAAGAAAAGTATTAATTATTAAATATATTTAGTAAAAGGAATACATAGTTTTATAATGTATTCCTTTTTATGTACTTTTATTAACAGGTATGATATAATATACAAAGTTTACAAGGAGATGGTATAATGTACGAAGAATTTAATATTAGTAAAGAAGTAGAAAAAATAGGATTAGATGCTGAAGAAGATTTAAAAGAAGTTTTTAAAAAAATAGATAAACAGTGCTTAAAGTCAAGTATTAAAGTACTAAAAGCATTTCAAGACAATGGAGTTTCAACATCTGATTTTAATGAGATAACTGGATATGGTTATTATGATTCTGGAAGAGAAAAATTAGAAAAAATTTATGCTCAAGTTTTTGGTGCAGAAGATGCATTGGTAAGACCGCAAATAATGTCAGGAACACATGCTTTGTATCTTGCATTATCTGGACTTTTAAAATACGGTGATACAATGATTAGTATTTCTGGAGAACCATACGATACAATAAGAGGTGTAATTGGAACATCTGGAGACAGTGAAAGCTCCTTAATAAAAAATGGTATCAAGTATGAACAAATAGATTTAATTGATAGTGATTTTGATTACAAAAAAATTGCTGAAAGGATAAAAAAAGGAAACGTAAAGCTTGTAGAAATACAACGTTCAAGAGGATATTCTAATAGAAAAAGCTTAACTATTGAAAAAATTGAAAAAGCTATAAAAACTATAAAAGAAATAGATAAAAATGTTATAGTACTTGTTGATAATTGTTATGGTGAATTTGTAGAAGAAAAAGAGCCAACAGAAGTAGGAGCAGATATATGTGTAAGTTCTCTAATGAAAAATTTAGGAGCGGGTATTGCAACAAGTGGAGGATATGTTGTTGGAAGAAAAGATTTAATCGAGCAAATAGCTGAAAGGCTTGCTTATCCTACAGTTGGTAAAGATTTAGGAGCTAATTTTAATGTGCTATTAACATATTATAAGGGAATATTTATGGCCCCAAGAACAGTAGCTTCTGCTTTAAAATCAATGATATTTGCAAGCAGAGTATTGGAAAAGTTAAATTTTAAAGTAAGTCCAACATATAACGAAAAAAGAACAGATATTATACAGACTATAGAATTAGGAGATGAAAATAAATTAATTGAATTCTGTCAGAGTATTCAAAAAGCCTCACCTATTGAATCATATGTAATACCAATCCCAAGTGATATGCCTGGATACCCACATAAAGAAATAATGGCAGGAGGCACTTTTACACCAGGATCAACAATAGAATTTAGTTGCGATGGTCCACTATGCAAACCATATACAGCATATATGCAAGGTGGATTAACATATGAATATGGTAAACTTGCAATATTAATTGCAGCAAATGATTTACTTAAATAAAAGTAATATAGGAGAAATATGAAAAAAGAAGAAATATTAGAAAAAGGATACAAGGCAGAGGATAAATTCTTAATTTCAAAAATGTTTGATAAAATTGAGTTCTGCAAAAAAAGAAAAAAAATGACTTATACAGATTTTTTGGATTTATATGAGCAAAAAGTATTAAAAAAGATTTTAAATTCATATGATGGAAATTATTTTTTTTATGGAGGACTAGAAGATGCAGAAAGAAAGATAATAGTATTTTATCCAAAAGACATGGAAGAGTATACTGTAAAAAAAGAACTTAAAACTATTTTAGTGGGAATTAGAATAACGTTGCCACAAATGTTAAAAGGAGAGTATTCTCATAGAAATTATTTGAGTGGAATTATTAAAATAGGATTTAAAAGAGAAAAAATTGGAGATATTTTATTTGATGAAACTGGAGCAGATATAATTGCAATAAAAGATTCATCAGAATATATTGCAAAGGGATTAGGAGAATTAAAAAGATTTCAGTCTTCAAATATTACAGTAATTCAAGTAGATGAACTTAGAAAGATAAATATTAATCTAAAAGAAATAAAGTTAGTAGTTCCATCTTTAAGATTAGATGCAATTGTATCAGAACTTGCAAAAACTTCTAGATCAAAAGCAAATGAAATTATAGATAGTGGTAGAGTATGGATTAATGATGAAAATGAATATAAACATACAAAACAAATAAAACAGAAGGATAAGATTGTTATCAGAGGAAAAGGAAAATATATATTTGATAGTATACAAGGAAACACTAGAAAAGATAACTATATTATAAAAATATTAAAATATATCTAAAGCACTTCATATAATTTAGATGAGGTGTTTTTTATTTATGAAATATAAAGAATATAATAGAAGCAAAGCAATAGAGTATGCTAAAAAATGGGCATATAGTAGAAATCCAAATTACTATAACTATGATACAGTTGGAGGAGATTGTACGAATTTTATTTCTCAATGTATATATGGTGGAAGTAACGTAATGAACTATAATAAGGAAAATGGGTGGTATTATATAAATGGAAATAATAAATCAACGTCTTGGACAGGAGTAGAATTTTTATATAGATTTTTAACTACTAATAAAAGTGTTGGACCATATGGAAAAGAATGCGAAAAAAAAGAGCTAGATTTAGGGGATATAATACAGCTTTCCTTTAATGGAAGTACATTTGGACACTCTCTAATTGTTGTAAACAAACAAGAAAATAATATATATGTGGCTGCTCATACCTTTAATACGTATAACAGAGATCTTGAAACATATTCATATAAAAAAATTCGATCAATAAAAATAGAAGGAGTACGTATGTGGTAAACAAAAGGGTTTCAAAAAGGGTCTGACCCATTTTGAAACCCTTTTGTTTTAAAACATTTTTCCAAAATACTCTTGTAAATATATGATAAACAGGTTAAAATATATATATTGATAAGAAATAAAGGAGAAAAAATGTATATAATTGTAGGATTAGGTAATCCAGGAAAAGAATATGAGAATACAAGACATAATACAGGATTTGAGGTTTTAAATCAAATTTCAAAAGAATATGGAATTGAAATTAATATGTCTAAATTTAATGGAAAATATGGTGCAGGAACAATAAAAGGAAGTAAAGTTATACTACTTGAGCCACAAACATATATGAATTTAAGTGGAGAAAGTATAAAAAAATTTGTAGATTTTTATAAATTACCAATAGAGCAAGTTATTGTTATATATGATGATGTAGATATAGATGTTGGAAAAATTCGAATTCGAAAAGAAGGAGGACCTGGAACACATAACGGAATGAAATCTATAGTTTCCGAATTACAAACTGAGAAATTTCCTAGAATTAGAGTTGGTATAGGTAAGCCAAAGCTGAATATGGATTTAATGTACCATGTACTTGGGAAAGTCAGAGATGATGAAAAAGAAAATTATAAAGAAGGTATAAAAAGAGCTGTAGAAGCTATAGAGAAGACATTAGAAGAAGGAATTGACATTGCAATGAATTTATACAATTAAGAAAGAGGATACAATATGCGTGAAATTATTATAAATGAAACAGAAAAATTAACAACCATAGCATTAGTAGAAAATGGAATACTAATAGAAAAATATGAAGAAAGAGAAAATCAAAATAGACTAGAAGGAAATATATATATTGGAAAAGTAGAAAATGTATTACAAGGGATGCAATCTGCTTTTGTTGATATTGGTGTAGAAAAAAATACATTTATTCATTTAAAAGATGTGTTACCTAAAAAAGATGTAAAAAATATTCAAGATAAAAATATAGAAAACGAAGATATAAAAAAAGTATTAAAAACAGGTATGCCAATTATGGTACAGGTAAAAAGAGATTCAACTAACAAAAAGGGTGCAAGAGTTTCTAAACATATTAGCCTGCCAGGAAGATACATAGTACTAATGCCAGATACTGATTTTGTTACTATTTCTCAAAAAATACATGATGAAAAAGAAAAAGAAAGACTAATCAAACTAGTACAAAATATCTTACCAGATAGTTATGGAGCTATAATAAGAACATCTGCAGAAAATAAAGATCAAAGTATAGTGGAAAATGATGTTTATTCACTTTTAAAACAATGGGAAGACATAAAAACAAAAGCTAAAAATAATAGTAAAAATAAATTACCGTATATGATTTATCAGAATCCAGGTTTTATAAAAAAATTTATTATTGATTTGATTGACATGAAAATTGATAAAATTATGGTTAATAATGAGAAATTATATAAAAAAATAGAGACTATTTTAAAAGAATTACAAGAAAAAAATATTCCAATTATTCTAGATAAAAAAGAAAGTATTTTAGACATTTATGATTTGAATAATCAAATTGAAAAACTTTCGTACCGTAAAATCTGGCTTAAATGTGGAGGATTTATAACCATAGATAAAACAGAAGCCTTAACTGCAATAGATGTTAATTCTGGAAAATATACTGGCAAAGAGGAACCAGAAGAAACAAAGTTTTTGGTTAATAAAGAAGCAAGTATTGAAATTGCAAAACAATTAAAGTTAAGAGATATTGGTGGTATTATAATAATTGATTATATTGACATGGAAGAAGAAACTAGTAAATTAGAAATTATACATATATTGAAAGAAAACTTAAAATTAGATCGATCAAAAACACAGATTGCGGGATTTTCAAAATTAAATTTATTAGAAATGACGAGAAAACACATGTATTCAAATGAAGAATAAATAAAGTTTTTCTTAATTTAAGGACTAGAACTGTAAAACCGATTATAGTTTTAGTCTTTTTAAAATGTATATTTGAATATAAAAAAGCTAAAATAATAGATAGGTGATTCAAATGAAAATATCTTGGATTAAATATAAAGATGATAAACAAAATTTTACAGTATTTAAAGGACTTGGATTTTCTGTTTATGAATTAGAGGATTTAGAACAAACAGATAATTTAATAAAAAAATTGATTCAGAAAGATTATAGAACAATTATTGTTACAAATGAGGTAGCAGGTTTTTCACAGGATATTATAAAAAAATATAGAAAGACAGATGAAATAAACATTATTATTACACCAAACAAATAATACGGCATAAATTTTAAACCTATTTAATATATTTACAAATAAGGTTAAAGGTTATTGGAGGACTACTTGTGGAAAAAGTACAGATTTATGAAAAATTTAAAAATAGTTTATTTCATTATATGTATAATGTAAAAAATGAATATTCAGATTATGTTTTTATGTGCATTGGGACTAGTAACGTAATAGGAGATTCTTTTGGACCATTTGTAGGGGAAATTCTGATGCATTTAATTACAGATAAAAATCATATACATGTTTTTGGAAATATAAAGAGTAATGTTTCGTATTCAAATGTAGATTATATTATTAAACAAATTTATAGTAAATATGATAATCCATGTATTATTGCAATTGATTCGGCTTTATCTGAAAGTTCAAACATTGGTAGTATTTTAGTGAATAATTGTTCACTTAAATTAGGAGAAAGTATAGGAAGAAAAGATTATACTGTAGGTAATATATCAATAAAAGGAGTGGTAGGTAAGAAATATAATTTGCCATATCATAATTTTTTAACTTTAAATCAAATTCCGCAAAAACTTGTAATTAACTTAGCAAAAATTACAGCAAAAGGCATATATGATATCAATTCATATATTTATTAAATATTTATATAATAAAAACTTTTATCATTTTATTTAATCTTATTATCTTTTTTAACATTATATAGGTATAAACATATAAAAAATGGAAAAAATCTAAATAATAGTTATTCTAGGAGGTAAGATATGGATACAAGTAATATGAAAAATGTAGTTGTTATTAAAAATTTACCGTCAAATATCATTGAGGAGGCTATTGTTGTTCTTAAGAAAAATGCAAAAATAAAGAAACCAGAATTAACAACAAATAAAACAGAACTTAAAAATAATTCTAATAAAAAGCAAAATATAGATTCAAAAAATTATATTGTAAAAGAAGCAGAAATGCTGATTACTAATTATATTTCAAAATTAGAAAAACCAAAAGAAATGAATTATACGAGTAGACAATTACAAAATAAATACAACAGATTAAAAAAGATTACGTTTTTCTTTGGAATAACAGCAATATTGGGAATAATAGTTAATTTTATAAAATAAAAACAAAGCATTAAAATTGCATAAAACATCTCACTTTGGAATATACTTTACAAAATCTATATTCCAAAAGAAGAGGTGTTTTTTAATTGGAAAGAGTATTAAGTGACAAAGAAAAAATTAGAAGGGCAGAAGAAATATATGCTAGAAGAAAAAGTAATAGTTCTAATAGAGAAAGAACAGAAACTACAGTACCTATAAATGAAAAGAAAAATTTTAAATTATTAAAAAAAATATTAGTTCAGTTATTAATATGTTCATTAATTTATATAATTTTTTATTTAATACAAGATACAAACTACATATTTTCTGATAAGGTAATTGGTAAAACAAATGAGATATTATCATATGATATAAATTTTAATTCTTTGTATCAAAATGCAATGTCTTATATTAAAAATATTAAGCAAAAAACAGATGAAGAAATTAAAAAAGAGGATATAAATGAACAAGAAGATAATGTAGAGGACAAAAATTATCAAGAAGAAACTTTATCTGCAAGTGATATAGTTGTGCAAAATAATGAAAATCAAGAAGAAACTAAAAGTCAAATGGAATTAGATGCAGAATACATAATTAATAATTATTCTGTTATAAAACCAATAGAAGGAAAAGTTACATCAGAATTTGGGAAAAGAGAAAGTACAAACCCTATTATTACGCCAAATCACATTGGCATAGATATAGCATCAAATTTAGGATCACAAATATTAGCTGCAATGGATGGAAAGGTAACAGTAGCTTCATATAATTCTAGCTATGGTAATTTTTTGAAAATTGAAAATGGAGAGGTAATGACTGTATATGCACATTGTCAAAATTTAATAGTTAAGCAAAACGATGATGTGAAAAAGGGGCAAGTAATAGCATTGGTGGGTTCAACAGGAAATTCAACAGGGCCTCATCTTCATTTTGAGATAAGGAGAGCTGGTAGATTTATAGATCCTAGATATGTTATAAATTTTGGATAAGGAGTAGAAATGGAGATAAAAGTAAATCTTAAAATTTTTATTTTTGCTATTATTTTTTACTTTACAAAACAAATTGAAATTTATGTGTTATTAATGACTTTTGTTTTTTTTCATGAATTGGGACATATGCTTGCAGGAATATTATTAGGTTCAAAAGTAAAACGCATTTCAATTATGCCATTTGGACTTTCTATTAGTTTTGGGGTTGAAGCTAAAGATTACAATAAAAGAGTAAAAAAAGGAAATTTATTAAATATAAAAAGAATTATTATAGCTTTAGCTGGACCAGCTGTGAATTTTTTAATTTCATCTTTATTTTTTTTGTTCTCACTAAATATACCAATAGTAAATTCACTACATATAGTTTATGCTAATTTGTTAATAGGAATATTTAATTTAATACCTATTTATCCTTTAGACGGTGGAAGAGTATTAAAGGAAATATTGCAAATATTTCTTGGATTAAAAAAATCTATAGTAACAGTAAATATCATTTCTAATTTTACTACTATAGTATTAACTGTTATATCTAGTATTACAATTTTGTTTTATCATAATATATCTATTGTATTTATAACTATGTATTTATGGTATTTAACTTTAATTGAAAATAAAAAATATGAATCTAAAATGAAAATATATACAGCTATTGATACATATAAAGAAATAAAAAAGAAAAGATAAAACTTTAACCATATAAATATTTTATTTAAAAACACTTGAAATATGTAAATAACGTGATATAATATAAAAGCTAAAAATAAGTACATGAAAGGATGAATTAAATGAGTATGAAATTTGAAAAGACAGAAAACAAAAATGAACTAAAATTAGAATTTACTATTGAAGCAAAAAAATTTGATCAGGCAATGAAAAAAGTATATGAAAAAACTGCAAAGTATTTTAATATACCTGGATTTAGAAAAGGAAAAGCTCCAATGGCAATGGTGGAAAAACAATATGGATCTGAAATTTTTTATGAAGATACATTTAATGAAGTTGTTCCAGATATTTATGAAAATGAGCTTAAGGAAAATAATATTGAAGCAGTTAGTTCACCAGACATTGATATTAAACAAATAGGAAAAGGACAAGATCTAATATTTACAGCTATTATTCAAACAAAACCAGAAGTTAAACTTGGTAAATATAAAGGTATACAAATTAAAAAAATAGAGTATAATGTATCTGATAAAGATGTTGAAGATGAATTAAATAACATGGCAAGCAGAAATGCAAGAATTGTTACAGTTGAGGATAGACCAGTAGAAAATGGAGATATTACGGTTATAGATTTTGAAGGATTTGTTGATGGTAAACCATTTGAAGGTGGCAAAGCGGAAAATCATGAATTAACAATAGGAAGTAACACATTTATACCTGGATTTGAAGAGCAAATTATTGGAATGAAAATAGATGAAGAGAAAGATATTAATGTAAAATTCCCAGAAGAATATTTTTCAGAAGAATTAAAAGGGAAAGATGCTGTATTTAAAATAAAACTACATGAAATAAAGAAAAAAGAATTACCAAAAATAGATGATGAATTTGCAAAAGATACAAGCGAATTTGATACATTAGAAGAACTTAAGAAAAGTATTAAAGAAAAAAAAGAAGAAGAAAATAGTAAAAGAGTAAAATATGAAACACAAGATAAAGCTGTAAAAACAGTTTGTGATGATGTAACAATAGATATTCCTTCTGGAATGATACAAACAGAAATAGATAATATGGTTAAAGATGTAGAAGCAAGATTAAGCTACCAAGGAATGAAACTTGATCAATATCTACAAATGATGGGTAAGACCATGGAAGAATTTAGAAATGAATACGAAGAACAAGCAAAAAGTTCTGTAAAAACAAGACTTGTATTAGAAGCTATTATTAAAGAAGAAAAAATAGAGCCTACTTTAGAAGAAACTAATAAAAAAGTTGAAGAAATGGCAACAGCTTATGGAAGAAAAGCAGAAGAACTAAAAGAGAATGAACAATTTATGAAATACATTACAGATTCAATAAAGAACGAAAAAGTAATTGATTTTATTGTAGAAAATGCAAAAATAAAATAGAAAATAAAAACAAATAAAAATGGCGCTAATATAGAGAAAAAAACATATAATCTAATAGCGCCTTTTAAGTATGAGGGAGGAAATTTAAAATGGAGAAAAATAGTTTAGTACCTTATGTCGTAGAACAAACAAGTAAAGGAGAAAGATCTTACGATATTTTTTCAAGATTATTAAAAGACAGAATTATATTTTTAGGAGAACAAGTAGATGCTACTTCTGCAAGCCTAGTTGTAGCACAGTTATTATTTTTAGAGTCAGAAGATCCAGATAAAGAAATTTATTTATATATCAATAGTCCAGGGGGATCAATAACAGATGGAATGGCTATAGTTGATACAATGAACTATATTAAATGTCCAGTTTCAACAATATGTGTTGGAATGGCAGCAAGTATGGGAGCTGTACTTCTAGCATGTGGAGAAAAAGGAAAAAGATATGCTACTCCAAATGCAGAAATATTAATTCATCAACCATTAATTCAAGGAGGACTTGCAGGGCAAACAACAGAAATTAAAATACATGCAGACCATATGGTAAGAACAAGAGAAAAACTAAATAAAATTTTAAGTGAAAAAACAGGTCAGAGTTTAGAAGTAATTAATCGTGATACAGAAAGAGATAATTATATGACAGCTAAAGAAGCTTTAGAATATGGACTAATTGACGGAATTATGGAAAGATAATTATAAATAAATACGTAAGATAAAAAACAATATTTAAGGGGGGCACTAAATGCCAAAAAAAGAAGGAACAAATAAAAGTATAAAATGCTCATTTTGTGGTAAAGCACAAGAAAATGTAAGAAAGATTGTAGCAGGACCAGGTGTATATATTTGCGATGAGTGTGTAGATATATGTAAAAGTATAATCGAAGAAGAATATTTTGATGGAAGCGAAGAAGAGTATACCTTAGCAAATGAAGATGGGAGATTACCTAATCCTGCAGAAATAATGGCAATTTTGAATGATTATGTAATTGGACAGGAAGATGCTAAAAAAACATTATCTGTTGCGGTATATAATCATTATAAAAGAATAAATCATGAAGATATGTTAGATGATGTAGAAATACAAAAAAGTAATGTTTTATTATTAGGACCTACAGGATGTGGTAAAACTTTACTAGCACAAACACTAGCAAGAATTTTAAATGTACCATTTGCAATTGCTGATGCAACAACATTAACAGAAGCGGGATATGTAGGAGAAGATGTTGAAAATATTTTACTTAAACTAATTCAAGCTTCAGATTATGATATTGAAAAAGCAGAAAAAGGGATTATATATATAGACGAGATTGATAAAATAACTAGAAAGTCTGAAAACCCATCTATTACAAGAGATGTAAGCGGTGAAGGCGTACAACAAGCTTTATTAAAAATAATTGAAGGAACTGTTGCATCTGTACCACCACAAGGAGGAAGAAAACATCCACATCAAGAATTTCTTCAAATTAATACACAAAATATATTATTTATATGTGGAGGAGCATTTGAAGGATTAGATAAAATTATTAATGATAGAATAGGTAAAAAAGCAATTGGATTTGGAGCTAAAATAGAAAGTAAAACAGAAATAGATAAATATAAAATCTATGAAAAGTTATTACCACAAGATTTACTTAAATTTGGACTTATTCCAGAATTTGTTGGAAGACTTCCAATAATATCTACATTAAGAGAACTAGATAAGGAATCTTTAATAAAAATTATAACAGAGCCAAAAAATTCTTTAGTAAAACAATATAAAAAGCTATTTGAACTAGATGATGTGGAACTTGAATTTGAAAAAGAAGCTTTAGAAGTAATTGTAGAAAAGGCAATTGAAAGAAATACTGGAGCAAGAGGACTTCGTTCTATTATTGAAGATATTATGAGAGATATAATGTTTGAAATACCATCAAATCCAAAAATAGAAAAATGTATAATTACAGAAAAGACAGTAAGAGAAGGAGTACCTCCAGAAGTAATTATTAACGAAAATAAAAAAGTAAAAAAGACAGTGAAAAAGAAAAAAGCTATACCAGCTAAAAAAGAAGAAACGGCATAAAATATAATGAAGCCAGTGAGGTGAGAAACACCCCACTGGCTTGTTGGTTAGATGCTTATGACGGAAAATGCAACGATCAACTTATTTTCTGAAAGAAAATTGTGATCGACAACGTATTCCATCTTGACAATTCCTTGATGAGAATACATGAGTTTCAGCAATTCCTCACTCTTCTTATAAAGGAATCGAATATCTTGCGAATATTTTGCAAATTCTTCGTCAATGATTGCTGCTATGGTTAATCCTTTATCTAGTGCTTTCCATGCTGTTTTTGCGGCATAGGAAGAATCACTAGGAGGATACATTTCAGCAATCCGCTTGGCAGACAATGCTATTGCTTCAGCCATATAACTAACCCTCCTTTACTAGAAATTACTTTTATTATACCATAATTTTAAGGAATTTTCAAATTTTTATCCTAATCTATTGCAAATGCTAAAAAAAAATGTTAGTATGTATTCATATTGAAAAACAAGGACAGGGACAAGGTAAATAAGAAAAACCAACAGAGAGCTAGATAATTTGCTGAGATTCTAGTAGGAAATTACTTATTTATTATCACCTTATCAGTTGCTTATGTGAAAAATAAAGTAGTATAAGTCGTAAATCTTGCGTTAAAGATATTAAGATATATTAGTATTAGTATTGATATATAAATTAAGGTGGTACCGCGAAATAGACCTCGCCCTTATTGAAGGGGGAGGTTTTTTGATTATTAATTATCATATAAAGGGGAGAAAAGATGATGTGTGAGAATTGTGAAGAAAAAAAAGATTATGGAAAAACATTAAACCTGCCAAAAACAGATTTTCCAATGAGAGGAAATCTACCTGAAAATGAACCAAAGATATTAGAAGATGTTTTTGAAAAAGATTTGTATGAAAAGATGTTAAAAAAGAATGAAGGAAACGAGCCTTTTGTACTTCATGATGGACCTCCATATGCAAATGGACAAATACATACAGGTCATGCGTTAAATAAAGTTTTAAAAGATGCTATAGTAAGGTATAAAAATTTAAAAGGATACTATACTCCATTTATTCCAGGATTCGATACACATGGAATGCCTACTGAAAAAAAAGCAATTGAGAAATTAGGATTAAATAGAGATGAAATTCCAGTAACAACATTTAGAGACACTTGTAAGGAGTTTACTAAAGAATTTAAAGAAAAACAAATAGAAGGATTTAAAAGATTAGGGGTTTTAGCTGATTGGAAAAATCCATATATAACATATGATCCAAAAATGGAAGCAAAACAAATTGGCGTTTTCGGTGATATGTACAAAAAAGGATATATATATAAAGGTTTAAAACCTGTTTATTGGTGTACAGATTGTGAAACAGCACTTGCAGAAGCAGAAATTGAATATAAAGATGTTAAATCAAATACTGCATATGTTAAATTCCCTGTAATTGAAGCAAAAGGATTATTTGATGAAAGAGATGCATATGTAGTAATTTGGACAACAACTCCTTGGACACTACCTGGAAATACAGGTATAACAATTGGACCTGATTTTAAATATAGTTTAGTAGATGCTAGAGGAGATAAGCTAATAATTGCTTCAGAGCTTGTAGAAGAAGTAATGAAAATAGCTAAGATAGAAGAATACTCAATTCTTAATGAATATGAAGGAAAAGATTTAGAAGGCATAAAATGTAAACATCCTTTTATGAGAAGAGAATCTAAAGTTGTACTTGGAAGTAATGATACAATACTTGTTGAATTAGACACTGGTACAGGTGCAGTACATACAGCTCCTGGATATGGTAAAGAAGACTACCTTTGTGGATTAAAAAATGGATTAGAGATGGTAGTTGCTGTAGATAGTAAAGGGCATCAAACAGAAGAAGCTGGACCATTTGCTGGAATGTTTTATGCAAAATCTGATAAAGAAATTATAAAATGGTTAGAAGAAAATAACTTCTTACTTGCAAAACAAGAAATAAAACACTCATATCCACATTGTTGGAGATGTAAAAAACCAGTAATATACAGAGCAACAAGTCAATGGTTTGCATCTGTAGATGGATTTAGAAAAGAGGCTATAGAAGCTATAAAAAAAGTAAAATGGCTTCCAACATGGGGAGAAGAAAGAATTACAAAGATGATTGAAGATCGTAATGATTGGTGCATTTCACGTCAAAGAACTTGGGGAGTTCCACTTCCAATATTCTATTGTAAAAACTGTGAGAAAGAATATGTTACAGAAGGAAGTTTAGATAAAGTACAAAATATTGTTAGAGAAAAAGGAACCAATGCATGGTTTGAATTGGAAGCCTCAGAACTTATGCCAGAAGGTGCAAAATGCCCAGAATGTGGATGCAGTGAATTCGAAAAAGAAACAGATATTATGGATGTTTGGTTTGATTCTGGTTCAACACATGAATCTGTATTAGTAGAAAGAGGACTTCCAGAAGCAAATCTATATCTTGAAGGTAGTGACCAATATAGAGGTTGGTTCCAATCATCACTTCTTACATCTGTTGCAACAAAAGGAAAAGCACCATACAAAGAAGTTGTAACACATGGATATGTAGTAGATGAACAGGGAAGAAAGATGTCTAAAAGCCTTGGAAATGGTATAGATCCAATGGAATTAATTAATGAGTTCGGTGCAGACATTTTAAGACTATGGGCTTTATCTTCAGATTACACATCAGATGTTAGCATATCAAAAGGTATTATTAAGCAAGTTGCAGAAGTATACAGAAAAATACGTAATACTGCAAGATATATCTTAGGAAACATAAGTGATTTTGATGTTAATAATCCTGTAAAATATGATGATTTACTAGAAATTGATAAATGGGCATTATTAAAATTAAATTCATTAATAAGAACATGTACTAAAGCATTTGATGAATATGATTTTGACAAGGCTTATCAAGCAATTAATACTTTTTGTGTAGTTGAAATGAGTAACTTTTATTTAGATATAATAAAAGATAGGTTATATACTACAAAAAAAGAAAGTATAGAAAGAAAAGCAGCTCAAAGTGTAATGTATGAAATATTAAGTGCTTTGGTTAGAATAATTGCTCCTATGACATGCTATACAGCAGAGGAAATATGGAAATATATGCCTCACAAAGTTGGAGAAAATCCTGACAGTATAATGCTTGAAAAATGGCCAGAGGCAAAAAAAGAATATGATGATTTAAAACTTGATGAAAAATGGAATAGAATAATAAAAATAAAAGAAGAAGTTGCAAAAGAGCTAGAAGTGAAAAGAGCAGAAAAAATAATAGGACATTCATTAAATGCTAAAGTTATTTTATCTGCATCAGAAGAAGAATATGAATTTTTAAATAATAATAGAGATATATTATTAACAGTGTTTATAGTTTCAGATTTAGATATTGAAAATGTCGACACTGATAAAATGAAAATCCATATTGAAACAGCACCAGGACAAAAGTGCGAAAGATGTTGGATGTATTCTGAAACAGTCGGAGAAGATAAAGATAATCCTAGTATATGTCATAAATGTAGTGAGGCATTAAAATAATTAATATATTACAAGTTGTAAATAGACAAGAATGGAAATTCATAATCCATTCTTGTCTATTTTAATAAATTAAGCTATTTTGCATATAATAGAAAAGAAGATTAATTCGAAAGGAAAATGCATATGAGTAAAGTCTATTATTTTGATCATGCAGCAACTACAAAAGTTAGAGAAGAAGTAATGTGTGAAATGATACCATATTTTAATTTAAGTTATGGAAATCCTTCATCAATTTATACTATTGGAAGAGATAATAGAAAAGCAGTTGAGAAATCTAGAGCAAAAATTGCAAGGATTATAGGAGCAAAAAGCCCAAAAGAAATTTGTTTTACCTCATGTGGTAGTGAAAGTGATAATTTAGCAATTAAAGGTGTAGCATATGCAAATAGAGAAAAAGGTAATCATATAATTACGACAAAAATAGAACATCCAGCTGTACTTCATACATGTCAACATTTAGAGAAGGATGGATTTGAAGTAACTTATTTAAATGTTGATAAAGAAGGTAAAATTAACTTGCAAGATCTAGAAAATTCAATAACAGAAAATACAATTTTAATTAGTGTAATGTTTGCAAATAATGAAATAGGAACTATTCAAGATATAAATGAAATAGGTAAAATCGCAAAGAAACATAAAATATATTTTCATACAGATGCGGTTCAAGCTATGGGCAATATTAAAATAAATGTAGAAGATATGAAGATAGATATGCTTTCAATGTCAGCTCATAAATTCTATGGCCCAAAAGGTATGGGAGCTATATATATAAAAGAAGGGGTGAAGATTGATAAAATTCAAGATGGTGGACATCAAGAATTAGATAGAAGAGCAGGAACTGAGAATGTTCCAGGCATTGTAGGAATGGCAAGAGCATTAGAACTTGCAAATAAGGAGATAGAAGAATATAATAAAAATTTAAAAGAACTAAGAGATTATTACATTTTAGAGGTAACTAAAAAAATATCATATACAAAATTAAATGGGCATAAAACTGATAGATTACCAGGAAATGCAAATATATCATTTAAATATATAGATGCTGAAGCTTTAATTTTATATCTAGATAAATTTGGAATTTGCGCATCGAGTGGATCAGCTTGCTCATCTGGTTTGTCAGAACCATCACATGTATTAACAGCAATAGGACTTGAAAAAGATGATGCTTATGGATCGTTAAGAATTACATTTGGAAGAGAAAATACAAAAGAAGATGTAGATTATTTAATAGAATGTTTAATAAAAAATATTAATAAATTAAGGGGAAAATCTAGAGAATACAAAGAGATTATTAGTAAAACAGATGATTTAAAAATACAAATAACTAAAGCTTAATTAAAGAAAAAAATAAAGAGTAAAATTACTCTTTATTTTTTTCTTTAATTAATAATTCTACAATTTGAATAGCATTAGTTGCAGCACCTTTTCGTAAATTATCGGCAACGACCCATAAATTTAGTCCATTTTTTATACTATAATCACGTCTAATTCTACCAATAAACACTTCATCATGTCCGTGATATATGTGTTGCTATAGGATAAATATTTTGCGTAGTATCATCTTGAACAATTACACCAGGAGAATTAGATAATATATTTTTAACTTCTTGTATGATAAATTCCTTGTTTAGCTCAACGTTTATTGATTCACCATGACAATTTTCAACAGGTACTCTTACAGTAGTAGCTGTAATTTTTAAGTCTGGTATCTTTAATATTTTCCTTGTCTCATTTATCATTTTTTCCTCTTCTTTTGTATATCCATTAGCTAAAAACACATCGATGTGTGGAAGGCAATTATTAAAAATTGGATACGGAAATTTTTTGGGAGGTATACCGATTAATTCCATTATTTAAATCTTCAATTCCGTGCTTTCCAGCACCAGAAACAGCTTGATAAGTAGAATATACTATTCTTTTAATTCCATATTTATCTTGGAGTGGCTTTAGAGCAACTACTGCTTGAATAGTTGAACAATTGGGATTAGAAATTATTCCCTTATGAGTAAATGCATCACTAGGGTTTACTTCAGGAACTATAAGAGGAACTACTGGATCCATACGAAATGCACTACTATTATCTACAACAATGCAACCTTTAGATGCTGCAATAGGAGAAAATTTTTTCGAGGTTTCTCCCCCTGCAGAAAATATAGCAAAATCAAAACCAGAATCAAATGAAAATTCATTTAGTTCTTGAACAGTAAATTTTTTTTTCATAAAAAGTATTTTTTTTCCAGCAGATCTTTTAGATGCAAATAACACATATTCAGAAATAGGAAGATTTTTTTCTTCAAGTACTTTTAATATTGTTCTTCCAACAACACCTGTTGCTCCAACTATTGCTATACGATAATTTTTTTTATTCATATAATATAACACCTCTTGTAAATATATGAATATTTTTTATAGTATAGAAGAAAAACATAGGTTATTTATTAAGCATACTATATAAAAATTTCAAAAATGCTCGTTCAAGCTAAATCTCGAAGAAATTCTAAATCAATTTTATGGCTCCCTTCCAAGGCAAGCTTGAACTCTTTCCATAAAATTAATAAAGAATTTCTATCTCATTTACTTTCAATTCGTTTTTTTCAATTTTTATATAGTATGCTTATATCTAACTAATACATCTAAATCGAAAAATAGCTTCATATTTCTTGATTTTTTACGATGAATGTAATATAATTTTATGCAGTAATTAAAAAATAAAAGGAGATATTATGACCGCAATTGAAATTAGAAATAAATATTTAAATTATTTTAAAAATCATGGACATAAAGTAATACCAAGTGCACCTCTAATTCCAGAAAATGATCCATCTGTATTATTTACAACAGCTGGAATGCATCCACTTGTTCCATACTTACTTGGAGAACCACATCCAGAGGGAAGAAGATTAACAGATTATCAAAAATGTTTAAGAACAGTTGATATTGACGAGGTGGGAGATAATCGTCACTTGACATTTTTTGAAATGCTAGGTAACTGGTCTTTAGGTGACTATTTTAAAGAAGAATCTATTAAAATGAGTTTTGAATTTTTAACAAAGGAATTAGGAATTCCAGTAGAAAAGATATATGTAACATGCTTTGCTGGAGATAAAGATGCACCAAAAGATGAAGAAACATCAACTATATGGGAAAAAGTTGGAATGCCAAAAGATCATATATATTTTTTTGGTAAAGAGAATAATTGGTGGATAGCAGGTGAAGAAGGACCCTGCGGACCAGATACAGAAATGTTTTATGATACAGGAAAACCTAAATGTTCTTTAAATTGTGATCCATCTTGTGATTGCGGTAAATATGTTGAAATATGGAACAATGTATTTATGGAATATTTTAAGAAAGATGATGGTACATATGAAAAATTAAAACAAAAAAATGTAGATACTGGTTTAGGATTAGAAAGAATTAATATGCTTTTGCAAGGTAAAGAAACACCATATGATACAGAAATTTTTGCATTAGTTATGGACAAGCTAAAAAAACTTTCTAAAAATGATGATATACAAAGTAGAAGAATTGTTGCAGAACACCTTCGTTCTAGTATGATGATAATAGCAGATGGTGGAATGCCAAGTAATTTAGATAGAGGATACATATTAAGAAGATTAATTAGAAGAATGATTAGGTATTTGAATAAATTAGGTATAAATTATGAAGAATTACCAGAGCTTATTAAGTTAAATATACAAATATTAAAAGATATGTATCCAGAACTTGAGCAAAAAAAAGAAAAAATTATACAAGTAATTGTTGAGGAAAAAGATAAGTTTACTAAAACCTTAGAAAATGGTGAAAAAGAATTTCATAAAGAAGTGGAAAAAGCTAGAGAAGAGAATAAAAACAAATTAGATGGAGAAACAGTATTTCGTTTATACGAAACATTCGGATTTCCACCAGAAATTACCAAAGAACTTGCCAAAGAAGAAGGATTTGAAATAGAACTAGATAAATTTGACATACTATTTAAAAAACATCAAGAAAAATCAAGAATGGGTTCTGAGCAAAAATTTAAAGGAGGACTTGCAGAACAAACAGAAAAAACTATAGAATATCATACTGCAACACACCTTTTACATAAAGCTTTGCAAATAGTATTAGGGGAACATGCAAAACAAAGAGGCTCAAATATTACAGAAGAAAGATTAAGATTTGACTTTTCTCATCCACAAAAAGTTACAAAAGAAGAATTAGAAGAAGTTGAAAGAATTGTAAATGAACAAATTGCAAAAGACCTTAAAGTTACTTGTGAAGAAATGACATTAGAAGAAGCAAAAAAATCTGGAGCAATTGGACTTTTTGAAAATAAATATGGAGATAAAGTAAAAGTTTATTCTATAGGAGATTTTAGTAAAGAAATCTGTGGAGGACCACATGTTAAACATACTGGAGAAATGGGAACATTTAAAATAAAGAAAGAGGAAGCATCTTCTGCAGGAGTTAGAAGAATTAAAGCAATACTAATAAAATAAAGGAGAAAAATATGGATTGTATATTTTGTAAAATAATAAATAAGGAAATACCATCAAAAATTGTATATGAAGATGAAGAAATATTAGTATTTCATGATATTCATCCTTTAACACCAGTTCATATACTAGTTATACCTAAAAAACATATTGAATCAGCACTTGATATAAAAAAAGATGATGAAGAATTAATAGGAAAAATGTATACAGTGATTAATAAAATTGCTAAGGAGTTTGGTGTAGATAAAAAGGGCTTTAGGATTGTAACAAATTGCGGAGAAGATGGAGGACAAGAAGTTAAACATTTACATTTTCACTTGCTTGCAGGAAAAAAATTAGGGACAAAAATTGATTAATATCTTAACAAAACAATAAAAATATGTTATAATAAAGAAAGAGAAAAAGGAGTGATAAGTATGTTTAATAGTAAATATAGTAAATTCCTTACAGTATTATTAATTATTGCTATAATAGCTATAGTTGGATTACTAGGGTTTTTGGGATATGATGTATATAAAAAATGGAATATAGATAAAAGTACATCTGATGTAATAGCTCAATTTGAAGAAGAGGTTGATGCACCAGACTTAAATGCTGATTTAAGTAATGTATTAAACGAAGTTGCTACAGTCGAGGGAACTACATCTTCAGGTACTTCAGGTAAGAAAAAAATAATGTACCAAGGATATGAAGTAGTAGGAACTATTGAAATACCTTCAATAAACTTAAAATATCCAATTTTAAATCCTGAGACAAAAAGATCATTAGAATTATCAGTTGTTTTACGTTATACAATGAATGGACTAAATCAAGTTGGAGATACAGTAATTGCAGGACATAATTATAGAAACGGAACAATGTTTTCTAATGTTAAAAAATTAAAAAATGGTGATGTTATATATGTAACAGATACTAATGGATTAAAAGTAAAGTATGAAATATATAATATTTATCAAACCACAGGAGAAGATGCAACATATATGAATCGTGATACTAATGGAAAAAGAGAAATTTCTCTAACTACATGTACTGATGACAGCAAGAATAGAACTATAGTATGGGCAAAAGAACAATAAAAATATTAATAAATACTTGACAAAAATGTATTTTATAGTTTAAAATATTAATTGCACTGTTACCAAAATGGTAACAGTGCAAATGGTGGATGTGGTGTAGTTGGTTAACACGCCAGTTTGTGGCACTGGAGACCGTGGGTTCGAGTCCCATCTTCCACCCCATATAAATTATATTGGGCTGTAGCCAAGCGGTAAGGCACATGACTTTGACTCATGCATGCGCTAGTTCGAATCTAGCCAGCCCAGCCAATAACGAATCTGTTCGAACTTTTTATGAACGGAGATATGAATATCATTCTTAAAAAGAATGGTATTTTTTTGTTTGTTCAATGTAAATAGTTGGTGGTTATACAAGGAGAAGTTCATGATGAGTAAGCATATTATATGATGGAAGGTGTTTCAGGTTATGCAGGATTGTTTGCAGATGTAACAGATTTAGCAAAGCTTGCATCTATAATGCTTACAGGTGGATATGGAAACAATCAATATTTTACAAAAAATACCAGAGATTTATTTGTTTATCCTCAAAGTAGTTCAAATGTAAATTATGGAATTGAATTGTGGAGAGAGGCTGATGATAAAAGAGTTTAGTATTTTGGAACTCAATCACCGGCATTAATAATAGTGGAAAGAATTTAAAAGAAGCTTTAAATTCTTTAATAAAGGATATGGCAAACGAAAAGCAAAAGTATATAGAAAACAAAAAAAGAATGGTAAGCAATTTGATGAGCAACATGCATTAATCAAAGCAAAAAAAGCACTTTATGATATTCTAGAGAAGAGTACTAAATAAAAAAGAGAAATGTAGAATAAATAATAATATTGTTAATATATTAGTATTAATTACAAAAATAATTTTTGAAAATGTTGACAATCTATAATATTAAATATAAAATTTAAATAAATAATTTTTAAGGAGGATCTTTTATGAATTACAAATTAATTGGTCAAACTGTACCAGTAGTTGAAATGACATTAAATAAAGGAGAAACAATTTATACTCAAAGTGGTGGAATGGCATATCAAAGCGAAGGAATTACTATGAAGACAAATGCACGTGGAGGAGTTATGAAAAGTTTTGGTAGAATGTTTGCTGGAGAATCAATATTTATGGCAAATTATACTGCTGAAAAAGATAATAGCATGATAGCATTTGCATCTACAGTTCCAGGTTCTATTGTTCCAGTAAGTTTAAAAGAACATCCAAATGGATTTATGATGCAAAAAGGAGCATTCCTTTGTGCAGAAGATAATGTAAATACAAAAGTTGCTTTTACAAAGAAATTTAGTGCAGGTTTATTTGGAGGAGAAGGTTTTATACTTCAAAAAGCTGAAGGAAATGGAATGATGTTCTTAGAGGTTGATGGAGATGTTATAGAAAAAGAGTTAGGAGATGGAGAAGTGTTAAAAGTTGATACAGGAAACGTAGTAGCTTTTGATACTACTGTTTCTTACGAAATAGAAACAGTAAAAGGATTAGGTAATATATTCTTAGGAGGAGAGGGATTATTCTTAACAAAACTTGTTGGACCAGGAAAAGTAATACTTCAATCACAGAACTTTAAAGACTTTGCAGGAAGAATTGCTCCATACATGCCTACAAAAGGAAACTAATAATTTAAAACACTATCTTTTATAGGAAAAAGAAGCATATATTATAAAAAATTATTATATATTTATAATGTATAATTAAATAATAAAAAAAATGAAAAATGTTTGACTATTTTTTGTTTTTTGATATAATGAGAAAAAAAAAGGAGGGAAAAAAATGGAAAGAAGTGCAAAGAATACTTTAAAATCATTTAGCATTATATATATAATACTTGCTGTATTTAGCGTTGCATTAGCAATTATATGTAGTGTTGTTCCAGAGGTTGCCAATATGTTTAAATACAGTTTTGGTAATGAAGTAATGATTACTATAATTACAGGAACTGTAGTTAATGTTATCTCTTATTTATGGTATTTTTGGTTAGCAAGAAGAGTAGCAGATGGTAAAAGCAAGGGAACATTACTTATGATTTTGTTAATATTAGGTATTGTTGGTAGTGTTGTATCTTTCTTTACTTCAAAAGCAATAGTTTCATTATTAACTATAGACTTTATAGTTGATACAATGGCATTATATTATGTTGTTAAAGCTAGACAAGAACAATAAATGATTTAATAAAATAAATAACAAGAACTAAATGGCTAAATTAAACTTTAGCAGTTTAGTTCTTTTTGCTTATAAGTAATTATAACATTTATAAGAATACTATTTTTAAAGTTATATTTCAAATTAAATATTATATGTTGAAGGATTGTAAAAAAAATAGAGCCTTTTATATTTTTGATGTTGTAAAAAATATTTTAAATTGATATAATATTTTTCGACTTATATATATGATTTATATGGGAGGAATAACACATGAACCAATATATGAAAATTTCAAACGATGAAGAAAATAATTTGTTAGATTAAGAATGTATGGATAGAGATGAAATAATAAAACTATTGGATGAATTTATAGAAAAAGAAGATAAGATAATATATTAGTATTTTAAGAAATTACAATACATAGAGTCAATAATGAGATAAGGTTGGCGTCTAAAAATTGAAATTTTAAAAGAAGTATGTAGTAATAATAACATAGAAATATAGAGGATTATATATATAAAATGATAGGGAATGATAGTAAATGAAATATTTAAAGAATACATATCAATTATTAAAATTTAATTTCTGGGTATTACTTAAATTTGAAATAATATTTAGAATTATGTCAACACTATTTTTTATACCTTTAATAACAAATGGACTAAAATTGATAATGAAATTAACAGGTTATACTTATTTAACAATGGAAAATTTAAAAGGTTTTATACTTAACCCTTTAACTATATTTTTTATACTATTTACAATAGTATTTCTAACATTAATAACAATATTTGACATAGGTACGATGCTTATTATATTTGATGCTTCGTATCATAAAAAGAAAATAACACTATTGGAATCAATAAAAACATCTTTAAATAAATGTAAAAAAATGCTTAAATTAAAAAATATATTAGTTGCTTTTATGTTATTGTTTTTAATACCAATACTAGATATTGGAGTTAGAACAAATATTATTACAATAATTAAAATACCAGAATTTATCCAAGATTACATACTTAAAAATAATACATTATCAATTATTGCTTTAGTAGTATATATTTTCTTAGCTTTACTTTTAATTAGATGGATTTTTTCGATTCATTATATGGTGTTAGAAGGAAAAGACTTTAAAGAAGCTAGAAAAGATAGCAATAAACTCTCTAAAGGCAATAAAATTAAGGACGTTTTTAGAATTGCTTTAATTGAGTTAGTAATTACGTTTTTTTATTTTGTCTTTTTATTCGTCGGTACATTTTTGATTAAAATATTTAAGCATACATTAGTTAATTTTGCAGTTATTGAGAGTGTTGTTATTACTTTAATAGTATTAAGTATGGCAATTATATTTGTTTTTTTTATGATTCTTTCAAACAGTATAATGTATGCTATAATAACAGCTAGCTTTTATATTCATAAAGAACAAAAACAAGAAAAAACTGAGAAATTAGAATATAGCAATAAAGGTAAAAAGAAAAATTTGGTAAGTATAGTAATAATAGCATTAATACTAATAACTCTAGTTTCTTTTGGAAGTTTTATTTCATATAAATATGTAACAGGACAAATTGATTTTATTATTAAATTTGAACAAAAAATAGAAGTAACTGCACATAGAGGAGAAAGCACAAAACATCCAGAAAATACTATGTCAGCATTTAAGGGGGCAAAGGAAGTTGGAGCAGACTGGATAGAACTAGACGTTCAGCAAACAAAAGATAGACAAATTGTTGTATCTCATGATTTAAATCTTGCAAGAGTAACTGGTGTAAATAAAGATATAATTGATATGACATATGAGGAAATAAGTAAGTTAGATGCAGGTAGTTTATTTAGTGAAGAGTTTAAAGAAGAGAAAATACCATTACTTGAAGATGTATTAAAATTTGCTAGAGAAAATAATATAAAACTTAATATAGAATTAAAACCAACAGGAAAAGAAATTGATTTTGAAAGACAAGTAATCGAATTAATAAAAAAATACAATTTTGAAGATATGTGTGTTGTTACAAGTTTAGTATATAATGTTATTGAAAACACTAAAAAAATGGATCCCAATATTCAAACATTATATGTAATGACTGTAGCAATTGGAGATATTACAGATTTAAAACATGCTGATAGCTTTAGTGTTGAAGCAACAAATGTAAATGAAGAGCTATTAAGTAAAGTGCATAATGAAGGAAAAAAATTATTTGTATGGACAGTAAATACTGAAGAGAATATTAATGACATGATTGATTTAGGAGTGGATAATATTATTACAGATAACTGCTCACTTTGCAAAGAATTAATTGAAAAAAGAAAAAATATAAATATTATAGAAGAAATTTTAAGCTATATTATTAAATAATATTTAATAATACAGGATAATGATGTTGGTAAAATAATCAGAGAATGAAGTAAGTAAAATAGAAGAGTGGAGAAATTTTTATGAATAAAAATAAATAGAAAAGATTATATTGTTTATTTAAAAATTAAGAACGAAGATGAATTATACAATTCATTTGATAAATATAATAAATCATTAAGTGAAAATCTATACTCATATATTGCGAATAAAATGGAATTTGCTTCAATTAAGGATAAATTACTAATAGATACTAGTTAAAGCAAAAATATAGACAAAGAAAAATTTATACAAGTATATAACTATTATATTGATGAGCAAATAAAATTAAATAAAAGTTAATATAACAAAACAAATATGGATGTTATGTATCGGGATATTTTTTATTGTACTTTCAATAGTGTTATCTAAAAAAGTTAATTCTTAATTAGCGGCTTTTGTTTTATAGATTGTTCTCAAAAATAAGAGAGAATAAAATAAAAATTAATGTTGAAAAATATCTACTTTTATGATACATTGATTATAATAAAAATTTAGGAGGAGGAAATATGCTAAGTATTATAAAAAAAGAATTAAATGTATCTATTATTACATCAATTATTTACATTTTACTTGGAATAGTTATTGTGCTTAATCCTGGAATAACAATAAATATAGTTAGTAGAACAGTTGCTATATTATCAATAATATATGGAATTATTATTTCAATTATAAATATAGCAGACATAAAAGAAGAAGGAAATTTGATTTTTGGAATTCTACTTATTGTTTTAGGAATTTCGCTACTAATATATCCAAGCAGTTTAAGTATTTTAATATCATTAGGTATAGGAATATGGTTTATATCTAGTAGCGTAAACAGAATTAAGTTTGCTGTTTTATTAAAAGATAGTAAGGAATTTAATTGGTTAGTTATATTATGTAGTGCTATAATTACTTTATTGATAGGTATAGCTTTTATATTTACTCCATTAGCATCTGCAGTTGCTGTAACAACAATTTGTGGAATATTAACCATAATATATTCAATATGTGATATCTTTGAAATTTTTTATATTAAAAGAAATATTAAAATAGTTGAAAAAGAATTGGAATAAATAAAAATGTAAAATAATGGATTAATTTTATATAAATATAAAAAGGTTGTAGAATGAATACAACCTTTTTATGTAATATGAAATTAATGTAATAATTTGTAAAAAACTTAGTAATCTTCATATAAATTATCAGTTGAAATTATAATATATTTATTATATAAAGAAAAGAATAGTAAGAAATAGAGAAAAAATATGTAAACATAAAAACGAATTTTCATATTTTATAGACTCTTTTTCAAAGCTATTACATAAAAAAGCAAATAGAAGATTGGTGAAAATATAATGAAAGAAAAACTGAAGAAACTTTTTTTTGAATGTGTAAAAGAATTAAGCCAAATTAATATTGATATTTTAAATGATGAAAAATATGGTAAGATAGATATAATAGTTTCAAAAAGAAATAATAAAAGATATGGATGTTGTAAACAAGAAGATCCAGATGAAATATATAAAAAAGTTACAAAAAAAGGTTTCAAAAGAATTATAAAATATGAGAAGTTTAATAAACATTATATAGAAATAAGTCCATGGGTAATGCAGCTTGATGATAAAATTATAAAGAATACAATAATGCATGAATTAATACACTGTTTGCCATATTGTAATAATCATGGAAAACAGTTTAAAAAATATTCAGAATTAATAAATACTAGATTAGGATATGATATTTCTCGCACTGGAAATAGACAAAAAGATTATGAGAAAAGTAATATTGAATTTGCAGAAATTGAAAAATTTAAATACAAAATAATTTGTAAAGGGTGTAAGCAAGAATTTTATAGAAAAAGGTTATATAAAAATTTTATAAAAAGATATAGATGCGGTAAATGTAGCGACAGGTTTGATGTATATATAATGTATTAAATAATATATTGTGTGATATTTTAAAAAAATGAAATGATAAAAAGTATTTTTTAAGATATGTTTTTTTAATAAAGGTTATAGCTTGTTCTATAAAAGTAAAAAATACAAATTCTAGGACAGCTAATTGAGCACATTTAGACTCTCATAATTACATAGGTAATTCTAAAATAGAATTTGCTAAAGTAACTTATGATGTTGGAGATATTACTTATATAGTTACAGAAAACCAAAGTTAAGAAAATACTAAAATTAAATATAGTAAAAGAAATAGCAAAAAAATTAGTTCTTTTATTAATGCATAGAGGTTTATATATGAAAGGTAAAAGTTATAATAATAAAAAACAGAAAAATAAATTAAAAAAGGCAATAGTTCTTATTTTTCTTCTTATTTTTATTGCTATGATGATATTTTCTGGAATAAAAATAATTAACTGGATATATGAGAACATGAAAAATAAAAGTATGATTAACAATATACAACAAGCAATACAAATTGATGAAAGTAAAGAAAAAGAAGACAAATATAAAATAGATTTTAAAGCTTTAAAGAAGACCAATCCAGATATAATAGGATGGTTAAAAGTTAATGGAACAAATATTGAATATCCTGTTGTAAAAACAAATAATAACGATTATTATTTAACACATAGTTTTGATAAAAGCTATAATACTAGTGGATGGGTATTTGCAGATTATAAAAATAAATTTGATAATTCTGATAAAAATATAGTTATATTTGCACACAATAGAAGAGATGCTAGTATGTTTGGATCGTTAAAAAATATATTAACAAAAGAATGGCAAGATAACTCAGATAATTATATTATTCCATTCATTACAGAAAATGAGCAATCATATTATCAAGTAGTTTCTATATATAAAATAGAAAAAGAGGATTATTATATAACTACAAATTTTAAAAATGATACTGAATTTGAAAAATTTATTGATGAAATAAAAACAAGGAGCCTAAAAGATTTTAAAATAGATGTAACAACTAATGATCACATGTTAACTTTATCTACTTGTGCAAATGATAACAGATATAGAGTTGTTTTACATGCTAAAAAAATAGAAAACTAAAACATTATAAATAAAATGATAATATATTGACAAAAAAAGTATTATATGATAAAAAATATGTAATTTTATTAATTATTTACTAAAGAAAATGGAGGTAAAAAATGGAAGAAATTAATCAAAATGAAAATAAAGAAGAAAAAACAAAAGAATTTGAAGAAGATCTAGTTTATCAGGAAGTAGAGCCAAAAAAGAAAGTGGTAAAAACAGATTCATATTTTGATGGAGGATTACTTGAATTAATAGGTTGGAGAATTTTAGCATTTTTAATTATTGTTGCAACATTAGGTATTGCTACTCCATGGGCACAATGTATGTTATATTCTTGGCAATTTAAACACACTGTATATAACGGAAAAAGATTAAAATTTGAGGGAACAGGTGGAGATTTATTTGTAAATATATTTAAATGGATATTTTTCACTATTATAACACTAGGTATATATGCAATTTTTGTACCTATAAAAAGAACAAGATGGGTTATATCAAATCTTCATTTTGAAGATGAAGAGCATGTTAAAGATGACAGCTTTTTTGATGGTAATACATTACAATTAATAGGAATAAATATATTATCTTTTATTATTTCTTTTTGTAGTCTTGGATTACTATATCCATTTGCAGTTTGTTTGAAATTAAATTGGATAAACAAACATTCAGTTATTAATAGAAAAAAACTTGTATTTGATGGAAATAGTTTGCAATTATGGGGAAAATATCTACTTTGGTGTTTTCTTACCATTATTACACTTGGAATTTTCTCTTTATGGATTCCAATATTAATGTTAAAATGGCAATCAAAGCATGTACGTATTAAAACAGTATCAGAAGAATATAAAAAAGATAAATCATTATTTATAGTTATACCAATTGCAATTATAATAATGATAACAGTAATAGCTGTATTAACTAATGTAATTAAAGATATACCTGAAGAAAAATGGAAAGAAATTAATCTTGACAATATTAATACAGTATTATTTCAAAAGAATGAGGGCGGAACAAAAGCAATAACTAAAGAAAAGGAGCAATTAAAAGAAAAAAAGAATACTTCTACAAAAGAAAATTATAAATCATCTACTTCTTTAAATGTAAAATAGCCAAGTACATCTAGTAAATTAGAACAAGCTAAAATATCAAAAAGGACAAAAGTTACTTTAAAATTAACTAAAAATTCTATTACATTAGATGGAAAAACAGCAGAATATACTATAATTGTAACAGCAATCAATTAGAAAGCAATGGATTTTAAGGTGTTACGAGTAAAATGTAATAATAGAATAATGTATATTGTTGGAAACTGTCCTGAACTTTTATGGCAAGAATATTAATTATAATAAAAATATATACAAAGCAAATAGCATGAGAGATTTTTCTCTCATGCTATTTGCTTAATCCCGGATTTTTTGGATTGTACCAGGTATGATTCTGATAGAAAAATCATGCTGGTACACCTGTATTGCTGCCGGTAATCCTAATGCAATACAGGTAAAAACCTCGGTTACGTTTGCGATTGCAAAGTGACCATCCCTTCCGAAAAAATTTGTATCGATGAACCAATCTACATGGTTCTTTGTAAAAAATCTGATCGATACAGACTTTTTTTTGGTGGTTTCGAGTTCACAGACTAATGTAAACTCCTTTGAATTGTTTATCCGGTCAAATTCTGCAAGCATAAGGAATGCCTCCTTAAAATTTATTTTTTCGGAGGCGCTACTCTCCGAAAATGATCGAAGAGTAATCACACTTGTGCGATTCCTTCTAATATATATTATATCATATTTTTAAGATTTTGCCAATCTACACATAGATTATATATGGTTTTAGGTTGCAATATATGTCTTTATCGTGATATTATATATGTTATATAATAAAGATTTAAATATTGATTGAAGAAAAGAAAGAGAGGAAACTTAATGCTAAAACTACTAAGTTATTTAAGAAAAACACCAATATCTATTCTTGCTATTATTTTGCTTTTATGTGTGCAAGCAGCAGCAGATCTTGAACTTCCAAATTATACATCTAAAATAGTTAATGTTGGAATACAACAAAGTGGAATTGAGAATTCTTCACCAGAAGCAATTAGAAAATCAAGTATGGATGATTTGTTACTATTTACTAAAGAAGATGAAAAAATATTACAACACTATACATATATTTCTAAAAACAATTTAAGTAAAGAACAATACAATTCATATGTAAATAAATATCCAGTATTAGAAAATGAAGATATATATATAAAAAATAAATCAGATAAAAAAGAACAAAAACAATTAGATGAATTAGTATCTAAACCGATAATGGAATTAAGTTTAATATCAAATAATGAAATGCAAAGTTATATAAAATTTCAAATATTGCAAGAAATGACAGAAGAACAAAAAAATATTTTAGGGCAAATGTCATTAATAGATATTATTCGAAATGTGCCAGATCAAAATCTGGATATTATGCTTGAACAATTTGATAAAAAAATATCTGAATATCCAGGAACAATGCTAGAACAGGCAGCTATTACTGCAGTAAAAGATGAGTATCAAGCTATAGGGATGAATATTAATGAATTACAAAATAGTTATATAATAAAATCTGGTCTTCAGATGCTTGGAATTGCTCTAGTTAGTATGGTATCAGCTGTAATAATTATGCTTTTATCTGCAAGAGTTGCAGCAAATCTTGGTAAGACTTTAAGAGAGAAAGTATTTGAAAAAGTTCTAACTTTTTCTACAAAAGAATTTACTGAATTTTCCACAGCATCCTTAATTACACGTAGTACAAATGATATTCAGCAAATACAGCAGTTATTAACAATGCTATTTAGGGTTGTTATTTATGCACCAATAATTGGTATTGGTGGTGTAATAAGAGTATTTCAGAGTAGTAATAGTTCAATGGCATGGATTATTGGTTTTGCTGTTTTATGTGTAATTGCAATTGTGCTTTTATTATTTATTTTTGTAATACCCAAATTTAAAAAATTGCAAGAATTAATAGATAGATTAAATCAAGTGTCACGTGAAATATTAACAGGTATTCCTGTAATTAGAGCATTTAATACAGAAAAAAGAGAAGAAGCAAGATTTGAAAAAGCAAATAATGATTTAACTAAAGTTAATATATTTGTTAATAGAGCATTAAGCATTATGATGCCAGCACTTATGTTTATTATGAATGGAATTATGATTCTTATAATTTGGGTAGGAGGGCATAATGTAGATGCTGGAGTTATGCAAGTTGGAGATATGATGGCATTTATTCAATATACAATGCAAATTATTATAAGTTTTCTTTTTATTTCTATGACATCAATTATACTTCCAAGAGCTACAGTATCTGCAAGACGTATCAATGAAGTTATCGAAAGTGATATTAGTATTAAAGAAATAGAAAACCCAAAGGATTTTAAAGAGAGTCAAAAAGGAATAGTAGAATTTAAAAACGTTTCATTTAGATATCCAGATGCAGATACAGAGATGTTGGTAGATATTACATTTAAAGCTATGCCAGGTAAGACTACTGCAATAATAGGTGGAACAGGAAGCGGAAAATCTACTATAATCAACTTAATTCCTCGTTTTTATGATGCAACTAATGGAGAGGTATTAGTTGACGGGGTGAATGTTAAAGAAGTATCTGAAACAGAATTAAGAAAAAAAATTGGATTTGTTCCACAAAAAGGACTTTTATTTTCTGGTACTATAGAATCTAATATTAAATATGGAAATCCAGATATTTCAGATGAACAAATGATAAAAGCAGCAGGAATTGCACAGGCTGCTGAGTTTATTGAATCAAAACCAAAAAAATATCAAGAAGAAATCGCGCAGGGTGGAAATAATGTTTCGGGAGGACAAAGACAACGTTTATCAATTGCAAGAGCTATAGCAATTGATCCAGAAATATTCATATTCGATGATAGCTTTTCTGCCTTGGATTTAAAAACAGATAAACTTTTAAGAGAAGCGCTAAAAGAAGAAACAATAAATAAGACGGTTATCATAGTTGCACAAAGAATAAGTACTATTTTAAATGCAGATCAAATAATAGTACTAGATGAAGGAAAAATTGTTGGTAAAGGTACTCATAATGAATTAATTAGAACTTGTGAAGTATATAAACAAATAGCATTATCACAACTTTCAAAGGAGGAATTAGAAAATGGCAAATAATAAAAAACCTCCAATGGGAGGAATGGGAAGAGGAGCTAAATGGCCTATAGAAAAGCCAAAAAATTTTAAAGGTACAACTAAAAAGTTAATAAAAAGTTATTTATTAAAATATAAAATTGGTTTAATAATTGTACTATTTTTTGCAATTGCAAGTACTATATTTACAATTGTAGGACCAAAGATTTTAGGAAATGCAACAACAGAAATATTTAATGGATTAATTAATAAATTATCTGGAACAGGTGGAATTAACTTTGAAAAAATTGCTCAAATTTCATTAACGCTTTTAGGATTATACATATTAAGTGCGATATTTTCATTTATACAAGGATATACAATGTCAGGTATTTCTCAAAAAGTAAGTTATGAAATTCGTAATGATTTAATTTTAAAGATTAATAATCTGCCAATGAAATATTTTGATAAGAAAACAAATGGGGAAGTATTGTCAATTATTACAAATGATATAGATACTCTTTCACAAAATTTAAATCAAAGTATTACTCAAATTATTACTTCAATATGTACAATTATAGGAATACTAATTATGATGTTTTCTATAAGTGTAACTATGACAATAATATCACTTATTATTCTTCCGATATCAGGATTTATAGTTAAGATAATTGTTAGTAAATCACAAAAATATTTTAAAAGACAGCAAGATTATTTGGGACATGTAAACGGTGAGATAGAAGAGGTGTATGGTGGTCATACCATAGTTAAAGCTTTTAACGGAGAAAAAAATACAATAATAAAATTTAACAAAGCAAATGAAGAACTGTATAATTCTGGATGGAAATCTCAATTCTTATCAGGTTTAATATTTCCAGTTGTTAATTTTATTGGTAATATTGGATATGTCGCAATTGCAATTGTTGGTGGATATCTTGCAGTAAATGGAAAAATAACTGTTGGAAATATTCAAAGCTTTATACAGTATAATAAACAATTTACTCATCCAATAAATCAACTTGCTCAAGTTTCTAGTATGATTCAAGCTATGATTGCAGCTGCAGAAAGAATTTTTGAATTTTTAGAAGAAAAAGAAGAAGAAAAACAAAACAAAAATATTGTTGATGTCAAGGATATAAAAGGAAATATAAAATTTGATCATGTAAAATTTGGTTATAGTGAAGAAAAAACTATAATCAAAGATTTTAATGCAGATATTAAAGAAGGACAAAAAATTGCGATTGTAGGTCCAACTGGTGCAGGAAAGACAACAATAGTTAAACTGCTAATGAGATTTTATGATGTAAATGATGGTGCAATATTAATTGATGGATATAATATAAAAGATTTTGATAGAGGAGATTTAAGAAGAATATTTGGGATGGTACTTCAAGATACATGGCTTTTTGGAGGAACTGTTGCAGATAACATTAGATACAGTAATCCAGATGCTAAGAATAATGATGTTATTGAAGCGGCAAAAGCAGCACATGTTCATCATTTCATTAAAACACTTCCAAATGGTTATAATTCTATCATAAATGAAGAGTCAAGTAATATATCTGCTGGTCAAAAGCAATTATTAACAATTGCAAGGGTAATCTTATCAGATCCTAAAATACTAATTTTGGATGAAGCAACTAGTTCAATTGATACAAGAACAGAAGTGTTATTACAATCAGCAATGGATAATCTAATGAAAGGAAGAACAAGTTTTATTATTGCACATAGATTATCCACAATAAAAAATGCAGATTTAATACTTGTTATGAACCATGGAGATATTGTGGAACAAGGTACACATGAAGAATTATTACAAAAAAATGGATTTTATGCAGGATTATACAACTCACAATTTGATGAAATAGAATAATAAATACAATAAGCATTGAATAAATAGGAGTTTAAGATTCTATGAAAACATGGCTGAATAAAATATGGTATAATAATTTAGAATGAAGAGATAGCAAATTTGTGCTATCTTTTTTTTATTTTTCTATAGACTTTTTTTACAATTTAGCTTAAAATATATGTAATAAAATGGGATGTTGAAAGGAGAATGTAGAATGTTGATTGAAAAAATTATTTTCAATTTATTAGCATTTTCTCTATTTGTTATCATGTTTTTTAAAATGATTAGAAAAAATGATACAAATTATTTAGCTATTTTAATATTGGAATCAATCGGAATACTTATAAGCTTTATTTGTATTTTGTTTAAAATAAATATGAATGCTCTAATGTTAATTTTAGTATATATTTTATCTGTAATTTTGCCAATTGTAATAATATTTTTGGAGAAAAAAGGAATGAATATTTCTGCATTTGGTATGCAGTGGATTGCAAAATTATATATTATAACAGGAAATAATAAACAAGCAAAAAGTATACTAATTAATTTAGCAGAAAAATATCCGGAGGATTACATGACACATAAATTACTTGCAGAAACATATGAAAAAGAAGGCGGAGTTAGAAAAGCGATAGATGAATATGTAAAAATGATCGAAATTAATAAACAAGATTATGATTCATATTTTAGAATTTCATATTTATTAAATGAATCAGATAGAAAAGAAGAAGCTAGTATAATGCTTAAGAATTTAATCAGTAAAAAGCCAGATTATGTAGAAGCTTCTGTTTTATTAGGAGATATCTTGTGTGAAGAAGAAAAATACAAAGAAGCTTTATCTGTGTATAATACTGCACTACGTTATGCTCCTAATAATTATGATTTATATTATAGTATGGGAATTGCATATACACTTTTAAATGATTTTGCAAATGCAAAAACGTGTTATGAAAAGGCTGCAACAATAAATACACTGCTATATAACGGATACTATAATTTGGGACAAATAAGCTTAATATTTGGAGAACTTGACGAAGCAGAGCAATTTTTTATGAAGAGTCTTCATGGAGATGATGTTGAACCTGATGCATATTACAACCTAGCTAAAATATGCATGCTAAAAGGTGATAAAGAAAATGCAATTAACTATGTGAATATGGCTATTGAATTAGATAAGACATTTATTAAAAAGGCGAATGAAGAGCCGGTATTTATACCAATTAAAAGTTTAATTCGTTTTCCTATTATTGATGAAGAAGATATTGTTTCAAGAAAGATTACACTTTCAAAAATGGAATTAAAGGTAAAAAAATATCTTGAAGATACATATCAATTAGTAAATAAATTAGGCCATAATGATATAAAAATGCATAAAAATAAAAGTATGAAAACAAAAGAAATTGAAAATGAAAAATTTAAGCAAAGAGATGATTAATCATATTTAATTCTTAATTCAATATACTATAATAGAAAGAGAGGATGTGCTTATTTATGAAAGAGATTTCTATTATAGGTGGTGACTTAAGAATAATTAAACTTGCCAATATGTTAAGTATGGGCGGATATAAGATATACAGTTATGGATTTGAAAAAACAAATTTACTTGACGATAAAATTATTAAATGTGATAAACTAAATGATGTGATAAATAAGTCGAATATTTTAATAAGTTCTATTCCATTTTCAAAGGACGGAGAATTAATTAATGCAACTTTTAATAATCGTCCAATAGAAATAGAACAACTTATAAATTATGCAGAAAATAAGGTTATAATAGTAGGAAATATTTCTGAAAATATTAAAAACCAATTTGAAAATAGAAATAATAAAGTAATTGATATTTTATCGTATGAAGAATTATCAATTATGAATTCTATACCAACAGCAGAAGGTGCAATAAAAATTGCTATAGAAGAAACAGAATATACATTACATAAAAGCAATGTTTTAATTTTAGGCTTTGGAAGAATTGGAAAAATATTAGCAAAAATGCTATCTGGAATTGGAGCAAATGTTTACTGTGAGGCAAGAAAAAAATCTGATATTGCATGGATAAAGGCATATGGATATAATCAGGTAGAGTTTTCTAATTTAGAATATGGCATAGAAGAGTATGATATAATTTTTAATACAGTGCCTTTTATAGTTTTAGATAAAGAAAAATTAAATAGATTAAAAAATGGATGTTTAATTATTGATTTAGCATCGAGCCCTGGTGGAGTAGATAGAGAAGAAGTGAAAAATATTGGTATAAAATATATATGGGCTTTAGCACTTCCTGGGAAAATTGCACCAGATAGTTCAGCATGCTATATTAAAGAAACTTTATATAATATTTTGAGGGAGATGGAAAAATGAGCATTTTTCAAGCAGTTATATTAGGAATAGTTCAAGGACTTACAGAGTTATTACCAATTTCTAGTTCAGCGCATTTATATTTAGTGCCATGGATATTAGATTGGACGAAATCTGAAAGTTTTAATATTGCATTTGAAGCATTTGATGTTGCTTTGCATGCAGGAACATTACTTGCAATAGGAATATTCTTTTTTAAAGATTGGATAGAATTAATCAAAGGTGGATATAACCAATTAGTAAAAAAGAAAAGCTCAAAAGAAGGAAGAATGTTTTGGTATATAGTAATTGCCACTATACCTGGAGGGATTATAGGATTTATATTGGACCATTTCATGGAAGGAGTTCTTACAAAACCTTTAATAATTGCATGTGCTTTAATTATTATGGGAATTTTACTTTATATAGTTGATAAAAATGCAAAATCAAATGTGAAATATGAAGATATGACGTTTAAGCAAACCTTTTTAATTGGGTTATCACAGGCTTTAGCATTTATACCTGGTGTATCTAGATCAGGAATTACAATGACAACAGGTAGATTACTTGGAGTAGATAGAACTTCTGCAGCAAGATATTCCTTTATGCTATCAGCACCTATTGTTTTAGCTGCAACCATTTTTAAATTTAAAGATTTTGTGTTTAGTGTACCATTTTTTATAGGAATACTTGTAAGTTTTATTGTTGGAATTCTAGTAATAAAATTCTTATTAGAATATCTAAAAAAAGGAAGCTATAAAGTGTTTGCAATTTATAGAGTTATAATAGGAATAATTGTAATTATAGTTTGGTTTGTAAAATAATAAAAGCAGTGTCGAGCTATTTGCTTGTCCATAAATAGAACAAATCTCGCTTCGCGAGAGCTTTGGTTTTAATTAAACTTTTTCTGTACCTATAATAAGCTCTTAAGAAGCATAAAGATTTGTTGACGCGAAAAATTGCAAAGCAATTTTTCTGTGCAATATAGTTTTTGCTGAATAGAAAAATCTGTGATTTTTCCTATTTAACAAAAAACGTTGCTAAAAATAGCAACGTTTTTAACTCACAATATTAACTATATTTTAACATACAAAATACTAAAAATCAAATATTAAAAAAACGAGAAAAAAGCATTATAGAAGAGATAAACAAAGTTATAATAATTTAAATAAAATTTAACTCAGATTTAAAAGGTAATAGTAACATTGAAACAAAACAAAACATATGATAATATATAATCATAAAGAATAAATTGAATATATTTTTCCCTGCGTAGTACGTGTAGACTGAAATTTTAGAACCTACAAGTTTGGATAAGGGAGCTGATCTCTGAATATGGCGTGTATGCTTGCATTTATGTAAGAAACCCAGGAGTATTTAGGTAGGCACCCACCTGTATGAGTACAGGTCCGTAAAATTTCTTCACCTTACGGCTAAGGCGGGGTATTTTTTTGCTTAAAAATACGAAAAAATGTTCTTGACAAAATATAATTATAGATATACAATAAAACCAAACATAAATTCGATTAAATAAGAGGTAAGATATGATAACAACAATTCATATAAAAAATATAGGTATAATAGATGATTTGAATATCGATTTTAATCAAGGCTTAAATATTTTAACAGGAGAAACAGGAGCAGGAAAAACACTAATAATTGATTCACTACAAATAATTTGTGGTGGAAGATTTTCAAAAGACATGATAAGAAAGGGACAAGATTATTCTTTTGTGGAATTAAACTTATATATGCCAAATCACCCTGATGCTCTTGAAAATAATATTATAATTTCAAGAGAAATATATACTAATGGTAGAAATGCATGCAAGATAAATGGAAGACTTGTTACAGTAAATGAATTAAAATTATTTATGGAAAATATTGTAGATATACATGGACAATACGATAATCAAAGTTTGTTAAACAGTAATATGCATTTAAGCTATTTAGATAATTTTATAGGAGAAGATATACAGAATATAAAGCATGTATATCAAGATTTATATCAAAAACAGCAAAGTATTATATCAGAACTAAAAAGAAACTATGGAGATGATAAAGAAAAACAAAGAAAATTAGATTTGTTGAAATACCAAGTAGAAGAAATAGAAAAAGCAAAATTAAAAATAAGTGAGGAAGTTGAACTAGAAAGCATAAGAAATAGGGTTTTGAATTCAGAAAAAATTATAAGTAGCCTTGATGAAGCGGATAATCAAATAGAAAATAATACAATAGACTCAATAAACATTGCAATAAGAAATTTTGAAAAAATTGAAAATATTGATGAGCGTTATAGCAATGTTCTTAATACTCTTAAAAGTATATATTATGACCTTCAAGAATTATCTAGAGATATGGGAGGATTAAGAGAAGAAGTTAATTTTGATGAACAAGAAAGAATTAATGTAGAGACTAGACTTGATTTAATATATTCACTTAAAAGAAAATATGGGAACAATATTGAAGAAATATTAAAATATAAAGAAGAAATTGAAAAAGAAATAGAAACAATTGACAATATGGAAGAATACATTTTTAATCTAAAAAATAAAAAAACAGAAATAGAAAAACAAATGATAAATCTTTGCAATAAAATGCATGAAATTAGAAAAGAAAATTCAAGAAAACTAGAAGAATTAATAAATAAAGAATTAAAAGATTTAGAGATGAAACATGCAGTTTTTAAAATAAATATAGAAAAGACAGAAAGTTTTAATAATATGGGACAAAACAAAGTAGAGTTCATGATATGTACTAATATTGGTGAAGAAGAAAAGCCTCTTAATAAAATAGCATCTGGTGGAGAAATGTCAAGAATAATGCTAGCTATAAAGACTGTACTTTCAGAAGTTGATCAGATTCCAATTTTAGTATTTGATGAAATTGATACAGGAATAAGTGGAAAAGCAGCTGTAGCTGTAAGTCAAAAACTAATAAAAATATCACAATCACATCAGGTACTAGTTGTAACTCATTTAGCTGTTATTGCAGCAAAAGCAGACAACCATTTCTATATTAGTAAAGAAGTCTTAGAAGATAAAACAAAAACAAAAGTCAAGCTATTATCAGAAGAAGAAGCATTAGAAGAAATTGCAAGAATCTCAAGCGGTGAGGTTACAAAAATTTCTATAGAACATGCAAGACAATTAAAAGAAATAAATTATACAAATGGTAAACAATAAAAAATATATAATTAATAATCTGTTATCAATTGCATCAAATAATAACATATGATACAATCAGAATGTTTAGAAATGAGGTAAAAATTGGAATTAACAGGAATTATAGAAGAAATTATATATCAGAATGAAATTAATAGTTATACTATTGCTGTTTTAACAACTGATGATGAAATCTATACTATTGTGGGATATCTACCATTTATAAATATAGGAGATACAATAAATGTAGTTGGGAAGTTTATAACACATAAAGAATATGGGCAGCAGTTCAAGATAGATACTTTTGAAAAGCTAATGCCACAGACGCTTGATGCCTTAGAAAGATATCTTGCAAGTGGAGCTATAAAGGGAATTGGTCCAGCCACTGCAAGAAAAATCGTAAATAAATTTGGGGAAGATACAATTTCTATTTTCAAATTACAACCAGAAAGACTTGCTGATATTAAAGGGATAACTCTCCCAAAAGCAGTAGAAATAGGAGAAAGTTTTAATGAGAACTGGGATTTATGGCAAATTGTTGGATTCCTTGATAAATTTGGAGTTGGAGCAAATAATGCTAAGAAAATCTATAAATTATTAGGTAGTGATGCTATACATCAGATAGAGGAAAATCCATATTTACTTGTTGACTTAACAAGAGGAGTTGATTTTAAACAAATAGATCAGATGGCTATGAAAATTGGCATTGATTATAACAATACAAAAAGAATAGAAAGTGGAATAAAATATAGTATTTTACTAACAAGTTACAATGGACATACATGTGTAGAAAGGAATAATATTATTAGGTTTGTAAGGGACTTATTAAATGTTGAAGAAGAATACATTGAAGATGCAATAATTGATTTAAAAGTAAAAGGAGAAATCGCAGTTGAGGAAAGAAACGAATATGAAGAGTGGATTTACCTTGAACCATTTAATAAAGCAGAAAATAATATTGTTGCTAGATTAGTTCTTCTGCAAAGTTCAAAAAATATAAAGAAAGTAAGCAAACTTAAGAAAAAGCTAGAAGAAATAGAAAAAAATACTAAAATAGAGTTATCTGAAAAACAAACAGAAGCAATTCACCTTGTAAATGATAACAATGTATGTGTTATTACAGGAGGACCTGGAACAGGTAAAACAACAATTATAAAAAGCATTATAGAATTATTCAAAAATGAAAATAAAAAAGTTGTTTTGTGTGCTCCAACAGGAAGAGCTGCAAAACGAATAACAGAAACAACAGGAGAAGAAGCTAAAACTTTACATAGAGTTCTCGAAATAGGAAAAATACAAGAAGATACTATAATGGATAGTGTTGACTATGATGTACAGCCACTTAATGCAGATATAGTAATTGTAGACGAAGTTTCTATGGTTGATGTTTTTTTAATGAATCAACTTTTAAAAGCGCTCTATCAAGGAACAAAACTTATACTTGTAGGTGATGTAGACCAATTACCATCTGTAGGTCCAGGTAATATATTAGAAGATATAATTTTATCTGGAGTAATTCCAACGATTCATTTAGATAAAATTTTTAGGCAAGCTGCTAAAAGCAAAATTATTATAAATGCACATAGAGTAAATTCGGGAAAAAAATTTATAAGTTCAAGTGAATTAGAGGAACAAAGCATAGAAGATTTTTTCTATATTAATGAAAATAATCAAGATAGAATTTTATATCATGTGTTAACTTTAAGTAAAGACAGATTAAAAAAATATGGGAATTATGATTTCTTTCAAAATATTCAAGTAATTACTCCAACTAAAAAAGGAAAGCTTGGAACAAAAGAACTAAATAAATTATTACAAGATTTATTAAATCCACAAGACGAATATAAAAATGAAAAAAACAGCTTGGGAATTACTTATAGAAAAGGCGATAGAGTTATGCAAATAAAAAATAACTATGATTTAATGTGGGAGAAAACAACTCCAAAATATGAGGCTGGAACCGGAATATTTAACGGAGAAATGGGAAAAATAGAAGAAATTATAGAAGAAGAAAAACTAGTTAAAGTTAAATTTGATGATAATAAATATGTTTATTATCCATTTGAAGAATTAGATCAAATAGAACATGCATATGCTATAACAGTACATAAATCCCAAGGATCTGAATTTGACGTTGTTATTATACCAATTTTTCCATCATCTTCAAGACTATTAACAAGAAATTTACTTTATACTGGTATTACTAGAGCAAAAAAATTACTTATTATAATTGGAAATGAAAAAATTATAGAGTCAATGATAAATAATGTAGATAGTAAAAGACGAAATACAGGACTTGAATATAAATTAAGAAATTTATAATGGGGAAAGATAAAAAGGGGCAAATAAGGAGGTTTTAAATTGAATCAACTTGATTTGCTTTTTTCATTTATATGTCCAAATCATTGTGCTATATGTGGCAAAATAAATGAAGATTGTTTATGCAAAAAATGTGAAATTAAATTAAACTTAAACAAAAAATTAGTTACAGAGTATTATACTAATGAATACTTTGAGAGCCATACATATTTATTTTCATATGAAAGAATAATAAGAGATATAATTCTTGAACTTAAATTTCATAATAAACCGTATATAGCAAGAATGTTTGCAACAATATTTAAAAATGAAGAAGAAATAATAAAAAAAATTGAAAATTATGACTATATTATTCCAGTGCCAATTCACAAAAAGAGAAAACTTAAGAGAGGATACAATCAAAGTGAATTAATATTAAAATATTTTATTCATAAAAAAAACAAAATAAATTCTAATATTTTAAAAAAAGTAGTTAATAACTCACCGCAAAGTTCGTTGAATAAAGCGGAAAGAAAAGAAAATGTAAAAGGTGTTTACATGTACGATAATAAAAAGCAAATAGATTTAAAATACAAAAAAATTCTTTTATTTGACGATATATTTACTACAGGAAGTACCGCTAGAGAATGTAGTAAAATATTAAAAGAAAAAGGTGCAAGTAAAATAGATGTGTTTACAATTGCCAAAGATTAGTTTAAAAGTATAAATAATTAAATAGGATAAATTATTGTATGATTGATAAAAGGCGAGTACTTGGTTAGTAAGTACTCGCCTTGCTTAAATGTGTTCTACAATTATATGAACAATGCAAACCTTCCAATTGGAAGGCTCTTTCATATATTTTAATGCTTCCTTGGCTGATAAATAGCGCTCAGCTAGTAAAACATTACTTGTAGAGCCAAGCTGATTGTCAGAATAATATATCCCGGGCCTTGAAGCATATTCCAAAACGAAAAATTTTTCAGTTATGGGATTCATAAACAAACCTCCTCTTAAGAGTAATTATTGAAATATTACCTAACCTATAATATTTCAAATAAATATTTAACAAGTAAATTATACCAAGATTATAGTCAACAGTCAAATTATGTAAAATAAAAAACTATGAATATAAAATTTATTTTACTAAGATTTTGTTAAATTTTTATTAGTATAATTTTGTATTTTTTTGCAATACTAACAATATAAAACTTTAAAAAACAAGGAGGAAAAGTCATGAAAGCAACAGGAGTAGTTAGAAGAATTGATGATCTGGGTAGAATAGTTATTCCAAAAGAAATAAGAAAAACATTACGTATAAAAGAAGGAGACCCTTTAGAAATATTTACTGATAAAGAAGGAGAAGTAATATTAAAGAAATATTCTCCAATTGGAGAACTTTCTGAATTTGCTTCTGGATATGCAGAAACACTTGCAAAAACAACAGGACATATAGCTTGTATAACAGATAAGGATACAGTGATTGCTGTTTCAGGTGGGGCAAAAAAAGAATTTTTGGAGCAAGATTTATCACAAGAACTTGAACAATTAATGGAAGATAAAGAAATATATACAAGTAAAGAAAATAATGAGGTGTCAATACCTGTAACTAAAAATGATAATAGAGAGAGAAAGTATAACTCTCAAGTAGTTTATCCTATTATTTCACAAGGAGATGTAATAGGAAGTGTTATTCTTCTATCAAAAGAACCAAATATAAAGATGGGAGATACAGAATTAAAAGTGGTTCAATCTGCAGCAGGATTTTTAGGAAGTCAGATGGATATTTAAATATAATAGCTAAAAGACAGGAAGATTTTCCTGTCTTTTAGTTATTGTATTATTAATTAAATCTTTATAAAAATATATAGTTATTTACTTTTTATTCAATGTATGATATAAAAAAATAGAATAAAATAGAGTAATATACGAGAAAATGAAATGTAAAAAGAAGTTTTAGGAGGAAGAATAATGAATTTTTTAGAAGAAAAAATAGAAAAGGAAGGTAAAGTAGTAAATAATGATATATTAAAGGTTGATAGTTTTATAAATCAACAAGTAGATGGTAATTTAATGAATAAAATAGCTGAAAATTTTTCAAATTATTTTTCTAAATATGGAGTTTCAAAAGTAGTAACTATTGAAGCTTCTGGTATTGCACCAGCACTTCTTACAGCTATAAAATTAAATGTACCAATGGTTATACTAAAAAAGCAACAATCAAAGACTTTAACAGATAATATTTATAAAACGTCTGTTAAATCTTTTACTAAAAACAATGTATATAGCTTAGTAGTTTCACAGGATTTTATTAAAGATGATGATAATATTTTAATTATTGACGACTTTTTAGCAAATGGAGAGGCTGTTTCTGGAGCAATAAGATTAATAAAAAACACTAAAGCTAAAATTGCAGGAATTGGTATTGTTATAGAAAAATCATTTCAACCAGGTAGAAAAAAACTAGAAGAACAAGGGTATAATGTGTATTCAATTGCAAAGATAAAATCATTGGAAAATAACAAAGTAAAATTTGTAGAAGAATAAATCTAATTAATATATATTATTAAAGTAAAATAAATAAGCATATTTTTAGGTAATGGAAGGAAGATAATATGTTAAAAAATATTAAATGGTTAGGACATAGTACTATTAAGTTTGTAAATGATAAGGTTATATATATCGATCCATATAATATTAAAAAGAATTATAATGACGCAGATATTGTTTTTATAACACATAATCATTATGATCATTTTTCAAAAGAGGATTTAAAAAAATGTATAAAAAATGAAACTAAAATCATAGTAACAGAAGATTTGATAGAAGAATGCTTAAATTTAGGTTTTAAAAAAGAAAATATTTATAGTGTAATTCCTAATAGTAAATATGAGATAGATAATATAGTTTTTAGTACAATTCCTAGTTATAATATAAATAAAAAGTTCCATCCTAGAGAGAATAATTGGGTTGGATATATTATAAAAATTAATAATATACAATATTATATTGCAGGAGATACAGATATAACAAAAGATGCAGAAGAAGTTAAATGTGATGTAGCTTTTTTACCTGTTGGGGGCACTTATACTATGAATTACAAAGAAGCAGCAGAGCTTGCAAATAAGATAAGCCCTAAAATAGTAGTTCCAATTCACTATGGATTGATAGTTGGAACTAAAAAAGATGCTGAAAGATTTAAAAATAATATTGATAAAGATATTAAATGTGAGATTATGTAAAACATCGTACACTCTATAAAATGGAGTGTGCATTTTTTAAAATTGTAGTTAATAAGTTGTCTTCAAATGGTGCAATTACGAAACAGGTATGCGAAAAACTATCACACTTTGTTTCAATCCCTCATATATAACTCGATTTATTTAAGTATAGATTATCAAATTTATAAAAATATTTCAAGTAATTCCCAAAAAACTCTAATTATTTTAAAAACCTTTGTTTGTTCGCTTGTTTTTTTATTGGAAAATATTGTATAGTATTGCTCATAGGAAATGAGGATAAGCAGATGTGGTTTGCCACTTTTAATCCACAACTACAGTTGTGAGAACGGAGGTGGTACTATGATAGAAGCTGTGTTATTAGAAATAATATATCTACTTATATTTAGTTTAGTTGTCGAAACTATTATAGTATTTGCCTTGATTATACTGGTTATAATTTTAAGCAAATAGACAATAAAAAAACACATCTGTAACTTGCCCAGTTCGTTGTGTTTTTTTACATATTCATCTGGCAAACCACGTTTGTGGTTTCTTCATTTCCTATTTTTATTATATACGGATATTTAATAAAAGTCAATAATTTTTCCACTTTTTTAATTGTGGCAAAACTGCCATAATTAAAGTCAATAATAATAATTTAAAACTTTTAGTGTTAAGAATGGTTCGATTATGCATAAAGTTGGAGCGGGTAGAGGGAATCGAACCCTCGTCACGAGGTCGGAAGCTTCGCAATTCTACCATTAAACTATACCCGCATATATAATTATTATATATAATAATTTATATAAATTCAATATTTTATTATAATATGTATAAAATAATTGTACCTGTTTTATAATTTCGTTGCAAAATAGATAAGTATCTTGTATAATTAATAAATGAAATAATATTACAAAAATGTTAAATGTATGTTACATTTTTATTAATACTATTGACTTATTTAATTTATCTAATAAAATAAATGTAAAGATGAGGTTATCACATGAGAGTAATTTCTGGAACAGCAAAAGGAACAGTATTATATTCTTTAAAAGGAGATAATACTAGACCTACACTAGATAGAGTTAAAGAGGCATTATTTAATATATTGCAATCTAAAATATACGAATCTGAAGTCTTGGATTTATTTGCTGGAAGCGGAGCATTAGGAATAGAAGCTCTAAGTAGAGGAGCAAAAAAGGCAATTTTTTGTGACTATTCAAAAGATGCTGTTAGAATAATTAATAAGAATATTGATAAGGTTAAATTGAAGGCAAAATCAAAAGTTTTAACAGGTGATTTCGAAATATGTTTAGATAAATTAAAAGAAAATAAATTTGATATCATATTTTTAGACCCACCATATAATTCCGATTTGTCTATAAAATCAATAAAAAAAATAAACTCTTTAGGATTACTTAAAGAAGATGCTATTATTGTAATAGAAACAGATGATGAAATAAAAATGAAAGAAGATTTAAAAAAAATTAATGCAAATGCATATGATTTAAGAAAATATGGAAGAGTAAAATTGTTTTTCTTAAATCGAAAGGGGTAAAGAAATGGAAATTTTTACATTATTAGAAACATTAGAGGAGATTCTAGAAAATAGTAGGGCTATACCATTCTCTAGTAAAGGAATTGTAGACAAAGAGGAATTATTAGATATTATCAAGGAAATTAGAATTAAACTCCCAGATGAATTAAAACAAGCAAAATGGGTTAAGGAGGAAAGAGGACGTATTTTAGTAGAGGCTCAAAAAGAAGCTGATGATATCGTAAAAGAAGCTGAAAATAGAATTATTTCTATGATAGATGAACATGAGATTACAAGAAAAGCATATGAACAAAAAGCTCAAATTATAGAAACTGCAAATGAAATGTCAAGAGAAATTACGAAAGGTACTAAAGACTATGCTGATAATATTTTAGAGAAACTTGAAGTATCACTACAAGATGCACTTAAGACAGTTCAAAATAATAGAAAAGAATTAAAATAAGAATTATAGGAAGTCGGAAATCAGAGATTTAATCAACTTACAGTTGATTTCTGATTTTTGGCTTCTATTTTATATTTTAAATTAATGGATGGAATAAAAATATATATAGAAATATTGAGAATCTATTCCAATTCATATATAAAATCACTAAAGGAGGAAAAAATGGCTCAAAAGAGAAAAACAAGAGGAAGACCAAAAGGAAGTAATAAAAATAATAGAAAGAAAAATACGATTGATTTAACAGTAGTTAGCTTAATAGTTTTAAGCATTTTGCTTGCTGTTTTAATATATACAAAGGCAGGATATATAGGAGAAGTATTAAGTCCAACTTTAGGTGGAATAATAGGATGGATTAAATATATTATGCCAATTGGAATTTTTATAATTGCAATTTATTTAGCATGTGATAAGAAAAAATATGCTGGAGCTAAATTAACTCAATATATTGTATTTCTGCTTTGCATTTCTGTAGTAATGTCAGTTTATCAAATTTCAAAAGGAAATATTGAAATAAATGGAGAGTTTTCAAAAACTATAGAAGAGGCTTATTATTTAGGACAAAGAAATGTTGGTGGGGGAGCTCTAGGACTGATTATAGCATTTCCGCTAGTAAGATTACTAGGAATGCTAGGAACAGTAATTTTGTCTATTGGAACTGCAGTTATATTACTAATATTTATATTTGGAATTAAACCTGCAGAAGTAATAAATGAAATTGTAACAGATATTAAGGACAAAAGAGAAGAAAGACTTGAGATGCTAGAAGACGAAGAGGAAGAAGAATATGAAAAACAAAAAGAAGTTCCGAAGAAAAAAGAAATAGCTAAAAAGAAAAAAAGAAGCAGAATTGATATTCCTCTTGATGATGAAGATGAAGAACAAATAAAGATAAATTTAAACGAAAAACCTTTAAAAAAATATAAACATAATGAGGATTTAATTGAAGAGCTATCAACCTCTCCAAACGAATTATCTAATCTGTTTAAAAAAGAAGAAGAGAAAAAAGAAGATAAAACAAAAGAAGTTTTACAATTACAGCATGCAATAACAGTTGAAGATGAACATTATGAATTTCCTCCAGTACAGCTATTACAAGAGGGACGAGCAATTGGTATAAAAGGAGGAAAAAAAGCTATTGCAGATAATGCTACAAAATTACAAAGAACACTTCATAGTTTTGGCGTATCTGCTAAAGTGGAGAATGTGTCTGTAGGACCTGCTATTACAAGGTATGAGTTAAGGCCAGCAGAGGGAGTGAGAGTAAGTAAGATTGCAAACTTAGCTGATGATATTGCTCTTAATCTTGCTGCAGAATCAATAAGAATTGAAGCACCTATTCCAGGAAAGCAAGCAGTAGGAATAGAAATACCTAACAAAGAAAATCAAGTTGTACATTTAAGAGATATAATTGAATCTCAAAAGTTTATAGAGCATAGCTCTAAACTTGCCTTTGCTCTTGGAAAAGATGTTGCAGGAGAGGAAGTAGTAACAGATATTGCTAAAATGCCACATGTTTTAATTGCAGGAAGTACTGGCTCAGGAAAGAGTGTATGTATTAATACTTTAATTTCTAGTATAATATATAAGGCAAAACCAAGTGAGGTTAAGCTTGTAATGGTAGATCCAAAAGTTGTTGAATTATCTGTTTACAACGGAACACCACATTTGCTTATTCCAGTAGTTACAGATCCTAAAAAAGCTGCTGGTGCTTTAGCGTGGGCTGTACAAGAAATGGTAAATAGATATAGTCTATTTGCTGGCAAAGGAGTTAGAGATATTGAAGGATATAATAAAGCTTTAGGAAAAGAAGGGGAAGCTGAAAAATTACCACAAATTGTTATTATTATAGATGAGCTTGCAGATTTAATGATGGTTTCTCCAAAAGATGTTGAAGACTCAATTTGTAGGCTTGCACAAATGGCAAGAGCCGCAGGTATGCATTTGGTTATCGCAACACAAAGACCATCTGTTGATGTAATTACAGGTATAATAAAAGCTAATATTCCTTCTAGAATAGCTTTCGCAGTGTCATCTCAGGTGGATTCAAGAACTATTCTAGATATGGTTGGAGCAGAAAAATTACTAGGAAAAGGTGATATGCTATTCTATCCATCTGGAGCTTCAAAGCCAACTAGAATTCAAGGTGCATTTATTTCTGATAAAGAAGTGGAGAAAATAGTCGATTTTCTTAAATCAAATGGTGAAGTAACATATAATGAAGATGTATTAGAAAAAATTGAAAAAGCTAATAGTACTGATAAAGAACTTGATCAAAAAGATGCAGATGATGATACAGATCCATTTTTAATGGATGCAATTGAAACTGTTGTAGAAACAGGACAAGCATCTACGTCATTTATACAAAGAAGATTTAAGGTGGGATATGCAAGAGCAGGAAGAATTATTGATCAAATGGAAGAAAGAGGTATTATTTCTGGATATGAAGGAAGTAAACCAAGACAAGTTCTTATGAGTAAAGAACGTTGGGAAGAATTAAAAATGACACCTACAGCGAATAACGAATGTGAGAATGACTAACAATAAACAATAGAGGAAGGTAAAATGAAAAAGGAGATTTTTTTAAGAATCAATCGAAAAGACTATAATAACGAGCTAGAAGAAATATTAGAGAAAAAAGATTTTTCGAAAGATGTGAAAAATCTTCTTCTTAGCATGTTATACAAAGTTGAAGTATCGTATGAAGATTATGCAACAGTAAAAAGGAATGTAAAGAATAAGTCTTGTTTTATACAAGATATTTTAGATAAAATAAAATTATGCGAACATATTGTTTTTATAAAACCTCAGTCAGATGAAAGTAAAGAGCTCGAAGAAAAAAATACTTCTTTTATAATAGATAAAAATAAAAAAACAATTAAGGTATACCCAAACGAAAAATCTCTTTTATATGCAATAAATGCATTTGATAATTATAGAATATATCTTCCAGAAAAATATAATTATTTAAGAATTGCGTTTCCCGATTTATTAAATGAGGGAAATGATATTAACAATGTAGAAATTATCCGTGATTTTAACGCATGGTCTTGGAATGCAACACCAGAAGAAATTAGTAACGTAAATAGTAACTTGATTTATCAACTACTTCAAATCTTAATGGGAGTAGAAAAATTAGAAAAATGGTTTCATAATAAAAATGCAGGAGATTATTTAGATATTTTAAAAAAAGAATTAGAAGAAGATTTTGATGCTAAATATGTTAGTATTTTATTAGACAATATATATAAACTCTCTATTTTACTTTGTGTAAAAAAAAATAAATTAGAGAAAAAAAGATTAAATGATGAAAGAGAAATAATAAAAAAAGAATTAGAATATTTGGATAATAAAGAAAAATATTTAACAGATTTATCTCGTAAAAAAAGAAAAGTAAATAATGAAATTAAAAGAATTGATAAAATTTTAAATGATAAGGAAAAACTAGAAAAAGAGTTTGCTGAAAGAAATCTGAAACTATCTAATGAAAATCAAATATTTAGTTTATCCAATTTAATAAAAATACTTGAAAAAGAAAGAAAAAGAAATCTAAATATGCTGCAAGAGATAAACAAAAAATTAGAGCCTAAAAATTATGTAGAACAAAAAAATAAAATAGAAAAAGATTATGATCTTATAAAAGAAGTAGATTTAGCATCAAACAATAATGAAGTTCTTAAATCTAAAGTGATTGATTTACAAAAGAGTTTTATGAAATGTTTCGAAAAAATGATAAATAATGCAGAAGAAAAGAAAGAAATAATTAATTTGATATATATATTTAGATACTATCTTTGGCTACCATATGATAACAAAAAACATGTTAAAGATGTAAAAGAATTAAATAGGTATTTTAATGATACAAAAGTACAATTAATCAGTAAAATGTATGAATTAAAAGCAGCAAATATAATTGTAAATGATAAAAAAATAAATACAGAAATTTTAAAATATATATTTGAAACAAAAATGATTTCAATGGAAAATATGGTAATAGAGCTAGAAATGCATAATAATAACATACAAATAAAAATGATGGATGTAGATGTATTAGAAGATACTCATCTTTTAGTAATTAAAGATATAGATAATAAAAAAATAAAATATAATAAAAAGGTAAAAGTCGTTAATTAGAGGAGGAAACATATGAAGGTAACATTTTTAGGTGCTACTAAAATGGTAACTGGTTCAAACTTCTTAGTAGAAGGTGGAGGAAAGAAATTTTTAGTGGACTGTGGATTATATCAAGGACAATCTAAAATAGAAGAAAGAAACAATGATGAATTTGATTTTGATATAAATGAAATAGACTTTATGTTATTAACTCATGCACATATAGATCACTCTGGAAGAATTCCCAAATTATATCTGGAAGGGTATAATAAACCAATTTATGCAACTAAAGCAACATGTGATTTATGTTCTATAATGTTGCCAGATAGTGGTCATATTCAACAAATGGAATCGGAATGGAAAAACAAAAAAAGAGAAAGAAGAGGAGAAAAACCACTTCCTCCAATTTATACTGCAGAAGATGCTATTAATTCTATAAAATTATTTAATCCAGTATCATATGATGAAATAATACAAATTGATGAAAATATACAATTAAGATTTAATGATGCAGGACATATGTTGGGATCTAGTATAATTGAAATATGGATAACAGAAGATGGAGAAAAAAAGAAAATAGTTTTTACAGGGGACTTAGGAAATAATGACATTCCGCTTTTAAGCTCACCAACTATGATAGAAAAGGCAGACTACCTTGTTATGGAATCTACATATGGAAATAGACTTCATATGAAAAATGAAAATAAAGCTGAACTTTTTTTAGATATTGTATATGAGACGATAAAAAAAGGTGGCAATGTTATAATACCTTCTTTTGCAGTAGGAAGAACTCAAGAAATATTATATGAATTAAACAGCATAAAAGAAAAAAGAGATGACAAAGAATTTGTAAAAAAATATGAAGTATTAATGCATACTCCTGTATTTGTAGATAGCCCTTTAGCTATTTCTGCAACAGAAATATTTAAAGAAAATGATAATTTATTTGATGAAGAAACAAAACAAAGAATAGAAAGCGGAGATAATCCTTTAGAATTTCCGGGACTACAATTTACTAAAACACCAGAAGAATCTATGTCATTAAATGAAAGTAAAATACCATCAATAATTATTTCTGCAAGTGGAATGTGTGAAGTTGGACGTATAAAACATCACTTAAAACATAATATTTGGAATCCTATAAATACTGTTTTGTTTGTAGGATATCAGGCACCAGGAACATTGGGCAGAAAAATAGTAGAAGGTGCTAAAACAATAAAATTATTTGGTGAGGAAATATCTGTAAACGCAAGAATTGAATATATTGAGGGATATTCAGGACATGCAGATCAAGAATGGTTATTAAATTTTGTATATTCTTTTTATGAAAAACCAAAACATATATTTTTAGTTCATGGAGAAGAAGACAGTCAAATGGTTTTAAAACAAAAAATTATAGAAAATACCAGTATTCCAGTAACTATTCCGGAGTATGGAGAAACATACCAAATAGATGATAGCATTAAACTTACAAGTAAAATGAATATATCTAAAAAATATAGACCACTAAGACTAGAAGTTCTTGAAAGAATGGAGACATTAAAAGAAGAAGTAGAAGATATGACTTATATTATAAAGAAGGATAGATTATCAGAAGATACAAAAGATGAGGAACTAATAAATCTTAATCAAAAAATAAAAGATTTAGAAAAAATGATTGTTGATATATTAGAGTGAAAAGAGGAGAAAAATGAAAGATAAATATTTTAATGATGCAGTAATTGGAAATAAAAATATACGAGCAAGTTATTCTAAAAGAGGTGAATTGTTAAGACTCTATTATAATAGTCCAGACTACAAACAATACATTGATTATATGGATATTGGATTAAAAATAAATGATTCAAATTTAATTCATTTACATAATGATATTAATAATGTATACGATCAATTTTATACTGAAGACACAAATATTTTAAATACACAAATAAAAAATACATATTTTAATTTAAGGATAACGCAAACAGATTATGTTCCATTAAAAAATAATGTTTTAATTAAAAAGTATACTTTCTTAAATGAACACAATATTGATTTAGACATAAATTTACTTATACATTCAAAATTATTATCAAATGAGAATGATTCAGTTGGAAGTAAAGTAGTAAAAGATGGATTAATTCAATATAATCATTCATCAGCTTTTTGTATATTTTCCCCAAATAATTCAGTAAAAAATTATCAATTAAATGACAGCGATTCAAACATAGAAAGTGGAATAATAAATGATAAAGATTATATAGGAATGTCCGCTGATTCAAGTATATGTTATTATGTAGGAAATATAAAACCTAATGAAGAAGTTACTATAGATATTATGTTTTATATAAAAGAAGGAAAGTTTACAATAGATTCATTACAAGAAGAGATTAAAAAGTTTAAAAAATTAGATTTAAGAAAAGAAATGCAATCAACAAAAGCATACTGGAGAAAATACATAAAGGATCACGCAAAAATTGAAGTAAAGGGGAAAAATTCACTAGAACAAAAAATGAAAACAATATATCATAGAACTATACTTTTATATCCTTTGCTTATAAATGATGAAACAGGTGGAATATCAGCGGCTATTGAGGTAGATGAAAAACACTCTTTTTGTGGAAGATATTCATATTGCTGGCCAAGAGATGCAGTGTTTATTACAAAAGCAATGGATATACTAAACATGAATAAAGAAATTGAAAAATTTTATAAAACATTTTGCAGGACAACGCAAAGTAAAAATGGCATGTGGGAGCAAAGATTTTATACTGATGGATCTTTAGCACCATGTTGGGGATATCAAATTGATGAAACAGCAAGTGTTGTTTATGGTGTATATGAGCACTTTACAAGAAATAATGATTTTAAATTTTTAAAAGATAATTTTAAAATGGTTGAAAAAGCAACAAATTTCTTAGAGAAATATGTAGCAGATATATTAACTGAAAAAAACGAACTACATGTAAGTTATGATTTATGGGAGATGAATGAAGGTATTCATTTATACTCTATAGCCAGTATTTATGCTACTTTTATGGCTATGCTAAATATATATGATGTGATAAAAGAAACAATAAAAGATAATAGATTAAAGCAAGAGCAAATTTTAAAAGAGAAAACAAATATAGAACAGTATTTGTTATTATTAAAAGAATATACGTTAAAAAATTTTTACGATGATACTACTAAAAGTTTAAAAAGAAATACAAGTGACAATAAAATGGATATTAGTATTTTAGGCTCAGTAACTCCATTTGGAATGTTTACTGCAAAAGAAAAAAAAGTAATTAATACTGTTGAAAAAATAAACTTAACATTAAGAACATATACAGGAGGATATAAAAGATTTGAGACTGATCATTATAGAGGTGGAAATCCATGGGTAATTTCTACATTATGGATGGCTCTATATTATATAGAAAACAAGCAAAAATCAAAAGCAATTGAATGTTTTGAATATGTTATAAAAACAGCAACGGAGCATGGCTTTTTAGCAGAACAAATTAACAATGAAAATATGAGATCAGATTGGGTTATTGGACTTGGATGGTCACACGCTATGTTTATTATTGTGCTTGATAAACTATATGGAGAAAAAAAAAGTAAAAAGGAATGAATGATTATGCCAAAAACAAAAACAGTATTTGTATGTAGTAATTGCGGATATGAATCTACGAAATGGCTTGGAAAGTGTCCAGGATGTAATGAATGGAACACCTTTTATGAAGAAAAATTAACTAAATCAAATAACAGTTACAAATCTGACAAAACTAGAAGTGCAATTCCAAGACCATTAAAAGAAGTAGTAGGAAAAGATACAGTACGTACTAAAACAGGATTTGAGGAGCTAGATAGAGTGCTTCGGAGGAGGGCTAGTTGAAGGATCATTGGTTCTTCTTGGAGGAGAACCAGGAATTGGAAAGTCTACTTTAATACTTCAAATATGTGATAAATTAAAAACAGAAGGAAATGTTCTATATGTTTCTGGAGAAGAATCAGCAGAACAAATAAAGCTTCGAGCAGATAGATTAAATATTCACAAAGATAATTTACTTTTTTTAGGAGAAACAGATATAGATTTAATAGAAGGCGCAATACTTGATTTAAATCCAGAGCTTGTAATAATTGATTCTATTCAAACAATGTATTCTGATGAAATAACATCAGCAGCAGGAAGCGTAAGTCAAGTTAGAGAAATTACTGCAAGAGTAATGAAACTTTGTAAAGCCAATAGTATAACTACCATAATTATTGGACATGTTACAAAAGAAGGAAATATAGCAGGACCTAGAGTTCTAGAGCACATGGTAGATACAGTCCTATATCTTGAAGGAGAGAGATATTTTTCATATAGAATTCTAAGAGGAGTAAAAAATCGTTTTGGATCAACAAATGAAATTGGAATGTTTGAAATGAAAAATGAAGGAATGGTAGAAATATCTAACCCTTCATCAATATTAATATCCGAAAGAGAAGAAAATCCTGCGGGCTCTGTTATAGTTGCAAGTATGGAAGGAACAAGGCCTCTTTTAATAGAACTTCAAGCCTTAACAACACAAAGTATTTTTAATATGCCAAGAAGAACTGCAAATGGAGTAGATTATAATAGATTAACACTTCTTATGGCGGTTTTAGAAAAAAAAGCTGGCTTAATGCTAGGAAATCAAGATGTATATTTAAATGTAGTAAGCGGAATTAGAATTAATGAACCAGCGATAGATTTAGGTGTAATACTTGCAACAGTTTCAAGTTTTAAAAATATTCCAATAGCAAATGATATTGTAGTTATTGGAGAAGTAGGTTTAACTGGAGAAGTAAGAAATGTAAATTTAATTGAAAAAAGATTAAAAGAAGCTGAAAAATTAGGATTTAGAAAATGTTTGATTCCAGAAAATAACAAAAAGCTATTGAAAGATAAGTATAAATTGGATATAATAGGTGTGAAAAATATTAATGATGCAATTAAAGCAGTTGATTTATAAAATAATGTAGGTAAAATATATTTCAATTATTTTAAATATATAAAAACTAGAAAGTGAAGTGATATTTCTTGAGAGCAAACAAAGATGAAGGAATTACAGACATACTAAAGCTAATTGCGCCTGGTACAGCTATAAGGCAAGGATTAGATAATATATTAAAAGCAAAAACAGGTGCTTTAATCGTAATAGGAGATTCAAAGCAAGTACTTGATATAGTTGATGGAGGTTTTTTTATAAATGAAGAGTATACAGGATCAAAGCTATATGAATTGGCGAAAATGGACGGATCTATCATATTAAGTAGCGATTTAAAGAAAATACTTTATGCAAATGCACAGCTAATTCCATCTTCAGATATTGCAACAAATGAAACTGGAACAAGACATAGAACTGCAGAAAGAACAGCTAAACAGACGGGTGAATTAGTTATTAGTATTTCTCAAAGAAGAAACGTAATAACTATTTTTAAAGGTAATATTCGTTATATTATTGAAGATACATCAGATGTACTTACAAAAGCAAACCAAGCATTACAGACTGTTGAAAAATATAAAAAGGTATTTGATAGTAAACTAAGTATTCTAAATGAATATGAGTTTAATGATATAGTTACTCTAGATAATGTTATTACTGCAATACAAAGAGCTGAAAAAGTTATGAAGATAGTATCAGAAGTTCAAAGAGAAATATATGAATTAGGAGATGAAGGAAGACTAGTTGAAATGCAACTAGAGGAACTTGTTGGAGGTCTTGAAAAAGAAGAATTACTTATTATCAAAGATTATATGGTAAAATCTAAAAAGAGAAATGCAGAAAAAGTTCTAGAAGAAATTATTCAACTTAATTTAGATGAATTAATGTCTCAGCATGCAGTAGCAAATATTTTAGGATATGATAGTTTTGATAATTATGATGAAATTGCAGTATATACAAAAGGATATAGATTATTAAATAAAATTCCAAGAATGCCCAATAATATCGTTGAAAACTTAGTAAAATCTTTTAAATCTTTTCAACATATTTTAGTTGCTGATATTCCAGATTTAGATGAAGTTGATGGTATTGGAGAAGTTAGAGCTAAAACAATAAAACAGTCTTTAAAAAGAATGCAAGAACAATTTGTTTTTGACAATGTTATGTTATAATTAAGTACAAATGAAAATAATTTAGGAGGATAAGATGAAAACAAAAAATATTTTATTAATAATTTTAATTATACTAGTATTAGGAGCAATTGCTTTTTTAGGTTATGGATATTACGAGAAATTACAATCTAAAGATTCACAAAATCCTATAGCCACAATAGAAGTTGAAAATTTTGGTACTATAAAGGTAGAGCTATATCCTGATAAAGCACCAAATACAGTAGATAATTTTATTACACTTGCAAACAATGGATTTTATGATGGATTAACTTTCCATAGGATTTCAAAAGACTTTATGATACAAGGTGGCGATATAAAAGGAGATGGCTCAGGTTCTCCAACATTATCTGCAATTAATAAAAATATAGAACAAGGTTCAACTCAGGATACTGAATATAATATTGAAGGTGAATTTATTGCAAATGGATATAAAACAAATAATATAAGACATGAAAGAGGAGTTATATCAATGGCAAGACAGGATTATAGCTCACTTGGCTCTTCAATTGTAAAAGAAGGATATAACTCAGCTGGATCACAATTCTTTATTATGACACAAAATAATACATCGCTTGATGGATTATATGCAGCTTTTGGTAAAGTAACCGAAGGGATGGATATTGTAGATAAGATTTCAAGCGTTGAAATTGATAAATCTGAAGATGAAGCTTCTGAAAAACCAGTAGAGGCTCCCGTAATTACAAGTATAAGAGTAGAAACATTCGGGAAAAATTATGGTATTCCAAAAACTAAAGAACCATTTGATTATACAAGCTATATAATGAAAAGATATAGAAGTTCAGGAAACACATCAAGTACATCTGCAGATGAATAATAGTAATGAAATAAAATGTATTTAATTAAGCATTTTATATTTCTTAATTTAACTTAAAAAGAGTATATAAGATTTAAATCTTGTATGCTCTTTTTTGTCGAAACATTCCTAAAATTCGCTAAAACTTCCTACGTTTCGCTATTGGAAAAAATTACCAAATACTATATAATAGGTTTACACTTATATGTAAAGGGGGTATATAGTTGAATAGTAATTATAGCGAAAAGGACAAGCTACTCACTATAGAATTTACAGAAGAAATTGACCACCATGTTGTGGAAAAAATAAGGAGGAAAACAGATCATGAGATTGAAAGATTTATACCTAGAAAAACTATACTTGATTTTAATAAGGTTACTTTCATGGATAGTTCAGGAATAGGAATGTTAATTGGAAGATATAAATTAGTAAAAATGTATGGAGGCACTATTGAAATTAAAAATGCAAACCAAAGCATTAAAAAAATTTTTGAGATGTGTGGTATTCCTAAAATTATAAAAGTTAGTTAGGAGGAAAAATGAAAAGTATATATGATAATGAAATGAAATTGGAATTTATTAGTAAATCTAATAACGAAGCATTTGCACGTATTGCAGTTGCTGCATTTGTTTCTCAACTAGATCCAACTATTGAAGAATTAGCAGATATTAAAACTGTTGTATCAGAAGCGGTTACAAATAGTATTATTCACGGATACGAGGATAGAGAAGGTATTATTAAAGTACAATGCAAACTGTTTGGGAATTCTGTAATAATTGAGATTTCAGATTCTGGAAAAGGAATTGAGGACATTGAGCTTGCAAAAGAACCTTTATATACATCAAAACCAGGCCTAGAAAGATCTGGAATGGGATTTACTATTATGGAAAGTTTTATGGATGATGTAAAAATAGAATCAGTTTTAGATATTGGAACAAAAATAACAATGAAAAAAATAATAAATAAAAGAGAAGAAATTGAAGAAATATGTGAGCAAAATAATATATCTATTTAAAACAGAAGAAAAGGAGCTTACATATGTTTGAAAATAACAAAGATGACATTAAACTTGCACAATGCGGAGATAAAGAGGCGTTAGATAGATTAACCTCTAACAATACAGGACTTGTTTGGAATATTGTTAAAAGATTTAATGGCAGAGGATATGAATTAGAAGATTTATATCAAATTGGGTGTTTAGGATTATTAAAATCCATTAAAAGATTTGATGCAAATTATGATGTGCAGCTTTCTACTTATGCTGTCCCATATATTTTGGGAGAAATAAAACGATTTATTAGAGATGATGGACTAATTAAAGTAAGTAGGAGTACAAAAGAACTTGCTATAAAAATAAATAATTTAAAAAAAGATTACTTATCTAAGACGGGAAATGATATTACAGTTAACGAAATTGCAAAAAAATTAAAAATAGATAAAGAAGAAATAGCTATAGCAATGGAATCATCAAAGCCTATTGAATCTATATATAAAGAAGAGTCGAGCCAAGATGATAGATTAATAATAGATAAGATAAAAAACCCGATAGATCAAGAAAAAAGAATTACAGATAAAATTGCACTTCAAGAAGTGATGAAAGAACTAAATGATAAAGAAAGACAAATTATTGTATTAAGATATTATAAAGAAAAGACACAAAGTCAGGTTGGAAAAATATTAGGTATTACCCAAGTGCAAGTATCACGTATTGAAAGAAAAGTGCTAGATAAGATGAAACTAAAATTGGAGGCTGTATGAGAAAGATAATTATATATTTTTTTTTGATATTATTAGCAATTTTTTTTATTCCTGTTATATTTAGTAAAGAATTTTACAAAGAGGAAAAAATAACATCAAGTAGTGCTGAAGAAAATAGTGCAGAACAAAACAATACACAGCTTTCTGAATATAACTATAATAATTATACTACTATAAGATTATTACATAATAAAACAAATGAAATAGAAGAGGTAAACTTAGACGAATATTTATGCAATGTTGTTTCAGCAGAAATGCCTGCAAATTTTGAAATGGAAGCTTTAAAAGCACAAGCGCTTGTTGCTAGAACATATACAATATATAAAATTAGTAATGGAAGCAAACATGAAGGAGCAGACATTTGCGATAGTTCAAACTGTTGTCAAGCATGGATTTCAAAAGACGATAGATTTGCAAAATGGGAAGAGGCAAAAAGAGAAGAAAATTGGAATAAGATTGTTTCAGCTGTAAATAGCACGGTTGGAAAAATAATTATGTATGAAGGTAAACCTATAAATGCTTTTTTTCACTCAAATAGTGGAGGAAAGACAGAGATGCCAATTAATGTTTGGGGAGGAAGTGGATATCCTTATTTACAAGTAGTTGAAACTGCAGGAGAGAATTCATATACACAGTATCAATCAGAAGTTGTTTTAAGCAAAGAAGAACTAGTAAGTAAAATGAAAGAAAAATATTCAGATTTTGAGATAAATTTTGAAGATAAAGATTCAATACAAATTACTGAGTTTACAGATAGTAATCGTGTTAGAACATTAAAAATTGGAAATAAGAATATTTCAGGTGTAGAAGCTAGAAGTATTTTTTCATTAAAATCAACTAATTTTTTAGTTAACTTAGAAGAAAACAATATTAGGTTCGAAGTAATCGGATATGGTCATGGCGTAGGAATGAGCCAAACAGGTGCAGATGCACTTGCAAAACAAGGCAAAACATATGAAGAAATTATTAAACACTTTTATATAGGAGTTGATATTGTTAATATATAAATGTTCCAAATAAAATGTATAAATTTTCTAATAAAGTAAATACTTTATTTAAAGAAAAGTTAAGGAGGAACATATCATGAAAAAAGAAAATAATAGTTTTAAAAATGTAATATATTGGTCTATTCGGAATATTTTCGCTTGCAGTTGTAGCTTTTATAATTACATTTATAATTTTAAATAGGAGTATAACTAAAAATAGCCAAAACATATCAGGAGCAACGGATTTATCTGAAATATTAGATAGTTCTAGCATGGATACAGAAAGTACAAGTTATGAGATAGGTAAAACTGTTGAAGAAATGGAAGAAGAAAATCAAAATACTATTCAAAATGTTGTAACTAGTCAAGCAAATAATGCTAATACTGATAAAATTGAAACTGAAAAAAAAGAAGAAAAAAAGGAAGCTCAGCAAATTCCTGATCCAATCTTTATAATGCCTGTAGAAGGTGAAGTTGTTAAAGAATTTTCTAGAGATAATTTGATTTATTCTGAAACATTAGATGAATGGGTTACACATAATGGTATAGATATAAAAGCAGATAAAGCAACTGTTGTTAAGTCATCTAGCGATGGAAAAGTAACAGCAATAAAAAATGATCCTAGATTTGGAACAACCATTATAATAGAACATGATAATGGGTATGAAACAAGATATTCAAATTTACTAACTTCTGAGTTCGTAAATGTAGGAGAAAAAGTAAAACAAGGACAAACAATCGGTACAGTTGGAAATACTGCAGTTTTTGAAATTTTAGATGATGCACATTTACATTTTGAAATTCTAAAAAGTGGAGAATATTTAGATCCAAGTTTATTAGTAAAATAAAAGATAGTAAAAAACCGTTATAGAATATGCTATGACGGTTTTTTAAGTATAAAATAAATATTTCAATTTGAGAATTTACATAAATTGACTTTTAGCTAGAAATAAGGAGGAAAACACAATGAAAGAGCTTAAATACGTGATATTAGCTGGATGCTTATCACTTTTATTTACAGTTTTAGATGTGATAGCTGCTGCATTGACCATGTAGTAGCAAAAGATCAAATCTTAATTCTAGTATTTTGATTTGATCTTTTTATTGTTTAAATAATTAGCATTGACAAAAAATAATAATGTAGTATAATTAATATAGTATAAAAAATAGGAGATAAAGCTATGATTGCTAAAATATGGAAGAAAGTTTTATTTATTATATTAGTTATTGCATGTTTATTTAATATTACATATAAGTTTGTAAAGAAAGTACCATTAATAGAGCAATTAAAAGATTCTGTTATATATATGGTCACAAAAAAATAAATAATATTTTTATAAAATCTTGAAATGTATAAAATAATATGTTAAAATATTATCCGGAAAATTTATTTCCATTAAGAAAGAGGTGAAATACGAGATGAAAGAAGGACTACATCCAGAATTTAGTGAGGCAACTGTTACATGTGCATGTGGAAATGTAATAAAAACAAAATCAACTAAAAAAGATATAAAAGTAGATGTTTGTTCAAAATGTCATCCATTTTGGACAGGTAACTTAAAACAAAACACAACAGGTGGTAGAGCAGATAAATTTAAAAAGAAATATGGTATTGCATAAAAAGCAGTTAGAACTGCTTTTTTTGTTAATATTAAATTTATTAAAAATTTTTTAGAAGATGTATTGACATATTTTGAAAAATCTAGTATACTTATTTTCGTCGAAAGAAAATGGGCGCATAGCTCAGCTGGGAGAGCATCTGCCTTACAAGCAGGGGGTCATAGGTTCGAGCCCTATAGCGACCACCATGTTTTTACGGCCTGGTAGTTCAGTTGGTTAGAACGCTAGCCTGTCACGCTAGAGGTCGACGGTTCGAGCCCGTTCCAGGTCGCCATTTTTTTATTATAAATAAAAATAATTCAACATGGTCTGATAGCTCAGTTGGTAGAGCAGGGGACTGAAAATCCCCGTGTCGGTGGTTCGATTCCACCTCAGACCACCAAGTGTAGTAGTAAGATTAGCTTACTACTATTTTATTTCGTATATAAATATAACTTGAAAGGGAAATAGTTATGGAGAGAGAAAAGAAAATTATTAAAACAAGTATATATGGAATTCTTGTTAATGTTATTCTAGTCATATTTAAGGCTACTATTGGATTCTTTGTAAACTCAATTGCAATTATATTAGATGCAGTAAATAATTTAACAGATGCGATTTCATCAGTGGTTACTATTTTAGGAACTAAATTTGCAAGCAAGCCGGCAGACAAAAAGCATCCATATGGACATGGTAGAATTGAATACTTTACATCTGTTATAATTGCTTTCTTAGTTTTAGTTGCGGGTGCAACTGCACTTAAAGAATCTATAGAAAAGATTATAAACCCGGGAGATAGCGATTATTCTGTCGTTTCTCTTATAATTATTGCTGCAACTGTAGTTGTAAAATTTGTTTTTGGTAGATACGTAAAGAAGATAGGTAAGAATCTTAATTCACAAAGTCTAGTTGCTTCAGGTGAAGATGCATTTATGGATTCTATACTTTCATTTTCTACTTTAGTAGCTGCTATTATAAATTATATATGGAATTTAAGTTTAGAGGGATATTTAGGTGTAATAATAGCATTGGTAATTATTAAGGCAGCTGTAGAAATGCTTAAAGACACATTAAATACTATGATAGGTGAAAGAGCTGATAAGGAATTTACAGACAAAATAAAGAAAAAAGTATGTTCATATAGTGAAGTGCAGGGAGCATATGATTTAATCCTTCATAATTATGGACCTTCAAAAATAATAGGAACAGTTCATATTCAAGTTAGAGATGACATGAATGCAGAAGAAATACATATTTTAACAAGACAAATAACTAGTGATATTTTTAATGAATTTGGTATAATTATGACTATTGGCATTTATGCAGCTAATGATAGTGGAGAGTTTAAAGATATTAAGAAAGAATTAGCAAGTATTTTAAAAAAATATAAATATGTAAAACAGATACATGGATTTTTCGTAGACAAGAAAAATAAAAATATCTTTTTCGACATTATAATTGATTTTGATTGTGAATCTCCTGAGGAGCTAAAGAATAATATAATAAATGAAATACATTCTAAATATCCGGAATATAAATTTAATGCAATACTAGATGCAGATATAACTGATTAGTTTAAAATAAACATATAAATATAATTGACTTTTTATATACAAAATGATAATTTATATATAGTAAACAAAGGAGGAAATATGAAAAAATCGTATAAAAAAATAATAGTGGTTTTTATAATTTTACTTATAATATTATCTTTAATAGTTATTATAGCTTTAATTAACTTAAATAAAGGAAAAAAAGTTATATCAGACTCTGATTTTATTAATTATATGGAAGAACATGGATATGAGGTAAATGATGTGACAAATAAGTCCAAAAAGAATGATGATTTAGTAAAATCTTATACAGCTATAGATAATAAAACTAACTTGCAAGTTACTTATCATGAATTATCAGACGAAAAACGTGCTAAAACTTTCTATGATAATTATATATCTATTTTTTTTGTTCCAACAGATAAGTCATCTTCAAATGAAAACATAAATAAAAATAATTATTCAAAATATATATTATCCACAAATGATAAATATATATGTATTTCAAGAGTAGATAATACTATTATTTATGCACAAGTTGAATCTAAAGATAAAGATACTATAAAAACAATATTTGATGATTTTAGTTATTAAATTAATGTATAAAAATAGTAAGCGATTATATATGCTTGCTATTTTTTAAAAGCAATACACAAACAAACGTTTACAAAACTGAATATAAATGATATAATAAATAATAAGATTATAGAAGAATTAAGGAATGGTTTTATGAATACTTATTGTTGTATTGATTTAAAGAGCTTTTATGCATCAGTGGAATGTAAAGAAAGAGGATTAGATCCATTAAAAACAAACCTTGTAGTTGCGGATAAATCTAGAACAGAAAAAACTATATGCCTTGCAGTTACACCTTCGCTAAAGGCTTATGGAATTCCAGGAAGAGCAAGGCTCTTTGAAGTAGTACAAAAAGTTGCACAAATTAACAATGAGAGGAAAAGTAAAATAGCACATCATGAGTTTACTGGCACATCATGTAATTATGATGAGTTATATTCAAATCCAAATTTAAAATTAGACTATATAATTGCACCACCAAGAATGGCATATTATATGTACTATAGTACGTTAATATATAATATATACTTGAAATATGTTGCTCCAGAAGATATATATGCATATTCAATTGATGAAGTGTTTTGTGATTTAACGAAATATTTAAAAACGTCAAAAATGAAAGCAAAAGAATTTATTACTAAAATGATACAAGATGTATATAAAACAACCGGCATAACAGCTACAGGAGGAATTGGTACAAATTTGTACCTTGCAAAAATAGCAATGGATATAGGAGCAAAACATGTAAAGGAGGATAGTAACGGAGTAAGAGTTGCGGAGCTTGATGAAATTAGCTATAGAAAATTATTATGGAATCATAGACCAATAACTGATTTTTGGAGAATTGGAAAAGGGTATGCATCAAAATTAGAAAAAAACAATATATATACTATGGGAGATGTTGCAAGATTTTCATTAGAAAATGAAAATTTATTATATAAACTATTTGGAATAAATGCAGAATTATTAATTGATCATGCTTGGGGATATGAGCCATGTAGTATGAAACAAATTAAAGAATACAAACCAGAATCAAATAGTATAAGCTCAGGACAGGTACTTCATTGTCCATATAATTATGAGCAAACAAAACTAATTGTAAAAGAAATGACAGATCTCTTAGTTTTGGATTTAGTAGAAAAATATTTAGTAACAGATCAAATCGTACTTACAATTGGATATGACATAGAAAATCTTACCAATATATATATTAAAAAGTTATATAATGGAGAAATTACAACAGATCGCTATGGAAGAAATATTCCAAAACATGCACATGGAACAATTAATTTAAAAGAAAAAACTTCATCTACCAAAGCTATTATAAAGGCAGTAATGGAGTTATATGATAGAATTATAGATAAAAATTTGCTAGTTAGAAGAATAAATGTTGTAGCAAATAATGTAATTAGCGAGTCAAAAGCATATACTAAAGAGGATGAAGAAAATCAATTAAGTTTATTTATTGATTATGAAAAACAGAAAGAAGAAAAAATAAAAAAAGATAAAGAAAAAAAGGGAGAAAATGATTTGCAACATGCAATATTGGATATAAAGAAAAAATATGGAAAGAATGCAATTTTAAAGGGAATGAATTTAGAAAAAGATGGAACTACAATACAAAGAAATGCTCAGATTGGTGGACACAAAGAATAGGGGGATTATTAAGTTATGGAAAATTATGATGATATTATAAATCTACAGCATTATGAGCCTAAATATCATCGAAGAATGAAATTGGAGGCAAGAGCAGCGCAGTTTGCTCCATTTGCTGCATTAACCGGTTATGGAAATGCTGTAGAAGAAACAGCGAGACTTACTGATAATAGAATTGAATTAAATGAAGAAGAGAAAGAATTATTAGACCAAAAATTAGAATTATTAAAAAAAGAAATAAAAATGCTACCTGGAATTAAAATAACTTATTTTATTCCAGACAATAAAAAGAGCGGTGGAAAATATGTAACTGTAACAGGAAATTTAAAAAGAATTGATGAATATAAACGTACTATAGTTTTAGAAAATAAAAAGGAAATTCCAATAAATGAAATAATAAAATTAGAAAAAAATATACTACAAATATAGTATATTTTTTTTAAATTAAACTTTACAGCAACAGTTTAAATTGACATATTTTAAAAGATATGATAATCTTACAAATGTTACTATATTTATATAATTTGTGAATAGGAGAATTTGACTTATGAAAAAATGTAAAAGATTACACCAGGCTACAAGATATGAAAATACTAAAGATATGATAGAAAAGGTTGTAAGTTTATATCCAGATAAAAATGCGTTTATTGTAAAACATAAAAATGGTAAAGAAGTTACATATGAAAATATAACTTACAGCAGATTTAAAGAAGAAATAAATGCTTTTGGCACTGGATTATTAGAAATGGGATTAAAAGATAAAAGAATAGCTATAATAGGTAAAAATCGCTATGAATGGGGATTAACGTATGTTACAATTTTAAGTGGTGGAGCAGTTGCAGTACCATTAGATAAAGGTTTACCTCCAAATGAAATTGAACAGCTTCTTGAAAGAAGTAAAGCAGAAATTGTAGTATTTGAAAAAGAATACATGCAAATTATGAATCAAATAGATAAAAATAAAAGTACAAATGTAAAAGAATATATTTGTATGGATGATATAGAAAATGAAAAAGTTAAAACAATAAAGCAAATAATAGAAAAAGGAAAAAATGAACTTGAAAAAGGCAATAATGAATATATTAATACTGAAATTGATAACAAAAAAATGGCAGTTATAGTATTTACATCAGGAACAACTTCTAAATCAAAAGGAGTAATGCTATCACAATATAATATATTTAGTAATATATATGATATGGAACAAGTTGAAGATTTTAGATCAACAGATGTAAATTTTGCGCTTTTACCTTTTCATCATATGTTTGGTTCCACAGCATTACTAATATATCTATCAGATGGATTAACAAACGTATTTTGTGACGGCTTAAGACATATACAAGAAAATTTAAAAGAATATAATGTAACAATATTCGTTGGTGTACCTTTATTACTTGAAGCAATGTATAAAAAGATAATAAGGCAAGTTGAAAAACAGAAAAAAACGAGATTAATAAAAATGGCAGTTGCATTTAGCAATTTTTTAAGGAAATTTGGAATTGATATTAGGAGAAGATTATTTAAAGAAATTATAGACAATTTAGGAGGAGAACTAAGATTAATTGTAAGTGGTGCATCTGCTTTAGATAAAGAGGTAGCAAAGGGATTAAATGACTTTGGTATTTTAACAGTTCAAGGGTATGGTTTAACAGAAACATCACCAGTACTTAGTGCTGAAAGCGAAGGGTTTATTCGTTATGGATCAATTGGACTTCCAATGCCAAGTGTTGAAATAAAAATAGATAATCCAAATGAAAATGGAATTGGAGAAATTATTGTAAAAGGCCCTAATGTTATGTTAGGATATTACGATAATGAAGAAGAGACAAATGCGGTTATGAAAGATGGTTGGTTTTATACGGGAGATCTTGGATATATTGATAAAGATGGATTTATTTTTGTTACAGGAAGAAAAAAGAATGTAATTGTATTGAAAAACGGGAAAAATGTATATCCAGAAGAACTTGAACAATTAGTTAATAATCTTCCATATGTGGCAGAATCAATGGTTTTTGGCAAACCAAAAGATGATGATTTTATTGTATCAGTTAAAATTGTATATAATGAAGAATATGTAAATGAAAAATATCCAAATATAGTTGAAGAGGATTTAAAAAATATCATATGGAAGGATATAAAACAAATAAATAGTGGATTAACAAATTATAAACATATTAAGAATTTGATTATAACGAAAGAACCAATGATTAAAACAACAACACAAAAAGTAAAACGTTATGAGGAAATAGATAAGATGGAAAAATAATATAAACGTATAATATAAGAGGAGTTATTCATATTTTGAAGCTACTTCTCTTAAATTTTTTTCTTGAAAGAAAATATAATATATGATAGAATGACACTAAAGTAAAAATAAGGAGGAATTCTTATGCTAGATAAAATGAAAATGAATGATCCTGAAATAGAAGAACTAATAAAAAAAGAACTTCAAAGGCAACAAAATTGTATTGAATTAATAGCTAGTGAAAACATAGTAAGCCAGACTATTTTAGAAGCAAACGGTAGCATACTTACCAATAAATATGCAGAAGGATATCCAGGAAATAGATATTATGGAGGATGCGAATATATAGACAAAATAGAAGAGTTAGCAATTGCAAGAGCTTGTAAACTATTTAATTGTAAATATGCAAATGTTCAACCACATAGTGGAAGCCATGCAAATCAGGCTGCATATTTGGCATTGCTTGAAGAAGGAGATCATGTATTAAGTATTTCTATAGATAGAGGAGGACACTTAACACATTTTAGTCCAGCTAGTTTAACAGGAAAAATGTATAACGCAAAATTTTATACAACTGATAAAAATGGATATATTGACTATGACGATGTAGAAAGACTTGCTTTAGAACATAAACCTAAATTAATATTAACAGGATATAGTGCATATCCTAGAAAAATAGAATTCAAGCGTTTTAGAGAAATTGCAGATAAAGTTGGAGCATATTTAATGGCAGATATTGCTCATATCGCTGGACTTGTTGCAGCAGGAGTACATGAAAGTCCATTTCCATATTGTGATGTAGTAACAAGTACAACTCATAAAACTTTAAGAGGACCAAGAAGTGGATTGATTTTAACTAATAGTGAAGATATTATAAAAAAAGTGAACAGGGCTATTTTTCCTAATACATCAGGAGGGCCACATGAACATACAATTGCAGCAAAAGCAATTGCTTTTAAAGAAGCAATGACAGATGACTTTAAGAAATATGCAAAACAGGTTGTAAAAAATGCTAGCGTATTTGCAGATGAACTAAGACAATATGGATTTGACCTAGTAACAGGAGGAACAGATAACCATCTAATTTTGATAGATTTAAGAAATATAAATATGACAGGATTAGATGCACAGCACAAGCTTGAAGATGTTAGAATTGCAACAAATAAAAACACAGTTCCAAATGAAACACAAAAACCATCTATTACTTCAGGGCTAAGAATTGGAACACCTGCAGTAACTACAAGAGGATTTTTTGAAGAAGATATTAAACAACTAGCTAAAGCAATAAAATATTGTTTAATTGATAATAATAATGACGGTGCAATAGAAATTGTGGATAAATTAACAAAAAAATATCCAATTTATAAAGAATTATAAAAGTAGTAAAGAAAGAGTGATAATATGGTAGAAGATACTAAGTTTGGCTCAAAAAGAATAGACAAAACAAATTATTACTTAGATATTGCTGAAACAGTTTCAGAAAGAGGTACATGCTTAAGAAAAAATTATGGATGTATTATTGTTAAAAATGATGAAATTATTTCTACAGGGTATAGTGGAGCTCCCAGAGGAAGAAAAAATTGTATTGACTTAGGATATTGTTGCAAAAAAAAGAAATATCCTGATATAAGACATGGTGGATATGATGCATGTAGATCAGTACATGCAGAACAAAATGCTATGCTTAGTGCATCAAGAAAAGATATGATAGGTGCTGTAATGTATTTAGTAGGAAAAAGAGTTGATACAAAAGAATATGAAATTGGTGCAATGTGCTGTCAAACATGTAGAAAGTTAATAATAAATTCAGGTATTCATAAAGTAATTGTACGTTCAGGAAAAGACTTAAAATATGTAGAAGTGAATGTTAAAGATTGGATAGAAAATGATGATTTACTAGAAGGAAAAATTACATACTAATAAAACAATATTAAAAATAAATGTACAAGATAGAGGTGAAAAAATGTCAAAACCAATTGTAGCAATTGTAGGAAAGCCCAATGTTGGAAAATCAACATTTTTTAATTATATTGTTGGTAAAAGAATTTCTATAGTAGAAGATACACCTGGAGTAACAAGAGATAGGATATACGCAGAGACAAATTGGAGAGGACGAGAATTTACATTAATAGATACTGGAGGAATAGAACCAGAATCAGATGATATTATTATTTCTCAAATGAGAAAACAGGTTGAAATAGCAATAAATATAGCAGATGTTATATTATTTATAACAGATATAAAACAAGGAATAACAGCAGCAGATAAAGATATATCATTTATGCTTCGTAAATCAAAAAAACCAGTGATACTAGTTTGTAATAAAGCAGATAATTTTGGTAAAACATCAGATGATATATATGAGTTTTACAACTTAGGAATGGGTGATCCTTTTCCTGTTTCTGCATCAAATGCTTTAGGAATTGGAGATGTCCTTGATGCAATTTACGAAAATTTTCCAGAAAAAAAAGACAATGAGGATGATAACGATATTATTAAAGTTGCAGTAATAGGTAAACCAAATGTAGGAAAGTCTTCTTTAATTAATAAAATTTTGGGAGAAGAAAGAGTAATTGTAAGCGATATTGCAGGAACAACAAGAGATGCTATAGATTCATATTTTGAAAATAAAGAAGGAAAATATGTTTTTATAGATACAGCAGGGATTAGAAGAAAGAGCAAGGTAAAAGAATCTATAGAGAAATTTAGCGTAATGAGAACGATACTTGCAATAGAAAGAGCAGATGTATGCCTAATGATGATTGATGCAAAAGAGGGAGTTACTGACCAGGATGCAAAAATTGCAGGAGAAGCACATGAAGCAGGAAAAGGAATAATTATTGTTGTTAACAAATGGGATAAAATTGAAAAAGATAATAACACAACTGAGAAATTTAAGAAAGAAATATATAATAAACTGAGTTATTTAACATATGCACCTATGCTATTCATATCAGCAAAAACCGGGCAGAGGATAAATAAATTATATGAAACAATAAATTTAGTAGCAAACCAAAATGCATTAAGAGTTTCTACAGCTATGTTAAATCAAGTATTAAATGAGGCTATATCAATAGTACAACCACCTACTGACAAGGGAAAGAGATTAAGAATTTATTATATGACACAAGCTTCGACAAAACCACCTACTTTTGTTGTATTTGTTAATAATAAAGATTTATTCCATTTTTCTTACGAAAGATATTTAATAAATCAAATAAGAAAAGAATTTGCACTTGTTCGGAACACCAATTAGAATGATTGTAAGAGAAAAAAATGAAAAAGATATATAATTAAGGAGGTATAATATGGCTGTATATATAATTGTAGCTATTATAGCATATATTATAGGAAGTATTAATATTTCAATATTAATTAGTAAAAAAGTAGCAGGATTTGATGTAAGAGAAAAAGGAAGCGGAGGAACAGGTGCAACAAATATGTTAAGGTCAGTGGGAAAACTCCCAGCACTTATTACACTTATGTGGGATATTCTTAAAGGAGTTATTGCAATCGGCATTGCTTTATTTATTGCGTGGATTACTGGAACAAAAGAAGTAGCAACTTTAGTACAACTTGCTGGAATATTTGCTATACTTGGACATACTTTTCCTATATTTTTTGGATTTAAAGGAGGAAAAGGTGTAGCAACATCTTTAGGAATCTTATTAATAATAAACTGGAGAATTGGACTAATATGCCTTGTATTTGCCTTGGCTTTAATGGCGATTACCAGAATGGTATCAGTAGGATCAGTTGCAGCAGCTATATTATTTCCAATACTAACGCTGTTTATTGGAAATGAAAATTTTATTGTAGAAGGAAATTATTTTGTGTTTAGTTTAATTGTTGCAATAATAGTTGTATTTAATCATAGAGAAAATATAAAAAGAATAATAGATGGAAAAGAAAACAAACTAAGTTTTAAATAATAAGATGGAGGATATAATATGAAACAAGTTGCTATTATAGGAAGTGGCAGTTGGGGTGTTGCACTTGCAATACATCTAGCTAAACTGGGAAATAAAGTAAGAATATGGTCTTATGATAAGGAAGAAGCAGACCTTATAAATAATAATAAAAAATGCAAATTTTTACCAAATATTGATTTACCTGAAAATATTGATTGTTATCTGGATTTTGAAACTGTTATAAAAGATGCTGATATAGTTTTACACGTCACGCCATCTAAATTTACTAGAAATATAGTAAAACAATATAAACAGTACATAACAAAACAGCCAATAATTATATGTTCTAAAGGATTTGAAAGAGAATCATTATCTACATTAGATGAGGTAATCCTAGATGAAATTCCAAATGTAAAAATAGGATCTTTTTCTGGACCAACACATGCTGAAGAAATATCAATAGGAGTTCCAAGTGCTATGGTTGTAGCATCAAAATATAATACAGTTTTAAAACAAGTACAAGATTTATTTATCAGTGATTCAATAAGAGTTTATACTACAGGGGATATAAAGGGTGCAGAACTAGGAGGAGCTTTAAAAAATATTGTTGCATTTTGCGCAGGTGTTGCGGCAGGAATTGGACTGGGAGATAATTCTTTTGCAGCACTTATTACAAGAGGGTTAACAGAAATAACAAGACTTGGAGTTGCATTAGGAGGCGACAAAAATACTTTTTATGGATTGACGGGCCTTGGAGATTTAATTGTTACTTGTTTAAGTGAGCATAGTAGAAATAGAAAAGCTGGTAAGCTAATTGGACAGGGGAAAACATTAGATGAAGTAAAAAAAGAAGTAGGAATGACAATTGAAAGTATAGATAATATTGAAGTTGCTTATGAATTAAGTAAAATCTACGATGTTGAAATGCCTATAGTTAATACTATGTATGATATATTATATAATGATTTATTACCAGAAGATGCAGTAAAAAAATTAATGAATAGGAAAAGAAAATCAGAATAATATTTTAAAAAATGGAAAACATACAAATAACGGAGGAAATAATATGGAATTTTTTAATAAATTAGAAGAAATGGCTACAGAAACATATAAATACACAGCAGAAAAGACAAGTAAATTTGCAAAAGAAACAAAATTAAAAATGAAAATTAATGAGAATAAATCTTCTATTAATAAATTATATGAAAGTATTGGAAAAATAATTTATCAAAAACATGTTAGAGAAGAAAATATTAATATCAAAGAAGATATTGCTGAAGATTGCAAAAAGATAGATCAATTATCTGATGAAATAGAAAATTGTAGAATGGAGCTGTTGAATTTAAAAGAAAGAAAACAGTGTCCAAATTGTTATAAAGAGATAAATATTGAATATGAATATTGCCCTAATTGTGGAGTAAAACAAGAAGAAATTAATTCAAAAAAAGATAATTCAGGAAATGAGTATATTAAAAACGATGATAAAGAAAATGAAGAGGCAAATGATAAACAGGATGTAGAAATAGTTGATGTATCAGAAGATGAGGAATAATATATGAAAGCAGTTGTACAAAGAGTAAAATATGCAAAAGTAAAAGTAGAAAACATAATTGTAGGAGAAATAGAAAAAGGATATCTTGTTTTTCTAGGAATAAAACAAGATGATACAAAGAAGGAAGCTGACTATATTATAAAAAAAATATGTAATTTAAGAGCTTTTGAAGATAAAGAAGGAAAAATGAATCTATCATTAAAAGATATAGATGGAAAACTTTTAATAGTATCACAATTCACTTTATATGCTGACTGCATGAATCGGAAATCGACCAAGTTTTATACAAGCAGCAAAACCTAAAGAGGCAGAGGAACTATACAAATATGTAATTAATAAGTGCAAAAAAAATAATATACTTGTAGAAACAGGTTTTTTTGGAGCTGATATGAAAATAGAATTACTAAATGATGGTCCGGTAACGATAATTATAGAAAAATAAATTAATATGGGTATCTTTCATAAAGATACCTTATTAATTTATCTGCATTGTTTTCTGTTACATTAATAAAAGTACCTTCATCTAAACTAATCCACAAATTCATTTTGAACTTATTATTATTTTCAATATAAGTCCCTATAATATCAGCAATTTCTATTGGGTTTTCATATATCTTTTCCCATTTTAATCCGTTTTCAATTTCGAGATTTTCATTATTATAAAGTTTTTTTAAAAATCTTAAAATTTCACCTTCTTTATCACTATAAAAATTTATAATTCCATACATTTTATTACCATCCTTTAAATATAGTATTGTATTTTATTTTTTATATATACCAGAGAATAAAAGGTAATTTTTTATGCATAATAATAAAAGATAAATTCAAGTGAGGTTTTATGAAAATTTTAAAATATAAAAAAATATTAATTATTTTGATTTTATTAATGTTAATTTTTGGCTTAATTGGATGCAATATGAAAACAGAAAAAGAAGAAAGTTTAAATGAAAAGGTTGATGAGGAACTAAAGTTTGTGGATTCAGAATTATTGTCTATGATAAATTCACTAAATAGTATAACTACACAAAATTATGCTATTGTTACTGAAAAGAGCAGTGAAACGGAATCTCCTTCTGGAAATGAGCAAAAAGGATCTTCTGAAGAAAATGAAGAAAGCAGTTCTGATTCTGGAAAAAATTCAGGACGGAGGAGGAGGTAGTTCTTCTCAGAATGCAAAAGCATATAACATGGAACGTGAATCAATTCTAGATGGGAATAAACAGATAGATTGGAGTACATTAAAATCTGACATAGAAATTTTTTATTCAGCTTGGTCTCCGATTATTTTAGATTTATACAAATTAAATGTTAATAAAGATGATATATTGAATTTTAATGCTACATTAGACAGCACGGTTATTTTTATAAAAAATGAAGACAAGACAAATTCTGCACTTTATCTTGCAAGTTTATATAGTTTTATACCAAGGTATATACAAAGTTATTCAGATGACAATTTGAGTATTAACTTATCTAACGTTAAATCTTGCATTGTTAATTCTTATGCGTTAATAGAGAAAGATAATTGGAATGAAATAAGTATACAATTACAAAATGCAGAAAGATATTTTTTTAATATTTTAAATGAAACAGATAATAATCAAAAAACATACAATACTAATAAAGCATATGTGCTTTTTAAAGAGTTACAAAACAGTTTAAATACACAAGATAAAGAGATTTTTTATATAAAGTATAAAAATGTTATTGAAGAATTGAATATTATAAATAAAATATAGAAAGATTAGTATTGTTTGATTCATTGACTTTTTAGATTAAATATATTAAAATAAATATAGTAAACTAAATAGTCGCATGTAGAATGCTGCAAAGCTCTACATGAGGAAAGTCCGGGCTCCATAGAGCAATGGTGCTGGATAACGTCCAGTGAGGGAGACCTTAAGGAAAGTGCAACAGAAAATAACCGCCAGAATTATCTGGTAAGGGTGAAAAGGGGAGGTAAGAGCTCACCGCTGATATGGTGACATATCAGGCAATGTAAACCCCACCTGGAGCAACACCTAAAATGAAGATTAAGACTGCTCGTCGCCTTCAGAATTGGTGGCTTGAAATATATAGTAATATATATTCTAGATAAATGACTATTCACGACAGAACCCGGCTTATAAATTTACTAATATGAAAGAAGGTAGGTTTAAACCTATCTTCTTTGATGTTATATGTACAAATATGAACATTTTTCTCATTCTGTTTATGATTCTTCCTTGCTAATAATTACTATTATTTTGATTTTTTAAAAGGAAGAATGATTTCATGTTACTCCAGACTGATAAAGTCTGGACTTTCCCCTTTTTTTAGTATATAATAAATAATATAATTATATAATGAACCAATAAATATAAAGTGCATACAATAAATGAGGTGATAAATTTGGAATTTGTAAATGAAAGACTAAAAGAGTTTAATCAGTATGCAAAAAATAAAAAGGTAGCTATTATAGGAGTTGGAGTTAGTAATATACCTTTAATAGACTATTTTTATAATCTAGGAAGTAAAGTTACAATTTTTAATGATAAGGAACTTGATGAATTACCACAAAAAATAGTAAATAAAATAAATTTTTATGGGATAGAAACATCTTTAGGGAAAAATTACTTATCTAAATTAAAAGGTTTTGACATTATATTTCGTTCACCTAGCTGTCTTCCAACTGTTCCAGAATTAAGAACAGAAATTCAAAGAGGGGCTTTAGTTACAACAGAAATCGAAATGGTTCTTAAAATGTGCCCATGTAAAGTAATTGGAATTACTGGAAGTGAAGGAAAAACAACAACTACAAGCATAATTTATGAAGTATTAAAAGCTGGAGGATATAATTGTTACTTGGGTGGAAATATAGGAACCCCTTTATTTACTAAAATAAAAGAAATGATGCCAGATGATATTGTAGTTTTAGAATTAAGCAGTTTTCAACTAATGGATGTGGATGCAAGTCCAGATATTGCTATTGTAACCAATATTACACCAAATCATTTAAATGTACATAGCTCATATGAAGAATATATAGACGCAAAAAAGAATATTTTTAAATATCAAAATGAAGACGGAATATTGATTACTAATTATGATAATGAAATAACAAAAGAATTTAATAAAGAGGCAACTGGCAAAATCATATATTTTAGCAGTAGAGAAAAACTTGAAAATGGATGGATTGTAGATCAAAATGTAATTAAAGAATGTAATGATAGGGTAAGAAGACATGTTTTAAATACAGATGATTTAACTTTAAGAGGAATGCATAATTATGAAAATATATGTGCAGCTCTTGCTGCAACTAAGAATTTAGTTGACATAGATACGGCTGTAAAAGCAATTTGCGATTTTAATGGTGTAGAACATAGATTAGAATTTATAAGAGAAATAGATGGAGTAAAATGGTATAACGATTCTAGTAGCTCAAGTCCAACCAGAACTATTGCGGGATTAAAGGCTTTTAACGAAGATATTATACTGATTGCTGGAGGCTACGATAAGAATTTAGATTATACACCTATTGCAAAGCCAATTTTGGATAAAGTAAAAAAATTAATTTTAATAGGAGATACAGCAACTAAGATATTTAACTGTGTAAAAGAAGAAGGAGAAATACAAGGAAAAAATATAGATATATATTTATGCGATGATCTAGCACAAACAGTTGCACTTGCAAAAAAATATGCTAAACCAGGGCAAATAGTATTGTTCTCTCCAGCAAGTGCAAGCTTTGATATGTTTAAAAATTTTGCAGATAGAGGAAATAAATTTAAAAAGTTAGTTAATAATTCGGCTATAGATTAGATGTTTTTAAAACGAATCATATACAAAAACGAGCATTTTGAATATATATATGATTCGTTTTAATGTATAATTTTGCAGGGTATTTTTGTAACACTTCCACTTTTAATTCATAAAATATATTATGAAATCTTAGGAGGTAATTTTATGAATAATAAAAGTTATGAAGAATATATGAGAGCTGTTCTTGGATATTCTATTAAACCTGAAGATACATACCAGAAAACAGAAGACTACTATAATATTACAGAAAAAAATCTGTATAATAATTATGAAATAGAAAAAATGTATCCAGAAGTATATAAAACAATATATCCCAAAGTATGTAATGTATGTAAAAGAAATATTAATTTAGAAATTACAGAGAAAAATTTAGAAGACATGGTAAATGATGTGTATAATTCTTTAGAACAAGAAGAAAATATAAGCTTTTATATAAATATTGAAAATAGAAATAAATCTCAAATAGGTAATAATTCAAGAAATAATTTAAATAGTAATAGAAGTATTACAAAGAAAATAGAAGAAAGCCAAGATAGACAAAGAAACAATGCATTATTAGATATAATAAAAATTTTAATACTTAGAGAATTGTTAGACAGACCGGGAAGACCAGGAAGACCTAATTTTCCCCCTCAAGGACCAAGACCACAGGTGCCACCTCCAAGACCACCATATCCAGGGCAAGGACCAAGGCCAATGCCTTTTTAATATTTATGCAAAATGAGCCAAAATATATTTGGCTCATTTTGCATAAATAACAAAAAAAAGGAAATAATAGAAGTATAATTTGAAAGGTGGTAATTATATGAAAGTAAAAGATTGTATGTGTACAGAACTATATTGTTGTGCTCCTGAAATGACAGTTACAGATGCTGCAAAAATAATGAATAAGCATCATATAGGATGCCTTCCTGTTTGTGATAATAATCAAAATGTTGTTGGATTAATTACAGATAGAGATATTGCATTAAGATGTGTGGCATGTGATAAGGATGAAACGACAACTCCTGTAAGCGAAATTATGACTAGTAGTGTATGCTGTTGCAATGAAAATACTGATCTTGAAGAAGCTACAAAAATGATGAGTGATTTACAAATAAGAAGAATACCAGTAATAGAAAATAACAAAATTGTAGGAATGCTTACAATTGGTGATTTAGCAAAAAATAACAATATAGATTCAGAATATGTAGGAAATACTTTTGAACAGATATGTAAGTTTGGTCATAATACAAAAAATGCAGAATAAAATTTTAATATAATAGGGCAGGCGTATAGCCTGTCTTATAAAAATATATATAGGAGATAAATTATGGTTATTGATATGGGATATTGGAACAAAGTAATAAGAAGAGTATTTATATTTATATTGACTTTAATTGGTATCTTTTTAACATTTAAATTAGCGGTTTTTTATATTCCATTCTTAATTGCTTTCATTATAACTGTTATAATTGAACCAATTATAAAATTTGTAGCAAAAAAAAGTAAACTAAATCGAAAAACTAGTGCAGTTATTGTTCTTGCTATTGTATTTGTTATTTTAATTGGATTGCTTATATGGGGAATTACAACTCTTATTTCTGAATCATCAAATTTACTTATGAGTTTAAATGAATATTTTGAAAAAGCATATTTTACAGTGCAAGATTTAATATCAAAAGTAGATTTTAGTAAAATTAGAATTTCAGATGAAGTATATAAAATTATACAAAATTCAGCATATGAATTTTTAGGAACAATATCAAATCTAATAAAAGAACGGATTAACTTCAATTATAAATTTTATAACTAGTATTCCAACAATTTCTATATATGTCGCTATTACACTTATAGCAACTTATTTTATTTGTACGGATAGATTATATATATTAGATCAAGTTGAACATCACTTGCCTCATGATTGGGTAAGAAAGCTTGGATCTCATACAAGAAAAATAATATCGAATTTAGGAGGATATTTAAAAGCACAATTTATTTTAATTCTAACTTCTTTTATAATTGTACTTATTGGATTATCTATTTTGAAATTCATAGGATTTAATATAAAATATCCGCTTCTAGCAGCTATCGGAATTGGTTTTGTAGACGCACTACCAATTTTAGGTTCAGGCACAGCTATGATTCCATGGGCTGTTATATCTGCAATTAATGGAGATATAAAATTAGCTATAGGTATATTAATATTATTTGCTATTATTATAATTGTAAGACAGTTTTTAGAACCTAAAATTGTAAGCAAACATATTGGTATTCATCCAATATTTACGTTAATAGCAATGTATACTGGATACAGATTTACGGGAGTTATAGGAATTATTATAGGCCCAATTATTTTGATAATCTTAAAAAATATATTTGCTACAATGATTGATAAAGGTGTAGCTAAGACATTGTTTGATAGAAGATAAAAAAGTAGGATTACTATTTTATAAATTGCAATCCTACTTTTATTCTTTACTAATAAATAATTGAGGTTTGAATATAGTTTTCATCAGGAAGGTATACATATTCATCATTTGGTTTTTCACATGCTTTAATTTCATTTATTTCTAAAATAGGTATTTCTCCATGATAATCACCTTTCGTAATTGTAGCTGTAATATTAACCCAATCTCCATCTTTAAATTCTGTTCCGTTTTTACAATTACATAAAAATCCTACTACTAAACTTTTATTATCTGAGCTTATACGCATATTTCTTGCTATAACAAATTGAGTATCTTCAAAATCATATAAACGATATATATAACCTGTAATATTAACTTTTTGACCAGTGTAATTATCTAAATTATCATGAACTTCTTTTAATATATTAGTATAATTCTGAGGAGTAATTATACTTGTTTCTGGCAAGCCTAACTCATACTTATTATTTTTACTATTATCTATTATTTTATATAAAGAGAAACACAGTAGTATAAATATAATTATAAATATAATAACAAAAACTATTTTGAACATTTTTGTACCATTAAGTTTAATATTATACACAAACATATGAAAAACCTTCTTTCTTATATTTTAATATATGATATATGTATTAAAATATAACTATCTTATTTCTTTTTTGACTAACAACTAATTTATAAAAAAATATAAATTAATAAAATTTATGATATATAAGCAATTTATTGCATCCTTCGCTTCAATACAAACATATAAAAATCCAAATTTAAATAAATGACACTCCACAAAAAGATTGTGGATCCTTTAAATCACAAATTTTATTTTTAAATTTATAAATACTAAAAATAGATATTTTCATATAAATTCCTTGATAAAAAATTTAAATAGTGATATAGTACTAAAGTAAAAAAAATTAGGAGGAATTTTAATGGGATTAGTTAGTAAAATATTTGGAACATACAGTGAAAAAGAAGTAAAAAGAGTTATGCCAATTGTAAATAAAATAAATGAATTGGAAACAGAAATTTCCTCTTTAACAGATGAACAACTAACAAATAAAACAAAAGAGTTTAAAGAAGAATTAAAAAATGGAAAATCATTAGATGATATTTTACCAGAAGCATTTGCTGTTGTAAGGGAAGCATCAAAAAGAGTTTTAGGAATGAGACATTTTGATGTACAATTAATTGGTGGAATTATTTTACATCAAGGTAGAATTGCTGAAATGAAAACTGGTGAAGGAAAAACATTAGTAGCTACATTACCTGTATATTTAAATGCTTTATCAGGAAAAGGTGTTCATGTAATAACAGTAAATGATTATTTAGCAAAAAGAGATAGCGAATGGATGGGTAAAGTATATAAATTTTTAGGATTAACAGTAGGTTTAGTTATAAGTGGAATGAATCCACAAAACAAACAAGAAGCATATAATGCAGATGTTACTTATGGTACAAACAACGAATTTGGATTTGATTATTTAAGAGATAATATGGTTATATATAAAGATCAAGCTGTACAAAGAGGGCTAAATTATGCAATCGTGGATGAGATTGATAGTATTTTAATAGATGAAGCAAGGACTCCATTGATTATTTCTGGTAGAGCCAATAAATCTTCAGATTTATATAAAAGAGCGAATGATTTTGTTAGAAAACTTACTCCAAAAGTAATCGTAGAAGAAGACATTAAAGATACTGATCAAGCAGAAGATAACGAAAACTATGATTACATTGTGGACTTAAAAGCAAAATCTGCTTCATTAACTCAAAAAGGGATCAAAAAAGCAGAAAATGAATTTAGATTAGAAAATTTAAATGACTTAGATAATTCTGATATAGTACATCATATAAATCAAGCATTACGTGCTCATGGAATTATGAAAAAAGATATAGACTATATAGTAAAAGATGGAGAAGTTTTAATTGTAGATGAATTTACAGGAAGAATTATGTATGGAAGAAGATATAATAATGGATTGCATCAAGCGATTGAAGCAAAAGAACATGTGAATATTGCTGATGAATCTAAAACACTTGCAACTATCACATTCCAAAATTACTTTAGAATGTATGAAAAATTATCTGGTATGACAGGTACAG
>CAMYVO010000001.1 GCA_947302485.1 uncultured Clostridium sp. | reverse complement strand
GGCAGTTTGACTGGGGCGGTCGCCTCCAAAAGAGTAACGGAGGCGCCCAAAGGTTTCCTCGGCGCGGACAGAAATCGCGCGAAAGAGTGTAAAGGCAGAAGGAAGCTTAACTGAGAGACAGACATGTCGACCAGATACGAAAGTAGGGCTTAGTGATCCGGCGGTAGTGAGTGGAAATGCCGTCGCTCAACGGACAAAAGTTACCCTGGGGATAACAGGCTTATCTCCCCCAAGAGTTCACATCGACGGGGAGGTTTGGCACCTCGATGTCGGCTCATCGCATCCTGGAGCGGAAGTACGTTCCAAGGGTTGGGCTGTTCGCCCATTAAAGCGGTACGCGAGCTGGGTTCAGAACGTCGTGAGACAGTTCGGTCCTTATCTGTCGCAGGCGCAGGATATTTGAAGGGAGCTGTCCTTAGTACGAGAGGACCAGGATGGACATACCGATGGTGTATCAGTTGTCACACCAGTGGCACGGCTGAGTAGCTAAGTATGGACGGGATAAACGCTGAAAGCATCTAAGTGTGAAGCCCACCCTAAGATAAGATATCCCATTGCGTAAGCAAGTAAGATTCCATGTAGACTACGTGGTTGATAGGTTGGAGGTGTAAGTACAGTAATGTATTAAGCTGACCAATACTAATAAATCGAGGGCTTAACCAATATATTTTTGTTATCTATGTATTTTTCAGTGTGCTTGTATAAGCATACATTAATTTTCTAGTGACGATAACAGAGAGGTAATACCTGTTCCCATGCCGAACACAGAAGTCAAGCTCTCATGTGCCGAAAATACTTGCGGGGTTCCCTGCTGGAAAGATAGGTTGTTGCTAGATTTTTTTATTTTTATAGAAATAATTAATAATTTATGATAAAATCTAAAATTGAGGAATATGTTTATATATTTTTGAGTTTTAGATTTTATTTTTAGGAGAATATTTTATGGAAAAAACAATGTGGAAGCCAGGTACTTTTTTATATCCATTACCAGCAGTTCTTGTATCATGTGGAGATATGAATAAATCAAACATTATAACTGTTGCATGGACTGGCATTATAAATACAAACCCTGCTATGGTATATATATCAGTCAGGCCAGAGAGATTTTCGTATAATTTAATAAAAGAAAAAAGAGAGTTTGTTATTAATTTAACAAATGAAAAATTAGCATATGCAACTGATTGGTGTGGAGTAAAATCTGGGAGTAAATTTGATAAGTTTAAAGAGATGAAACTCACAAAACAAAAAGCAAAATATGTTAGTGTACCTATGATTTCTGAATCACCAGTTAGTGTTGAATGTAAAGTAAAAGAAATTAAAGAATTTGGAAGTCATCATATGTTTATAGCTGAAGTGATAGCAATTCATGCAGGAAGCAAGTATATTGATGAAAAAGGAGCATTTGATATTTCAAAATGTAATTTAATAACATATTCAAATGGTAATTATTATTCATTAGGAAGAAAATTAGGAAAGTTTGGATTTTCTGTACAAAAAAAACAAAAAAAATTGCAAAAAAAACAATAAAAAAACATGCAAAAAATTGGCGATAAATATTGACAATAAGCTGTGTTTGTGATAAACTATTTGAGCATGTATTTTTAGAGTGCATGTTCACATCGTTTTAATAAGCTAAAAGATTACGGAGGTGTATTTAAATGGCTGCAAAAGGACCAAGAGAAAATATAACATTAGAATGTACAGAATGTAAAAGAAGAACTTACATGACATCAAAAAATAAAAGAAATAACCCAGATAGATTAGAAATCGTAAAATACTGTAAATTCTGCAAAAAACGTACAACACATAAAGAAACAAAATAGAAGCTATTTTTAGGAGGATTAAAATGGCAAAAGTAGATAAAAATAAAAAAGAAACAAAAAAGAAAAAAACATTCATGAAAGATTTCAAAGCAGAATTAAAAAGAGTAACTTGGCTTACACCAAAGCAATTAGTAAATAATACAACAGCAGTAATTGCAATTGTATTAATTACAGCATTAATTGTATTTGTTTTGGACTTAACTTTTAAAGCTGTTAATACATATGGAATTAACAAATTAAGGACTGTAGTAGAAACTATTCATTCAGATGATGAAGAAGCTATAACACAAGAGCAAGAAAATAGTGAAGAACAAACATCTGAAGCAGGAGAAAATACAACTGACGAAACAGCAGATGATAAAGAAGCAGCTAAAGATGAACAATAACTAATACAATAGTATACTAAAATAAAAGGAGGCCTTGAAATGTCTCAAGATAAGGAAGAATTAAAACCAAGATGGTATGTAGTTCATACTTATTCTGGATATGAAAATAAAGTTAAAACAGATTTAGAAAAAAAAGTTAAAAACCAAGAATTAGAAGATTATATTTTCGAAATTGTTGTTCCAATGGAAGAGCAGATTGAAATAAAAGATGGAAAAAGAAAGACAAATTTAAAAAAGGTTTTCCCTGGATATGTATTAGTCAAGATGATTGTAACAGAAGAGTCTTGGTATGTTGTTAGAAATACTAGGGGAGTTACAGGATTTGTTGGTTCTGGTACTGATCCTATTCCATTAACAGATGAGGAAATCAGAAATATGGGATTCGAAGATATACCAGTTAATATTGATTATGATGTAAATGATTCTGTAAAAGTTATAAATGGGCCTTTAGAAGGATTTGTTGGTTCAGTACAAGAAATCAATAAAGAAAAGGCTAAAGTTAAAGTATTAGTTTCTATGTTTGGAAGAGAAACACCTGTTGAACTTGAATTCTCTCAAGTTCAAAAAGTGTAAAAAATATATAACTAAAATACATAAGGAGGTGCAAAAAAAATGGCAGAGAAAGAGGTAACAAATGTAATTAAACTACAAATAGAGGCAGGTAAAGCTACACCAGCTCCACCAGTTGGTCCAGCATTAGGTTCAAGTGGTGTAAATATCATGCAATTTGTAAAAGAATTTAATGATAAAACTGCAAATCAACCTGGAATGATTATCCCAACTGTTATAACAGTATACAAAGATAAATCATTTACTTTTATAACTAAAGTACCACCAGTTGCAGTATTAATTAAAAAAGCTTTAAAGATTCAAAAAGGATCTGGAAAGCCAAATAAAGAAAAAGTAGCAACAATAACAACAGAACAAATAAGACAAATAGCAGAACAAAAAATGGAAGATTTAAATGCTGCTTCTATAGATAGTGCTATGAGTATGGTAAAAGGGACTGCTCGTTCTATGGGAATAGTTGTTTCTGAATAAATATAATCAGCATCTTGCGTCGTCAAACGTCGCATAAAATCTTTCAACATACAGAAGTATAGTTTCAAGATTTTTAGATAGTTTTCCTAGCAATATAATAATTATATTTATTCACAATAATAAAAAAGGAAATTGGGAGAGTAATAAATTGCTCGTTATAACCAAAGGAGGTTAAAATGAAAAGAGGAAAAAGATACGTTGAAGCTGCAAAGCTTGTAGACAAAACAAAAGAATATGAATCAAAAGAAGCAATGGAATTAATAGAGAAATTCCCAAAAGCTAAATTTGATGAAACAGTAGAATTACACATTAAACTTGGTGTTGATTCAAAACATGCTGACCAACAAGTTAGAGGTACAGTAGTACTTCCACATGGTACAGGTAAAACATTAAAAGTATTAGTATTTGCAAAAGGAGATAAAGCAACAGAAGCAGAGAAAGCTGGAGCTGATTTTGTAGGAGCAGAAGAACTAATACCAAAAATTGAAAAAGAAAACTGGTTTGATTATGACGTAATTGTTGCAACTCCAGATATGATGGGTGTTGTAGGAAGATTAGGAAAAGTATTAGGTCCAAAAGGATTAATGCCAAACCCAAAATCAGGAACAGTAACAATGGATGTAACAAAAGCAATTTCTGAAATAAAATCAGGTAAAGTTGAATATCGTTTAGATAAAACAAATATTATTCACTTAGGATTTGGAAAAGTTTCTTTTGGTGCAGATAAATTATTAGATAACTATAATACAATTATAGACGCTGTTATAAAAGCTAAACCTGCTGCAGCAAAAGGACAATATATTAAAAGTGTAACAGTAACAACAACAATGGGACCTGGAATAGCAATTAATCAAAAATAAAAAATAAATAATTATTCCAAAGACAGTAGGCATTCAAGATAAGTCCTACCGAGGAAGGAAAATGAGCGGGTGATACCTTATTTTCATGCCTTGGTGGGAATGAAGATAAGGTATTAATTTTATTTAATAAAATAATTTATATACTTTTAGGAGGTGAAAAAATGGCAAGTGAAAAAATCTTAAAACAAAAGGAAGAGGAAGTTAATGCTTTAGCAGAAAAAATTAAAAATGCTAAAATAGTACTTCTTACAGATTACAGAGGAATAACAGTTTCTGATGTTACTGATTTAAGATCAGAAGTAAGAAAAGTAAATGCTGAGTATAAAGTTATAAAAAATAATATTACAAGAAGAGCATTAGCAAAATGTGAAATCGAAGGATTAGATGATGCTCTAATTGGTCCAACAGCTGTTATATTAGGAGAAGAAGATTACCTAGGAGCAGCCAAGGCTATATATAACTTTGTAAAAGAAAATGAATTTTATAAAATCAAAGGTGGTATAGTTGAAGGAAAAGTGATGACAGCTGAAGAAATAATTACACTTGCAAAACTACCATCAAAAGAAACATTGCTTTCTATGCTTGCAGGTGCATTACTTGGAAATATTACAAAACTTGCAGTTGCACTTGATCAAGTTAAGCTTCAAAAAGAAGCAGTCTAATTTTAATGAAAAACTTCGTATTACGTCGTTATTTCCAATTCAAAAATGCTCAACGTACACTAGTACGTCTCCGCTTTTTTGAATTGAAAATGCCTAGTACTACTTGTTTTTGATTAAAATTAAAATTAAATAAGGGTTCGGTTTTGAACCAGAAAATAATAAAAAAATTAGGAGGATTTAAAATTATGAATAAAGAAGAAATGATTGAAGAAATCAAAAAAATGACAGTAGTTGAATTAGCTGATTTAGTAAAAGCTATAGAAGAAGAATTTGGAGTATCTGCAGTAGCAGCTGCAGCACCTGCAGCTGGAGCAGCTGTAGCTGGAGCAGCAGCTGAAGAAAAAACATCTTTTGATGTTGTATTAAAAGAAGCTGGAGCTAACAAAATACCAGTAATAAAAGTAGTAAGAGATGCTACAGGTCTTGGATTGAAAGAAGCTAAAGAATTAGTTGACGGAGCACCAAAAACAGTTAAAGAAGGAGTTTCTAAAGAAGAAGCTGAAGAATTAAAAGCTAAATTTACAGAAGCTGGAGCTGTTGTTGAACTTGCTTAGTAAAAAATTTAAATAAAGTACAATAAAAGCCTCAAAAAGTGAGGTTTTTATTGTACTTATTTTTTTACTATGATATAATAATTCCATGAAAGAAGGTGAAATATAATGAATAAAATTGGTATTATAGCTGCAATGGACGAAGAAATGCAAGCTATAAAAAATAAAATGAGTAATATAAAGGAAAACAAGCTATATAACTTAAATTTTTATGAAGGAAATATAAATAATAAAGAATATATTTTGGTGAAATGTGGTATAGGTAAAGTCAATGCAGCGAGAACTACGCAAATAATGATTGATAATTATGATTTAGAATATATTATCAATGTTGGTTCTGCGGGTGCAATAAATGATAATTTAGATGTAGGTGATATTGTAATTGGTAAAAAAATAGTACAGCATGATTTTGATTTAACAGCGTTTGGCAATGAAAAAGGATATGTCTCTGAAACTGGAAAATTCTTTGAAAGTGATGAAATAATAATAAAAAAAATAGAAGGAATAATAGAAGAATTAATGAACAAAGGAAAAGAGAATACATATAAAATAGTAACTGGTAACATTGCAACAGGAGATGTATTCTGTAATGATATAGAGATGAAAGAGCAGATAAGAAAAGAATTTGCAGCAGAGTGTGTAGAGATGGAAGGAGCAGCTATTGCACAAGTGTGCTTTTTAGATAAAATTCCATTCATTATAATAAGATCAATATCTGATTCACCAAATGGAAAAAATGAAATTGATTTTAATAATTATTTAAAATTTGCATCTCAGCGTTGCGCTGAAATAATAGAGAAAATTTGACATTTTTTACATTTAAGTGTATACTTACTTATGTTAAAAATATAAAAGGAGAATTAATTATGAACTTTGTAAAGAAAGTGTGTTTTGTTTCCACTGTTGCTTTTATAACTATATTTTCTTTAAATCTTAAAAGTTTTGCAACAACTAATGGTACAATAACAGAATCATCAGTAAGACTAAGAAAAGATGCTTCAACAAGTGCTGATATAATTACTCTTTTGGCACAAGATGACAAAGTTGAAGTTATAGAAACACAAGGTAATTGGGTTAAGATAAAAGCTGGAGATAATATAGGATATATTCATAAAGACTATATTAAGTTTCAGGAAGAATCAAATGTAACAAAAACTGATGAAACTGAAGATAATATTAAGAGTGAGCAAACAAATAGTCAAGATAATATAGCAAGTAATGATTCAGATTCAGAAGATGAAAACAGTGTAGAGAGTGAATACAAAACTGTAAATGTAGAACAATCATTGTACATAGTTCCATTGATTAATTCTAGTGTTATTTATAAAATAACATCCAATACAAAATTGAGTGTTATAAAAGAAGTAAATGGTTGGTCATATATTACACTTGATAAAGTTTCAGGTTGGATTAGAAGTGAAAAACTAGTAAATCTAGAACAAGGAAAAGAAGAAAACACTCAAATTGCTAAAGAAGCACAAGAGGAGGAGAATAAAGAAGAAAGTATACCTCAAAATGAATCTACAATTGAAAGTAAAACAGGATATATTAAAGTAGATGGTGCTAACTTAAGAAAAAGTGCTAGTACAACAGCAGATATTTTAACAGTATTATATAAAAATTCAGAAGTTACGGTATTAAGTACTGAAAATGGATGGAGTAAAGTTAAAACAAATAATTTTGAAGGATATGTTTCAGCGGAATTGATATCAGATACAAAAGTATCAGTTGAAACTACATCAAGAAGTATGCAAGAGACAAGAGCAAATAATGAAAGCCAAACAGCAACAACTCAAGCTACAAGCACAAATGAGAATACTTCTTTAGGACAACAAATTGTAAATTTTGCAATGCAATACAAGGGATACCCATATGTATATGGAGGTGCAGGACCAAACAGTTTTGATTGTTCTGGATTTACACAGTATGTATATAAACATTTTGGATACTCTATACCACACTCTGCAAGATCACAAGCATATATAGGAACTAGAGTTTCTAAATCTGAATTAAGATTAGGAGATTTAATAATATTTACTGAAGCTGGATCATCAGATATAGGTCATGTTGGTATATACATTGGAAATGGTTCATTTATTCATGCATCTACTCCAAGTGTAGGAGTAATTGTTTCATCTTTATATGGATATTATGAGTCAAGATATATGACAGGGGTTAGAGTATATTAATAGGGGAAGATTAATAAGGAAAATGGTGAAAACATAAATTGCATAATTTAATTTTAATTTTTTTAATAGGGTATCTATTAGGAATTATATGGGGGTTATACATTAAAAGTATAGCCCTTCTTTTTGTTTTAATAATAGTATTATTAGTTATATATTATATATTTATATCTACTTCTATACTAAAAAAGTACAGAGGATACTTTAAACTTATAATAAAAAAAGTGTTTATAGCAGTATTTTTAATAGGATTGTTAGTTTCTTTTTGCATAGTATATTTAGGAGAAGAAAAGTTTGATAGTTTATATAAAAATAATGATGAATTAGAAATTATAGCTACTGTAATAAGCGAAAAAAAAGAAAAAGAATATAGAATAACATATAAAATCAGAGTTGATAAAATTCTAGGTAAAGGTGATAATTATAAAGGTACAAATCTCTTATTAAATATAAAAAAGACAAGTAAAAATATAGATTTGAAATATGGTATGCAAATTAAAATAAACGGAAAATATTTAAGTCCAAGTATTTCAAGAAACAAGAATGGTTTTAGTTATAAAAATTATTTAAAATCTATTAATACATATGGAAATATAAACTGTGAAAGAATAGAAGTTATAAAAGATAATAATATAAATTGTATATATAAATTATGCAATAATATTAAAGTAATAATAAAAGAAAATTTAAATGACTTATTTCCTAAAAAAGAAGGAGATTTATTACTAGGTATTTTAACTGGTGATACAGATGAAATTGATGAAGAAATTAATGAAAACTTTAAAATTAGTAATTTATACCATATGCTTGCAGTATCTGGAGCTCATGTGTCATATATTATACTAGGTATAGGTTTAGTATTAAATTATTTATACTTAGATAAAAAGATTGTTTATATAATTACAATTATTTCTTTAATATTTTTTTTAGGTATTGTAGGGTATTCTCCATCTGTTACAAGAGCAGTTTTAATGGCTGTTATTTTATTAATATCGTATTTAATAAATAGAAAGTTTAATATAATTAATAGTATTTCTTTATCAATGCTCATTATTCTATTTATAAATCCTTTTTCTGTGTATAACGTAGGGTTTTGGCTATCTTATGGAGGGACAATTGGAATAGTCTTTTTTTACAATATTTTAACTGAAAAAGTAGGAAGCCGTTTAAGAAAATTAAATAATAGAAATAAAATATACTTAGAAAATACAAATGAAGATAGAATTATAATTTATAAAACTAATATTATAAATACCTTATTATCAAAAATAAAAAACTCTATTTTTCAGATGGTATGTATAACGCTTTCAGCACAAATTATTATTATGCCCATAATGATTCTAAATTTTAATACAATTTCATTAACATTCTTTATTTCAAATCTTTTTGCAGGATATCTAATGGGAGTAATAATAATTGGAGGATTTTTAATTTGTATTTTATCATTCTTTTCTAAATTTATTTCAGGTATTTTTTCTATTTCTTTAAAATTTATTCTAGATATTTTAATAACTATAACAAAAGTATGTTCTAAAATTCCACTTAGTGTAATTTATATTTCAACTCCTAATGTTATCTTCTTTATAATCTATTACATTTTTTTATTCTTAATATATTTAAAAAATAATTTAAATAAAAAAAATCATTTATCATATATGCAAAAAAAGGTATTAAATTTTTTATGCAAAATAGAATTAAAGTTTAAAAAATTAAAAGTAAAACTGTTAGTATTAATACTTATTATATCTTTATTATTTTCCATATTTCAAAAAATACCTAAAGATTTAAAAATACATTTTATCGACGTAGGACAAGGAGATTCATGTTTATTAATTACTCCATATAATAAAAAGATATTAATCGACGGTGGTGGAAGCGAAAAAAGTGATAGTTTTGATGTTGGAGAAGAAATCTTGTTACCATATTTATTGGGAAGAGGAATTAAAACTTTAGACTATATTATTATATCTCATTTTGATTCTGATCATGTAGGAGGTTTGCTTTCTATTATGAATAAAATTAAAGTTAAAAATATTGTTATAAGTGTGCAAGGTAAAGAAAGCGAGAACTATTTAAAATTTAAAGAGATTGTTAAGGAAAAGAAAATAAAAGTAATTGTTGTAAACAAGGAAGATAAGCTTCAGATAGAAAATGGAGTGAATTTTGATTTTTTATGGCCAGACAAAAATAAATTAATAAATGAGAATATATTAAACAACAATTCTATTGTTTGTAAACTAAGCTACAAAAACTTTTCAATGCTTTTTACAGGAGATATAGAAGAAATAGCTGAAAAACATATTTTAGAAGAATATAAAAATAATTTGCAAATATTAAATTCTACTATTTTAAAAGTTGCACATCATGGTTCAAATACTTCATCAATACAAGAGTTTATAAAAAGTGTAAATCCTAAAACAGCATTAATTGGAGTTGGAGAATATAACAAATTTGGACATCCAAATAATGAAGTTATAAAGAGGCTGGAAAGCATGCGGTACAACAATTTACCGTACAGATCAGATGGGAGAAATTTCTATTGTAGTAGATAAAAAATCAAGAATTAAAGTTAAGAAGTTTATAGAATAAAACATAAAAATAATAGATTTGTATATAAAACCAACATACAATTTTGCAACTAAAAATAGTTGCAAAACATTATAGAAAGGAGTATAATATGAGTAGAATAGAAAAGAGATTCAAAGATTACAAGCGAAGTCCAAAGATTATACATATAATGAAGCTAAAAGTTTACTTAATAAACTAGGATTTTTTGAGAATAATAAAGGTAAAACTTCAGGTTCAAGAGTTGAATTCAAAGATTTATATTGCAGAAAAATAATACTTCATAAACCACATCCTAGTAATATAATAAAACCATATAAAATTATTGGTATATTAAAACAGTTAGAAGAATGGAGGCTAATATAATGGATAATATAATGAAATATAAAGGATATTGGGCAGAAATAAGATATAGCGATGAAGATGAATGCTTTTGTGGAAAAATTGAAGGCTTAAAAAATTCTCTGATCTTTTTTGAAGGTGAAACAGTTAAAGAATTAAAAAAAGATTTTAAAGATGCAATAGATTTTTATTTAGATAATTGCAAGGCAAGTAATAAAATTCCAGAAAAACAATGCAAAGGTTCGCTAAATGTAAGGCTTGGTGTAGATCTTCATACAAAAGCGAAAATGAAATCAATAGAAGAACATATTTCTATAAATGAACTTATAAAAAATGCTGTTATTGCATATTTAAAAGAAACAAACTAATTAAAAATGTGTAAAATAAAGCTATTGACGAAATATAAATATTGATGTATTATTTAGGTAATATAAATAAAATAGAGTAGAAAATAATTAGTTAAGACTTACTAAACGGGAAGTTGTTAGTAAGGCAAGAGGTAATTCGCTTAATTATTTTCGCATTCCGCTATTAAACATAGAAGATCAATCTTCTTTTCTTTAGTGTGCGGAATGTACATATAAAGGGAAGGAGTTTTTTGTATGTCAAAAACAAAAAAAATAATTTTATCAGCAATGTTACTTGCTGTTTCAATTGTTTTATCTAGATTTGTATCAATCAAAACACAATTATTAGTAATTAGCTTAAATTTTATTCCTATTATGTTATCATCTATATGGCTTGGACCAAAATACAGCACTCTTATTGCAGCTTTAAGTGATTTAATAGGTGCTATTTTATTTCCATTTGGATCATATTTTCCGGGATTTACAATAAGTGCAGCTATTACAGGTTTAATTTATGGATTATTTTTATATAAAAAATCAGAAAAAGAAATGAAAGATTCAGAATTTATTATAAGACTAATTATAAGTAGTATATTAGCTTTAGGCGTAGTAGGAATTTTATTAACATCTTTATGGCTTAATATACTTTATGGTTCAGCCTATTTAGTAGTTGTTTCATCTAGAGTACTTACTCAAGTTATTATGCTGCCTATTCAAGTGGTTACAATATTTGTACTTGAAAAAGCATTAAGGCCCATTACAAATAAATATTTATTTTAAGAGGAAAGATATGGATATAGAAAATTATTTATCAAATTTTGCAAAGTATACAGATAATCCAAGTTTAGATGCGATGGTTTGGATTATGAAGGAGTTTGGAAATCCTCATAAAAATATGAAATTTATACATGTAGCTGGAACTAATGGTAAAGGAAGTACTTGCCAAATGCTATCAAATGTGCTTTCTAATTCTGGATACAGAGTAGGCAAATTTATTTCACCTCATTTAATTACTTTTAATGATGGAATATTGGTTGATGATATAGAAATTTCAGAAAAGCAAGTAAATGAAATATTAATCCCATTATCAAAAAAAATAGAAGAATATAACAGCACGCATGATAATAATGTAACATGGTTTGAAGTAATTACAAGTATAGCTTTAATATATTTTTCACAGCAAAACTGTGATATTGTTGTTCTAGAAACTGGTATGGGAGGATTATATGATTGTACTAACATTGTAAACCCAATTATCTCAGTTATAACAAGCGTTGGGCTAGACCATACTGATGTGCTAGGAAAAACTATAAAAGATATAGCATATAAAAAAGCTGGAATAATTAAACAGCATTCAAATACTGTGGTATTTAAGCAAAATGACACAATAGATATTTTTAAAAAAGTATGTAATGAAAAGGAAAATATGCTTTATATAGTTGATGAAAATGATATTAAAGATATATCATATAATTCTGATTTTCAGACGTTTAGTTACAAAGGTTATAAAAACGTACAGATAAATTTAAAAGGAAAAAAACAATTAAATAATGCAAGTATATGTTTAGAATGTATAGATATATTAAAAAATAATGGGTTTAATATAAGATTAAGTAGTATAAAAGAAGGATTAAAGACAGTCAAACATAAAGCACGATTTGAATTATTATTAGAAAATCCTAAGATTATATTTGATGGTGCACATAATGAAAATGCAATTGATCATTTAAAAGATACAATTAATCTTTATGAGAAAGTAAGTAAGAAAGTATATATAATATCGATTCTAAATACAAAAGATGAAAAAACAATTTTAAGGAAAATGTTAGATGATAAAGAAGCGGTTTTCTATTTTACTGATGGAAATGATTTATCAAGATACATACCAAAAGAAGTTTTATTAAAAGAAGCACAAGAGTTTGCAGATGAAGATACAATTTTAAAAACAATGAGTTTGGAAGATGCAATAAATGAGGCTAAACAAAAATATTTTGATCATACTATTTTTATTATTGGTAGTTTTTACGTATATAAAACGGTAGTAGATATTTTGAAATAGAATTATTTTCTATGAATTACAGTTCAGACATTTAGTCTATAAATTACCCTGCGGTTGCTATGAACTTTATATATATATAAAGAGAAAGGAGCTATATTTTTATATAAATATAGAAAGATACATGATAAGTATACAAGATTTAAATTTTAAATATAAAAATGGACAGGCTGTATTAAATAATATTAATTTAAATGTAAATGAAGGAGAATGCGTTTGTATTATAGGAAAAAATGGATCAGGTAAGTCTACTCTTGCAAGATTAATTTCAGGGATTGATAATACATATTCTGGTAAGATTATGGTAGATGATATTGATGTAAAAGATAAATCACAAATTATAAATTTAAGAAAAAAAATCGGAATTGTTTTTCAAAATCCAGAAAATCAAATAATATTTGGAAATGTGTTTGATGATATAGCATTTGGATTAAAGAATATGGGAATAGAAGATTTAGAGGATAGAATATCTAAAGCATTAAAGACTACAGGAATGTACGAATATATGTATAAGGATGCTTATGAACTTTCACTTGGACAAAAACAACGTATAACAATTGCAAGTGTACTTGCATTTAATCCTAAATATATAGTGCTAGATGAACCAACAACAATGCTTGATTCTAAAGGAAAAGAAGATGTATATAATTTAGTAAAAAAATTAAAAAAAGATGGTTATACAATTTTATTTAATACTAATGTAATGGATGAGGTAATGTTAGCTGATAGGATCATTGTTTTAAGTAAAGGAAAAATTATAAAAGAGTTTAAAAAGGAAGAAATAATAGATAATGTTTCTTTTTTCGAAGAAAATGATATGAATTTACCATTTGTAATAAAGATGATAATAGAACTTCAGAATGCTGGAATTAATATTTCATTAAAAGATTATACAGATCAGGAACTTATTAAAGAGATTGTAAGGAGATTTAAAAATGACTGATATTATTAAATTTGTTTTATTCTTAATTTATACAATTTCTGTTTTTTTTGTTAATTCTTACTATGTATTTTTAGCTTTTTTACTTATTAATCTAATATTAATGTTTGTATTAAAAATAGAAATTAAAAACGCCATAAAAAATATACTTCAAATTATGCCTTTTATTATATTAACTGCAGTCATAAATTTACTCTTTCAAGACATACAAGGTGCAGTATATGTATTTATCAGATTAATCTTAGTATGTAATATGACATATATTTTCTCTAAAACTATTACAACAACAAGATTTGCTGTAGTTCTTGAAAAGCTTTTTACACCTTTAAAGATATTTAAAATAAATCCTAAAGACATTAGTATAATAGTTTTAATTAGTATTACTTTTATACCTATATTAAGAAATGAGCTTTCTCAAATTAAATATTCATTAAAATCAAAAGGAATGAATACAAATTTTTGGAATATGCTTAAAAACTTAAATCTCATCTTTAAACCTTTTTTTGTATCTTTACTTGAAAGGACAAATCAAATAGAAATGTCACTTAAGTCAAAAGCATATTTTGAAACAAAATAATTTTAATATATAATGTAACGGTAATTTAATAATAAAAAAATAGACAGGAGGAATTAATTTGAATAAAATAGAAGAAATACTTGCAGAGGAATTTAATTTAAGAAGATCTCAGATTGAAAATACATTAAAATTAATAGAAGAAGGAAATACTATCCCATTTATTGCACGTTATCGTAAAGAAGTAACAGGTAATTTGAGCGATGAAATTTTAAGAGATTTAAATGAAAGACTTACATATTTAAAAAACTTAGAATCAAGAAAAGAAGAAATAATAAGATTAATTGATGAACAAGGAAAGCTTACAGATGAGTTAAGACAGAATATTGAAAATGCATTAGTACTTTCAAAACTAGAAGATATATATAGACCATATAAACAAAAGAAAAAAACACGTGGGACTATAGCAAAAGAAAAGGGACTTGAGCCTCTTTCAATTATAATTTACATGCGGAAAAGAAAAAGAGAATATAAATAAAATTGCAGAAAAATATATTAGTGAGGAAAAGGGAGTTATCTCAGAAGATGATGCAATTTCTGGAGCATTAGATATTATAGCAGAGAATATTTCAGATGAACCTAAGTATAGAGACGTAATAAAGAAACTATGTTACAAACAAGCAAAAATTGTATCCAAAAAAGCAAAAGATGAAAAGTCTCCTTATGAAATGTATTATGATTTTGAAGAATTAATATCTAAAATTCCTAGTCATAGGGTACTTGCCATTAATCGTGGAGAAAAGGAACAATTCTTAAAAGTTAAAATTGAAAAACCAGAAGAAAGAATTATAGAAGCAATAGAAAAAGATATAATAGTAAGACAAAACGAGCAATTTGTACCATTGCTACAACAAACAATTATTGATTCATTTAAAAGATTAATTGAACCTTCTATAGATAGAGAAATTAGATCAGATTTAACTGAGAAAGCAGGTAAAAAGGCAATAAAGGTATTTGGGCAAAATGCTAAGATGCTTTTACTACAACCCCCAATTAAAGGAAAGAATGTTATTGGCTTTGATCCTGCGTACCGTACTGGATGTAAAATAGCTGTAATAGACAAAACAGGAAAACTTTTAGAATATACAACTATTTATCCAACAGAGCCTCAAAATGATGTAATTGGAGCAAGAAAGATATTAACAGATTTAATTAATAAATATGATGTAGATATGATAGCAATTGGAAATGGTACTGCAAGCCGTGAATCCGAAATATTTGTATCTGATACACTTAAGGAAATAAAGAAAGATGTAGTATATGCAATTGTAAGTGAGGCTGGAGCATCAGTTTATTCTGCATCTAAACTTGCAACTGAAGAATATCCTGATATTAACGTATCTATTAGAGGAGCAATATCTATAGCAAGACGACTTCAAGATCCTCTTGCTGAACTTGTAAAAATAGATCCAAAGTCAATAGGGGTAGGGCAATATCAACATGACGTTAATCAAAAAGAATTAACTGAAAGCTTAACAGGAGTTGTTGAAAATGCCGTAAATAGCGTTGGCGTAGATGTGAACACTGCAACACCATCTCTTTTATCTTATGTTGCAGGAATAAATAATACTATTGCTAAAAACATAGTAAAATATAGAGATGAAAATGGTGAACTTGCAACGCGTAAAGAATTATTAAAAGTGCCAAAGCTAGGAAAAGTAGCATTTGAACAATGTGCAGGATTTATACGAATATATAATGGAAAAAATGCATTAGAGATGACTGCAGTACATCCAGAAAGTTATGAAGGAGCAGAAAAGCTTTTAAATATTTTAGGATACAAGAAAGAAGATATAGCTGATTCTGAAAAATTAATAGATTTAAGAGAAAAATTAAAAAACATAAATATAAAGAAAATATCACAAGAAATAAATATTGGAGAATTAACACTAAAAGATATTATAGAAGAACTTTCAAAACCAGGAAGAGACCCAAGAGAAGATATGCCAAAACCAATATTAAGGTCAGATGTATTAAAATTTGAAGATTTAAGATTAGGAATGGTTCTTTCTGGTACAGTTAGAAATGTAACTGACTTTGGTGCATTCATAGACATTGGTGTAAAACATGATGGATTAGTACATATTTCAGAGTTATCAGGTAGTTTTGTAAGAAATCCTTCAGATGTTGTTAGTGTAGGTGATATTGTAAAAGTAAAAGTAATTGGTATTGATAAAGATAGGCAAAAAGTAAGTTTAAGTATGAAGTAGCAGAATATTAGAATTAATGAATAAGAAAAAGTTCACATCCAAAATTGATGTGAACTTTTTATATATGTTGAAACAAATAATTAAATCCACCATTGGCTGCTGCAGTAGCAGATAGTATTATTATTCCTGCAGCAAGAACACCTAATGCAAGAGGCGGAAATGCTTTTTTTACAGGCAAACCTAAAAAATTTGCGATTAATGAACCGACCCAAGCTCCGGTTCCAGGAATAGGTATTGCTACAAATAAAAATAATCCTAAAGCAGTGAAGTTTTGCAATTTCTTATCATTTTCAATTTTATTAGTTGCCCTTTTAGTAGCATAATCAATAATTATTCTAAATGGTTTCCATCTTCCAAAGAAATCAAATAGTGGCCTTATGTATTTTACAATAAAATATATAGGAATAATATTTCCTATTAAACTTATTATAAATGCCTCTATATATGATAAATGAAAAGTAAAAACAGCAATTGGTATTGCTCCTCTAAGTTCTATAATGGGTATCATGCTTATAATTAAAGTTGCTAAATATTTAAAAATAATACTTTCAAACATTAATAATCCTTTCTAATAAATAAGACTAACTAATAGCTAGTCTTATTTTATATTAATTTATTATTTTTTATATTATATAGTATTCTATATTCATTGTCTATAATTCTGTAAAAGAATTTATAATATCATTAAAAATTTGAATATATCTATCTTTGTTTTCTGTAGATATTTCTAAATTTAAAATATATATATTGTCTGAAGTTTCTATCCATACAATTTGTGTAAAAAAGTCTTTATTAAAATCAGAGTCAGTATAAGTAAAACTATAAGAATAAGCTGTATATTTTTGAAGATTTATAGATGATATATCTATAGTATCTCTTGTATTATTTTTTTTAGAAAGAACGAACTCTTTATCGTCTTTAACATAGTCTAGTAAGTCAACTTCTCTGTTTTTGTATATTGTATTTACATATAAATAAAAGTTATCTTTTTCAGAAAACAAATCAAGTGAATAATTTTCATCAGTATTAAATTGAATTTCAATATCTTCGGATAAGCTTATTTGGTATTTTTCATCATCAGATTGAATTATAACATTGTTTACCTGCTCATCTGTATTTTTATTGCACCCAGTTAAAAATATAACTAGTACAAATAGAACTGTAAATATGAATATGGTTTTTATATTCTTATATTTCATCAAAGCAGGTCACTCCTTTTTTATTTATTTAATAGGAATTTCTCCGAAATTCCTGTTAAACAAAAACTATATTGCACAGAAAAATTGCTTTGCAATTTTTCGCGACAACAAATCTTTATGCTTCTTAAGAGCTTATTATAATTACAGAAAAAGCTTAATTAAAACCAAAGCTCTCGCGAAGTGAGATTTGTTTTATTTTGCCAATAAAATGTTAATTTATTCTAATACAAGTTCTATTATTGTACCCGCTTCTACAGAAGCACCTGATGAGATAGATTGAGATTTAACTTTACCTGTACCTATATAAATATAATTTAGTTTTTTATCTTTTAAAGCATTCTTAGCTTTTGACAACGTCATATCAGATAGATCAGGAACACTAACAGAAGTTCTTGCATCATTTCCTTCTGTATATAAGAAAATATATGAATCTGATAGTACACTGCTACCAGGAGCGGGTGTCTGATCTTTTACTAAAATTGAATTTTTATCTCCTTCTACATTTACACTAACATTTAATCCTAAACTAGTTAGTATTTTTTGAGCTTCTGTTACGGTTTTATTTCTTATATCTGGAATAGTTATAATAGATGTTTGAGACATAGAAACAGTATCAACACTGTCAGAAGCTACACCAAGATATGGTAATACCTCGGAAAGTATTGATGAAACAATTGGACCAGCAATAAGACCACCTTGAGCACTTGGATTTTCTACATCGTATAATACAACTAAACAAACAATTTCTGGATTATCTGATGGAGCAACAGCAACATAAGATAGTGTATTTTTTTTATTTGATCCACCAGGAGATGCTTCAGATGTACCTGTTTTTCCGCCAATAGAATATCCTTCAACAGCACCATACCTACCAGTACCATTTGTTACAACATATTCCATCATTTGCCTTACTTTTTCAGCAGTTTCCGAAGAAATAACTTGTCGGATAGATTCAGGTTCTATTGTTGTTGTTGCATTTGTATCAGAGTTTACAGTTTGTTTTACTATTCTTGGTTTTACTAAGGTTCCATTATTAGACACAGAAGAAATTGCTGTTATTAATTGTATAGGAGTAATGGTAAATCTCTGTCCAAAAGAAATTGTAGCAAGTTCAACAGGACCAACATTGCTTTCATCATGAAAAATTCCTACAGTTTCGCTTGCTGTGTTTATATTAGTTTTATCAAATAGTCCAAAAGCTTTAAAATATTTATAAAATGTTGAAGTACCTATACGTGAGCCTAATTGAATAAATGCAGGGTTACAAGAATTTGCAAGTGCTTGTTTTAATGTTTGATATCCATGAGGGATGTCTTTTCTCCAACAATTTATTTTTGTTTCATTTACATCATGATATCCAATACAGTTAAAATCGCCTGCAATGTCTGTTTCAGTTATATTTTCTTCTATAGCAATTGCTGCAGTTAGTACTTTGAAGGGAGATCCAGGTTCATAAGTATCAGAAACATTTTTATCTCTCCACATTTTATATAATGAAGAAGTTTTTTCAGAAGAAGTTAAACTATCCCATTTGTTTTTTAATTCTTCTGAATTTGGTTCAAATGGAGAATTTAAGTTATAATCAGGAGAGGTAGCCATAGCTAATATATCTCCATTAGTTGGATTCATTATGATTGCACTGCCTGCAACAGCTCTATTTTTTTGTACAGCTTGACTTAAATATTTTTCTACAATACTTTGAATATTTACATCAATAGTTAAATAAATATCACTACCATTTTCTGCTTCAATGTATTGTTGAGTTTGATTAGAGATTTCATCATTATGAACATCTGCAGATGCAACAATTTTACCAGCAGTTCCAGTTAAAGATTTATTCCATGCAAGTTCAATTCCAGATAATCCTTGATTATCTGTACCTGTAAATCCAATTAAATGAGATGCTAAGTTATTATATGGATAATATCTTTTATTATCTGCATCTATATTAATACCGCTAGATAATTTGTTGGTAACCATCCATTCTTTTAATTCATTAATCTTATCTTGTTCTATTTTGCTTACAACAGTCTCTACAGAAGAATTACTTTTTACTTTATTTAACGTTTCTTCATAATCTAATTTAAAGATATCAGAAAATGCTTTTGCTATTTTTTCTTTATTTTCTTCTTTAATTCTTGTAGGGTTGATTGTAACAGTATCAACACTAGCGCTAATTGCGAGTGCTTTTCCATTGCAATCGTATATAGTTCCTCTATTTGGACTAATAATTTTATTGACGGTTTGTTGTCTGTAAGCACTCTCCTTTAAACTAGAACCTTGTATAAATTGTATCCATCCAAGACGAAATATAAGAAGGAATAATAAAATTAAAATTATGGACATTGTAACTTTAAGCTTATTATTTGCAACATTTCTATAGCTGCTTTTATCTATTTTTTTTCTTTTGCCTATATTTTTCATAAATTCACCATTTCATCTAAAAATTCTAAAAATATTGTATATTAAAATATGTCAAAAATCAACTTAAAATTATGAATATATATGTAAATTTTTGCAAAGATTTAATAGAAAGTAAATTATTATTTTTCAGTAAAAAATAATAATTTGTAAGAGTAAATACAAGGGGCGATTATATTCGCATTAAATATTGAAAAAAATATAAATTATGGTAAAATAAATACGGTGAGAAAAATGAATAGTTTATACCAGGAAACAAATTTTTTAATGAAAAAATACGGATTAACTGCAAATAAAAAATTGGGTCAAAATTTTTTAATTAATGAAGAAGTCGTAGATGAAATAGTAAATATTGCAGACATAAAAAAAGATGATCTAATTATAGAAATTGGACCAGGGCTTGGAAGTTTAACCTGTAAGATAATAGAAAAAGCAGGTAAAGTAGTTGCAATAGAATTAGATAATAGAATGATTAAAATATTAAATGATCGATTTAGTTTATATGATAATATAGAGATCTTAAATGAAGATATATTAAAAATAAGTCTAAAAAATATTATAGACAAGGAAAAGAATACATCAAAAATTAAGAATGTTAAAATCGTTGCAAATCTTCCATACTATATTACTACGCCTATTATTATGAAGTTATTGGAAGAAAAATTGGATATACAAACAATAACTGTTATGATACAAAAAGAAGTAGCAGATAGACTAACATGTATTCCGGGACAAAAATTTTCTGGAGCAATAACTTATTCTGTATATTATTATGCAGAAGCTAATGAAGTTTTAAAAGTGCCAAACTCTTCATTTGTTCCAGAGCCAGAGGTTGAATCGGAAGTAATACAATTAACTATAAGAAAAAAGCCACCAGTTAAGGTAAATGATGAAAAGATTTTTTTTTATATAATAAAGCTTGCTTTTATGCAAAGAAGAAAAACATTGGTAAATGCATTACAAAATAGTAATTTATTTAACAATAAAGAAAAAATTTTGGATATGTTAAAACATCTTCAAATTGATGAGAAAGTAAGAGGAGAAGCTTTAACAATAGAAGAATTTGCACAAATTGAAAATTATTATAAAAAATATATACAAAAATAAATTATATATTTATACTTATAAATTAGATATTATTTTTTAAAATTGTATTTGTATAATTTTAAAGAAAAGGGGGAATTTAGTGTGAAAAAAAACAAAAAAATAGTTTTATCTATTATTATATTATTAATAATAATTATTACTGTTCTAGTATCTTTGATATTTAAAAATAATAATAAAGGTAAACTGGTTTCTGTAAAATCACAAAAAGAATTAATGAAAATCTATGAAGGAGAGGAAGTAGGTCTAACAGAGTATATATTAAAAATAGTATCTATGCCTTTTAGTGTGTGGATGGATGAATTTTCTATTCATGAAAAAAAATATATAGCTGATTATAGTTTACCAACAAATTTTGATATAGATTCTGTAGATTTATATAATGCTACTACAACATCTAGCAACAAGGAAAATTCTGCTAATGCAAAAGATTATTCTACAACAAATATTCAAGTTGAAAATGTCGATGAAGCAGATATAATAAAAACTGATGGTGATTTTATATATTCTATTTCAGATGATAATATTATTATTACTGATGTTAGAGATTCAGAAAATATTAAAATTGTAAAGAAGATTAGAATTACAGAAGGATATCCAGAAGATTTAATGTTATATAATAATACTTTAACAGTTATTGCAGGTACTATTGGATATAACAATAAAAATACTATTGTTTATATATATGATATACAAAATAGACAATCACCTGTACTTAAAAAAAGTTATACATTATATGAACCATATTATACTTCTAGGTGTATTGGAAACAAACTATATGTATTATCTTCAGGAAGTTTAAGAAAAGAGAATAATGAAATTATTACATACTATACAGAAGATAGAAATAAACAAGAAATTAATTTGAGAGATATTAAATATTTAAATAACTCCCCAGATAATATTCAAACTATTATTTCTGTTGTGGATTTAAATAATTTAACCCAAAAAATAGATGTTAAATCATATTTATTGAATATGGAAAATGCTTATATATCTGAAAATAATATTTATCTATTAAATAATGATTATAAAGATATTTATGAAGAGTCAATATCTGATGTATTTGGATGGAAAGGTGTTTTTGGATTACTTGAAATAAAAAATAACATTAGTTACAAAACAGAAATTCATACAAATATTTATAAATTTCATATTCAAGAAGATGGTAATATAAAATATGAAAATTCTGCTGAGGTTGAAGGAACTACAATTAATCAATTTTCTATTGACGAATTTGAAGATAATTTAAGATTAGCGGTTACAACGAATTATGGATCAAAAGTAATTGTGTTAGATAATAAGCTAAATAAGATAGGAGAAACCCCATATTTGGCAAAAGGTGAGAATATATACTCGTCAAGATTTATGGGAAATAAAGCTTATCTGGTAACATATCAAACAATGGACCCATTATTTGTAATTGATTTAAGCAATCCTAAAAATCCTATAGTCTTAGGTGAATTAAAAATACCAGGATATAGTACATATTTGCACCCATATGATGAAAATCATATAATAGGAATAGGTATGCAAACAGAGGAGATAATCAATAAAAATTCTTTAGGAAAAGTAATTTCCAAAACAGCTAAGATAACAGGAATGAAAATGGCATTATTTGATATTTCTGATGTAAATAATCCAGTTCAAATATCAGATACTATTATTGGTGATAGTAGAGCAACATCATCTATATTAACAAATCATAAAGCTATATTATTTTCTAAAGAAAAAGAGTTAATTGCTATACCGGTAAATAACTATAGTGCAGATTTTGCTATAACAAATAATTCAGATAACTATGAAACAATTATAAATAATTATAAAAATTATAGTGAGAATTATATATCAGAAGGATATTTTGTATATAAGATTAACCTAGATGATGGTTTTTCATTAAAAGGTATTATAAATCATGAAAATAATGAATCCAAAACAGTCAAATCATATTATCCTTTAAATACAAAAATGTTAAGAGGATTGTATATCAACAATGATTTGTACACAATATCTGAAGATATGATAAAGGTAAATAGTTTAGATAATTTAGAATTAATAAGTGAATTAAAAATAAAAGGAGGACAATAATATGGAAGCAAGAGAGATGGAAAAAAACAAATTGTCAATGAATATTGCATCACTAGTATTGGGGATTATATCAATTATATTCGCAAGTTTTTGGTATATTACATTACCTACTGGAATTTTAGCTATCATATTTGGAGTGAAAACTGCAAAGAAATATGGAAGTAAACTTGGAAAAGCAGGGCTTATTACTGGGATTATAGGAGTTTCTTTAAGTTGCTTTATATATATTAGTATGATTTTATTAATAATAATCTCTAACTTTTAAATTATAAAAAAGCAAAATATAAGATATATTCTAATTACTGTAAAATAGAATATATCTTAATTTTTGTATAAAATTCAAAATCTTACCAATAATATTAGTAAATATTATTGGTAAAGAAGGTTTTATATGAAAAAATGGATTATTATGACTGTTATAATAATTATTATAATTTCATTAGGAATTGGATTTAGTATACACTTATATAGAATAAATAAACAAAATGATTTTATAGAGCAAGTGGAAGAATTATCAAAGGAAAATAATAAAAGAATAGAGGAAGATAGTATGCTTCAGGTTACATCTAATGAAGAAAAAACTACACCAAACACTATTTTTGTTATAAAAAAATATTATGAAAAATGTGGACATACTACTACAGATAAAATAGATATACCTGAAGACTTTATTAATATGAAAGAAGATCAAATTAAGGATATATGTAAGGAGTGGCAAATAAAAGAATTTTCAAGTGGGCAGGTAGTTTTATTTAGGTACGAAAATGGATTTTGTAATGAACACTATGTTTTAAGAGAAGAAGAGGGAGTAATAAATGTATATATTATTGATGAAAATGGCATAGAAACTATAAAAGAAAAAACAGATATTTCAACTCAATATTTGCCACAAACAGATAGAATTTCATTAAAAAATGGTATATTTATTTACGGAAATGAAGAACTATATAGTGCATTAGAAGATTACGAGTAAAACAAAAATCAAAAAAGAACAAGTTAAATTGTTCTTTTTTGATTTTCTATTATTTTTTTATTTTAAGATTTTCTTTCTTTAAATAGCCTTGTGTATAAAATGCTTTAAAATACATGATTAGAGAGAATAATGTAGCAATCAGTGCTAAATAATATATGTAAATATCAAAATGATAATTTAAATTAAATTGTCTAATAATTAAAGAAAGCACTATAGCTATATAAAATAGAACTGTTGCAAGTTTTCCATACCATTTACTAGAAACCACGAATTCTTTTCCATATAAGAAAGATGCACCAGAAATCATTGCAAATTCTTTTAATACAACAATAAATAAAATCCACATAGGTATAATTGATTTTAAAGCAAGGACTATTAGAACTGATATTTGTGTTGCTTTATCGGCAAGGGGATCAACCAGTTTACCAAAATTACTAATATAATTATATTTTCTTGCTATTGCTCCATCGGTTACATCTGTAAGAGCGGATATAGTTAAAAATATAAAAGCAAGAATATAATTTCCTTGTATTAAGAATAATATAATGATTGGGATTAAGAAAAATCTAGATATTGTTAATATATTTGGTATATATTTTAGCATATGTACTCCTCCAATAATTTAATCAGCTATAGTAAATTTCAACTCATTATTTTCTACATTTATTTCAATTTTTTGTCCATTCAGTACTTCATTTTTTAATATCATTTCAGAAATTTCATCTTCAATATATCTTTGAATAGCTCTTCTTAATGGCCTTGCTCCATATTTAATATTTGTACCTTTTTCTAGGATATACTCTTTTGCAGTTGTTGAAACAGATAATTTTATATTTTTATTATTAAGAGCATTTATGGTATCATTTAACATTAAATCTACAATTTGTATTAGTTCTTCTTTATTTAGACTTTCGAATACTACAATCTCATCGACTCTATTTAAAAACTCAGGCCTAAATATTTCTTTTAAGTTATCCCAAATTTTATTATTATCAACAGTTTGTTTTCCAAATCCAATTGAATTTGAATTTAAATTTGAACCAGCATTTGATGTCATAATTATAATTGTATTTTCAAAATTAACAGTATTTCCTTGAGAGTCTGTTAATTTACCATCATCTAATACTTGAAGTAATAAATTAAATACATCAGGATGTGCTTTTTCTATTTCATCAAATAAAATAATTGAATATGGTTTTCTTTTTACTTTTTCGGTTAACTGTCCTGCATCATCATATCCCACATATCCCGGAGGAGAACCAATTAGTTTAGAGGTAGAATGACTTTCCATATATTCGGACATATCAATTCTTATCATAGAATCACGAGAGCCAAACATTTCAAATGCAAGAGTTTTGGCAAGCTCTGTTTTTCCTACACCAGTAGGTCCAACAAATATAAAAGAAGGAGGTCTATTTGTTGTTCTAAGTCCTGCACGATTTCTTCTGATTGCACGGCAAACAGCTTCAACTGCTGTATTTTGACCAATAACTTTTTTTTGAAGGTTTGTTTCTAAATTTAATAGTTTTATAGTTTCTGCTTCTGTAATTTTCTTAACTGGAATTTTAGTTTGAGATTCAATTACTTCAGCAATATCTTGAATAGTAAGTTCCTTTAATTTCATTTTAGAATTTAATTTATCAATTTCTTCTATAAGTCTACATTCTTTCATTTTTAAGTCAGCAGCTTTTTGATAATCTTCTGTAGAGTCAGCTTGGGCTGCTTCTTCCTTTTTTTCCTGAACTGATTTAAGTTCAGACTTAAGTATTTCTAGTTTATATAGTTGTTTGTTATTTAAATTAATTCTAGAACATGCCTCATCCAAAATATCAATAGCTTTATCTGGAAGAAATCTATCATGAATATATTTTTCAGACATTATAACAGCTTGTTTAATAACATCATTTGAGATTTTAACTTTATGAAATTCTTCATAATATTTTTTTATTCCTTTTAAAATTGAAATAGATTCTTCAATATTTGGCTCATCTACAATTACTGTTTGAAATCTTCTTTCAAGAGCAGTATCTTTTTCGATATATTTTCTATATTCTCTAAGTGTTGTTGTTCCAATTAATTGAATTTCACCATTTGCAAGTGAAGGCTTAAGAATGTTTGCAGCATTCATTGAACTTTCACCTTCTCCAGCACCAATAATGTTATGAATTTCGTCAATAACTAAAATAATATTTCCAAGAGATTTACATTCATCAATAATTGCCTTCATTCTAGCTTCAAATTGACCTCTAAATTGTGTACCTGCGACAATTGAAGTCATATCTAATAAATAAACTTCTTTATTAAGTAGTTTTGCTGGTACTTTTTTATTTGCAATTTTAATTGCTAATCCCTGAGCAATAGCTGTTTTACCAACACCAGGTTCTCCAATTAAACAAGGGTTATTTTTGGAACGTCTATTTAAAATTTGTATAATTCTTTGAATTTCCCTATCACGACCAATTACTGCATCTAAAAGATTATTCTTAGCTTTATTAGTTAAGTTTGTACCATATATGTCTAATACTCTTCTTTTTTTATCTTTTAGTTTTTTTTCTACTTTTACCTTTTTATTACTTTGACTTGATTTGCCTTCTTCTTTATTTTCATTGTTTCCTTGAAACATTGTATTAAAAATAGAGCCTAAAGGAATTCTACTTTCCTCGTTAATATTATCGTAGTCAATGTCTTGATTATTTAAATTTTCAGTTAAATCTTTAAACATTGATTCAAATTGACTTGTCATGTCTTCTAAGTTAATATCTTGATTATCAATAGAAGCTGCTTGTTTTGCAAGTACTTCTAAAGGATTAATTCCTTTTTTCTTCGCGCAATTGTAGCAATAACCTTCTATATTATTTTTATTATTATCTGATAATTTATTAACAAATACAACAGCAGTATTTTTCTTACATATTGAACATAGCATAAAAATTGTCTCTCCCTTATTATTACCTTATTTATAATAATACTATGATACTCTATAAATTAAATATAGTCAAGTAAAAAATAGGCCAAAGAGGGTCAGACCCTTTTTGGCCTATTTTTTACTTGAAAAGTTTTGAAATGAATGCTATAATTTATAAAAATATTGAAAGGAAACCAGATGAAAAAATCAAGAAAAATATTATTTATTTCTCTTTTAGTTATATGTATTATTGCAATAAATATTGGAGTATATTTACAGTTCTTTAAAGGTGCTAAAAAAGAAAATAAAGAAGAATATCAATTACAAATAGAACATTTAGAAGGTGAATTTGATACAATATTTAGAAATGAATTTGACAGTCAAAATAATAGTATTTCAAATTTAACAAAAATAGATATAAATAAAGAGTTGGTGTATACATTAAATAAAAAAGAAGAAACCAAGCAAGGTGAATATAAAATCAATGTAAATATTCCAGCAATAAATATAAAAAATGCAAAAATAGAAGAGTATAATAAGAAAATTCAAAATATTTTTGAGAGTAAATTGAATAACATTTTAAACCAAAAACAATCAAATATAATATATACAGTAGATTATGAAGCGTACTTAAATTCAAATATATTATCATTAGTAATAAGAGCAACATTAAAAGAAGATAATAATCCTCAAAGAGAAATAGTTCAAACATTTAATTATAATATAAGCACAAATCAAGAAGTACTACTCAATGAATTAATACAAATTAAAGGTTTATCGCAAAACTATGTAGCAGATACTATAAGAACAAGAATTGAGAAGGAAAATAAGCAAGCAGAAGAACTACAAAATATTATTGGACAAATGATGTATAAAAGAGACATAAATAGCGATATATATAAAATAAATAATACAAATACGTATTTTTTAGGTAAGGATAACTATTTATATATTCTTTATCCATACGGAAATTCTAATTATACATCTGAAGTAGATATTATTGTACTATAAAAATATTAACTAATAAAATGTAAAGAGCTAACCTAAAAGGTTAGCTCTTTATGAAAATAAAGTGGTATGATATATAAAAAACGATAATTTATAAGCAATGTTTTTTTATATTAATATAAGTAATGATAGCTTACATTAAATAAAATATATCAATACTTTTTTTTACTCTCTTGTACATATTGTGAATACTATGTGAAATATTAAGGTTGTTCACTAAGAGTTATGCTTATTTCTTTCTCTTCACCATTTCTATTAATTTTTAGGCTTATAGTATCACCAATTTGATGAGAATTTTTAATTTCATTTATTTCATTTACAGTATTTACTTTTTTTCCGTCCATTTCAATAATCACATCTCCAGTACTAATTCCTGCTTTTTGTGCTGGACTAAAGTTTTCAACTGATTTAATATATACTCCAACAGATAGTTTATATATTTTAGCTGTTCTTTCGTCGACATCTATACCTGTAATACCAATATATGGCCTTTTTACTTTATTATATTGAATTAATTGACTATATATATCTTTAGTATTATTAATTGGAATAGCAAATCCCATTCCCTCTATACCATTTCCTGATAGTTTTAATGTATTAATACCAATTACCTTACCTTCACTATTTACTAATGCACCACCGCTGTTACCAGAATTAATTGCAGCATCTGTTTGAATTACAGTAAATGATTTGTTTGTTGAATCTGTTATGTTTCTATTAACTGCACTTATTATACCACAAGTTACACTGCTTTGAAGACCAAGTGGATTTCCTATTGCCATAGCAAATTCTCCAACTTGAACTGAAGCAGAATCTCCAAGTTCTGCAGGAGTAAGATCTTTTTTATCTATTTTTATAACTGCTAAATCAGTTTGTTCATCAGTACCAATGATTTTAGCTTCAATGTCTTCTTCAGATCCATATAATCTTACAGTTATTTTATTAGCTTCTGATACACTATAATATGATGAATTTGTACTTGTATTAACAATATGGTTATTTGTTAAAATATATCCATCTTCACTAATAATTATTCCAGATCCTTCAGCTTTTGCAGAAGAGGATCCAAAACCAAAAATAGAATTTACAGAGTATTCAACTCCGATACCAACTATTGATGGTAATACTTTATTTGCAACAGAAACAGCTGTATCAGAATAACCTGATAATGAAATTGCAGTACTTACAGGAGATGCTATATCTGTGCTTGGAGTCGCACCGTACAGGATAGTTTATTATTTTATTTTTTATTTCTGGTACTCCAAAACATACACCAACAACTAAAGTAGCTCCAATTATACTTGTAATAAAAGGAACAAATACACTTTTTCCAAAACTAGATTTTGTTTTTTCTTTATATCCAGATATTTTTTTATATCCATTTTGAGATTTGTTAATTTTTTCGTTTGAAATTTTATCTTCCATAACTTACCTCCTAAATTATATATAATATATCCTCTTATAATTATATAATACAACAGTTTTATAAAAAAGGGAATTATTTTTAAGAAATAACTAAAAAAAAATAAAAAGATATAATGAATAAAAAAATTTATTATATCTCTTTACTAATAGAAATTAATGATATAATCTTAATGTAAGAATAAGATATTGAAAAGAGGAAATAAAGATGAAGGAAAAGGAGATAGAAAGACTAAAAACTTTAAAGGAAATTGAAGATAAATTATATATAAAAGGATTGAATTATATATGCGGAATTGATGAAGCGGGAAGAGGACCTCTTGCAGGACCTGTTGTAGTTGCAAGTGTTATTATGCAAAAAGATTCTATGATAGAAGGTGTTAATGATTCAAAAAAGATTTCTGAAAAGAAAAGAGAAAAGATTTATGAGCAAATTATAGACGAAGCTATTTGTTATGGCATTGGAATAATTGATCAAAAAGAAATTGATTCAATTAATATACTAAATGCAACTAAAAAAGGATTAACTAAATCATTACAAGAATTAACAATAAAACCAGATTTAATATTGGTAGATGCATTAACTAATATAGATACATTGGGAATTCCTTACAAATCAATTATTAAAGGAGATGCAAAAAGCTATTCTATAGCAGCTGCTTCAATACTAGCTAAAGTTACAAGGGATAGAATTATGAGACAGTGGGATGAAGTTTATCCAGAATATGGTTTTGCAGCGCATAAAGGTTATGGAACAGCAAAACATATCCAAGCAATAAAAGAAAATGGGATTTGTATGTTACATAGAAAAAGCTTTCTGAAAAATTGCCATTAGGGACGGTTCTTTTTGGCAATTTTATCAGTTTATAAAACAAATAATTTCTTAATATAAAAAGATTGCCAAAAAGAACCGTCCCTAATGGCAGAAAACAGAAAATATAAAAGCAGGAGGAGTATTATGAAGAAGATTTTAAAAATATTTTTCATATTTTTAATAAGCTTTATTGCAATAGGATTTACTAAAAGTGTTAAAGCAAATTCAATTAGCAAAATAACAATGGATATATATGTAAATAGTGCAGGAGATGCTACAATTACAGAAGTGTGGACTTGCAATGTAAATCAAGGAACAGAAGTATATCATCCATACTACAACTTAGGAAGTTCAGAAATAAAGGATTTAACGGTAACAGAGAAAGGGAAAACATATCAGACATTATCTTCTTGGAACACGTCAGGAACCTTAGATAGCAAAGCATATAAATGTGGAATTAATAAAATATTAAATGGAGTTGAGCTTTGTTGGGGAATTAGTGAATTTGGGAACCATGCTTATACTGTCAAATACACTATAACAAACTTTGTATCTAGCTTAAATGATTCTCAAATGATTTATTGGACATTAATTCCATATGAATTTTCAAATCCAATAGGGACTGCATATATTAAAATACATACAGATTTTAATATACCAGATTCAGTTGGAGTATGGGGATATGGAAATTATGGTGGAACAGCATATGTATATGATGGATATATTGAAATGCAATCAGATGGAAGACTCGAAACTTATGAATATATGACAATACTTGTTCAGTTCCCTGAAGGAACATTCCAAACTACAAATACCTTAGACCATGATTTTGATTATTATTTGAATAAGGCAAATGAAGGATCAACAAAATATGAAAAAAGAGATAATAGTATAATTGATACTATTTTTATGATATTGCCACAAATAGTAATCTGGGGAACAATTATTTCGGCTATTCTATATACCAAAAAAAGTTCTTCAAATGGAGAGCTTAGGTATGGAAGCGAAGGAAAGAAAATATCAAAGGATGTAGCATATTATAGAGATATACCATGCAAAGGAGATATCTTTAGAGCTTACTATATAGGATACCAATATGGGCTTTTAAAAAATAAAACAGATATATTAGGTGCAATAATTTTAAAATGGATTAAAGAATCAAAAGTAAAGATAGAACTAAAAGAAGAAGGAAAAATATTTAAAAAAGAAAATGCTGCAATGAATTTAAATGATACAGATATTGAATCTATTTCTAGTAACAAAGAAAGATCAATATTTATAATGCTGAAAGAAGCAAGTAAAGATGGAGTGTTGGAGAGCAAAGAATTTGAAAAATGGTGCAAGAATCATTATACAAGGATACTCGGATGGTTTGATGAAATTTTAGATGAACAAAGGAAAATATTAATTTCAGAAGGATTTATAAAAGAAGTTGAAAAAGTAACGTTAAAAGTGTTTAAAAACAAGATATATGAGGCTACTCCAGAATTAAAGAAAGAAGCTATAGAACTTGCTGGATTAGAAAGATATTTAAAAGAATATACACTTATAAAAGATAGACAGGCAATAGAAGTTCATTTATTTGAAGATTATTTAATATTTGCACAAATCATGGGAATTGCAAAAGAGGTAGCAAAAGAATTTAAAGAGCTATACCCAAATATAATAGAGGAATCTAACTTTACTTCATATGATCATATATTATTTATAAATGCTTATGCAGCAAGTGGTATTGCAAGTGCAAATACTGCAAAAGCTAGAGCACAGAACTACTCTTCTGGTGGAGGAGGATTTTCATCTGGTGGCGGAGGTGGTGGATCCTTCGGCGGCGGAGGCGGCGGAGGCGGTTTCCGTTAAAATTAAGAAGGAGAAAATTGCCATTAGGGACGGTTCTTTTTGGCAATTTTTTTATATTAAGAAATTATTTGTTTTATAAACTGATAAAATTGCCAAAAAGAACCGTCCCTAATGGCAATTTTTCAAAACCTATAAAGAATAAGATATATGTATTTATTCCAACTAATCTGGATGACGATGAATGGTAGGAAGAGAGATAGCTTTACGGCTGTTTCTCTTTTTTATATAGTTTTATATTAAATTGATATTTTTTAAAAAAATATATCTAAATTTAATTGCGATTTTTGTAAAAATATAGTATGATATACTCATAAATTAAGAAAAGGGAGAGTCCAATGGAAAAAAGTTTTAGTGAAAGTTATAAAGAAGCAGGGGTAGATGTAACAGCAGGATATGAAGCTGTTGAACTAATGAAAAAACATGTAGAAAGTACTTATACAGAAGGAGTAGTATCTGGAATAGGAGGTTTTGGAGGACTTTTTGCACCTAATATAAAACAAATGAAAGAACCAATTTTAGTTTCAGGAACAGATGGAGTAGGTACAAAACTAAAATTGGCTTTTTTAATGAATAAGCATGATACAGTAGGACAAGATTGTGTTGCAATGTGTGTAAATGATGTAGTATGCTGTGGGGCTAAGCCATTATTCTTTTTAGATTACATGGCACTTGGAAAAAACGTACCAGAGGTTGTTGCTACAATAGTTAAAGGTGTTGCAGATGGATGTAAAAAAGCAGGATGTGCACTAGTTGGAGGAGAAACAGCTGAAATGCCTGGCTTTTATCCAGTAGATGAATATGACTTAGCAGGGTTTTGTGTAGGTATAGTCGATAAAGAAAAAATGATTAATAGCCAAAGCATTGAAGTAGGCGATAAAGTAATTGGAATTGCTTCATCTGGTGTTCACTCAAATGGATTTTCATTAGTAAGAAAAGTATTCAAAATAGATAAAGAGAATATTAATGAATATAAAGAGGAACTTGGTAAGAGTTTAGGAGAAGCATTACTTGAGCCTACAAAAATATATGTAAAACCAATACTTGCTTTGTTAGAGAATATAAATGTAAAAGGAATTTCTCATATTACTGGAGGAGGATTTTATGAGAACTTGCCAAGAATGCTTAGAGACGATGTAGCCTTAACGATTGATGTTAAATCTTATGACGTTCCAGCTATATTTAAACTAATACAAAAAGAAGGAAATATTCCAATAAGAGATATGTATAATACATTTAATATGGGAATAGGGATGGCAGTTATTGTTCCAAGTGAAAATGCGCAAGAAGCGGTAGAAATATTAAAACAAGAGGGAGAAGATGCATATATAATTGGAGAAGTGATTAAAGGAAGCAAAGAGATTAATATAAATATATAATTTAGGAGGAAAGAATGGTTAGAAGAATTTATGTACAAAAAAAACTAGGATTTGATGTTGAAGCACAAGGTATATTAAAGGACCTAAAAGAAAACTTACAAATCAAAGAATTAACAAATGTTATTGTATTAAACAGATATGATGTATCAAATATTGATGATGAAACTTACGAAAAAGCAAAGAAAACCATATTTTCTGAGCCACAAGTAGATGACTATTTTGATGAAACTTATGAATTTTCTAAAAGTGATAAAGTTTTTGCTGTAGAATATTTACCAGGACAATTTGATCAAAGAGCAAATTCACTTGAAGAATGTCTGCAAATTATTAGTGAAGGTAATAGACCAACTGCTAAATCAGCTAAAGTATATATTTTACAAGGAAATATTTCTGATGAAGAAGTAGATAAAATTAAAAAATATCTAATTAATAGTGTAGACTCAAGAGAAGCGGGGCTTAATAAGCCAGATACATTAGAAGACAATATGGAAGAGCCAGAAGATGTTAAAGTAGTAGATGGGTTTATTAATATGACAGAAGAAGATGAAAAAGTATTCTATGAAAAATATGGATTTGCAATGGATTTAGCAGATTTAAAATTCTGTCAAAAATATTTTAAAGAAGTTGAAAAAAGAGATCCTACAATGACAGAAATGAAAATGATAGATACATATTGGTCTGACCATTGTAGACATACTACATTCTTAACGAGAATAGAAGTACTTGATATTAAATGGGATTTATTAGATAAGATATATAAGGAATATATAGCTTCTCGCGAATATGTATATGAAAATAAAAAAGCAAAAGATATTTGCTTAATGGATATAGCAACAATAGCTGTAAAAGAATTAAAGAAAAAAGGCATATTAAAAGATTTAGACGAATCAGAAGAAATAAATGCATGTAGTATTAAAGCAAATATTATGGTGGATGGAAAAGAAGAAGAATACTTGATAATGTTTAAGAATGAAACACATAATCACCCAACAGAAATCGAGCCTTTTGGGGGAGCTGCAACCTGTCTTGGAGGTGCAATTAGAGACCCACTTTCTGGTAGAGTATATGTTTATCAAGCAATGAGAGTAACAGGATGTGGAGATCCTACGGTTCCGATAGAAGATACAATGGAAAATAAATTGCCACAAAGAAAATTAACTAACGAAGCGGCAAGAGGATATAGCTCTTATGGAAATCAAATTGGACTAGCAACAGGACAAGTAGCAGAAATTTATCATCCAGGATATGTTGCAAAAAGATTAGAAATAGGAGCATTAATAGGAGCAGCTCCAAGTAAAAACGTAGTAAGAAATAGACCTATTCCAGGAGATGTTGTTATACTTCTTGGAGGAAAAACAGGAAGAGATGGATGTGGTGGAGCAACAGGATCTTCAAAAGCACATAATAGTGAGTCATTAACTACTTGTGGAGCTGAGGTTCAAAAAGGAAATGCACCAGAAGAAAGAAAAATTCAAAGATTATTTAGAGATTATGAAGTAACAAAACTAATAAAAAGGTGTAATGACTTTGGAGCAGGAGGTGTTTCTGTAGCAGTTGGAGAATTAGCTGATGGACTTATAATAGACCTAGACAAAGTTCCTAAAAAATATGAGGGACTTGATGGAACTGAACTTGCAATTTCCGAATCACAAGAAAGAATGGCAGTTGTAATTGCTAAAGAAAATGTAGAGATATTTAGGAGCCTCGCAGAAAAAGAAAATATTGAAACAAGCATAGTAGCAGAAGTTGTAGAAGAACCTAGAGTAAAAATGTTCTGGAGAGGAAAGGCAATTGTAGATATTAGTCGTGAATTCTTAGATACTAACGGTGCAACTAAGGAAAATAAAGCAAGTATCGTTAAACCAGATTTTGATAAAAACTACTTTAAATCAAGAAAAGTAGAAGATATTGAAAAAGAATGGAAGAAAACTGTTTCAGATCTAAATTGTTGTTCACAAAAAGGACTAGTAGAAAGATTTGATAGTACAATTGGTGCAAATACTGTTCTAATGCCTTATGGTGGAAAATATCAGTTAACACCATCTGAAGGAATGGTTGCAAGAATTCCAACGCTAAAAGGATATACAAATGCAGGAACAATAATGACATACGGATATAACCCATATTTAAGTGCGTGGAGTCCTTTCCATGGGGCAGTTTATGCAATAATTGAATCTGTTTCAAAATATGTAGCAATTGGTGGAGACTATAAAAAAGCATGGCTTACACTTCAAGAGTATTTTGAAAGATTAAGAGATGTACCGGATAGATGGGGAAAACCACTTGCTGCACTTCTTGGTGCATACTATGTACAAGAAAAGCTTCAAATTGCTGCAATTGGTGGAAAAGATAGCATGTCTGGTTCATATAATGAACTTGATGTTCCTCCAACACTTGTATCTTTCTGTGTAGGAACTGTTGATACTAATAAAGTTGTATCAAATGAATTTAAAAGAGAAAATTCTAAAGTAGTATTTCTAGAAACAAAGCAAGATAAAGATAGCTTGCCAGATTTTGAAGATTTAAAGAAAAACTATGAATTAATACATAATTTAGTTCAAGAAGGAAAAGTATTATCTGTTAGCACAATTAAACATGGAGGAATTGCAGATGCAATTACTAAAATGTGTATTGGAAATAAGATTGGATTTGAATTTCAATCATTAAATAAAGATGTATTTTATCCATATTATGGATCATTTATAATTGAATTGAAAGAAAATGTAGAAAATGATAAATTATATGTATTAGGAATGACAACTAAAGAGAAAGAAATTGTAGTAAATAAAAATGTTAAACTTGATATTAATGAACTAATAAAACTATGGGAAAAACCACTAGAAAAAGTATTCCCAACTAAAGTAAAAATAGAAGAAAAACCTATAGAAAATATTTTAAGTGATAAGAAAACTATTTTAATAGCAAAAAATAAAATAGCTAAACCAAGAGTATTTATTCCTGTATTTCCAGGAACTAACTGTGAATATGATTCAGCTAAAGCATTTGAAGATGCAGGAGGAGAAACACATATAACAGTATTTAAAAATCTAAAACCAAAAGATATCGAAGAATCTATAGAAGAGATGGCTTCCCAAATAAATAAAGCACAAATAATCATGTTCCCAGGAGGATTTAGTGCTGGTGATGAGCCAGATGGTTCTGGTAAGTTTATTGCGACAGTATTTAGAAATTCAAAAATAAAAGAATCAGTGCATAAGCATTTATATGAACAAGATGGACTAATGCTAGGAATTTGTAATGGATTCCAGGCATTGATTAAACTAGGACTATTACCCTATGGAAAAATTATAGATATGGAAGAAGGAATGCCTACATTAACATATAATGATATTGCAAGACATCAATCAGCTATTGTTCCAACAAAAGTAGTTTCAAAATTATCACCATGGTTTAACAATGTAGAACTTGGAGAGGAGTTTATGATTCCAATTTCTCATGGAGAAGGAAAATTTGTAGCATCTGAAAAAGTAATAAAAGAATTAATAGAGAATGGACAAATAGCTACTCAGTATGTTGATTTAAACGGAAATGCAACTTATGACATTAGGTATAATCCAAATGGATCTATATATGCAGTAGAAGGAATTACAAGTCCAGACGGAAGAATATTAGGAAAAATGGGACATTCTGAGAGATCTTATACAGATGTAATAAAAAATGTACCAGGAAATAAAAATCAAAGACTATTTGAATCAGGTATTAATTATTTTAAATAAAGAAAAGTTTAAAATGATATAAGGAAAAGATGACGTGTAGGGTCGCCGTCCTCGACGACCCGTTCTTAGAAGGAATTACTAAAATACAATTAAAGGAGAATTAAAATGGATAAAAACGAAATTTATGTAACACCTCTTAGTGGTAGATATGCAAGTAGTCAAATGAATAGAATTTGGTCAAATGATGCTAAATATTCTACTTGGAGAAAATTATGGATAGCACTTGCCGAAACTGAAAAAGAACTTGGCATTGACATTAAGGATGAACAAATTAATGAAATGAAAGAACATATAAATGACATTGATTATGATATAGTAAGCAAAAGAGAAAAAGAGTGTAGACATGACGTAATGTCACATGTATATGAATTTGGAATTAAATGTCCACATGCAAAACCAATTATACATTTAGGTGCAACTTCTTGTTTTGTAACTGATAACACGGATATAATCTTAATGAGTGAGGCAATTAAATTAGTTAAGCAAAAACTAGCAATCGTAATTAATAACTTAAAAGAATTTGCAAGTAAAAATAAAGGTGTTACATGCTTAGGATATACACATTTTCAACCAGCACAATTAACAACAGTAGGAAAAAGAGCATGCCTATGGATGCAAGATTTACTAGAAGATTTAGAAGAATTAGAATTTGTAGAAAGTCATATGAAATTGCTTGGTTCTAAAGGAACAACAGGAACACAAGAAAGTTTTATGAAACTATTTAAAGATGAAGAAAAAGTAAAACAAATAGATGGTAAGATAGCAGAAAAGATGGGATTTGAAAAATGTTATGCAGTATCAGGACAAACATATACAAGAAAACTTGATTCTAGAGTTTTAAATCTCTTAGCTGGTATTGCACAAAGTGCTTCAAAGTTTGCAAATGACATGAGATTATTACAACATGAAAAAGAACTTGAGGAACCATTTGAGAAGAATCAAATAGGATCTTCTGCAATGGCATATAAAAGAAATCCAATGAGAAGTGAAAGAATTAATTCTTTATCAAGACATGTGATGACACTTGCTATGGATCCAAGTATTACTGCTGCAACACAGTGGTTAGAAAGAACACTAGATGATTCTGCAAATAAAAGAATTTGTGTTCCAGAAGCATTTTTAGCAATTGACGCAGTTTTAATTCTTTATGGAAATATCACTAAAGATATTGTTGTATATGAAAATGTTATTAAAACAAATATGATGCAAGAATTACCTTTTATGGGAACAGAAGAAATTATAATGAATGCTGTATTAAAAGGTGGAGATAGACAAGAACTACACGAGAAAATACGTGTATATTCAATGGAAGCATCAAGAGAGGTAAAAGAGTTTGGAAGACTAAATGATTTAGTGGAGAGAATTGCAAATGATAAATCTTTTGGATTAACAAAAGAAGAAATACTAAAAGCTTTGAATCCTGATAATTTATGTGGAAGAGCAATGCATCAAGTAGAAGAGTTTATAGAAAACAATGTAAATCCAGTACTTGAAAAATATAAAGACTTATTAAGCGGAGTTAGCTTAGAAGTTAATGTGTAATCAGAATGAAAATTAAAGAAGTTCGCATGTAAGCGAACTTCTTTGATTTTAAAATTTATTTCCAGTAATTAATTCATAAGCTTCAATATATTTTGCTCTTGTTGTTTTGATTACTTCATCTGGAATAGGAGTAGGGTTTTTATCATCCCATTTATTTTGTTTTAACCAATCACGCATATATTGTTTATCAAAACTTTTTTGAGATTTTCCAACTTCATATTCAGAAGCTGGCCAGAAACGGCTAGAATCTGGTGTAAGAACTTCATCTGCTAAAACAAGTTCTCCATTTTCATCTAATCCAAATTCAAATTTTGTATCAGCAATAATAATTCCCTTTGTAGCAGCATATTCTGCACATTTTGAATATACTTCTATTGTTTTTTCTTTTACTTTTTCTGCAAGATCTTTTCCAATAATTTCACATGTTCTTTCAAAGCTAATATTTTCGTCATGTCCTTCTGCAGCTTTTGTAGAAGGAGTAAATATTGGTTCTGGAAGTTTTTCAGATTCTTGTAGTCCAACTGGAAGTTTAATTCCACATACTGTACCATTTTCTTTATAGCTTTTCCATCCAGAGCCTGTAATATATCCTCTTACTATACATTCAATAGGAATCATTTTTAATTTTTTTACTAACATGCTTCTTCCTTTGAACTCTTCTTTTTGAAATTCTGCAGGAAAATCTTTTATATCTGTAGAAATAACATGATTTTTTACAATATCTTTTGTATAATTAAACCAAAATTCAGATATTCTATTTAATACTTCACCTTTATTTGGAACAATATTTGGGAGAATTACATCAAAAGCAGAAATTCTATCAGATACAACAATCATAAGTTTATCAGTATCTACTTCATATATTTCACGTACTTTACCACTACTTATTTTTTTCATAATTAACCTTCTTTCTTTTTATTACATTTGTGAAAGATATGCTTCATATCCTAATTTTTGTAATTTTTCATTTTTATTTAAAACACCATTTTTCATGTTTTCTTTAAATTCTACTATTTTATTTTTTAAATTTTCATCACTTGTAGCTAAAATTGTACTTGCAAGAATTGCTGCATTTTTTGCTCCATTTATTGCTACTGTTGCTACTGGAATTCCTGATGGCATTTGAACAATTGAATATAAAGAATCAATTCCAGATAGTGTTTTAGATTGGATTGGTACACCAATTACAGGAACAGGAACCATTGCTGCAAATACACCAGGAAGATGTGCTGCTCCACCAGCACCTGCTATAATAAGTTTAACTTTTCTTTGTTTTAGGCTTTCTGCGTATTCAGAAGATTCCTTTGGACATCTGTGAACAGATAGAATCGTCATTTCATAAGATATTCCCATTTCATCTAGAAATTTAGCTGCATCTTTCATAATAGGTAGGTCAGAATCGCTCCCCATAATAATTGCTACATCAACATTATTTTTGTTTTTCATTATTTTCCTCCTTTAATTACTATATCATTGATATATGTAGTATATATCAATAAACTTCAAAAATCAACGAAATTTTATAGATAATTGATGGAAAGTTAGTTGTGTTTTATATTAATTAACAGAACAAATGATATATAATAATATATTAAATTCCTCGGCTTAATACGCAATTGTTTTGTCTTCTAAATGTAAATTTGTGAGCCTCTCCGATTAATCGCACCCTCACCAATTTCCATTAAGAATACAAAACAATGCTCCAATCACATTCGTCATTTCATATATTATTATATATCATTTGTTATATATGTTTAATAACTAATATACTACATTTTTAATATAAATGCTAATAAATTTAGAAAATTCCTTTACAGATTAAATAAAAAAAGATAATATATTAATATAAATACGAAAAGAGGAGATAAGTTTATGAAGAAATGTCTATTGTTAGGTAATGGTGGAAGAGAAGCGGTACTTGCAGAAAATATTAGTAAAGGATTTAGTTTGTATTGTGTACTTCCATATGAAAATCCATCTATTGTAGAATATGTAGAAAAATCAAATGGAAAATATATTGTAGGAGATCCATTTAATAAAGAACTTGTAGAAAAATTTATTAAAGATGAAGAAATAGAGTATGCACTAATAAGTAGTGATAACTTGTTACAAGATGGGCTAATTGATCTTGCAAAAAGCATGGGACTTAAAACATTTGGACCAACATCTCAAGGTTCAAAAATAGAATGGAGCAAAAGCTATGCATTAGAAATAGTAGAAAAACTTGCTCCTGAAATGATTATAAAAAATAGAAGAGTTACAAGCGAAGAAGAGCTAGAAGAAGTTATGAATTTATATAATGATGATAATTTTGTTGTAAAACCAGAAGGATTAACAGGTGGAAAAGGAGTAAAAGTAGGAGGTGTTCACTTTAAAGGAAAACAGGAAGGATATGATTATGCTTTAAGCTGTTTAAAGGACAGTGGAAAAGTAATAGTTCAAGATAAAGTAGAAGGAAGAGAATTTACAGTAACAGCATTAACAGATGGAGAAAATCTTGTTATTACTCCAACTACATTTGATTATCCATATAGACTAGATGGAGATAAAGGACCTGGAACAGGAGGAATGGGAACTCTAAGCTTTGATAATGGGTTATTACCATTTTTGAATAAAGAAGATATAGAAGAATGTAGTGCACTTATGAAAAAAGTTATCAGATATTTAAATAAAGACTCAATGGAATTTAATGGAGTGTTATATGGTGGATTTTTTAAATGCAAAGATGGAATTAAATTTATTGAATTTAACGCAAGATTTGGAGACCCAGAATCTTTGAATATATTAAATTCATTAGAAACACCTTTTCCAGAAGTAATTAAACATGTAATAAATAAAACACTTACACCTGAAAATTGTATATTTAAAAACATATATACTTTTACAATATATATTGTTAGTAAAGACTATGCAATAAGAGCAAATAAAGAAGCTTGTATATTTAATTTAAATAAAAAAGCAATCGAAGAAAAAGGAGCGAAAGTTTATTTTGCAAATGCAAAGAAAATAGATGAACATAAATATACTTCAGTGAGTAATTCAAGATTATTTGCTATTGTAACTACTGGTAAATCTTTAGAAGAAGCAAGAGATATAGCATATAATGCAATTGAAGGAAATGTTGATACAATTTTAGATTATAGAAAAGATATTGGAATAATATATGAACATTAAAAAATAAGTAAAAGTGGGAGGAGAGAACCTCTTCCCACTTTTTTTGAGGTTAATCCCTAATCTTATAGAACGAAAGAGCATCTTTGCCTTCCTGATTCAGATCGGTAATAAGTATTTCCAAAAGGAATTCTACCTCCTCGTTGTCTATGTCTTCGTAGTATCTATCATCAAGATACTGAAGATTCGGATCATCATTAACTTCTAAAATTAAGCCTTTTAGTTGTTTCCTGACTTCAGCCTCCGAGAGACAGTCAGTTTCGTAGAGGTATCGAAGTTCGGTAACCCTTCCTTCATATTTAGAGAATTTGCTCACGTAATTAAACGTGTTCTCTAAAGCCTCTTCGCTTTCGAGGTTATCTTTGACCTCATTTTTAATTTGGTCAAGATAACTGGTTGATTCCTTTTGGATTTGATTAGGAATTGTTTGCATGCAGTATAATAAATATACTGACATAACCAATGCTGCAATTGCTAATACAATTGCAATTGTGTTAGATTCTGTTGTCCGTTTCATGATTATAACCTCTTTTCAAAATTTGCCTAAAATATAGGCTTAACATAATTATAACATATAAGATGAGAAAATTCAATTTACTAATGTAACAGCTTTGGCTAATCATAAATAAAATAACATTATATTTATTTATATAATGTTATTTTTCCATCTATAAAATCTTTTAAAACTTCTATTAATTGTATTTTTTCTGCAGCTTGTACTTTTGCAGATAAATCCTCTGCAGTGTCTTCAGGAAGTATATCAACTTTGGTCTGACAAATAATAGTCCCTTCATCGTATTTTTCATTAACAAAATGAACTGTAACACCGCTTTGTTTTTCTTTTGCATCAATAACCGCCTTGTGTACATTCATTCCATGCATACCTTTGCCACCATATTTAGGAAGTAAGGAAGGGTGTGTATTGATAATTGTATATTCATTAATTAATTTATCTTTTATTAATTTTAAGTATCCAGCAAGCACAATTAAATCTATAGGATATTTTTTTAATAAAATGCTAAGTTCATTATCTATATCTTCTGGAGAAGTAGAATTAATAATATAAGTAGGTATGCCTGCTTTTTTTGCTCTTTCTAGTGCATAGGCATTTGGATTATCTGAAATAACTATACTAATCTTAGCTTCTAAATTTTTAGACTCTATATTATCAATAATTGATTGAAGAGTTGTTCCATTTCCAGAAGCAAACACGGCTAAATTATACATTGTTAAACCTGCCTTTCTTTTTTAAAAAAGTATACCATTATAAAAAAATAATGTCAATTTATAAAAAAATATGTACATTTTTAAATTTTAACTTTATAATAGATAATGAAGTTTATTTAAGTGGGGAGAAGAGCATGTTTAATAAGATAAAAGAAGAGTGCGGAATATTTGGAATTTATTCTAAAAAACAAGAAGATAAATTGGCATATACAACTTGTATAGGACTTTCAGCTTTGCAGCATAGAGGAGAAGAAAGCTGTGGAATTGCAGTAAATGCGGATGGAATAATTAATTATCATAAAGATGTAGGACTTGTATCTGATGTATTTGCAAAAAGAGTTTTAGAGAAAATGCCAGAAGGAAAGATGGCAATAGGACATGTTCGATATTCAACTACTGGACTTGATAAAAAAGAAAATGCTCAGCCAATGGTAATTAGGCACAAAAAAGGTAATTTGGCTGTAGCTCATAATGGTAATCTTACTAATGCTATAGAATTAAAGAGAGAATTAGAGGATCATGGTTCTATTTTTACAACAACAAGTGATACAGAAGTTATTTGCCAAATAATTGTAAGAGAAAGATTAAAAACAGCATCAATTGAAGAAGCGGTTGTAAATACAATGAAAAGACTTAAAGGAGCTTATTCTCTTTTAATTATGTCTTCAAAAAAGATGATAGCAGTTAGAGACCCTCAAGGATTTAGGCCTTTATGTATGGGAAAACTTGATGATGATATAATATTTGCATCTGAAAGTTGTGCTTTTGAAATATTAGGAGGAGAATTTATTAGAGATATACAGCCAGGAGAGATGGTAATTGTATCAGACAATAAGGTTACTTCAGAAAATTATTTTCCAAATGAAAAACATGGAATGTGTGTATTTGAATATATATATTTTGCAAGACCAGATTCTATAATGGATGGAGTTAGTATACATAGATTTAGAGAAGATACAGGACGCTTTTTAGCAAAACAGGCGCCAGTAAAAGCAGATATTGTTGCTGGTGTTCCAGATTCAGGACTTGATGCTGCACTTGGATATTCTAAAGAATCAGGAATTCCTTATGATATAGTATTCACAAAAAGTAAGTATATAGGAAGAACATTTATACAAAACTCTCAAAATAAGAGACAGAATTCAATTGCACTGAATTAAATCCACTGCGTAGTGTAGTTAATGGAAAATCAATTGTATTAATAGATGATTCAATAGTAAGAGGTAATACAATTGTAAAGATTGTAAAAAGACTAAAAGATGCAGGAGCAAAAGAAGTACATTTAAGAATAGCATCTCCAGCATTTATAGATGTTTGCTATTTCGGAACTGATATTGATAATAAAGAAGCATTGATAGCAAATAAGTATACAGTTGAAGAAATAAGAGAAAAAATAGGAGTTGATTCTTTAGAATACTTATCATTAGACAGCTTAAATGAAATAACAAAACAGAGTAAAATGGATAGTTTCTGTACAGGATGTTTTACAGGTAAATATCCTATAGAAGTTCCTAAAGAAATGCAAAAAGATACATTTGAAAAGATTGTTTTATAATAATATTAAATATAATAGAAAGAAAGCACGGATTATTAAATTCGTGCTTTCTTTCTATTATTTAACTATTCAACAATCATATCTTCTCTACCTGCACCAGTGCCAATGAATTTAATTGGAACACCAACAAGTTCTTCAATTCTATTTAAATATTTTTTTGCATTTTCTGGTAAATTTTCTCTTTTTGTAATACCTGAAATATCGCCAAAGTTACCTTCAAATTCTTCATATACTGGAGTACAATCTGCAATATAATCTGCATTTGTAGAAAAATTCATATTTACATCTCCATTGTGGTTATATGCTACGCAAAGTTTTATATTTTCTAACTTTCCTATAGTATCAATATGATTAATACAAAGGCCTGTTATACCATTAATCATAACAGAATATTTTAATGCTACTAAATCAAGCCAGCCACATCTTCTAGGCCTTTTTGTAGTTGTTCCGTATTCATGTCCAAGTTCTCTAATCGTATCACCAATTTCGTTATTTTGTTCTGTAATGTATGGACCTTCACCAACTCTAGAAGAGTAGGCTTTAAGTACTCCGTAAACTTCACCAATATCTTTTGCACCTATACCAGTACCAGTACAAACCCCACCTATTGTTGGGCTTGAGGAAGTTACATATGGATAACTTCCAAAATCAATATCAAGAAGGGTTGCTTGTGCTCCTTCGCATAAAACTTTTTTACCCTCTGCTAAATATTTATGAATAAGATTTACTGTATCAACAATGTGAGGTTTTAAAATTTTAGCATATTCTTCATAATCTTTTATAGTTGAATCTACATCTAAAAGCTTATTTCCGTAAGTCCAAAAGATTTTGTTTTTATTATTTATATTAATTGTAGCAAGTTCTTTAAAGTGAGGACCAATTAAATCTTCTGCTCTAATACCTGAACGTTCATATTTATCGCAATATGCAGGGCCTATTCCCCTAGCAGTTGTTCCTATTTTTCTAGTTCCTCTATTACTTTCTAATAATTTATCCATTTCTATATGGTAAGGGAAAATTATATGTGCTTTATCGCTTATAAATAAGTTATCTACGCTTATGCCATTTTTAGTTAGCATATTCATTTCGTCAATTAATACTTTTGGGTCAATAACAACACCATTACCTATTATAGCTATGGTTCCTTTATTTAATATTCCAGAAGGAATTAAATGGAATGCATATTTTTTATCATCAACTTTTATTGTATGTCCAGCATTATTTCCTCCAGAACATCTTACGGAAACATCAGCTTTAGATGATAGATAATCTATAATCTTTCCTTTTCCTTCATCTCCATAGAATGTCCCTAAAACTACATCAACTTTTGACATAAGACCACTCCTATATAATTATATTTGATTTATACAATAATAATATTTCTAACAAAGCTATTATCATATAATAGAGATAAAAAGTCAATAAAAAATATTAATAAAATGTATTTACATGTATTAATCAGAAGAAATCTAAAAATATGAAGATGTGTAGGTGGGTGCACAGAATATCTGGATAATCAATGGTTGGCACTACATTTTTAAATGATAATTATAATGACTTAGGGAATAAAGGGAAAGAGGATGAATAATTTTCTATATAAAGAAATATTTCATAAATATTACAAAAAAAGTTAAAATTGTATTGACATACGGAAATAAGCATTGTATAATTATATGGCGTTTAGATTTGCGATGAAGCGAAATGTGGCTACATTCCTTTTAAATAAGGAAATGGAGGGAACTTTCGTGGAGTATGTCTTGGCATAGACCAGGCGGTAAGTATCTTATAAAAGCACTTATCCCCAAGCAAATATATAATTTTAACTTGGGTTTAAATATTAGTGTAAAAAGAAACACTAGGGTGCGTTTTGAGAGTTTGCCTAGGTACATTATTTAATAAGGAGGGAAATATACTATGGCAACAACAAACAAAGTTGTAGGTAGCGAAAAAATCAGAATAAGATTAAAAGCTTATGATCATGTAGTTTTAGATCAGTCTGCTGAAAAAATAGTAGATACTGCTAAAAGAACAGGAGCAAAAGTATCAGGTCCTATTCCACTACCAACACAAAAAGAAGTAGTAACAATTTTACGTTGTCCTCACAAATACAAAGATTCAAGAGAACAATTTGAAATGAGAACACATAAAAGAGTTATAGACATTCTTTATCCAACACAAAAAACAGTAGACAGTCTTATGAAATTAGATTTGCCTGCAGGTGTTGATATTGAAATGAAGTTATAATTTAACAAAAAATGACCATGCTAACGAAAGTTAGCCAATAGTTAGGAGGAAATTAGAATGAACAAAGCAATAATAGGAAAGAAAATTGGAATGACACAAATATTTGATGATAAAGGTGTTGTAATTCCAGTTACAGCGATTGAGGCAGGACCATGTGTAGTTGCACAGGTTAAAACAGAAGAAACAGATGGATATAATGCAATCCAATTAGGATATGGAGATGTTAAAGAAAAACATATAAATAAACCTGAGAAAGGACATTTTGCAAAAACAAAATTAACTCCAAAAAAACATTTAAGAGAATTTAGAGTAAATACAGTAGAAGAAAAAGTTGGAGATGAAATTAAAGCAGATGTTTTTGCTCAAGGAGATAAAATTGATGTTCAAGGGACAACAAAAGGAAAAGGATTTCAAGGTGTTATTAAACGTCATGGACAACATAGAGGACCAATGGGACATGGATCTATGTATCATAGAAGACCAGGTTCAATGGGATCTACTTCAACACCAGGTAGAGTATTTAAAGGTAAAAAACTTCCAGGACATATGGGAGTACAAACAGTTACAATACAAAACCTAGACGTTGTAAGAGTTGATTTAGATAAAAACATTATCTTAGTTAAAGGTAGTGTTCCTGGACCTAAAGGTGCAGTCTTAAAAATTAGAAGTGCTGTAAAAGCAAGCAAATAGTAGGAAGGAGGAAATACGAAATGCCTAAAATAGATGTATATAATATAGAAGGTAAAAAAGTTAGTGATGTAGAACTAAAAGATGAAATATTTGGAATTGAACCAAATGAAGCTATAGTACATAGCGTTTTAGTTAACTATTTAGCTAACCAAAGACAAGGTACACAAAATACAAAAACTAGATCAGAAGTATCTGGTGGTGGTAGAAAACCTTGGAGACAAAAAGGAACAGGTAGAGCAAGACAAGGAAGTATTCGTGCTCCACAATGGATTAAAGGTGGTATTGCATTAGGACCAAAACCACGTAGCTATAAATATAGCGTTAATAAAAAAGAAAGACAACTTGCCATTAAATCAATGCTTAGCTCTAAAGTATTAGAAAACGAATTAGTTGTAGTAGATAAGCTTTCTTTTAAAGAAATAAAAACTAAAAATATGGTTAATGCACTTTCAAAGTTAAAGGTAAATGAAAAAGCATTAATCTTATTACCAGAAAAAGATGAAAATGTTCAAAAATCTGCTAGAAATATAGAAGGGGTAAAAACAAGTTTAGTAAATACAATAAATGTTTATGATTTATTAAAATATAGTAAACTAATCATTACTCTAGATACTGTTAAAAAACTAGAGGAGGTGTACGCATAATGTTACCAGAAGAAATTATAGTAAAACCAATTATTACTGAAAAAAGTAGTATGGATATTCAAGAAGGAAAGTATACCTTTAAAGTTAATAAAAAAGCAACTAAAGTTGATATAGCAAGAGCAGTAGAAAAACTTTTTGAAGTAAAAGTACTAAAAGTAAACACTATTAATGTAACTGGAAAAGAAAAAAGAATGGGAGCTACATCAGGAAAAACTCCTGATTGGAAAAAAGCAATAGTAACTATTGATACAGACCCATCTGATAAAACTTATACTGGAAAAGGTGGAAAAGAAGTTAAAGTTTCTAAGAAATATAAAGACAGTATAGAATCTTTTATGGGTGCCTAGAAATTATAAAATTATCTGGAAAATACCAGGATAATAAATAATATCTGCTTATGCGGAGCAGGAAAAAATCCGTAAATATAATGTAGAGAAGAGGATTTATCAAAAACGAGCAGTACTAGGCAAACGAAAAAATATTTACGAAACTATACGTGCTGTATGTTGGGAAATATTTTTGAGTTTAACGACGTAATGCGAAGTTTTTCAAAATCCGAGAAAGGAAAAGAAAATGGGAATGAAACACTTTAAACCCTACACCCCATCAAGAAGAAACATGACTGTTTCTACATTTGAAGAAATAACAAAGAAAACTCCTGAAAAATCTTTGCTTACAAAGAAAAAAGAAAAAGCAGGAAGAAACTCATATGGTAGAATTACAGTTAGACATCAAGGTGGAGGAAATAGACAAAAATACAGAAAAATTGATTTTAAAAGAAATAAAGATGATATGGTAGCTACAGTAATTGGTATCGAATATGATCCAAACAGAAGCGCTAATATTGCTTTATTAAAATATGAAGATGGAACATTAAGCTATATTTTAGCTCCACAAGGATTAACTGATGGGGATAAAGTAGTATCTGGACAAAAAGCTGATATTAAACCGGGAAATTGTATGCCAATAGAAAGTATACCAGTTGGTACAATGATTCATAATATCGAATTAAATCCTGGACAAGGTGGAAAAATGGTAAGAGCTGCAGGACAAGGAGCTCAATTAATGGCTAAAGAAGGTAAATATTCACATGTTAGATTACCATCTGGAGAAATGAGACTTGTATTAACAAGATGTAGAGCTACAATTGGAACAATAGGAAATGCAGATCATGAAAATGTTAAGCTTGGTAAAGCAGGTAGAACAAGACATATGGGTATTAGACCAACAGTTAGAGGTTCTGTTATGAACCCAGTAGATCACCCTCATGGTGGTGGTGAAGGTAGAGCACCAGTTGGTAGACCAGGTCCACTTACTCCTTGGGGAAAACCAGCAATTGGATACAAAACAAGAAATAAGAAAAAACAATCTAATAAGTTTATTGTTAAGAGAAGAAAATAAGTTATTAGAAATCACTAATTTTAAAGAGTTAATTGCTTAAAACAAAGATAGATATAATCGGGTCTTAAGATTAAGCCTTAAGAAAGAAAGGAGATAAAGATGTCAAGATCAAGCAAGAAGCAACCATATATAGCTCCAGAATTATTAAAAAGAGTAGAAGCTATGAATGAGACAGGAAATAAAGAAGTATTAAAAACATGGTCAAGAGCATCTACAATCTATCCACAATTAGTAGGACATACAATTGCGGTTCATGATGGTAGAAAACATGTACCAGTTTATATTACTGAAGAAATGATAGGACATAAATTAGGTGAGTTTGCTCCTACAAGAACATATAAAGGTCATGCAGGAGAAAAAACAACAAGTAAAAAATAATCTTGAAAAATCAAGGAGGTAAATAAAGTGCAAGAAAGTAATGTAGATCAAGCTGTATTAGAAGCAAAAGCTACTCTTAAATATGCTAGAATTTCAGCAAGAAAAGTAAAAATTGTAGCAGATTTAATCAGAGGAAAAAATACAAACGAAGCTTTAGCAATTGTTAAATATACACCTAAAGCAGCATCAGAAATAATTGAAAAATTATTAAAGTCAGCAATTAGCAATGCTGAAAATAATCATAATATGAACATTAACAATCTATATGTTACTGAAATCTATGCAAACCAAGGTCCAACTTTAAAAAGAATTAGACCTGCTGCAAAAGGTTCAGCAGTTAGAATTAGAAAAAGAACATGTCATATAACAATCGTGTTAAGAGAGAAAGAGTAATGGAAAGGAGGAAATTTTAGCATGGGACAAAAAATGCATCCACATGGATTAAGAGTTGGAGTAATCAAAGATTGGAGTTCTAAATGGTATGCAGATTCAAAGAACTTTAGTGATTACTTAGTTGAAGACCATAAAATCCGTGAATATGTTAAAAAGAAATTATTTGTTAGCGGAATTTCTAAGATAGAAATTGAAAGAACAGCTAAATTTGTAAAAGTTAATGTATATACAGCGAAACCAGGGCTTGTAATAGGAAAAGGCGGAGCTATTGCAGAAACTTTAAAAAATGAATTACAAAAAATGATTAATAAAGAAGTAAATTTAAATATTGTTGAGGTAAAGGATATTGATACAAATGCACAACTTGTTGCAGAAAACATTTGTAATCAATTAGAAAGAAGAATCTCTTTTAGAAGAGCAATGAAACAATCTATGCAAAAAGCTATGAAAGCAGGAGCTTTAGGAATTAAAACATCTGTATCTGGAAGACTTGGTGGAGCTGATATGGCTAGAACAGAATTTTATAAAGAAGGTACAATTCCACTTCAAACATTAAGAGCAGATATAGATTATGGATTCTATGAAGCAGATACAACTTATGGAAAAATAGGTGTTAAAGTTTGGATATATAAAGGTGAAGTTCTTCCAACTAAAAAAGATAAAGTGGAAGGAGGAGAAAAATAATGCCATTAATGCCAAAAAGAACAAAATATAGAAAAATGCAAAAAGGTAGAATTAGAGGAAAAGCAACAAGAGGAACTACAGTTTCTGATGGTGAATTTGGAATGCAAGCATTAGAAGCAGGTCGTATTACTTCAAATCAAATTGAAGCTGCTCGTATTGCTATGACTCGTTATATTAAAAGAGGTGGTAAAGTTTGGATTAAAATTTTTCCAGATAAACCAATTACAAAAAAACCAGCTGAAACTCGTATGGGTAAAGGTAAAGGAGCTCCAGAATATTGGGTAGCTGTTGTAAAACCTGGAAGAGTTATGTTTGAAATTGCAGGTGTACCAGTAGAGACAGCAAGAGAAGCTTTAAGACTTGCTGCAAACAAACTACCAGTAAAAACAAAATTTGTTGCAAGAGAAATTGAATTAGGTGGTGATAATGATGAAGATAAATAAAATAAAAGAAATGTCTTCACCAGAACTAGAAAAAGAGTTAAGTGAGTTAAAAACTGAATTATTTAAATTGAGATTTAGTCTAGCAACAAATAGCTTAGATAATCCAATGAGAATAAAAGAAGTAAAAAAAGACATTGCAAGAATAAAAACTGTTCTAAAAGAAAGAGAACTTGAAGAGAGCAAAAAATAGAAGTGGAAAGGAGAAAGACAATGGAAGAAAGAAATCTTCGTAAAGTGATGGTTGGTACAGTTGTGTCTAATAAAATGGATAAGACTGTTGTTGTAGCAGTTGAAACAAGTGTTAAACACAAAATGTATAATAAAATCGTAAAAAGAACTTATAAACTAAAAGCACATGATGAAGAAAATGCATGTGGAGTTGGAGATAAAGTTAAAGTAATGGAAACTCGTCCACTTTCTAAAGATAAAAGATGGAGAGTTGTAGAAATTATGGAAAAAGCTATCGTAAAATAGAAAAAAGGAGGTACTAAAGTAATGGTACAGCAACAATCAATATTAAAAGTAGCCGATAACACTGGTGCTAAAGAAATAATGTGTATCAGATGTTTAGGTGGATCACATAGAAAATATGCAAGAATTGGCGATGTAATAGTTGCTTCTGTTAAAAGTGCTACACCAGGAGGCGTTGTAAAAAAAGGTGAGGTTGTTAAAGCAGTAGTAGTAAGAACAAAAAATAAAACAAGACGTCCAGATGGTTCTTATGTTAGATTTGACGAAAATGCAGCTGTTATTATTCGTGATGATAAAACACCAAAAGGAACACGTATATTTGGACCAGTAGCAAGAGAATTAAGAGATCATGATTATATGAAAATTATTTCACTTGCTCCAGAGGTTTTATAAAATTTATAGAATAATATCATGAAAATGAGGTGAAAATCAGTGAGAATAAAAAAAGGTGATACTGTTAAAGTTTTATCTGGAAACGATAAAGGAAAAACAGGAGAAGTTTTAGAAGTAATACCAAAAACAGAAAAAATAATTGTTAAAGGTGTTAATATTAGAAAAAAACATGTTAAACCAAGAAAACAAGGTGAAGAGGGTGGAATTATACCAGTAGAGTGTGCAATACATAGTTCAAAAGTAAATGTTGTATGCCCAAAATGTGGTAAACCATCAAGAATTGGTTTCATTGTTGAAAAAGGAGAGAAAATCCGCGTTTGTAAAAGATGTGGAGCAAAATTAAAATAGGAAGGAGGATTTAATACAAAATGGAGAAATTAAGAGAACAATATCAAAAAGAAGTTATCCCAGCATTAATGAAAAAGTTTAACTATAAATCTGTAATGGAAGTTCCAAAGCTAGAAAAAATAGTTATTAATATAGGGTTAGGAGATGTTAAAGATAACCCAAAATCATTGGAAAATGCAATGAATGATTTAAGCATAATAACAGGACAAAGACCAGTTATTACTAAAGCAAAAAAATCAATCGCAGCATTTAAATTAAGAGAAGGTGTTAATGTAGGTTGTAAAGTTACTTTAAGAAGTGAAAATATGTATGAATTTGCATATAAATTCTTTAATTTAGCACTTCCTAGAGTAAGAGATTTTAGAGGAGTATCAGCTAATTCTTTTGATGGAAGAGGAAATTTTTCAATGGGTATTAAAGAACAATTAATATTCCCTGAAATAGAATATGATAAAGTAGATAAATTAAGAGGAATGGATATTATATTTGTTACAACAGCAAAAACAGATGAAGAAGCAAAAGAATTATTAACACTTTTAGGAATGCCATTTAAAAATTAATTATAAACATCGTCTAACTTTGTTAACCTTCGCATAAAAATATCCTCGATGTGCATGAAGCACACCTGCGGATTTTTAGCTCGGCTTAACTAGTTATACTCGTTTCTAATTAATTTTAGAAATATATAAAAAGGAGGAAAAGCTAAAATATGGCTAAAAAATCTTTAAAAGTAAAACAAGCAAGAGAACAAAAATTCAAAACAAGAGAATATAACAGATGTAAATTATGTGGTAGACCACATGCTTATATAAGAAAATATGGAATATGCCGTGTATGCTTTAGAGAATTAGCACACAAAGGAGAGATTCCAGGAGTGAAAAAAGCAAGCTGGTAAAATTTTGTAAAAAGGAGGAAATGAAATTGAATACTACAGATCCAATCGCAGATATGTTAACAAGAATAAGAAATGCAGCAAGCTCAAAACATAAAACAGTTGATATTCCTGCATCAAATATGAAAAGAGCTATTGCAGAAATCTTATTTGAAGAAGGATATATAAAAGCATACGAAGAAATAGCTAATGAAACACAAGGTATTATTAGAATTACTCTAAAGTATGATGAAAAAGGAAATAGAGTAATTGCAGGTTTAAAAAGAATTAGTAAACCAGGACTTAGAGTATATGCAGCTAAAGATGAATTACCAAGAGTATTAAACGGATTAGGAATAGCTTTAATTTCCACATCAAAAGGTATAATGACAGATAAAAAAGCAAGACAAGAAGGAATTGGTGGAGAAGTTTTGGCATATATTTGGTAATTTAGAGGTTTGATTTATAATCTTAAAAAAGCAAATTAATAAAAAGAGGTGAAAAATAAAATGTCAAGAATAGGAAATAAACCTATTACAGTACCAGAAGGCGTTGAAGTTAAATTAGATGGTCAAATGATTACAGTAAAAGGCCCTAAAGGTACATTAGAAAGAGAAATTCATAAAAATATGAAAGTTTCTATCGATAGTAATGTTATTAAAGTTGAAAGACCAGATGATGAACCAGAAAACAGAAGTATTCATGGATTAACAAGAACTTTAATAAATAACATGATAATAGGTGTAAAAGAAGAATTTAAAAAAGAATTAGAAGTAAATGGTGTTGGATACAGAGTACAGAAAAAAGGTAATAATCTTGTATTAACATTAGGTTATTCTCATCCTGTAGAAGTAGAAGCACCAGCTGGTATTACATTTGATGTACCAAATCCAAATCAAATTATCGTAAAAGGTATCGATAAAGAATTAGTTGGTCAAACAGCAGCTGTTATTAGAACAAAAAGACCACCTGAAGTATATAGAGGAAAAGGTATTAAATATGCTGAAGAAGTTATTAGACGTAAAGAAGGTAAAGCTGGTAAAAAATAATCTGAAAATTATAATCGTCGTCTAACTGCGTTAGCTTTCGCCTAAAATGTCCTCGACGTATCATCGTACGCCTTCGGTATTTTAGCTCAGCTGCCTTGTTATACTCGATTCTAATTTCCCAGATAAACATTAAAATTACTAGAAAGGAGAGAAAAATGGTTACAAAGATAAATAGAAAAGCTGAAAGAGAAAGAAGACATGCACGTGTTCGTAGAAAAATAAGTGGAACTGCAGAATATCCAAGACTTTGTGTATATAGAAGCAATAGTAATATTTATGCACAAATCATTGATGATGTAGCAGGAAATACTTTAGTAAGTGCTTCTACATTGGATAAAGAAGTAAAAACAAAATATAGTAACAAAGAAGCTGCTAAAGAAGTAGGAACATTAATTGCAAAAAGAGCAATAGAAAAAAATATTAAATCAGTTGTATATGATAGAGGAGGATATATCTATCATGGAGTAGTAAAGGAACTTGCTGAAGCTGCTCGTGAAGCTGGATTAGATTTTTAGTTGAGAGGAGGAAAGAAAACCCACATGGAAGAAAACAATATTGAATTAAAAGAAAAAGTAGTTGCAATTAACAGAGTTGCTAAAGTTGTTAAAGGTGGTAGAACTTTTAGATTTAGTGCTGTTGTTGTTGTTGGAGATGAGCAAGGTCATGTTGGCGTAGGAAACGGTAAAGCTGCCGAGGTTCCAGATGCCATTAAAAAAGCAATTGAAGATGCAAAGAAAAATTTAGTAACAGTGCCAATTGTTGGTACAACTATACCACACGAATATGTTGGAAAATTTGGAAGTGCAAATGTAATGCTTAAACCAGCTGCGGAAGGTACTGGAGTTATTGCTGGAGGAAGCGTAAGACCTGTACTTGAACTTGCAGGATATAAAGATATTAGAACAAAAGTTATTGGAACAAATAATCCAAGAAATGTAGTATATGCTACAATAAATGGTCTTGAAAATATGAGAACAATAGAACAAATAGCCTCAAAAAGAGGAAAAAAAGTAGAAGATATACTATAATTCGAATTGATAAGGAGGTGCACTATCGTGAAACTAGGTGAATTAAAACCAGCTATAGAGAAAAAGACAAGAACAAGAGTAGGACGTGGAATTGGTTCAGGTTTAGGTAAAACATCTGGAAAAGGACATAAAGGACAAAAGGCAAGATCAGGTGGAGGAGTTAGACGTGGATTTGAAGGTGGTCAAACACCATTATATAGAAGATTACCTAAAAGAGGATTTACAAATATTCATGCTAAGAACTATACAGAAGTAACTTTAACAATGCTTAATGGTTCAAAATCAGAAGAAGTTACAGCTGAAAGTTTATTAAATGATGGAATAATTAATAAAATAAATGATGGAATCGTTGTGCTTGGAACAGGTAGTCTTGATAAAAAATTGACAGTAAAAGCAAAAAGATTTACTAAATCAGCTGCAGAAAAAATTGAAGCTGCAGGCGGAAAGATAGAGGTGATTTAGTTGTTTAAAACAATCGTAAATGCTTTAAAAACTCCAGATATTAGAAAAAGATTATTATATACACTATTATTAATAGTTATATTTAGATTGGGGTGTTATATTACAATTCCTGGAGTAAATGCTATAGCTCTAAATGAAGCAATGGGAGCTTCAGCAAATGGAATTGCAGGATTAATTGATATTATATCAGGAGGAGCTTTCTCAAGATTTTCAATTTTTGCTATGTCAATTAGCCCATATATCACAGCATCTATTGTGTTACAATTATTAGCTATGGTAATTCCTTCTTTAGAAAAACTAGTAAAAGAAGGTGGAGAAGAAGGTAAAGCGAAAATGAATCGTTATACCAAGATTATTACCATTATACTTGCTTTAATAGAAGCACTAGGAATATTCCTATCATATAAATCTTCAGGAATATTTGTTGATCAAACATTTTTAACAGGATTTATAATAGTATTATCTTTAGTTGCAGGTACTTCATTCTTAATGTGGTTAGGTGAAGAAATTACATCTAAAGGAATAGGAAATGGAATATCAATGATAATATTTGTTGGTATTGTTGCAGGATTACCAGGTGCAGTAGAAACAATTTGGAATTTAATATTTGTAAATGGAACATTTTCAACTACAGGATTAATTACAGCGCTAGGAATTATAATTGGAGCAATTATACTAGTTGCTGGTGTTGTATTTGTACAACAAGCTGAAAGAAGAGTTCCTGTACAATATGCTAAAAAAGTAGTAGGAAGAAAAATGTATGGAGGACAAAGTACACATATACCATTAAAACTTGCTATGGCAGGTGTAATGCCAGTTATTTTTGCTTCTTCATTTATGACATTTCCAGCATTAATTTTACAAATATTTATTCCTAATGTTGCAACGCAGACCGGATTCTGGGCAAGTATATATAAGTTTTCAATTGCTACATCAACATCTGCTGTTCCAATAGGTTATTCAATAGCAAATGCCATTGTATACTTATTATTAATTGTTGGATTTACATTTTTTTATACATATGCAACATTTAATCCAGCAGAAGTATCAAGCAATATTAAGAAAAATGGTGGATTTATACCAGGTATTCGAGCTGGAAAACCAACAACTGAATATTTATCTTCTATTATATCAAAATTAACATGGTTTGGAGGATTATTCTTAGCAGTTATTGCTATTTTACCAATGCTATTAAGATTTACAAATCTAAATATTGCATTTGGTGGAACATCAATTTTGATCGTAGTAGGAGTTGCATTAGAAACTGTACAACAATTAGAATCACAAATGGTAATGAGACACTATAAAGGATTTTTAGAATAAGATTATATGGGCGAGCAAAGTTGGCTCGCCTAAATATAATTTTCTAAATAACTAATAAAAATTTAGTTATTTATAAAGTTATATTTGGGAGGAATAGTTATGATTATATTAATGTTAGGAGCTCAAGGAACAGGAAAAGGAACAGTAGCAGGATTATTAAGTAAAAAAACAGGATGGCCACAAGTTTCAACAGGAGATATTTTTAGAAAAAATATTGCAGAAAATACAAAGCTAGGAATAGAAGCAAATAAATATATTTCATCAGGAAATCTAGTACCAGATGAAATAACAGTACCTATGGTAGTATCAAGACTTGATGAGGATGATGCAAAAGATGGAGTAATTTTAGATGGATTTCCAAGAACAGTTGAACAAGCTGAAAAACTAGATGAAATATTAAAAGAAAGAAATAAAAAAGTTAATTTAGTTATAAACTTAACAACACCAAGAGAAGAAATAATAACTAGAATATTAAACAGAAGAGTATGTTCTAATCAAGAGTGTAAAGCTACATTTAATTTAACAATGAATCCTCCAAAACAAGAAGGAATTTGTGATAATTGTGGTTCAAAATTAGTACAAAGAGAAGATGATTCAAATGAAGAATCAATTAGAAATAGATTAAATATTTATGACGAAAAAACCAGTCCATTAACAGATTACTATGAAAAAAAAGGTGTATTAACTACACAAGAAGTTAGTGAAAAAATTAATAGATTAGGTCAAGATGTTGCACAAGATGTTTATGATAAATACTGTAAAGAATAGTATTTATATATTAAGAGGGAGCAATAATGGTATATATAAAATCTAAAAGAGAAATTGAATTAATTAAAGAAGCGTGCAGAGTTACAGCTTTAACACATAAAGCAATTGAAGAAGCAATAAGGCCAGGAATTAGTACAATGGAATTAGATAGGATTGCTGAAAAAACAATAAGAGAAAATGGGGGAATACCTGCTGAAAAAGGATATCAAAGTGGTTTCAAAGGAGTTCCAGATTTTCCGGCTTCTATTTGCGCTTCTATAAATGATGAGGTTATTCATGGAATACCTTCTGAAAGAGTAATTCTAAAAGAAGGAGACATTATTAGTATAGATTTAGTTGCCTTAAAAGATGGATACAACGGTGATGCTGCAAGAACTCATTTTGTAGGAAAAGTTAGTGATAATGCAAAAAGATTAGTAAGGGTTACTAAAGAAGCTTTTTATGAGGGAATTAAATTTGCAAGACCAGGATATAGAATTGGAGATATATCACATGCAATAGGTGAATTTGTTATGTCAAAAGGATATAGTGTTGTAAGAGAATTTCAAGGACATGGTATTGGAAGAAGCATGCATGAAGATCCAGGCATACCTAATTACGGAAAAGCAGGACGTGGAATCAGGCTAGAACCTGGTATGACTCTTGCTATTGAACCAATGGTTATAGAAGGAAAACCAAATATTTTGGAACTAGATGATGGATGGACAATTGTAACAGAAGATGGAAGTTTATCTTCACATTACGAAAATACAATTTTAATTACAGAAAAAGAGCCAGAAATATTGACAATTATATAAAATTAATATATAATATATAAGCTAATTATGTTTTAAGGAGGAAAAAAATTGGCAAAGGAAGATGTAATTGAAGTAGAAGGTGTTGTCGTAGAGGCATTACCTAATACAAATTTCAAAGTCGAACTAGAAAATGGACATCAAGTTTTAGCTCATATTTCTGGTAAACTTAGAATGAATTATATAAAAATACTACCAGGTGATAAAGTTAGATTAGAACTTTCACCATATGATTTGTCAAGAGGTAGAATTACATGGAGAGCAAAATAGATATAAAACAGCATATTGCGTCTTAAAATAACGTAAAATTTTTTCAACATACACAAAAGTATAGTTTCAAAAATTTTAACCTGTTTTCTAGCAATATACTTTTAAATCTATTTTAAAAATAAAACAAACAAACTTAGTGAGGTGAAATAAATGAAAGTAAGACCATCAGTAAAAAAAATATGCGAAAAATGCAAAATAATTAAAAGAAAAGGTGTTGTCAGAGTAATCTGCGAAAATCCAAAACACAAACAAAGACAAGGATAATTTAAATAATATTTTGATATTAACACAAATTTGGTAGCGGCTGATAAGCTTTTAGTAAGCTTACATATCATAATTTGTGTTTATATATATTATATTTGCAATATTAAAAACTATTTAGAATAACAATTAAGAATATAAAACCTCTATTATTTTTAATATGTTTATTTTAAATACATTTCAATTTAATAATGCAAATATTTATACTAAATAATGTAAACAATAATAATTTGGAGGTGCTAAAATTTATGGCTCGTATAGCAGGAGTAGATTTACCTAGAGAAAAAAGAGTAGAAATAGGACTTACATATATTTATGGAATAGGTGTTTCAAGTTCTAGAAAAATACTTGATGAAGCTGGAATTAATCCAGATACTAGGGTAAAAGATTTAACAGACGAAGAAGTAAACAAGATAAGAAAAATACTTGATGAAAAATACAAAGTTGAAGGTGACCTAAGAAGAGAAGTTGCCCTAAACATTAAAAGACTTACTGAAATCGGATGTTACCGTGGATTAAGACATAGAAGAGGACTACCTGTAAGAGGACAAAGAACAAAGACAAATGCTCGTACAAGAAAAGGTCCTAGAAAATTAGTTAGTAAAAGTAAAAAATAAGGAGGTATAAAACCAAATGGCTAAGAAAACTGTAGCAAGAAAAACACCTAGAAGAAATAGAAAGAATATTGAAAAAGGTGCTGCACATATTCATTCAAGTTTTAACAATACTATTGTTACAATTACAGATACACAAGGTAATGTAATTTCTTGGGCAAGTGCAGGAGAACTTGGATTTAAAGGTTCAAGAAAAAGCACACCATTTGCTGCTGGTCAAGCTGCTGAAACAGCTGCTAAAGCGGGAATGGAACATGGACTTAAAAGTGTTGAAGTGTATGTAAAAGGACCAGGTTCTGGTCGTGAAGCAGCAATTCGTTCTCTTCAAACAGCTGGTTTGGAAATTAGCATGATTAAAGATGTAACTCCAATACCACATAATGGTTGTAGACCACCAAAAAGAAGAAGAGTATAAAAGAAAAATAGAGAGGTGAGATAAAAAAATGGCAAGATATAAAGATGAACAATGCCGTATTTGCCGTAGAGAAGGACAAAAATTGTTCTTAAAAGGTTCGAGATGTTATACAGATAAATGTAGTGTATCTAGAAGAAATTATGCTCCAGGTGAGCATGGTCAAAAGAAAACTAAACTTTCAGAATATGGTACACAATTAAGAGAAAAACAAAAAACTAAATCATTCTACGGAGTAGGAGAAAAACAATTTAGAAAATACTTTGATATGGCATCAAAACAAAAAGGTATTACTGGTGAAAGATTATTACAAATACTAGAAAGTAGATTAGATAATGTTGTATACCGTTTAGGTTACGGATCATCTAGACCACAAGCTAGACAACTTGTAAACCATGGACATTTTAATGTAAATGGTAAAAAAGTCGATATAGCATCTTATTTAGTAAAACCTGGAGATATTATCTCTGTAAGAGAAACTAAAAAAGAAAGCGCTATAATTAAAGAAAATGTGGAAGCAAATTCTGCAAGACCAGTTCCAGCATGGCTTGAAAAAGACGCTCAAAATTTAAGTGGTAAAGTGATTACACTTGCATCTAGAGAAGATGTTGATATTCCAGTTGAAGAGCATTTAATAGTAGAGCTTTACTCTAAATAATAGATTTTAGAAAAATTGGGAGGTAAAAATGATAGAATTTGAAAAGCCAAACATTGAATGTTTAGAAATAGATGATGAAAATAATTACGCAAAATTTATATGTGAACCATTAGAAAGAGGATATGGAGTAACTATAGGAAATTCATTAAGAAGAATTTTACTTTCATCATTACCTGGTAGTGCTATTACAAGTGTAAAAATTGATGGTGTTGTCCATGAATTTTCTACAATACCAAATGTAGTAGAAGATGTACCTGAAATTATTGTTAATTTAAAAAATGTTAGATTAAAAACATTTGATACTGAAGAAAAGGTAATCAAAATTGACTTTAACGGAGAGGGAGAAGTAACTGCTGGAAATATTATTACAGATAGTTCAGTTGAGGTGCTAAATCCTGACTTACATATTGCAACAGTTGCAGAAGGTGGACATCTTGTGATGGAAATGACAGTAGAAAAAGGAAGAGGATACAATACTGCAGATAAAAATAAAAAAACTAATCAAGACATATCTGTTTTACCAATAGACTCAATTTTTACACCAGTAAAAAAAGTTAATTACTCTGTAGAAAATACTAGAGTAGGTCAAATGGTAGATTATGATAAACTAGTAATTGAATTATGGACTGATGGAAGTTTAAAAGCACATGAAGCTTTAAGTCTAGCAGCTAAAGTTATGACAGGACATTTGGAATTATTTATAGATTTATCAGAAACAACTAAGAATACTCAGGTTATGGTTGAAAAAGAAGAATCTAGAAAAGAAAAAGTATTAGAAATGTCAATTGAAGATTTAGAATTATCTGTTCGTTCTTTTAATTGCTTAAAAAGAGCAGGTATTTCTACAGTTGAAGATTTAGCAAATAAAACAGAATCTGATATGATGAAAGTTAGAAATCTTGGTAAAAAATCATTAGATGAAGTTACAAATAAACTTCATTCATTAGGATTAAATTTCTTACAAGAAGAAGACTAATTTTTAAGGAAGGTGAAAACAAAAAATGGCTAAGAATAGAAAATTAGGAAAACCAACAGATCAAAGATTAGCAATGCTTAAATGTCAAACAACTGATGTTATCTTAAATGGTAAAATCCAAACAACAGAAGCTAGAGCTAAAGAAGTAAAAGCAATTGTTGATAGTATTATAGCACTTGCAGTTAAAGAAAAAGATAACTTTGAAATGGTTGATGTAAAAGTTGTAAAAGCTAAACTTGATTCAAATGGAAATAAAGTAACAGAAAAAGCTAAAAGTAAAAATGGAAAAGAATACTTAAAAGTAGTTAAAGAAGAAGTTACTGAAAAAAGACAAAAAGATATGCCAACAAGATTGAATGCTAGAAGAAAAATAATGAGAAAAATCAATAAAGTTAAAGATTCAGAAGGTAACAATATTGATTTACCAGCAAAATTGTTTAATGAAATAGCACCAAAATATGCAGATAGGGTTGGTGGATATACAAGAATAGTAAAACTTGGACAAAGAAGAGGAGATGCAGCAGAAACTGTTATCCTAGAACTAGTATAATATTTATAAATGAATATATATACTTAATAAGGAAGATTTCTAATAATAGCAAATTGCTTTTATTAGAAATCTTCCTTATTTTATATACTTGGATGGTGAAGTAAAAAGCAATATTTAAAATTACATAAAATATGGTAAAATTATATTGTATCATATTTAGACATATGATTTTCGTCTGTTAATAAAAAGTTTTCATTTTAAATTCAATTAACATAATTATTATTCCTGCATATTATATTATACAGGAGGGAAAAGCAGTGAACAATGTATTATTATCAGTAGCAGGAATAATGATACCATTTATAGGAACAAGTTTGGGAAGTGCATTTGTTTTTTTTCTAAAGAAAAACATTAATGAAAAGGTACAAAAAATAATTGTGGGATTTGCAGCAGGTGTAATGATAGCCGCAAGTGTTTGGTCACTTATAATACCATCTGTAAAGATGGCAGAAAAACAAGGTGTGATAACTTGGATACCTGCAAGTGTTGGTCTTATTATGGGAGTAGTATTTTTAATTATTACAAGTAAGTGGGCAGATAGTATAGAAAAAAAAGAAAATGAAAAAAAATTAAATATGCTTTTATTTTCCGTTACACTACATAACATTCCTGAAGGAATGGCTGTAGGAGTTTGCTTTTCTGGATTTCTATCAGGGAGTGCAGGTATAGCTTTGCTAGAGGCAATGGTTTTAGCAATTGGTATAGCAATACAAAACATACCAGAAGGTGCGATAATTTCTATACCTTTAAAAATGAATGGAATGAGCAAAAAAAGAGCATTTATATATGGAGTATTATCGGGTATAGTAGAGCCAATTGCTGCATTTATAACGTTATTATTAACAAATATTGTTGTACCAATTTTGCCATATTTATTATCTTTTGCAGCAGGTGCAATGATATATGTAGTATCAGAAGAACTGATTCCAGAAATGCATAATGGAAAGAAATCTAGCTTAGGTGTAATAGGAGTAATAATAGGATTTATTGTTATGATGGTATTAGACATAACATTAGGGTGAAATCTATAAAATTTCACCCTTTAAAAAACAAATCTATGATTCTTTTTATAATAAAATTATCGTTATATAGGCTAATAAGATATTTTCTTGTAAATGGAATTGTCCATAATAATAGAAATATTCCAATAAAAATTAGTAATGTTAAGAAAAAAGCCATAATATCTTTTTTACTTTTTTTTCTTGTTATAGAGTTATATATATTATTTCCGATTCTTGTAGAATGATCTGCAAAAGTATTTTTATTTGAAGCACTAGCATTATTGTTATTTGATATATTTGATCCGTAAGTTTCCGCGTATTATCAATATTTACATTATTTACATTATTTACATTAATATAATTAGGATTATTTAAGCTGTTAAATTTAGCTTGAAAGTATTCTAGCTGACTTTTTAGTACTTTGTTTTGTTCTAAAAGTTTTTCATATCTTTCATATATTCCATTATCTTTTATTTTGAATTTTTTATCATAATCTGCCCTTTTTTCGCTGTTAGATAAAGTACTATAAGCTTCATTTAGCATCTTAAATTTTTCTTCTGCCCATTGTCTTTTTTCTTTTGGTTGCATATCAGGGTGATACTTTTTTGCAAGTAGCTTATATGCTTTTTCAATCATTTCATTTGAAGCATTTTTATCAACTTGCAATATTTCGTAATAATTTTGCATCATTTTACCTCTTTTGTTTTATTCTAATATTATTATACCCTTTCTACTAATATAAAGTAAAGAAAATCATTTAAAATATTGTAATATTCTGTCTATTATATTATAATATATTTTAGGAAAATGGGTGATTGGAGGGAAATTATGAATTGGAATAAAGATTTTTTTTCAGATATTAAATGGAATGGAGAAATCTCTAATAGAGAGGAAAAAGAAAAAGTTGCAAAAAAAATAGCAGATAAAGTAAAAGATGGTGATGTGATCGGATTTGGATCAGGTTCGACTTCATTATTAGCAACCATTGCAATTGCTAAAAGAGTAAAAAAAGAAAACTTAAACATAACAGCAATTCCAACTTCACATGAGATAAGATTCTTATGTACTAGTCTAGGACTTAAAACAGCAAGTATAGTAGAAAAAAAACCGGATTGGTCTTTTGATGGAGCAGATGAAGTTAATTCTGAAAGCTGGCTTATAAAAGGAAGAGGAGGAGCAATGTTTAAAGAAAAATTAAATATTGTAAATTCTAAAGAAACATATATATTAGTAGATAGTAGTAAATTTGTATCTAATTTAGGAAAAAAATTTCCAGTTCCAATAGAATGCTTTCCAGATGCAATTTTTTCAGTAAAGCAAGAACTTACAAGATTCCCTATTAAATCAATGGACATTCGATTAGCTAAAGGAAAGGATGGACCAGTAATTACAGAAAACGGCAACTTTATTTTAGATGTTGTGTTTGAAAAAATAGATAAGAATTTAGAAAAAGAATTGAAATCAATTGTAGGAGTTATAGAAACAGGATTATTTATAGGATATCCAGTTACAATCTTACAATAAACCAGGAGGAAGAATATGTGGGGAGATATTGCAATTGCATTTTTGTTAGCTTTTATTACAACCTTTGTATTTACACCATATACAATTAAATTAGCTAAAAAATTAGGGGCAGTTGATACACCAAAAGACGAAAGAAGAATAAATACAAAAACAATGCCAAGACTTGGAGGATTAGCAGTTATTGCAGGTTTCTTAGTTTCTGTTATATATTTATTAATTGTTATGAATCTTGAAGGAACTATTACATTTTCAACAGAGAGTAGGCTTTTAATAGGGTTTTTCTTAGGAGCATTTGTAATAATTATTACATGCTTTATAGATGATGTTAAAGGAATTCCTTCTTATTTGAAACTTGCAGCACAAATAGTAGCTGCTATTATTGCAGTAAGATTTGGAATTAGGATTGATAATATCTCTATTCCATTTGTACATGATATTGTATTTCATGATATTTTTTTAACAATTTTAACAATTGGCTGGATAGTAGGAATAACAAATGCTATTAATTTAATAGATGGATTAGATGGCCTTTCAACAGGTTTGTCACTAATTTCATGTCTATCACTAATAATTATATTTTCATTAAATAGTTCACCACTACTCGCAATAGTTTTAATAGCTGCGTTATCAGGAGCATTAACAGGATTTTTACCATTTAACTTTAATCCTGCTAAAACATTTATTGGAGATGCTGGGTCAAATTTTTTAGGATATGCACTTGCAGTTATTTCTATTTTAGGAATTGCAAAAACATATACTCTAATTGTGATTGTAGCTCCATTGATAGTACTTGCAATTCCAGTTCTTGATACTTTATCTTCTATTGTAAGAAGATTAAAGTCAGGAAAATCTATAAAAGCAATTTTTAAACCAGATGCAGAGCATTTGCACCATAAGATACTAAATAAGGGATTCACTCAGAAACAAGCAGTACTGATATTATATGGAATGAGTGCTACTCTTGGAATGTTTGCAATAATATTATTAGAGAGTGGAATTTGGAAGGCTATTTCTTTTGCATTAATTGTTGTTGCAGTTATTGGAATTGGATATAGAAATTTCTTTAAAAAAACGGAAGAAGATAACAAATAGGAGGATGAGAGAGATGAGTAAAGAAATTATATTAAGTGGAATACAATCAACAGGTAATTTAACACTTGGAAATTATCTTGGTGCAATCACAAACTTTGTAAAAATGCAAGATAATTATGATTGCTATTATATGATAGCAGACTTGCATTCATTAACAATTAGAAATAATCCAGAGGAATTAAGAAAAAATACTTTAAAGGTTTTAGCGTTATATTTAGCAAGTGGTATTGATCCGGAAAAATCAACAATTTTTATTCAATCACATGTAACAGAACATACAGGACTTTCATGGGTATTAAATTGCCATACATATATGGGCGAGCTATCTAGAATGACACAATTTAAGGATAAATCAGCAAAACATGCAGATAATATTAATAGTGGGCTATTTACTTATCCTGTATTAATGGCTTCAGATATATTGCTTTATGGAGCGGATTTAGTTCCTGTAGGAGAAGATCAAAAACAACATTTGGAAATTACCAGAGATATTGCAGAAAGATTCAATAAAATATATGGAGATACTTTTAAACTACCAAATCCATATATATCAAAAACTGGAGCAAGAATTATGGGATTACAAGATCCTACTAGCAAAATGAGTAAGAGTAGTACAATCCCAAATGATACTATTTTATTAATAGATACGCCGGATGTGATATTAAAAAAGATAAGGAAAGCTAAAACAGATTCAGATGGAGCAATAAAATATGATATTAAAAATAAACCTGGTATCAGTAATTTACTTTCAATTTATAGTATTATTTCAGGTAAGAAAATTGAAGAATTGGAAAAAGAATTTGAACGAAAAACATATGGAGAGTTTAAAAATACAGTAGGAGAGGCAATTATAGAAGAATTAAGGCCAATTCAAAAAAAATATAATGAAATTATAAATGATGAAGATTATTTAAAATCTGTTTATATTAAAGGTGCACAACAAGCCCAAAAACTTGCAAAGAAAACATTAAAAGAAGTCTATAAAAAGATAGGATTGGTAATATAGATTACAAAGGAGAAAATATATGAAAGTTGATAACAAACTTCAATTTAAAGAAATTTTTGTTATTATATGTATTGTTATACTAATGATTTTATTTGGTGTAAATATTTATAGCACATCACATGAGAATATAAAAAATGAAGAACAAAGAAAAGAATATACTAGTATATGCTCTAGAAAACAAAACCAAATTAATAATTTAAAGGAAAAAATTCTAAATAAAAATGAAATTAAAAATGGAAGCTATAACAATCCATATTTACCAGATGGATTTAAACATTTAGAAGGTAATTGGAATGATGGATATGTAATACAAGATGAAAATGGAAATGAATTTGTATGGGTACCTTGCAAGATTTACATTAATGATGATGTATTAGAACTTAAAAGATATAATTTTGATATTCTAGATAACATCTTAACAGATAAATGTTATGAAAACTTAGAAAATGTAGAAGAATTTATAAAAAGTGTAGGTAAATATGAGGGATTCTATATTGCAAGGTATGAAGCAGGAAAAGAAAAAGATAGTGCTGTTAGTAAAAAAGGAAAAGATGTATATACCAATGTAAGCTATAACGAAGCATATGAGATTTCAAAAAATATGTATAAAGGTAATGGAATCCACAGTAGTCTGATGAATAGTTTAGCATGGGATACAACGTTAAAATGGATTGATAAAACAACAAGTTCTAAATATTCATCTAAAGGATCTTATACATCAAGTAATGCAAATGACCTACAAAAAACAGGTTATGATTCCATTAATAAAATATATGATTTATCAGGTAATGCATGCGAAATTACAACAGAAAAATATTATGAAAATTGTATATATAGAGGAGGTTACATTTATAATAATAGAGAAAATAAAAGATCACCAGGATTTCGTGATAGTGTTTTAAGTGAAGACAAATCTAATAATATAGGGTTTAGAGTAATACTCTATTTAGATTAATAAAAAAGGAGAATAACATGTTTACAGATTATGCGAAAATTATAGTAAAATCAGGTAATGGAGGAAATGGCGCAATCACCTTTAGAAGAGAAAAATATGTTGCTAGTGGAGGACCAGACGGTGGAGACGGAGGAAAAGGCGGAGATGTATATTTTAAAGTAGATCCAGATAGTAACACATTAATTGATTTTAGATATAAGAAGAAATTTAAAGCTGAAGATGGAGAAAATGGAAGCGGTAGTCATAGATTTGGAAAAAGTGGAAAGAATTTATATATTAATGTACCTTTAGGAACTGTTATAAAAGATGCAGACAGTGGTAAAATAATAGCAGATTTATCAAAAAAAGGACAAGAAGAGCTTATATTACCAGGTGGAAGAGGTGGAAAAGGAAATTCTCATTTTGCAACCTCAACAAGACAAGCTCCTAGATTTGCTGAGGGACGGAGAAAAAGGTGTTGAAAAAGAATTAATTTTAGAATTAAAATTGCTTGCAGATGTTGGACTATTAGGATATCCAAATGTTGGAAAATCTACATTCTTATCTAAGGTAACTTCAGCAAAACCTAAAATTGCAGATTATCATTTTACTACAATAATTCCAAATTTAGGGGTTGTTAAAACAGAATATGGTGATAGTTTTGTAATTGCAGATATACCGGGAATTATTGAAGGAGCAAGCCAAGGAATTGGACTTGGTATTCAATTTTTAAGGCATGTTGAAAGAACTAGATTATTACTTCATTTTATAGATGTATCCGGAACTGAAAGAAAAAATCCAGTAGATGATTTTTATGCTATAAATAAAGAACTTAAATCATATAGTGAAAAATTAAGCAAGAAAAAACAGATACTTGTTGCAACAAAAATGGATATTGCACAGGATACAACTTACTATAATGCTTTAGTAAAACTTGCAAAAAAAGAAAATTTGGAATTATATAAAATTTCAAGTGTTACAGGGGAAGGAATACAGGATCTTATGGATATAGTAAGTAAAACTTTAAAAGAATTACCAAAAGAAGAACTTGTAACTATTGAGGAAAAAGTATTATACACTTTAAAAGAAGAAAAGCAAGGATTTGAAGTTAAAGTAGAAAGAGGTGAGTATATAATAACTGGACCTTCAGTTGAAAGACTAATGGGAAAAATAAATATTGCAGACAACGAATCTATGCACTATTTTCAAAAATCTCTTATAGATTTAGGAATAGATGAAAAGCTAAGAGAGTTGGGAATTAAAGAAGGAGATACGGTTAGAATTTTAGATTGGGAATTTGAATGGTATAATTAAACAAAAGAATGTCAAATAAATACAAAAATTTGTTTGACATTCTTTTGTTTGTATGATATTATATAAAAAAATAAAAAATGGAGTGATAAAAATGAGAAAAAAAGATCAAACAGAGCTAAATAAAAGAGAAAAAGCAATACTAAGATACATTGAAAAACAAATTAATTTAAAAGGATATCCACCTTCTGTTAGAGAAATAGGAAAAGCTGTAGGATTAAGCTCAACGGCAACAGTTCATGGTTATCTAGCAAAACTTGAAGAAAAAGGATATATTAAAAAAGAATCACAAAAAGGTAGAACTCTTAGATTATTAAAAGGTGGAGCGGATGAAAATAAAAACAATTCTTCAAAAGAATTCTATTCTGGAAAAGAAATGGTTGAAGTGCCAGTTATAGGTAAAATTACAGCTGGAGCTCCAATTTTGGCAGTGGAAAATGTAACAGACACATTCCCAATTCCAATCGATTTTGTTGGAAATAGCGAGAGTTTTATGCTTACTGTAAGAGGAGAAAGCATGATTGAAGCAGGGATCTTAGATGGTGACTATATTTTAATAAAAAGACAGAATACTGCTAATAATGGAGAAATTGTTGTAGCATTAATAGAAGATGAAGCAACTGTTAAAACATTTTATAAAGAAAAAGATCATATAAGATTACAACCGGAAAATTCTACTATGGATCCTATAATAGTTCCAGATTGTAAAATATTAGGTAAAGTAGCTGGTGTATTCAGAAAAATGTAAATAATTATAAACAATCCCTCAGTGTAACTGAGGGATTGTCTTGTCAAAACTATTTGACGTCGGAGGCGGAATATTATCGCCTTATAGATTCTCCTCCACGTATGTGCCGCTCTGATGTATTAATATCAAGAACAGCTCTAACCTTATTTACTAAATTAGACTTTGGCATAATGTTTAAAAGTCTTTCAGTTAGATCTTTATGCACAGTGGATTTGGAAATGTGAAAATGCTTAGCTGTTTGTCGAATCGTGGATTTGTTATTGACTAAATAATTAGCCTCTTTCAAAATCCGTTCTTCAATAGTATTAGTGTACAATTAGAAAACCTTCTTAAATTTACTAAGCAAATAGCTTTACATATAATATTATACCAAATTTACATAATTTTACAATTAGATTTGTTTTTTTTCATATTTTAAAAAATGTTTTGTCTTATAATATAGATTTATTTATAATCCAAGTATTTGTTTCTTTTTTGCATCATATTCTTCTTGAGTAATAGCTCCAATATCTAATAGTTCTTTATATTTTTTGATTTCGTCTGCAGAAGAAATATTTGCATCTTTTGATGCTATTGCAGTTTTGCTTTCATTTGACTTATATTCATCAAAAACTTTTTTTATTTCTATATATAATTCTTTTACATAGTTATTTGCTCTTGCATATGAAAACATACCACTACAAAACATGATTCTATTTATATCAACTGCTTGTGATAAATTGCTGACATTTATAAGCTTTCCACTACTTTCTGGTGTTGTAAAGACTAAATTTGCAAATTGTGTTCCTAAATTTGCAGGAGTCCATTGAATAGCAATATAGTTTTTAAAGTACCAAGTAATATCACCATTTTTGCTACCTTTTCCAACTAAACAATCACTATATAGCTCCAGTCTTGTATATTTTGCATACTGTTTTCTAACATCAGCAGGAATATCCCATGCCTTAATAAATTTATCTTTCTCCATTTTAAAACTCCTTTCAATACTTTTTTATATATTATCAAAAAAAAAGATTTGTAAATATAAGATAAATTTTTTATATGTCGATTAAAAAAAATAAATTGAAGCTAGTAAAATATTGTGATAAAATGTATGGAAATAAGGAGGAGAAATATAAATGGAAGAAGAGATTATTAGGAGTAAAAAAAGGAATACATCAGGTGCAAAGAAAATCATATGTGCTTTGTTAATAATAGCTGTTTTGTGCTTTGTTGTTGGGGGAATAGAAAAAAATGTAACAACAGAATCATATGAAAAAGCTCGAGAATTAGAGCGATACAAAGAGTACATGTATGAAAAATATCTTGATTTAGATTATGATGATCCAGGATATGATGAAGCAAAGGAAAAATGGGAAAAAGCTGTAGATGAATATCATGATTTTGATATATATTATGGATATCAAGATATGTATTTTATGATTGGAGTAGGATCTATTATTTTAACAGTATTAATAGCAGTAATATATTATGGAATTATGTCTAAAATGGAAATTATTGTAACCAATAAAAGGGTATATGGTAAAACAGCTTTTGGTAAAAGAGTGGATTTGCCCATAGATTCAATTTCAGTAGTCGGAACAAGTTTTTTAAAAGGTATAGATGTCGGGACATCATCAGGAAAAATAAAATTTAAAGGTATAAAGAATTATATGGAAATACACAAAGTAATCATTAAATTATTAAATGAAAGACAATAGAATGATGAGTAAAAAAACAATAAAACAGTTGATAAGTATGAGAAATTAATCAATTATAAAAAATTACTAGATCAAAATATAATAAGTATACAAGAATTTGAAAAGAAAAATAATCTTTAAAAAACGATTAAATATAAAATGTTAGTTGTGTGTTAGTTATCTAACAAAATTTTAACGAATTTTAAGAAATTTAAACAAAGAAAAACCCAGTAGGCAGTGCGTTCTACTGGGTTTATATAATATTCAATATTATCTTTTACTGAACTGTGGAGCTTTTCTAGCTTTTTTAAGACCGTATTTTTTTCTTTCTTTCATTCTTGGATCTCTTGTTAAGTATCCGTTAGATTTTAAAGTAGGTCTATATTCACTATTTGCTTCAAGTAAAGCTCTTGCTATACCATGACGAATTGCTCCTGCTTGACCTGTAAATCCTCCACCAACAACTTTACAAATTACATCATATTTATCTAATGTATTTGTTGCTATTAATGGTTGTCTAACTATTACTTTTAGAGTTTCTACTCCAAGATATTCATCAATATTTTTTCCATTGATTGTAATATTTCCTGTTCCTTCTATTAATCTTACTCTAGCGATTGAACTTTTTCTTCTACCTGTACCATAGAACATTATTTTTTCTGATTTTGCTTTAGGCATTTATATTTCCTCCTTAAAATTCCCAAATTTCTGGTTTTTGAGCTTGGTTTTCATGTTCACTACCAGCATAAACTCTTAATTTTTTTATAGTTTGTCTTCCTAGACTGTTGTGTGGAAGCATTCCTTTAATTGCAAGCATCATAGCTTTTTCTGGTTTGTTAGCTAACATGACTTTTGCAGGAATTTCTTTCATTCCACCAATATGTCCAGAATGATGTCTATATATTTTTTGATTTAATTTATTACCTGTTAAAATAACTTTATCACAGTTAATAACTATAACATGATCTCCAACATCCATATTTGGTGTAAAAGTTGGTTTGTGTTTTCCTCTTAATAATTTAGCAGCTTCTGTTGCAACTCTACCTAATGGCTTGTTTGCTGCGTCAATTATATACCATTTTCTTTCTATTTCATCTTTTTTAATACTATATGTTGTATTATTCATGGTAATAAATACCCTCCATTCATTTTATTATTTAATTTATATGATATTGTAAATATAAACTACCGGGGAGAGGTTTATATTTACTCCATATTTACGCCTAACTATTCTATAATAAAACGGTGAAAAAGTCAATACAATTTAAGAAAAATACGGATAAAATTGGTAAAAATTAAATAAATACTTTATTGTTCTTAAAAAATATGATAAAATGCTTAAGATAAATTATGAAAAAAGGATTGGAAATATAAGAATGAATGTAGGATTTATATCACTTGGATGTAGCAAAAATTTAGTAGATACTGAAATGACAATAGGACTGTTTAAAAAACATGATTTTACAATTGTAAATAACCCTTTAAATGCAGATATTATGGTAATAAATACTTGTGGATTTATAAATTCTGCAAAAGAAGAAGCTATAAATACTATTTTAGAAATGACTGAATACAAGAATAAAAATTGTAAGTATCTTATTGTTATGGGGTGCTTAGTAGAAAGATATCAAGATGAACTAAAAGAAGCACTACCAGAGGTGGATTTATTTTTAAGTATAAAAGAATATGATAAATTATGGGAAAAAATATCAAATCTAATTTCAAATGATAATATTATTGATAATAATAATTTGGATTATTTAGATAGATGTATTACTACAGGAGATAGAATGGCATATTTAAAAATTGCAGAAGGATGCAGTAACCATTGTACATATTGTGCTATACCGGCAATTAGAGGACCATTTATAAGTAGACCAATAGAGGAAGTTATAAAAGAGGCAGAAAAACTTTCAAAAGATGGTATTAAAGAAATTATTGTAATTGCACAAGATACTACAAAATATGGTATAGATATTTATGGAGAATCTAAACTTGCAGAACTATTAAAGAAATTAGAAAAAATAGAAGGTTTTACGTGGATTAGATTTTTATATGCTTATCCAGAAACTATTACAGATGAATTAATAAGTGTTGTTAAAAATAGTAAAAAAATATGTCATTATTTTGATATTCCAATACAACATATTTCAAATTCAATACTAAAAAAGATGAATAGGAAAAGTGATGGAGAAAGTATAAGAAAACTTATAGAAAAAATAAAGCATGAAATACCAGATGTAATTTTAAGAACAAGCTTAATAGTAGGTTTTCCAGGAGAAACTAGTGAAGATTTTAATAAGTTATACGAATTTGTAAAGGAAACTAAATTCGATAAGTTAGGTGTATTTGAATATTCAAAAGAAGATGGAACTCCAGCAGCTAAATTAAATGAACAAATTCATCCACAAACTAAAAAGAGTAGACATCGTAAAATTATGGAATTGCAACAACAGTTATCAAAAGAGAAGCTAGAAGGTAAAATAGGTAATATTTATAAGGTATTAATTGAAAATATTTCATTAGACAAAAAATATTGGATAGGAAGAACATATATGGATGTACCAGATATGGATGGGGTAGTGCTTATAAAAAAAGAAGGCAGTAAAGATTTATTAAATGAATTTGTATATTGCAAAATTACAGATGTAAGAGAATATGATTTAATAGGAGAATTAGATAATTAAGAAAATTGCCATTAGGGACGGAGTTTTTTGGCAAAAAAAGATAATGTAATCAATTTAATCACATTATCTTTTTTTCTAATTTTGCCAAAAAGCTCCGTCCCTAATGGCAATTTATTTAATAATTTTCGTCGCAGATTTCAAAATATGATTGTGGATGTTTACAAACAGGGCAAACTGTTGGAGCTTCTGTTCCAACATGAATATGTCCGCAGTTTCTGCATTTCCAAATATATACACCGTCTTTTTTGAATACTTTTCCTTCTTCTAAGTTTGCAAGAAGTTTTCTATATCTTTCTTCATGGTGTTTTTCTATAGCACCAATTCCTCTAAATGTTGCAGCAATTTCTGTAAATCCTTCTTCTTCTGCTTCTTTTGCAAATGTTTCATACATATCTGTCCATTCATAATTTTCACCAGCTGCTGCAGCAGCAAGGTTTGCTTTTGTATCTCCAATACCATCTAGATATTTAAAATGAATTTTTGCATGTTCTTTTTCATTTTCAGCTGTCTCCATAAAAATAGCAGCTATTTGCTCATATCCTTCTTTTTTGGCTTTACTTGCATAATAAGTATATTTATTTCTAGCTTGTGATTCACCAGAAAATGCAGCCATTAAATTTTTCTCTGTTTTAGAACCTTTTAATTCCATAATTTACCTCCGTTAAAATATTTTATAAACATATATTAATTCAAATATAAAAAAAAGTCAAGCAGTTAAAGGCATAAGAATTCTTGACAAATAAAGAGATATATAATAAAATTTGTAGAAATATGATAAAAGAGAGAGGAAGAGATATAATGGAAAAATTAAGAGGATTTGAAATAGCAAAAGGATTTGAAGATAAAAATATAAATTTACCAGAGCGTAAGACAAAATATTCTGCTGGATATGATATAGAAGCTGCAGAAGATGTAGTGATACCAAGCCTTAAGAAGGGACAAAATCCGACATTAGTAAAAACAGGATTAAAAGCATATATGCAAGATGATGAAGTTTTATTGTTATATAATAGAAGCTCAAATCCAAAAAAGAAAGGATTAATTTTAGCAAATAGTGTTGGAGTAATAGATAAAGATTATTACGGAAATCCAGATAATGATGGACATTTTATGTTTGGATTTTACAATATAAAAGAAGAAGATATTTTAATTAAAAAAGGTGAAGCAATTGGGCAAGGAATCTTTCAAAAATATTTAATAACAGACGATGACAAGGCTGAGGGAGAAAGAATAGGAGGATTTGGATCTACAAATAAATAATCTTATTATAAGTTATTTCCGTAAAGAAAATTATGAAAAATTAATTACCAAAAGTTTTGACTTTTGGTAATTTTTATGCTATAATATATACAGTTAGTAAATATAAGAATTACGATTTAATTAAATAAACTAGAAAAGAGTAAGCATTTAGAAATCGTATTTTTTTATACATAAAACAGAGAGAGGAGTGACTTTTTTATGTTCAATGTAGGTGATCATATTGTATATCCAATGCATGGGGCTGGAACAATTGATTCAATTGAGGAAAAAGATATTTTAGGGGAGAAACAATCTTACTATATTTTAAAAATGCCAGGTGAAGTAAAGGTAATGGTACCAACAAGCAAAGCAGAAGAAATAGGAGTAAGAAATATTATAGATAAAACATCGGCTGATAAGGTGTTTGCAATTCTTCAAGAAGATGAGACAGAGATGTCAATGAACTGGAACAAACGATATAGAGATAATATGGAGAAAATGAAAAGTGGAGATATATATGAAATAGCTGATGTAGTTAGAAATTTAAGTTTTAAACAAAAAGAAAAAGGACTTTCTACAGGGGAAAAGAAAATGTTAACAAATGCTAAACAAATTTTAATTAGTGAACTTGTTTTAGCTGAGCAAATTCCAGAAGAAGAAATGGAAAATATTGTTGATAATAAAATAAATCAATCATTTAATGAGTTTAGAGTTAATAATGAAACACCAGATATTGTTTCAAATGTAGTGAAAAAATTTATTCCATTTGATGATGAAACATCAGATAGTTCTGTAAATTTATAGTGAAAATATTTAGTAGAAACTTTTTAAAGAGTTTCTACTTTTTTTATTTTAAAATATAAAAGATCGAATGTAATTGAGATTAATAAAACATTGTAATATAGAATATTTTCTTTTTATTTTTTGTTTTAAAAAAACATTATAAGTACTTGTTAAATTATATAAATTTATATATAATACATGTATTAATAATTGATTTATAGTGAGGAGTTTTTTTATGAGTACAAAAGCAAAAGTTAGATTTAATGTTATTGCAATTATTTGTATAATTCTACTTGGGTTTGCACTTACACCAGTAGTATTTCAAAATGATACTTTTTATACAATAAAAATTGGAGAGCATATTGCAAAAAATGGAGTAGATATGAAAGATCCATTTTCATGGCATGATGGACTTGTATATACATATCCGCATTGGTTATATGATTTAGGAACATACTATATTTATAATCAAGGAGGTTTTCAAGCAGTATATATAGCTACAGTTATGCTTGCTTGTATATTGGGAATAGTATTATATATAACAAGTGTAAAAATAAGTAAAAATTACTTTATTTCATTTTTACTAACATTAGGTTCTCTTATTTTACTAAAAGATTTTATAGCTGCTAGAGCACAACTTTTAACATTTATACTATTTACATTAACAGTTTGTTTTATAGAGATGTTTATTAAAACGAAGAAAAAAAGATATGCTATTGGCCTAATTGTTATTCCTATAATAATAGCAAATGTTCATGCAGCAGTTTGGATGTTTTACTTTGTGCTATATTTACCATATATAGCAGAATATATTATAGCTTTAATTAGAGAACATGATGTAGTATATAAGTTAAAAATTTTTAGATTAAATAATAAAATAAAAAGATTAAAAAAAGAAGAAAAGAAGAATAAAGAGAAAATATTAAAATCTCAAGAATTACTAGATAGTACAAAGAAAAAAAGAGATAAAGCTGTTTTAAGAAGAAAAAAAGCAGAAGAAAATCCATATAAGATAAAAATAGCTAAAAAAGATAATGTAAAATGGCTTATAATAATTATGTTAATTTGTTTGCTTACAGGTTTTATAACGCCACAATTAACAGAACCATATACTCATATATTTAAACTAATGTCTGGCAATTCTACTCAGAATATAGCAGAACATTTGCCTCTTACTTTAGCCCAAAACAAATATGCTATTATTATATTAGTTGTATTTTTAGGAATTCTAACGTTTACGGATACGAAGATACAATTATCAGATGCATTTATGCTTGCTGGATTGTTAATATTAACATTTATGAGCAGGAGACAGTTTTCATTACTAGTTATAATAGGAATGAGTATACTTGTAAAACTAGTTGTATCATTTTTAGATAAATATTCACCTAAAATAAGTGAAAGAATTGAAAAACGAATAGTAAAATTTCCATATGGAATAATAACAATACTTATTGTTCTGTTGTCATCAATTTTTCTTTATAAAGATAAAATTCATAATGAATTTGTAAATAAAAATACATTTCCAGTTGAAGCGGCTGATTTTATAAAAAAGAATTTAAATTTAAAAAATATGAAGCTATATAATGAATATAATTATGGAAGTTATTTATTATTTAAAGATATACCTGTATTCATTGACTCGAGAGCTGATTTATATACTCCAGAATTCAATCCAGGTAAAGATATATTTATGGATTTTATTAATGTATCAAATCTTAATACAGATTATGAAACTTTATTTAAAAATTATGGATTTACTCATGTACTTATGTATAGAAATTCTAAATTAAATATACTAATATCAAAAGATTCTAACTATAACGAAATATATGTGGACCAAAACTTTGTCCTTTATGAAAAAAAGAATTCATAAATAAAGGAGAATTAAAAAATGGAAAAGAATAAAAAGAAAATAATAATTATAATTTGCATTGTTATTATATTAATTTTAATAGATCAGATAACTAAAGTATATGCTATAGATAGTTTTAAAGAAAAAATATTAGAGATTTTGCCTAATATATTAAATTTTAATTATGCTGAAAATAGAGGAGGAGCATTTGGAATTGGTCAAAATGGTGCTATAACTTTTATAATATCTAATATTATTGTGTTAGGACTAATAGTTAGATTTGTTATATTACAAATTGAAAGAATTGATAAAAAAACAATGATAATTGTTTCACTTGTTTTAGCTGGTGGAATTAGTAATTTAATAGATAGGCTATTTAGAGGATTTGTTGTAGATTTTTTACAAATCTTTCCAAACTCTAATTTTCCAATTTTCAATTTAGCTGATTGCTTTATCGTTATTGGATGGATTTTACTAGCACTTTTATTTGCAATACATACTTGGAAAGACAAAAGAACTAAGGATAATAATATAAATAAAGTTGATAGCAAGGTGGAATAGATTTGAAAAAATTTGAGGTAGGTATAAATCAGAAAGGAAATCGTTTAGATAAAGCAGTTACAATGTTTGATAATAGTATATCAAGAACTATGATACAGAAAATGTTATCAGATAATAAAATATTAGTAAATGGACAAGTAAAGAAAGCTTCATACAAAGTTGAGGAAAAAGATATAATTCAGATTGAAGAGATTGAGCTAAAAGAAACTACTTTGAAGCCAGAAAATATACCTATAGATATTCTATATGAAGATAATGATATGATAGTTGTAAACAAACCTAAAGGTTTAGTAGTTCATCCTGCAAACGGAAATGAAGATGGAACATTGGTTAATGCTATTATGAACATATGCAAAGATTCTTTATCAGGCATTGGAGGAGTAGTTAGACCAGGTATTGTACATAGATTAGATAAAGATACATCAGGAGTACTCATGATTGCCAAAAATGATAAAGCTCATATTAATCTCAGCAATCAAATAAAAAATAGAGAAGTAAAAAAAATATATATTGCATTAGTAAGAGGAAAAATTGCAGAAAATGAAGCAAGTATAGACATGCCAATTGGAAGAAGTACTAAAGATAGAAAAAAAATGGCAGTTACAAGAAATGGTAAACAGGCTATTACTCATTTTAAAGTATTAAAAAGATATAACCAATATACTTTATTACAAATAAAAATTGATACAGGCAGAACACATCAAATAAGAGTACATATGGCAGAAATAGGACATCCTGTAGTAGGTGATATTGTGTATTCTAATGGAAAGAATCCATTTGGTGTAGTAGGGCAGATGCTACATGCAAAAAGTATTGAGTTTAAGCATCCAATAACAAATAATGATATGAAAATAGAAGCACCGATTCCTGAGTATTTTGAGAAAATACTAGAAGAATTAGATAAAAATAGGGAGGAATTATGGAGCTAGTTAGATTACAAAAATTCCTAGCAGATAATGGAATTGCATCTAGAAGAAAATGTGAAGAATACATCTTGCAAGGAAAAGTAAGAGTGAATGATGAAGTAATAACAATTTTAGGAACTAAAATAGATCCTAAAGTTGATAAAGTATATTATAATAATAAGTTAATAGAATATAAAAATGAGAATATATATATACTTTTAAACAAACCAGTAGGATATGTAACAACATCTAAAGACCAATTTCATCGAGATATTGTACTTGATTTAATAAAAGGAGTACCTCAAAGGGTTGTTCCAGTTGGAAGATTAGATATGTATACATCAGGTGCTTTAATCTTAACAAATGATGGAGATTTTGTATACTATATTACACATCCCAAACATGAAATTACAAAAACATATACAGTAACTTTAAAAGGTAATGTTAAACAAGAAGAAATAAATCTTCTTAAAAATGGCATTAAAATTGATGATTATATAACAAAACCTGCTAAAGTAAAAATATTAAAAATTGATAAAGAAAAAAGTGTTTCTAGAATAGAGATTACTATACATGAGGGAAAAAATAGACAGGTAAGAAAAATGTGTGAGGCTATTGATAAGAAAGTAATGGCACTACATAGAAGTAAAATTGGATTTATAAGTGTAAAAGATATGAAAATGGGAACTTGGAGATATTTAAAAAAAGAAGAAATTAATCAATTATATTTACAATCATAAAATTTATTTATATAATGATTTCAATAAACAAAAGATAAGGAGAAACAGATGGAATATCAGAAATTTATACCAGAAGGCTGGTATGAAGATATAAAACCAATTTCAAAACAAGGAATTAATGATGCATTATTAAATGGTAAAATAATGAATGGAATTGTAACCAAGTGTGATTCCAACTATAATCTATATATAGATATGGGGGACAATATTAAAGGTATTATACCAAGAGAAGAAGTAGAAGCCATAAATGTTGATAAAACAGGATTCCCTAAACCTAATATTTGTGTAAATAAAGTTAACAAGGTAGTTCAATTTAAAGTAAAGTCTATAAAAGATGAAGATATTGCTATTCTATCTAGAAAGGCAGTTGGACAAGCAGCACTTAACTGGGTAAAATATGACCTTAAGGAAGGTGATATTGTAAAAGGAATTGTAAAAAATATTAGACCATATGGTGCATTTATAGAAATTGGTGGTGGCGTTGTTGGACTTTTACATATTGAAGATATGTCAGTTGCAAGAATAAAAAATCCATCTGAAAGATTGAATATTGGACAAAAAGTAAATGTTGTGATAAAATCAGTAGATAGAGAGAATGATAGAGTTTTACTAAGCTATAAAGAGTTATTTGGAAGTTGGAAAGAAAACGCAGATAAATTCGAAGAAGGGTCAACAGTTATAGGTATTGCTCGTGAAATAGAAAAGTCAAAAAATGGCATTTTTATTGAGCTTACACCAAATTTAGTAGGTCTTGCTGAATATAAAGATAATATTGAATATGGGCAAAAAGTAAGTGTATATATTAAAAAGATAATACAAGATAAGAAAAAAATAAAATTATTAATTGTGTAAGAATATTAAAATATTTTTCTATATTCATAGAGGAGGAGAAGATATGGTAGAAGATCAAAAAATTCAAGCAAAAAGTTCACCATTTGCAGTAAGAGAAGGAGAAGTTAAAGTATTTGATGGTAAAGATGGATATGTGTCTATGAATCAAATTATACATAAAATTAATTTAGGACATATTAATGATTTACATTTTAGTATTTTGGAACTTGTAAATGAGTTTGAATTTGTTACATCAAGACAATTATGCCAACTTCTAGATTACAAAAAAATTGATTATAAATCACAAGATAAGTTGAATAATAAGTTAGAACAACTAATAAAGTGCAAAATACTTACAAGATATTATTTTAATTCCGAAGAAGGAAAAGGTATTTATAGAGTTTACTGTTTAGAAAAAATGGGCAAATACTTATTAAATTCCAGAGGAATTGAGTGCAAATGGCAACCAACAGATAATACAAAACCTGTTGGAATGATAAAAAAGAGATTAGCAGGAAATCAAATGATACTTGCATATTTAAGAAAAGTAAAATCATTTGATGGATATACAGTTAAACCTGCCCTAAATGCAAAAGTAGCTGGTAAATTATTTAAAGTAACAGGTGGAAGCGTAAAATTAACAAAATCTTCTAAATCAATTACATTTTTATTTGAAGTTATTCGTAGAGAAGATGATTGGCAAAAAAAATTAGTAGATAGATTAAGATTATATAATGATTTTTATGATAATTTTCAAACAATGGATTCTAGTTTTGAGAGTATGCCACAACTTATATTTGTATGTGAAGATGATAAACACATGGCTGAAACATTTAAAGAAATTGTTACAAATAAATTAGAAATAAAACCTATAAAAATGTATTTTACTACAGAAATTAGACAAAATGAGGAATCGTTAGTAAAGACTTTAGTAGAATTTAAATTAGATGAAAATTCACAAAAATATAAAGTTGAAATTGCTGAATTAAAGTTGCTAGCATAATAGGAATAATATAAGAAAAGAACTTATTGTTTAAACTTACAATAAGTTCTTTTCCTTAGCTTATTTTTTATTATTCTTTATATCAAATACAATTGCATCGTCGTTATTTAGTAAGAAACTTGTATCAGTAGTATTATTTTTTATTGGATCTATTTCACCATTGGAATCTGAGTTAAAAGTTATTTTTGAAGGATTAAATTTTTCCTTTCTTTTCTTTGTATTATTTATGTTGTTATCTTCGCTAATTCCTTTTGTGTATTTTGAAAAGTTGTAAATTTTAGGAGAATGAAGTTTTTGATATTTTTCTTCAAGGAAATCAACACTTCCAGGTCCTGCAATGTTTTTGCCTTTTAAGTCTTTTGTTTTGAAAGCACATTGCTTGAATTTTAATGCTTGTATTTGACCAGCTTTTTGATTACGTTTCCAATCCCATTTTATATTTTTATATGTTGATGAGTAATCTGATTTAGAAGTTTCATAATCGTTTATAAATGTCCATTCTCTATGGTCTCCAATTTCTTTTTCCCAAAATGCATTATCTTCAGGTGAGTTATTACCAAATACAATTTTAGTAGTACTGTTTGCAATAATTGTTTGTCTATATTTTAAATCTCCATCTACTCCAAGTTGATCTAAGTTTTGAATAGAAATTATCGGACCAACATGGTATTTCCTATACAGAATGAATAATGGTTCAGTAGATTGACCTACAAAATCTGAAAATTCATCAATATATAAGAAGTGAGGGATTCTAGTTTTTTCTGTTCCAGGCCTTCTTAAAACAGAACTTTGCATAATTAATATTACAAACATACCAAAAGCCTTATTTTCAATTCCACCTAAATCACCACGTCTTGTACATACTAATGTTACTTCACCATTTAACAATGCTCTATCAAAATCAATGTTATTAGAACGATTACACAATATATTTCTTACTCCGGCATTACGAAGTAAATTATCAAGTTGAGTTGCAGCAGAGAATACAAACTTTTCGGTATCTTTTCTTGCAGAACCGTTTTTATAAAAATGTTTTTTAAAGTAACCAATTAATAGGCTGTATTCCTTAGATAGTTTTTCGTCTAATTCTAATTTATTACACATTTCTTCAACTAAATCGAAGTTATTAAACATATTTAGCATATCTCCTAAATTAGGCAATAATCCATTGTGCAATCTAGGATACATTACTTTTAATAAAATAGTTAAGCTTTCTACGGCTTGCACACCTGCATTTTGCCATAATATAGCATCTTCTTCAGGATGCTTAGAGGTATACATACGTGATATAACAGATGAAATTGTAGCAGCAGTTTTAGAAGGATCTGGATGTATAAATGGATTTAATCCTAAGGAGTTGTTATCATTTGGGTCAATAATATTTATAGGAATATGATAATTTTCTGCTACCTCTTTTATATGTGAAATTGATTCATAATCAGGAGATATAGCTGTAAATCCAATATTTTTGTATACAATTTCACCAATATCAGAATATATCATTTTATGCATATATGTTTTAAATATCTTATCTTTACCAGAAACAGGTTTTAGCATATTTAAATTAAAGTTATCATTTATATAGTTATTATCATAAGGACATTCTAAAGATGCTATTCCAGTTTTTAAAGCTGTAAATCCCATTTCTTTTGAAGCCTCTTTGTAGAAAAACTTTTTTTCTATATCTCTTGCCATCATTGGCTCGAATACCATTGTAGTTTTACCTGATCCGGAATTACCGACAACAAGCATAGATTCAAATCTTCTGGATTCCGGAATTTTAATAGGTTTTCCAGTTTTTTTGTCTTTTGCAATTTCTATTTCGCAAGTATAAGGACCCCATCCTTTTGTTTTATCTGATAAATCAATACCGACATAATCATTAATAGATTTCTTTTCGTCTAATACATCATTTACCTTTAAGAAAATAAATTTAAAAACAGGAAATGCAGTTACTAAAGGTATATATATAGAAATTGATTGAAATGCTGGTTTAATTAAGTATGAATACTCTGTTACTATAGTTGTATAATTCGGAACAGAAAGAAGTAGAAGCCAACATAATTTATTAATAAACTGTACCGCCATTGAAATACCTATAATATATAGGCCAATAATATACGTATTAAAAATTGTTATTTTCTTTTCAAATGAACTAGCAAACTTTGAACTACCAGAAAATAAAAAAGCAAATACAGGACAAGCAATAGCTAGCGTATATTGTATAGGCCCCCAATATGACACTGAAATTCCAGTCAAAAATAAGAATACCATTTCAAGCAATCTATCTACTGCTAAATATATTGAAATAAGAGTTAATATATAAGTAGCAAATGTATTTCTATCTGTTTTTAGTACACTTAAAAATTTATCTATATATTTCAAATTATTCACCACTTTCATAAAGTACATACTTATATATATTATCCTATAAATCGGGCAAAAAAACAAGGGATTTCAAGAAAAAAGTATATATTTTTTTGTCATATTACTCTTATATAGCATAATTCTAAAATTGTGATATTAAAATATTATAATATAGAAAGGATTAAATATGATATTAGAAAAGAAAAATAAAAAAGAAGGATTTATGAAAGGCGTTTTGGTACTAATGTTATCACAAGTACTAATTAAGATTTTGGGAGTATTATATAAATTATATTTAACGAATAAAGATGGATTTGGTGATGTGGGAAACGCAATTAATGGAAGTGGTTACCAAATATATGCATTACTTCTCACGATTTCTTCTGTAGGAGTACCTAATGCAATTTCAAAACTAATATCAGAGGAAATTGCATTAGGTAATAATAAAGAAGCAAATAGGATATTCAAGATTTCATTTGCTTTATTTGCAATTGTTGGATTTATAGGTTCAACAATTTTATTTACAGGTGCGAGATATATTTCACATGTATTTCTACAGATACCAGAAGCAGAGCTCACATTAGTATCATTATCACCTTCTGTTTTTTTTGTAACAATAGCTTCAGTGTTTAGAGGATATTTTAATGGAAAGCAAAAAATATCTATTACAGCTAGATCACAAACAATAGAACAGGTATTTAAAACAATTCTAACAATACTTATAGTAGAAATTATTGGAATATTATCAAACTTAAATACAAGTATAATGGCTGCAGGAGCAAATATTGCTACAACGCTTTCAGTTTTTATGAGTTTTATATATTTATATATATATTTCAAATTACATAGACAAGAATTAAATGGAACATTAAAAAACAAATCTAGCTGTAGGTCCAAAAGAGTAGTAACGATAGTTAAAAGAATATTATATGTTTCTATACCTATTACACTCAGTGCAGTTGCATATTCATTAAATAAAAATATTGATTCATTTACAGTTGTTAGATTATTAAAGAGGTTTATGGAAGATAGTCAGGCTAAAATTCAATATGGGATTCTAAGCGGAAAGGTTGATACATTAATTATGCTACCATTTTCATTTAATGTTGCATTTGCTACAGCGTTGGTACCATCTGTGGCATCATCTTTAGCAAAAAAAGACTATATTACTATAAATAAGAGAATATCTTTTTCATTATTATCAAGTATTCTTATAGGATTACCATGTACTTTTGGAATGATTATTTTTGCAAACCAAATTTTAAATTTATTATTTCCAAATGCACCAGAAGGAACAGTATTACTACAGTGGTGTTCTTTAACAATTATACTTACTTTATTAATACAAACAACTAATGGAGCGCTGCAAGGATTAGGCAAAGTAATGGTACCTGCAATTTCAGGAGGAGTAGGACTTATTATAAAATTAATATTAAATTTGATACTAATACCAATACCAAGCATTGGAGTTAATGGTGCTGCTATTGCTTCTGTTATTTACCATATTTTTTCATTTGCAATAGTTTTCTATGTTTTAAGAAAAACAGTAAAAATAGAATTTAATTTTTCAAAGCATATATTAAAACCACTTATTGCAACAATTATAATGTGTATATCTTCTTATTATTTGTATACAATACTAATGAAAATAATTTCTATGAAATTTGCAGTAATATTATCTATAATGTTTGCAGTTATAATATATATTATTTTAATTATCGTATTTAAAATCTTTACAAAAGAAGAATTGCTTATGGTTCCATTTGGAAGCAAGATATATAAGGCTTTTCAGAAGATTGGATTATATTAAAAAATCTTATTTAATTATAATAAAATGATAAAATTATTGAATTTATAGGGATTTTAAAAAATAAATTTGAAAAAAAAGAAGGATTTTATATAACTTTGACGAATAATCATATTGTAGAAAGGGACTTACATAAATTAGCCTTTTTACAGAAAGAATCTTATAGGAGGTAATTTAAATGAACAAATCTGATTTAATCGCGGCTCTAGCTGCAAAAACAGGTGAAACAAAAAAAAGTGCTGAAGCAACACTAAATGCTTTCATTGAAACAGTTACAGAAAGTCTTGTAAAAGGAGAAAAAGTACAATTAGTTGGTTTTGGTTCTTTTGAAGTAAGAAAAAGAGCAGCTAGAAAAGGAAGAAACCCACAAACTAAAGAAGAAATCAAAATACCAGCTTCTAAAGCTCCAGTATTTAAAGCAGGAAAAGCTTTAAAAGATTTAGTTAATAAAAAATAATTTTTATATAGAATATAAAAATGAATTCATTGAATAAAAGGATATTATATAATATCCTTTTATTTTTTAAAAAAGTATTGACAACTATACTTTTAAAATAGTATAATCACTATTGCCAGTTTAAAAATGCAGATGTGGCGGAACTGGTAGACGCACAGGACTTAAAATCCTGCGGATGAATAATCCGTGCCGGTTCGATTCCGGCCATCTGCACCAAATATAGAAAAACCGCTATTTATAGCGGTTTTTCTATACTAAAAATTAATTATACACGCGAAAAAATTAAAACCGAGTTAGATTTATATTAAACTTATAATTCATAATTTTTTTTAGTATAGTTTATTAATTGACTAAAATAATTTGTTACTTATTATTGAAAAATAATACTTAATGTGGTATAACAATATAAAAATGGAGGTATAAAAATGGCAAAAGAAAAAGAAGAAAAAAAAGTAACAAAAAAGAAAGTTGATAAAATGAAAGTAGCTAGTAAAATAATTGCATTGTTACTTGTTATAATTATGGTAATAGCATTTGCTGGAACACTTATTTTTTATCTTTTCTAAAATGTAATCTATTTGCAATACGTATAAGAGAGGTTTATATATGATAGATAATTTTAATCTTGGTATAAAAAATTTATATGGACAAGACTTTTTGGAGTATTTACAAAGCTTACATCAAAATCCAATAAAATTAATTACATTAATAATAGATATTACAATTGTGATCTTTTTGCTTGTAAAATTTATAAAAATTGTAAAAGATTCTAGGGCATGGCAATTATTAAAAGGAATTGCTCTTTTGATAATTGTAACTGCACTAAGTTCTATATTGCAATTAAATATCTTGAATTATATTCTAACATCATTTATGACTTATGGAGTTTTAGTTTTAATAGTAATATTCCAACCAGAATTAAGAAGAGCATTGGAGCAACTTGGAACAAATAAAATAAGTAGATTTTTTGGATTTGAAAAAGATCTAGCTACTAAAACTAAGGAAGATATATATAAAGTAGTAATTGCTACTACGGAACTTGCAAGAAATAAAACAGGTGCCTTAATTGTAATTGAAAGAGATATTCAAATTAAAGACATTATATCAACAGGAATAATAATGAACTCAGATATATCTCCACAGCTACTTGTTAATATATTTACTCCCAATACACCACTACATGATGGAGCGGTAGTTATAAATAATAATAAAGTTATTGCAGCAGCATGTATGTTACCATTAGCAGGAGATCAAGATATTTCAAAAGAATTAGGTACTAGACATAGAGCAGCAATTGGAATTTCAAAAGAATCGGATTCTATAGCTGTTGTAGTATCAGAAGAAACAGGAAAAATATCTATTGCTAAAGATGGTACATTAATTGCAGATGTAAAAGAGGATGCATTAAAGAAGATTTTAATTACAAATGTAATAACAAAAAGATTTGGAGAAAATAAAGATAATAAAATAAATATTAAGAAGAAAATAACATCATTAGAGGAAAAATTAGTAAAAAAGAAGATTAAAAAAGAAGAAAAAAAATAATATTACAAAAGACAGGCAGCATGCCTGCCTTTTATATAGTAAAATGAGATGTTTAGAGGGGTAAGAATGAGAAATATTAAATTGACAATAGAGTATGATGGAAAGGATTTTAATGGATGGCAAAAACAACCAGATAAATTAAATATTCAAGGGGAGATTGAAAAAGCAATTTTTTTAGTGACTAAGGAAGAAGTAGAACTTTTTGGGTCTGGAAGAACAGATGCAGGTGTTCATGCCGTTGGGCAAGTTGCAAATTTTAAAACAAATAGTAAGATACCAACAGAAAAATTAACATATGCAATTAATTCAAAATTAAAAAAGTCTATTAGAATAAAAGAAGCAAAACAAGTGAGTATGAATTTTCATAGTAGATATAATTGTAAAGAAAAAACATATAGATATATAATAAATAATTCAGAACAAGGAACAGCTATAAACAGAAATTTAGAATATCATATTTCAAATCCGCTTAATATAGAAGCCATGAAAAAAGCAGTAAGTTATTTTAAAGGAGAACATGATTTTAAAGCTTTTAAAGCAAGTGGAACAAGTAGTAAAAGTAGTATAAGAACTATATATAAAGCAAAGCTTAAAAAAGAAAAAGAAAGAATAATTATAGAACTTACAGGTAATGGATTTTTATATAATATGGTAAGAATAATTTCAGGAACTTTGGTAGATGTTGGACTTGGAAAAATAGATCCTGATAAAATACCAGAAATTATTGAATCTAAAGATAGAAAAAAAGCAGGTAAAACATTGCCTCCATATGGCTTATATTTACTGAGAGTAAAATATTAAAATTTTAACATTTTATAAAACATAATCACAAAAATAATAATTATTCATATTATATATTAAAATACATATATAAGGAGAGAATGATATGGATAATTTATTAATATATTTTGCACTACCACTAGCAACAATTATTTTAACTATAGTATTACAAAAATTAATCAAAAATCCTTTAGCTGTGGCTGCTGTTTTTTTTGCAATCTATTTAGTGGTTACGTTTGCTGCATTTGATATTAATTTTTTGGTGTTAGCTATTTTATATACTATACTGGCTTATGTAACAGCTTTGCTTACACAGGTAATATGTGAGTTAATAAGTGAACACCACCATTGTAATCATAATAATGACGATGATAATGTAATAAATGTATCAGCAATAAATACAGATATATTAAATGCTAATACAATAAATGAAGCAATAAATAATGACTCGAATTGTAGATACATAGGATATAACAATAGATTAAATAAATACTGTAGACATGGAAGATTCTAAATATAATATAAAAGCGATAATTAATCACTTTATGTGATTAATTATCGCTTTTATATTATACTAAATCACTATTATTATTTTTCATTATTTTTTTCTTCATTTTTTATTACGGTTTTATTTTTAGTAAATAGATACATTACTACAATTCCTATGCCTATTAACATATATACAAAATTAATCCATCCGCCAATATAAGGAATTAGCTTTAATATATATAATATAGTATTTACGCAAGCAAGTATTAATAAATCTGTACTAATTTTTTTAGAAGTTAATTTTCCTTTTATAAACTCACTTACACTGATAACTACAATAGCAAAACTTATCATTATTAATACTATATATAATAGTATTAATGAAATAGACAAAGGGATTCCTATTAAAGTAATTAAAAGAATAATACATATAATAGGTATTAAAACTAAGGAAGCAATTCCAATTCCTAAAGCAGGAAGTAACTTAAGACTAATGTATTTTTTTGATGTTTGTTCAAATTTTGGAGTAAGCCATAATACTAATAAATATATAATTAAAGTACATATAAAACTTCCAATTATTTCCTTAATATAGTCAAATATTGTTTTGGGATTTTCTAAATTATCAGATTCATCTGTGATTTGATTAAACGTAATTGTTCCGTTTACAATGGAATTGTTTAAAGATAGTTTTGTTTTACATGAATAATCTAAATTACCATTAATTAGAGCGGTATAATTATCTTCATCTGATACAAGAGATAGTTTCTCAGCAGATATATATGCATCTCTTGAAACTAATCCATAGAATTTGGTATCGTTACAAGCAATTCTCAAATCTCTATCAATATATGAATTATATGAACCAGTAAAACTGTTACATGCTGCATATAAATCACTACAAATAGCATCGAAATAAACTTCGTTTCCACAAAGGTAAACTGAACCTGTTATATAGCATTCTTCATTTTCATTAAGGCTTTGAATTTTAACAGAATTGCCTAAGATATATAAATTACCATTTATTTTACCTGAAATGGTTACTTCATTTCCCATTATGAAAACATTTCCATCAACAGATTCATTCATTGTAATTGTTTGATCAAAAAGATATAAATCATGATTTATTATATCTATATTAGATTCTAATGGAGTATTTAAACTGGTTTCTGCTCTATTTTGATCTAATACCGAATTGGTATCTTCTGATGTTGCAAGGCTAAATGAAGCAAAAAAAATACATATTATTCCTAAAATTGCAAGTGAAATTTTAAACTTGTTTTTTACCATAATAACCTCCTAATATTTTATTATAAATATAATATATTACTTAATTTAAATAATGTCAATTATAACAATATTTTAAAATAATTATTAAATAAAAATAAAAAAATGAATATTTTTATAGAAGAATAGAACAATACTATAGAGGTGATTTAACTTGACAAACATAAACTGTTCAGCTGATTGTATTTATCAAAAAGATGGTAAATGTACTTTTGAAGAGATATCATCAAAAGTAGTTACTCCTAATTTATATTGTGCATATTATGCCTCAAAAAAATAAAACTACAAATCAAATGTAGTTTTATATTAATAATATAGAATAAAAAAATATATCAAAATATAATACAAATAAAACATGCAAAATTATATACATATTTTTAAATTAATTATTGTTCCTATAATAATTACAAAGATGTGAAATTGAGCAACTATTACATTTAGGATTTCTTGCAACACATGTATTTCTGCCATGCCATACAAATAAATGATTAATATCTTTCAAATATTTTCCAGGAAATAATTTTATTAAATCTTTCTCAATTTTATCGGGATCGGACTGGCTCGATAAACCGAGTCTATTTGATATTCTTTTAGCATGTGTATCTACAGCAATTCCAACAGCTTTACCATATGCTTCAAGCATGATTACATTAGCACTTTTTCTTCCAATACCAGGAAGTGTAATAAGATCATCAATGTTTTTAGGAACTTCTCCATTATAATCAGATAATATTTTTTCTGCACAGGATTTAATATTCTTTGATTTATTTTTGTAAAATCCACATGGATGAATCAGTTTTTCTAACTCAGACGTTTGAATTTTTACAAAATCTTCAGGTGTTTTATATTTACTAAAAATATATGGAGTAGTTTTATTTACTCTCTCATCTGTACATTGAGCAGAAAGCATAACCGAAACTACTAACTCAAAAGGAGTAGAGAAATCTAAACTACAGGTTGCATCTGGATATGATTTCTTTAATAATTTAATTAATTGTTCTAAGTTTTCTTTTTTGTTTTTTTTCAATATAATCACTCTTTTTTAAAAAAAATAATATAATATTAATAGCTAGGGAGGTAATAGATTATGTTTAGGTTATTAAAAAAGACTATAGCTGTATGTATGATTGGTGTTGGGGTAGGTATGCTACTTGTGTTATTACTTCCTTTAGCGGGTTGGTTGTTTATAATTGGTGTAGCCATTGTTTTAGTAGGACTAATCTGGCTTGCTTGTTAAATAAAAAGGAGAGTGTTTTATATGACTATCGTTGTGAAAAAAGTTCCAAAATTTTTAAGAGGTTTTGTTAAGCTAATATTTGGTATTAAAGATTAAATTCCTTACATAAGATATTTTATAGTTAAAATAATAAACAAAAAAGTAGGTTATACCTACTTTTTTATATTTATATTAAGCTCTTTGAACTTTTCCTGAACGTAAACATTTTGCACATACTTGAATTCTTTTTGGCTCTCCGTTAATCATAACTTTTACACTTCTTAAGTTAGGTTTCCATGTTCTTGAATTTCTTTTACTAATATGTGAACGAGTAATACTAAGTTTGTTACCATGGCTTAATGTTTTTTCACAAATTGCGCATTTTGCCATTTTAATCGCACCTCCTATATAAGTTAATAAATTGACTAACTATAAGTTTAACATAGTTTTCAAAAAAACACAATAGTTTTTAAAAAATAATTTTATTAAAGTAAATATTTTTTAAAATTTTATCCATAATAAAAAAGAAAACAAATAAAAAAGGAAAAATGGAGATATAAAATGAATAAGATAATATATATTTTTTTAATACCGTATATTATTTTTACATTAACAGGTTGCGAAAATAAAAATGAAACAGATAATTCCACAGATAAAAGCTCAAATGTACAAAGATTAGAGGTAATAAAAGAAGAAAATCCCGATACAGAAAATTCTGCACAAAATGCAGAAAAAAATAAAGAACTATCAGAGGAAGAATTATTTAGTTTTAGTACTAAAATATTAGCTAAAGAGGTAAATAGAGTAAGCAATATTAAACTTGCATGTTCAACAATAAATGACACTACTATAAATCCTGGGGAGGTATTTTCTTTTTGGGGTGTTATAGGAAACCCAACAATAGATAAAGGATATAAAGAAGCAAAAGCATTTACGGCATCGGGCGGGGTAACTACAGCAATAGGTGGTGGACTTTGTCAAGTAAGTAGCACAATATATGATGTGGTTTTAAATGTGCAAGGATTAGAAACAATAGAGAGACATCAACATACAAGGGAAGTTTACTATGTAAAGCTTGGAGATGATGCAAGTGTTTCTTACGGAAGTGCAGATTTTAAGTTTAGAAACAATTTACAAAACGCAATAAAAATATATGCGGAAGCAACAACTGAAGCTGTAAATATAAGGTTTGTAAAATTAGTTTAATAAAGAAAAAATCATAAAACAATCATCCTTAGAATATACTTTAACAAGTCTAAGGGGGATTTTTATGCATTTAAAAAATAAAATTATGAAGATACTTTCTTTTTTATTATTTTTTATTTTTCTTTCAAAATTGATGTGCTTTGGTAGCATTAGTGATTTTGAATATATTTGGTCGGATATAGGAATAGGAAGTAATAATACTAGTAGCAGAACAACAGATGCTACTTTAGTAAGTTCAGAAGCTTTAGTAGAGAATAGCTTAAATTTAGAATCAGAATCAGCAATTCTAATAGAGCAAAATTCGGGGCAGATACTTTATTCTCATAATATACATCAAAAACTAAGACCTGCAAGTGTTACAAAAGTTATGAGTATATTATTAATTATGGAAGCGTTAGATAGCGGTAAAATTAGTTTAACAGATCAAATTCCATGTAGCGAGAATGCCAGCTCAATGGGAGGATCTCAAATATGGCTAGATCCTACGGAAACCCTAAGTGTAAACGATATGCTTAAGGCAATCTGTGTTGTTTCTGCAAATGATTGCACTGTTGCAATGGCAGAATATTTAGGTGGAAGTGAAGAAAATTTTGTAGCGATGATGAATGAAAAAGCTAAGGAACTTGGAATGAATGATACATGCTTTAAGAATTGTCATGGTATTGATGAAGATGGACATGAAACATCTTGTTATGATATTTCTTTAATGTCTAGGGAACTATTAATAAAACATCCTGATGTTAGTAATTATACAACTATTTGGATGGATAGTTTAAGAGATGGTAAATCAGAATTAGTTAATACAAATAAATTGATTAGAAATTATAAAGGGGCAACAGGGTTAAAAACAGGATCAACATCTCTTGCGTTATATAACCTGTCTGCTAGTGCAACTCGTGATAATCTATCATTGATTGCCGTAATCATGAAAGCTCCTACTACTAAATTGCGTTTTGCAGAAGCACAAAAATTATTAGATTATGGATTTGCAAATTATTCGTCTAAAGAATTGGGAAAAAAAGAAGACATAGTAAAGACTGTAAATGTAAGCAAAGGAATAGAAGAAAAGCTTGATTTAGTCTTTGAGGATACAGCTTCTTTATTGTTAAAAAAAGGGGAAGAAAAAAATATAACACAAGAAATAACAATTGAGGAGAATATATCAGCACCAATAGAAAAAGGCAAAAAGTTGGGAGAAGCAACATATTATTTAAATGGAAATGCTATTGGAAAATTTAATATAGTAGCAAAAGAAGAGATAAAAAAAATAAATTTTGGAAATATGTTAACACACATATATAGTAGATGGTTTAATATAATTAGATAAACAATTTATGTGTCAAATTTAAGTTTAGTCAAAGGGGTATAATATACTTTTACAAGCGAATTGGGTCGGGTACAAACAAACTTGGTCTGTAAGTAGAAACGAATTTCTATCTAGTTTCTACTTACAGACTGTGTGCAGTTGGGGTGAGTAGTTAAAGTATATTATATCCCTTTGTGAGTATATATAATATAAGATAAAAAATGTTTCATAGTACTTACGGAAAATACAGTTCAAGGCTTTACTTTTTATATCACTTATTATATAATATAGCGTAGAAAAATAGAGATAGGAGATATGAATATGAGCGAAAATAATGAACAAGAATTAGATATGAATCATTTAATGAAGGTTAGAAAAGAAAAATTAGAAGAATTGCAATTAAAAGGTAAAAACCCTTTTGATATTACAAAATTTAATAAAACACACACAAGTAAACAAATTAAAGATAATTATGAAGAATTTGAACAAAAAGATGTAACAGTTGCAGGAAGAATTATAGCAAAAAGAATTATGGGAAAAGCATCTTTTTGTACGATACAAGACAATGAAGAAAAAATCCAGAGTTATGTTAGTACTAACGATTTAGGAGAAGAAAGCTATAAAGAATTCAAAACTTATGATATAGGAGATATAATTGGTATTACAGGTTTTGTATTTAAAACAAGAACAGAAGAGATTTCTATTCATGCAAAAGAAGTAACTTTACTTACAAAATCTTTAAGACCACTTCCAGAGAAATTTCATGGATTAAAAGATATGGACTTACGTTATAGACAAAGATATACAGACTTAATTGTTAATCCAGAAGTAAAAGATACATTTGTATTAAGAAGTAAAATATTTAAAGAAATAAGAAACTTTATGGATAAAGAAGGATATATGGAAGTTGAAACACCAATGCTTACAACCGTTGCAACAGGTGATGCTGCAAGACCATTTATTACACATCATAATACACTTAATTTAGATATGTATTTAAGAATAGCACCAGAATTAAACCTAAAAAGATTAATAGTAGGTGGTTTTGATAAAGTGTTTGAAATTGGCAAGAATTTTAGAAATGAAGGAATGGATATAAAGCACAATCCTGAATTTACTAATATGGAATTTTATGCAGCATACGAAGACTATAACGATATGATGGATACTGCAGAAAGATTAATTTCTGGTGTAGCAGAAAAAGTACTTGGAACAACTAAAATTACGTACCAGGGAACAGAAATTGATTTAACTCCAAACTGGAGAAGAATAACAATGATAGATGCTATAAAAGAAGTTTGCGGAGTAGATTTTAACACAATAAAAACAGATGAAGAGGCAAGAAATATTGCAAAAGAAAAAGGTGTTGAATACGAAGAAATTAAAAATACTAGAGGACATATAATAAATGAATTTTTTGAGACATTTGTAGAAGATACATTAATTCAGCCAACATTCATTATAGATTATCCTGTTGAAGTATCACCTCTTACAAAAAGAAAAAAAGATGCACCAGAGCTTGTTGAAAGATTTGAATTATTTATTGGAGGAAGAGAATATGGAAATGCATACTCAGAACTAAATGATCCAATAGATCAATATGAAAGATTCCTAAAACAAGTAGAAGCAAAAGAAAAAGGTGATGAGGAAGCAGGAGGAATGGATGAAGACTTTGTAAATGCTTTAGAAATAGGACTTCCACCAACAGGAGGAATGGGAATAGGACTAGATAGATTAGTAATGCTTCTTACAGATTCCGCTTCTATTAGAGATGTATTGTTTTTCCCAACAATGAAACCTCTAGCTCAGAACAAATAAAGAAAGATAAAATAGGAAAATAAGATAAAAGAATTAATGAAATCAAATATTTACGAAGCAGAGGATACGATTATAATTATGGGAAGTTACATACCTAATATCCATCCAGATGGATACCAAAAATTAAAGAATTATAAAAAAATGCTTTAACTAATAAAATTAATAATAGAGAAGTATATATGAAAGGTATTGACAATAGCTACTTATATGAAGGCTATACTACATTCAAAACAGAAGAATTATAATACAAATAATCTTAAAAAGTAAAATAAATCGGAGGCGTTTTTTAATGGACAATTTTGATATGTTTAATAAAAATGTTTTTACAGCAGATATTTTACAAAACAATCTATCTGAAGAAGATTTCACAAAGTATAAAGATATAGTAAATAACAAAGTGGAATTAGATAGACAAATTGCTAGTAAAATTGCAGATGTAATGAAAAAATGGGCAATGGATAGAGGAGCTACTCATTATTCACATTGGTTTCAGCCGTTAACTGGAACAACTGCCGAAAAACAAACTAGTTTTTTATCTATTGATATTAAAGGAAATCCTATTATAGACTTTTCGTATTCTGCGCTAATTACTGGTGAAATAGATGCATCATCATTTCCAAATGGAGGAATAAGATCAATTTTTGAAGCTAGAGGACTAGTCTCTTGGGATTATACATACCCAGCTTTTTTAAAAGAAAATTCAGGTGATATTGTACTATGTATTCCAACAGTTTTAAAATCACTTGATGGAACCTCACTAGATAAAAGAAGACCTCTTCTTAATTCGTGCGAAGCACTAAATAATCAAGTAATTAGAATATTAAGATTATTTGGGGATAACGAATCAAAAGAAACATTTTCTGCGGTAGGATCTGAACAAGAGTACTTTTTGGTAAAGAAAGATCTATACGATAAGAGAAAAGATTTTAAAATAACTGGTAGAACTTTATTTGGAAAAGAATTTATTGGAAAAACAAGAACACATTATATGAGTTCTATAAGTAACAAAACTGGTAAATTTATGAAAAGTGTACAAGATGAAATGTGGAAACTTGGTATTCCTGCACAAGTAAAACATAATGAAGTAGCTCCATGTCAATACGAAATCGTTCCACATTTTGAAAATTTAAAAGCTGCAGCAAATCATGACTTTTTAACAATGGAATTACTACAAAGAGAAGCTAAAAATCATGGAAAGGTATGTATATTAGACGAGAAACCGTTTAAAGGAATAAATGGTTCAGGAAAGCATAATAATTGGTCAATAAATACAACAGATGGAAAACAGTTATTTTCTTATGGAAAAAATGCTAAGGAAAATGCTAGGTTTATAACTATGATTGTTGCGCTTATTTCTGCATTAGATAGGCATGCAGATTTAATAAGAGCTACAGTTGCATCAAATAATAATGATAATAGATTATCAGGATATGAGGCACCAAGTTCAATAGTTTCATTATATTTAGGAAAAGAATTAACAGATGTTCTTAAAGAAATTGCAAATGATAAAGAAGGAAAAATAGAATTAGGAAATGATTTGCTTTCTTTACCAAAATTAAATATTACAGATAGAAATAGAACATCACCATTTGCTTTTTTAGGAAATAGGTTTGAATTTAGAATGCCGGGAGCATCAGCATCTATCGCTGTTTGTAATACAGTGTTAAATACCATTATGGCTGAAGCGTTAAAAGATATCACAGATAAGTTAGAAAATTCAAATAATTTTTATTTCGATTTGAAAAAGGTGATATCAGAATTATATAAAAAGCATTCTAGAATAATATATAATGGTAATTCATATATCGAAGAATGGGAAGAAGAAGCTAAAAACCTTGGACTTAAAAATATAAAAAGAGCTCCTGAAGCTTTTAAAGCATTTATTACAGAAGATTCTATTAAAATGTTTGAAGAGTTCAATGTATATAGCAAGACAGAGCTATTTTCAAGATACAATGTAAAAATAGAAAAATATATAAAAGGTGTTATTACAGAAGCGGCACTAATGCTTGAAATATCAAAACAAGATATTTTACCACAAGTCATTAAATATGCTAAATTTTTACAAGAAAGCTATAATGAAGTTAAAACTATGACATTTTTGCAAGATGAAATTAATATAGTTTCAAAATTAGCAAATGAATTAAATGAAAATAATAGAGTGTTGCAAGAAAGTATTAATAAATGTAACTTGATAGAAGATAGAGATGAAAAGGCAAAATTTTGTAGTAATGAGCTTAAAGAGAAAATGCAGAAGCTAAGAGAAATTGTAGATACATTAGAAGAAAACCTACCAAGTGATTTTTGGCCAATGCCTACATATGAAGAATTATTAAATTAAAGAAAGTGAGAGATAAAAATGTATTTTTCATCAAATAGAAATTTGTTATATATTTTATTGTTTATATTAGTAATAACTAATTTATTTACAGGAGGATTTAACTTAATAGAAATATTACTTACATTCCCAGGAGTACTAATTGCATTAACATTTCACGAATTTGCACATGCATTTGTAGCAGATAAGTTAGGTGATGATACTCCGAGAAGTCAAGGAAGATTAAATTTAAATCCATTTTCACATTTAGATCCATTTGGATTTATTATACTTTTATTTGCTCATGTTGGATGGGGAAAACCAGTGCAAATTAATCCAAGAAACTTTAACAGTAAGTATTCTTTATCTGCAGCAGAAGCAATGGTCGCAGTTGCAGGACCTATTATGAATCTTATACTTGCCATTGTATTTGGACTTATATACTGTGCAATTATAAAATTTGCACCAAGCGTGCTTTTCCTATTAGGTGGTGCTGTTAATATTATTTTACAATATATAATAATAGTAAATATTGGACTTGGAGTATTTAATTTAATACCACTTCCACCACTCGATGGTTCAAAGATCTTAATGCACTTTTTACCATATAATGCAAAAAGATGGTTTGAAGAGCATACACAAATTTTTTATATAGTATTTTTGATAATATGGATTACACCTATAGCAGGATATATTATTTCACCTGTTATTAATAGCATTATGAAAGGTATTTTATCTTTAGGCAATTTAATATTTCAAATATATTAGAAAAGGAAAAAATATGAAAGATATTAATGTACTAGGAATTGAAACAAGCTGCGATGAAACTTCTGTATCTGTTGTAAAAAACGGTAGAGAAGTTCTTTCTAATGTTATAGATTCTCAAATAAGTATACATGAAAAGTTTGGAGGGGTTGTTCCAGAAATTGCTTCTAGAAATCATGTTGAAGCAATTTCAAATGTTACTAGAAAAGCTTTGAAAGAGGCAGATATAACATTAAATGAAATAGATGTAATAGCATGTACATATGGACCTGGGCTTGTAGGAGCATTACTTGTAGGAGTATCATATGCTAAAGCGTTAAGCTATGCTACAGGAAAAGTGCTTATTCCTGTAAATCACATTGCAGGACATATTGCAGCAAACTATATTACTTATCCTGAACTTAAACCTCCATTTTTATGTTTAGTAATATCAGGAGGACATACTCATTTAGTATATGTAAAAGATTATACAGAGTTTGAGATATTAGGTAAAACGAGGGATGATGCTATTGGTGAAGCTTTTGATAAAGTAGCAAGAGTAATAGGACTAGATTATCCGGGAGGACCTAAAATAGACAAGCTTGCAAAAGAAGGACAAGCAAGTATAGATTTGCCACAAACATACTTTGAAAATTTAGACTTTAGCTTTAGCGGAATAAAAACAGCAGTATTAAATTTAAACCATAAAGATCCTAATATAAATAAAGCAGATTTATGTGCTAGTTTTGAAACTACAGCATGTAATATGCTAGTAAATAATACAAGAAGGGCTTTAGAAAAGCTTGATATAAAAAAACTAGCATTAGCAGGAGGAGTTTCTGCAAATTCATACATTAGAAAAGAATTTTCTAAACTTGGAGAAGAGCTAAAAATAAAAGTATATTATCCAGATTTATATCTGTGTACTGACAATGCTGCAATGATTGCATCAGCTGGATATTATAGTTATCTAAAAGGTATAACAGCAGATTTAAGTTTAAATGCAATACCAAATTTAAAAATAGAATAAAAGGAGAGTATATATTGAGTATATATGGGATAGCGGACCTACATTTATCTTTTCACAATCCAAAACCAATGGATATATTTGGAAACAATTGGGGAAATCATTCAGAAAAGATAAGAAAGGACTGGGAAAGTAAAGTAAAAGAAGAAGATTTAGTATTATTACCAGGAGATTTTTCATGGGAGACCTATTTAAAGGATACATATGAAGATTTTTCTTTTTTAAATAATCTTCCAGGTAAAAAGTTATTATTAAAAGGAAATCATGATTACTGGTGGACTACTGTTACCAGTATGAGAAAATTTTTGATGGAAAATGATTTTAAAAACATTGATTTTATATATAATAATAGTTATGAATATGACGGATATGTTATAACAGGAACAAGAGGCTGGAGTATAAATTCAGATGATGAAAAAGTATTTAATAGAGAGACTCAAAGGCTTAAGTTATCTTTAGAAGATGGCAAAAAAAAATATGGAACAGATAAAAAAATTATTACATGTATGCATTATCCTCCAATTTCAAGTCATACAATAATAACAAAAGAAAAATGGGATTTTGTAGATGTAATGAAAGAATATAATGTAGAAAAATGTATATATGGACATCTACATGCAGATTCTTATAAAGAAGCAGTTCAAGGAAATGTTGAAGGAATTGAGTTTGAACTTATTAGTGCAGATTATTTGAAATTTAATTTAAAAAAGATTGTATAATTTGTTGCAAATTGTTTTTTCTTATGTTATATTATTAATAGATTAAAAAAAAACCGCTTTTGCGATTCGTTTTTTTAATCTTTTTTCATTTTTTTAGGAGGATGTATTTATGAGTACAAAATATGTATTTGTTACAGGAGGAGTTGTATCAGGACTAGGAAAAGGAATAACTGCAGCATCACTTGGAAGACTTTTAAAAAATAGAGGATATAAAGTAACTATTCAAAAATTTGATCCATATATTAATGTAGATCCAGGTACAATGAGTCCATATGAACACGGAGAAGTTTTTGTAACAGATGATGGAGCAGAAACTGATCTAGATCTAGGACATTATGAAAGATTTATTGATGAAAATTTAACACAAAATTCTAGTATTACTTCTGGTAAGATATACCAAAGTGTAATTAATAGAGAAAGAAGAGGAGATTATCTTGGAAAAACTGTTCAAGTAATTCCTCATATTACAAATGAAATAAAGAAAAATATATATAGTTTTGAAGAAAAAGGAATGGATGTTGTAATTACAGAAATAGGCGGTACTGTAGGAGATATAGAAGGCTTAGCATTTATTGAAGCAATAAGACAAGTGGGGCTTGAAAAGAAACCAGAAGATGTAATATTTATTCATGTAACACTTCTTCCATATATAGCAGGATCTAATGAATTAAAATCAAAGCCAACACAGCATTCTGTAAAAGAGCTACAGTCACTTGGTATTAAACCTGATGTTTTAGTATGTCGTACAGAGCAAGAGATGCCAGAAAATATTAGACAAAAAATTGCTTTATTCTGTAATGTAAGAACAGAATGTGTAATACAAAATTTAACAGCAGATAATTTATACGCGGTTCCACTTATGCTAGAAGATGAAGGATTAGCAAATGTAGTATGTGATCATTTACATCTTAATAAAAAAGATCCAAATAACAAAGAATGGGAAAAGATGATTTCTAATATTAGAAATATTAAAGATGAAACAGTTACAATTGCTATTGTAGGAAAATATGTACAGCTAGAAGATTCATATTTATCAGTAGCAGAAAGCCTTCAACATGCAGGATTTGCAAATAATGTTAAAGTAAAAGTGAAATATATAGATTCAGAAATTATTACAGAAAATAATGCTTCTGAAATTCTAAAAGATATACATGGTATTGTTGTTCCTGGTGGATTTGGTAATAGAGGAATTGAAGGAAAAGTTCATGCAATTAAATATGTAAGAGAAAATAAAATTCCTTTTTTAGGTATTTGTTTAGGGATGCAGATGACAGTTGTTGAATTTGCAAGAAACGTATTGAAGCTTAAAGATGTTAATTCAGCAGAATTTAATGAAAATTGTACAAATCCTGTTATACATATAATGGATGATCAAATAGGAATAGGAAATAAAGGCGGAACAATGAGACTTGGAGCATATCCTTGTATTTTAAAAGAAGGATCACTTGCCAGAAAATTATATGGTAAAGAGGAGATATCTGAAAGACATAGACACAGATTCGAATATAATAATAAATATAAAGAAGAATTAGAAAGTAAAGGATTAATTTGTTCTGGAACATCACCAGATGGAACATTAGTTGAAATTGTAGAGTATTCTAACCATCCATTCTTTATAGCAGGGCAATTCCATCCAGAGTTTAAGTCAAGACCAAACAAGCCACAGCCATTATTTGTAGGGCTTGTAAAAGCAGCAAAAGAATTACAATAAAATATTGACATAATACAAATATGAAAAAAATATGTAAATTCTTCAAATCCGTTTCTTCCTAACTGGCGTTATAGAAGCGGGCATAAGAGCCAAATCATATGATTTGGCTCTTTTTGCATTTTAAAATATGCTATTTATTTTTTTATCATATATAAAAATAAATAGCATATATATTAATAGATAAGAAAGCTTGTACAAATATTTATTAAAATATTAAGAACTTTTTAAATAACTATTGACTTTTTTTATAAATGGGTATAAATTATTAGCAGTCAAAAGTTTAGACTGCTAATTTATAATGAATTATATAAAAGGAGGTAATTTAAATGTTAAAACCATTGGCAGACAGAGTTATCATCAAAATGGTAGAAAGTGAGGAAACAACAAAAGGTGGAATTATTTTATCACCTAGCGCAAAAGAAAAACCACAAATTGCAGAAGTAATAGAGGTTGGACCAGGAGGAATGATAGACGGAAAAGAAGTCGTAATGACAATTAAAAAAGGAGAAAAAGTTATAGTAAGCAAATATTCAGGAACAGAAGTTAAATATGAAGGTGAAGAATATATAATAGTTAAACAATCAGATATATTAGCTATTGTAGAATAAAAGAGTATTTGACTTTAAAAATAAAATTTAATAGTGTAATGTAATATATGAGATTTGCAGAGGCGAATTTGTTCGTCAGCGCTTTGAGGAAATTATTAAAAATTAGATAGGAGGAAATAAAATGGCAAAAGAAATTAAATTTGGTGAAGATGCTAGAAAAAGATTGTTGGATGGAGTAAATAAACTAGCTGATACAGTTAAGGTTACTCTTGGACCAAAAGGAAGAAATGTAGTTCTTGACAAAAGTTTTGGAGCACCACTTATTACAAATGATGGTGTAACAATAGCAAAGGAAATTGAACTTGATGATCCATATGAAAATATGGGAGCAAGACTTGTAAAAGAAGTTTCTACAAAAACAAATGATGTAGCAGGAGATGGAACTACAACTGCAACAGTACTTGCTCAAAAAATGATAAAAGAAGGAGTTAAAAATGTAGCAGCTGGAGGAGACCCAATGGCAATAAAAAGAGGAATAGATAAAGCTGTTAATAAAGCTGTAGAAAGCTTAGAAAAAATTAGTTCTAAAGTAAATGGCAAAGAAGATATTGCAAGAGTAGCAAGCATTTCTGCAAATAATACAGAAGTTGGAAATTTAATTGCAGATGCTATGGAAAAAGTTTCAAAAGATGGAGTTATTACAATAGAAGAATCAAAAACATCTTCTACTTATGTAGATGTTGTAGAAGGTATGCAGTTTGATAAAGGATATGTATCTCCATATATGGCAACTGACACAGAAAAAATGGAAGCTGTAATGGAGAATCCATATATCTTAATTACAGATAAAAAGATTAGTAATATTCAAGAGATATTACCATTACTTGAAAGCTTAATGCAAATGTCAGGAAAACTTGTAATTATTGCTGATGATATAGAAGGAGAAGCATTATCTACATTAATACTAAATAAATTAAGAGGAGTATTAAATGTTGTAGCAGTAAAGGCTCCAGGATATGGAGATAGAAGAAAAGAGATGCTAGAAGATATTGCCGTTTTAACAGGAGGAGAGGTAATTACATCTGATTTAGGATTAGAGTTAAAAGATGCAACTATTGAACAATTAGGAAGAGCAAAACAAGTTAAAGTTCAAAAAGAAAATACAATAATTGTAGATGGTGCAGGAGATAAAGAGGCTATTGAAGCAAGAGTTGCACAAATTAGAACAAATCTTAAAGAAACAACAAGTGAATATGATAAAGAAAAACTACAAGAAAGACTTGCAAAACTTGCAGGTGGAGTTGCAGTAATACAAGTAGGCGCTGCAACAGAAATTGAAATGAAGGAAAAGAAATTAAGAATTGAAGATGCGCTATCAGCAACTAAAGCCGCTGTAGAAGAAGGAATAGTTGCAGGTGGAGGAACAGCATATGTTAATGTAATTCCTGAAGTAGAAGGATTAGTTAAAGAATTATCAGGAGATGAAAAATTTGGTGCAAGTATTGTTTTAAGAGCATTAGAAGAACCAATTAGACAGATTGCAATTAATGCAGGACTTGAACCAGCAGTTATTTTAGAAAAAGTAAAATCTAGTGAAAAAGGAATAGGATTTGATGCAGCAAAAGAAGAGTATGTTGATATGAAAAAAGAAGGAATAGTTGACCCAACAAAAGTTACTCGTAGTGCTCTTCAAAATGCAGCAAGCATTGCATCTATGGTGCTTACTACAGAGAGTATTGTAACAGACAAAAAAGAATCAAATTCAAACAGTAATCAAGATCAAATGCCAGCAGGAATGGATGGAATGTATTAAAATAAATATAATAAAAAGATATTATATTAAAAAAACAGGAAAGCATTTTAAGATGTTTTCCTGTTTTTTAGACTGCAATTTTTAAAAAAGTGGATTAGCAACAACCACCTCTACCACCGTTATTGCAACAGCAGAAAAGTATAATGATAAGGATTATAATCCAGCAACAATCATCGCCAAAACCAAATCCACATCCACAACCTCTATTTTCTGGCATAATATTTCCCCCCTTTCAAAATTGTAAGTATACTTTTTTCTAGGTTAGGGTAATAAATTAGTCATTGCAACGACATCTGTCACAGCATCCGCAACAAAAAAGTAGCACGAATAAGATGATGAACCATAAAAATTCGCCATTATTACAACAAGAATTTCCCATCTAAAGCAACCTCCTATTTAAAAAGTTTCTTGATCTTCTGTATGATATATAGTATTCTGGCATCTAAAATTGTGTTACAAATTTAAATTCAAAATTAAATAATGTTTTTTTTATAAAAAACTATACAAAAAATATAATTAAATGATATAATTCTGTAGAAATGTATAAGGGAAAAAGGAGAGAAAATGGGAAATATAGTTTTATTAGATGAATTAACAATTAATAAAATTGCTGCAGGTGAAGTTATTGAAAGACCTGCTTCAGTAGTAAAAGAAATGGTAGAAAATTCAATTGATGCAGGTGCTACTAATATTTCAGTTGAAATAAAAAATGGTGGGATTTCATATATAAGGATTGCAGACAATGGAAAAGGAATATTTAAAGACGATATGGAAATTGCTTTTGAAAGACATGCAACAAGTAAAATTAGAGAAGCAAGTGACTTAGATAAAGTAAAATCTATGGGGTTTAGAGGGGAAGCTTTAGCAAGTATCGCCGCAGTTGCAAATGTTGAAATGGTATCAAAAACTGAAGATTCAAATATAGGTAACAGAATTGTAGTAGAAGCAGGAAAAACTTTAGAATTTGAAGAAATAGGATGCGGAGTAGGTACAATAATTACTGTTAAAAATCTATTTTTTAACACACCAGTAAGATATAAATTTTTGAAAAAAGATTATACAGAATTAGGATACATAGAAGATGTGATTACAAGACTTGCACTTGTAAATCCACATATTGCTTTTAAATTAATTAACACTGGTAAAACTATTATTCAAACAAATGGTAATGGAGATATTAAAACGGTTATATATAGTATTTATGGTAAAGATATTGCAAACGCAGTAGTACCTGTTGATTTTAGCTATGAAGATATGCACATTACAGGTGTTGTAGGAAAGCCAGAAATAGCAAGATCTAATAGATCAAATCAATTATTTTTTGTAAATAAAAGATATGTAAAAGATAAAACATTAAGTAGTGCAACAGAAAAAGGCTTTAAAGGATTACTACCAATAGGAAAATATGGTTTTGTAATACTTAATGTAGAAATGGATTCATCTAAAGTAGATGTAAATGTTCATCCAGCAAAACTTGAAGTTCGTTTTCAAGAAGAAAACAAGGTGTTTAAAGCAATTTATCATGCTATAAATGATAATTTATTAAAAACAGAACTTGTTGCAAATACACAAGATAAAATGAACGGAGATGAAGTTTATAATCAAAAAGATGAAGTAACAGAAACAGTAAAGAAATCTCCATTTTCAAGTTTGTTCAGAAGAGATAAAGAACAAGTAGAGCAAAAAAATCAAGAAACACAAGGAAATAATTTGATTGAGGATTTATATAATAGTAAAACAAAATCAAATGGAAAGAACAATATTGATGATACAGCAATAATTCCAATAATAACAAATGATATTAATAGCGAAATTGTAAATCCAATTAATAATTTAGAAAATATGCAAAAAGCATTAGAAGATATTAGAAATAACAATAATTTAGAAAAAATAGAAATAACAAATAATAATGTAAATTCATCTAATATGAATGAAACAATGGTATTTGATCCTATAAAAGAAAATTTAAATGAAATGCAGAATTTAGAAGTAAAGAAGGAAGATAATGAAAAAAAGAAAGATGTAAGACCTGGAGAGATATTAGCAAATATTCAAACAATGAAAGTAGAAGGCGGAGAAGAAAAATTTGAGACAATGTATGAAGAAATCTTTGGGACGCTTCCCAAAAAGGATATTCAAAATAAGGAAGATGAAGCTAAGTTTAATGCATATGATATAATAAAAAACAATAATGTTTCTGTATTTGATACAAGCGAAGAATATAACACAAAACCAAATTATAAATTTATTGGAATTGCATTTACAACATATATTATTCTTGAAATTGATAAAGAAATGTATATAATAGACCAACATGCCGCACATGAAAGAATTTTATATGAAAAAGTAAAAAACAACTACTTTTCAGAAGAAGATAAAGATTCTCAGTTTCTATTATTACCAGATATTATTACCCTAACTCATAAGGAAATGGATATAGCAAAAGAAAACATGGATATATTTAAAAAGGCTGGATTTGTGGTAGAAGAATTTGGAGATAATACTATAAAATTAAGTGGTGTACCTAATATTTGTTTTGAATTAGATACCAAAGAATTATTTTTAGAAACACTAGATGAGATAAACACGGTAGCTATAACGGCAAAACAAGAAATAGAAGATAGATTTTTAGCAACAATTGCATGTAAAGCAGCTGTTAAAGCTCACATGGCATTAACTAAGGAAGAAGTAGAAGCTCTTATGGATGAGTTATTAAAACTTCCAAATCCATTTACTTGTCCACATGGGAGACCAACAGCTATAAAAATGTCAAAAAATGATATAGAGAAGAAATTTGCAAGGAGAAAATAAAATGGCAAAACCTAAAGTTATTATAATTTGTGGACCTACAGCATCAGGAAAAACATCTTTATCGATAGATTTAGCCAAAGAAATTAATGGTGAGATAATATCATCTGATTCAATGCAAATATATAAAGATATGAACATTGGAAGTGCAAAGCCAACAATAGAAGAAATGGGCAATATTAAACACTATTTAATAGATCATGTTAGTCCGGAAGAAAGGTATAGTGTTGCAAGGTTTAAAGAAGAAGCTCAAGAGGCGATAGAACAAGTATTGTTAAAAGGAAAAACACCAATTGTGGTAGGTGGAACAGGCTTATATGTTAATTCACTAATCTATGGTATAGAATATAGAGATATAAATATTGATTTAGAATATAGAAATAAATTAGAAGATATTGTTTCGAAAAACGGATTAAGCTTATTGTTTGATGAAGCGGCACAGATTGATCCAGAAGCAATGAAAACTATTAGCAAAAATGATAAAAAAAGAATATTAAGAGTACTTGAAATATATCATGCTACTGGAAAAACAAAAACTCAGCAAGAATTAGAATCTAGAAAAAATGGAGTAAAGTATGATTATAAAGTATTTGTTGTATCAATGAAAAGAGACAAATTATATGATAGGATTAATAATAGAGTAGATAGTATGCTTAAAAAAGGACTTGTACAAGAAGTTGAAAATTTAATAAAAAAGTATAAAATTTTTCCAACAGCTATGCAAGCATTAGGGTATAAAGAGGTTAAAGAGTATTTAGATGGTTTTATTACAGAAGAAGAAATGGTAGAAAAAATTAAGATAGAAACAAGGAGATATGCAAAGAGACAATTAACGTGGTTTAAAAGATATAAAGATGCAATATGGCTGGATTCAGAAAATGGAAATAAAAATAATATAAATATTATTATGGAGGAAGTATATTGAAGAAAAAACAAGAGAATACTAAATTAAATAAAATAAAATTTTATATTATAGCTATTATTTTTATTATTGTATTAGTATGCTTTTTCTATAATATTTACAAGTTAATAATCCAGCCTACTAAATCTTTTGTAGTTGAAAGAGGAAAAATATATAAAGAAGAACAAGCTATTGGGTATGTTATAAGAGACGAAAGTGTTATAAAAGGGCAAAATTATAAAAATGGAATAGTCCAAATAAAAAATGAGGGTGAAAAAGTATCAAAAGGAGATCCTGTTTTTAGGTATTATAGTAATAATGAATCTGATTTGGTAAAAAAAATTGAAGAACTAGATAATGAAATACAAGATGCTATGTCAGAACAAAATGATATTTTTTCAAGTGATATGAAATTACTAGATAAACAAATTAATGAAATATTAGGAAAAATAAGTACAACAAATAGTAGAAATTTAATTGAAGAATATAAGAAAAATATAAATAATCTAATAACTAAAAAAGCAAAGATTGCAGGTGAATTGAGTCCAGCTGGATCATATATCAAAAAATTAATAGAAAAGAGAAGTACATACGAAAATGAACTAAATTCTGGTGCTGAATACATAAATGCTGAAAGAAGCGGAATTGTTTCTTATAGAATTGATGGATTAGAAGAAACTTTAACACCGAATAGTTTTAATATGCTTTCGCCTGAATACCTTGCAAAACTTAATTTGAAAACAGGCCAGATAATCTCAACTAGTAATGAGAGTGGTAAGATTGTAAATAATTTTGAATGCTATATTGCTACCATATTAAGATCGGACAAAGCAAAAGAAGCCAAAGTAAATGATAATGTAACAATTAGACTATCTAATTTGAACGAAATAAATTCAAAAATTGAATATATAGCTACAGAATCCGACGGTTCGATTTTATTAGTGCTTAAAATTGATAAAGAAGTAGAGGAATTAATTAATTATCGAAAGATATCATTTGATGTCATTTGGTGGAGTTATGAAGGATTAAAAATACCGAATAATTCAATATTACAAGATGGAGAGATATCATATATTATACGAAATCGTGTCGGATATACTGATAAAATTGCAGTTAAAATACTAAAACAAAATGACGATTATGCTATTATAGATAATTATACAGCAGTTGAATTACAAAAAATGGGTTATAGTTCCGAAGAAATAAAAAATATGAGAAATATTACATTAAATGATGAAATCCTACTTAATCCGAACATGTAATATTACAGAAATATTACAAACAAATTAAAATTAGATTACAATCAAAAAAAGTATTGACAATATTTATAAAAAGTAAGATACTATATCTAACGAAATATACGAAGGAAAAATATTTAGGAGGTTTAAAATGTCAGGAGCAATTATGAACAAAGTTTGGGGTTTTTTAGGAATGGATGTTGCAGAAGAAGAGGAAGAAGAATTATTAGATAACAATGAATTTGCATATGAAGAAGAGGAAGAAGAGCCACAAGAAGAGAAAAAATTATTTGGAAGAAGAAATAAAGTAGTAAATATGCCACAAGCTCAACAGATTAGAATGGTTATATCTCAACCAACTACTTTTGAACAATCAGAAGAAATTTGTAATTATTTAAAAGAAAGAAAATCTGTTATTATTAATCTAGAATATGTTAATAAAGATATAGCTAGAAGAATAGTAGATTTTATTAGTGGTGGAGTACATGCATTAGATGGACATATTCAAAAAATATCAAATTCAATCTTTTTAGTAGCTCCAACAAATTATGAAATTGCAAATGATATGGCTAGAGAAGAAATTAAAAACAAGCTTTCTGTTTCTTGGTTAAGAAATAATTAATAATTAGGAGGAATCATCATGATAACACCTTTAGAGATAGAAAATAAAAAATTTGCAAAACAAATGATGAATGGATATAACGTTGACGAGGTTGATGATTTTTTAGATCAGCTAACAGTTGATTATGAAAAGTTATATAAAGAGAATACTGATACAAAAGCAAAAATTGACGAGTTAACTAAAAGTATAGAACATTACAAATCTATCGAAAGTACACTTCAGGGTACTTTACTTATGGCGCAAACTACAGCTGAAGAAGTAAAAAATGTGGCTAAACAGCAAGCAGAACAAATTATTAGTGATGCTCAAGCAACTGCAAAAGAAACATTAATAAACATAGAAAATGAATTAACAATAAAAAAGAAAGAATTAGATGATCTTCAGAAACAATTTGATATATATAAAGCAAAGATGGAATCATTATTAATATCACAATTAGAATTATTAAAAGATGTAAATAAAGATTAAAAATATGACAATTATAATTGTCATATTTTTTATATAATTAAGATGGAGGAAAGAAATTTGAAAATAACAAATATAGAAGAATTAGAGAAAACTGCAAAAGATATAAGGATAGAAATTATTAAATCCATTTATTATGCAAAATCTGGACATCCAGGAGGATCACTCTCATGTGCTGATATATTAACTGTTTTGTATTTTAATCAAATGAATATAAATCCTAAAGAACCGAATTCACCTTCTAGAGATAGACTAGTTTTATCAAAAGGACATGGTGCTCCAGCACTATATAGTACGCTTGCAAATAGAGGATTTTTCCCAAAAGAGGAATTAATAAACTTAAGGAAAATAGATAGTAAATTACAAGGACATCCAGATATGAGGAAGGTTCCAGGAGTTGATATTAGCACAGGTTCACTAGGTCAAGGCTTGTCTATTGCAAATGGAATGGCACTTAATTCTAAATTAAATAAAGATGGATATAGAGTATACTGTATATTAGGAGACGGTGAGTTACAAGAAGGACAAGTGTGGGAAGCTTTAATGAGTTCGGCTCATTTTAAACTTGATAATTTATGCGTTATAGTAGATAATAACAATTTACAAATTGATGGTAATGTTGATAAGGTAATGAATATATATCCATTAAGAAAAAAATTTGAAAGTTTTGGATTTAATGTAATTGATGTAGATGGACATGATATAAAAGAGTTAATAAATGCCTTTGACGAAGCAAAAACTGTAAAGAAAAAACCTACTGCTATTATTGCAAAAACCATAAAAGGAAAAGGAGTTTCTTTTATGGAGAATGTAGGTGGTTGGCATGGAAAAGCACCTAATGAAGAGGAATATAAACAAGCAATTAATGAATTAACTACTAAAATAGTTTAAATTATTTTATGAAAAAATGCAGAGGAGTGCATAGCTTGTTTGTACCTCAAAGTAATTACTAAAATAATATTAAAAAGCTGAGAAATAATTAAAATGGAGGTAGTGATGAATATAGAAAAGATGAAAGCAACTAGAGTGAGTTATGGAGAAAAAATTTGTGAACTTGGAAATTTGAATAGCAAAATTGTGGTATTAGATGCTGATTTATCTGAGGCAACAAAAACTAATATGTTTGCAAAAAAATTTAAAGATAGATTTTTTGATTTAGGAATAGCAGAACAAGATTTAATGGGAACAGCGGCTGGACTTGCAGCATGTGGTAAGATACCTTTTGTTAGTACTTTTGCTGTATTTGCTGCAGGAAGAGCGTATGATCAAATTAGAACTAGTATCTGTTATCCTAAACTTAATGTTAAGATATGTGCAACACATGCAGGAATTACAGTGGGAGAAGATGGTGCTACACATCAAATGCTTGAAGATATAGGTATGATGAGAGCACTTCCTAATATGATTGTTATTAGTCCTTCAGATGATATTCAAAGCAAATGGGCTATAGAGGAAATAAGTAAAATTGATTCCCCGGTATATGTAAGATTAGTTCGTACAGCAACACCACAGATTTATGAAGAAAATCAAAAATTTGAAATAGGAAAAGCTGTTCAAATAGGAGATGGAAAAGATGCAACTGTATTTGCAACAGGAATTACAGTTTCAGAAGCTCTTAAAGCAAGAGAGATATTAGATGCTAAAGGAATTAATATTAGAGTGATTGATGTGCATACTATAAAGCCTATAGATAAAGAAATGATTATTAAATGTGCAAAAGAAACTAAAAAAATAATTACAATTGAAGACCATAGTATTATAGGTGGACTAGGTACAGCTGTATGTGAAATATTATGTGATGAATATCCAATGAAAGTTACAAGAATGGGGATTAAAGATACTTTTGGAAAATCAGGAAAAGCCGATGAACTTATGAAATACTTTAAAATAACAAGTAATGATATTGTAGAAGAGATTTGCAAATAAATATTTATAATAAAAATTGTCGAAACAATAACTCGACAATTTTTTTATTATATAAAAATTATTTGTTAAAATATAGCGAAAAATATAAAGAAAAGAAAAAGAGAGATAAATGAAAAAAAATAAGTAAAATGCGTAAAAAAAAGATGTTTTTTAAAGATAAAAGTATTGCAATAAAGTAATATTATTGTTATGATTATTCTAGATAGATATTGTCTTTTACATAAGGAGATTAAAGGAGAAAAAAATGATAGAGTTTAGAAATGTAAATAAAACATATGATACAGGAACAAAGGCAGTGAATAACGCGAATTTTAAAATTGATAAAGGAGAATTTGCATTTTTAGTAGGTACATCTGGTTCAGGTAAATCTACTTTAATAAAATTAATTTTAAAAGAAGAAGAACCAACTTCAGGTAATATTATTATAAATGGAAAAGATACAACATTTTTAAAACAAAATAAAGTACCGTACTTAAGAAGAAGTATGGGAGTTGTATTTCAAGATTTTAGATTACTACCAGACAAAACAGTATATGACAATGTAGCATTTGCAATGTATATTGTAAAAGCAACGCCAAGACATATAAGAAGACAGGTTCCAATGGTATTATCACTTGTTGGATTAAGTGGAAAAGCTAAAATGTATCCAAACGAATTATCTGGAGGAGAACAACAAAGAGTTGCTTTAGCTAGAGCTCTTGTAAATAATCCAGCAATGCTAATTGCGGATGAGCCAACTGGAAATTTGGATCCAGAAACTGCTTGGGATATTATGAGTCTTTTAAATGAAATTAATTTAAGAGGTACAACTGTTGTAGTAGCAACTCATGCAAAAGATATAGTTGATAAAATGAAGAAAAGAGTTATTCAAATAAATAAAGGTAATATAGTTAGAGATAGTAAAAAAGGTGGTTATGATAGTGAGATATAATGTTATAGGATATTTGGTAGGTGAAGGATTTAGAAATGTATTTAAAAACAAAAAATCAACAATTGCTTCCATAGTTATAATGTGTATGTCTATGCTAATTTTTGGTATGTTCTTCACAATTGGAGAAAATATTGATCATATTATGACAAATGTAGAAGAATCACAAGGAATGCAAGTGTTTATTAAAGATGGTACATCATCAGAAAGAGTAAAACAAATAGGAGAAGAAATAAAAGAAATTGATGGTATAAATAAAACTAAATATGTATCTAAAGAAGATGCACTAAATCAAGTAAAAGAACAGTGGAAGGACAAGTCTGATTTACTTTCAGGATATGAAAGTGTGTTTCCAGAATCTTATGTAGTAACTTTAACAGACTTAAAGTTAAATGAGGAAGTACAAAGTAAGATCATGCAAATTTCCGATGTAGATGAAATAACAAGTAATAATCAAACTATTTCTACTCTAATGAATCTAGCAAATGGAATACGTATAGTAACAGGTGCTTTATTACTAATTTTAGTAATTATCTCTATCTTCATAATTTCGAATACTATTAAACTTACTGTTCATGCAAGAAGAAAAGAGATATCAATTATGAAATATGTAGGAGCAACAAATCATTTTATTAGAGGACCTTTCTTAGTAGAAGGTATTATAATTGGAGTTATATCTGCTTTAATTTCACTTTTAATCGTTGGACTAGTATATAATATAGTTTCTGGAAATTTAATGCAAACAGATATAGCTAAAACGATAGGAATTAGCTTACTAAGTTTTTCAGATATGTTTTCTATAATCATTGTAGTATATTTGATTTTAGGAATTGGTGTAGGAGTAATAGGAAGTTCTATCTCAATGAGAAAATATTTAGACGTATAGAGGAGATGAGAAGAAATGAAAAGAGTAATTCTATTACTTTTAGCAATTATACTTATTTCTTTTATAGAAGTTAAAATATTTGCAACGACTCAAGATGAACTAGATAGTTTAAATTTACAAAAAAAAGAAGTTACTCAGGAATTAGAAGGAGTACATACTGAACTTTCACAAACAATACAGGAAATAGATAAATTAACTCAAAGTATCTCTGAAAATGAATTGCAAGTAGCAGTGTTAAATGATGAATTACAAATATTAAGTAAGGAAATTAAAGAAAGTAAAAAAGATTTAGAAGAAAAAGAAAAGTTGTACACAAAAGAAGAGAGATTATTACAAAATAGATTAATAGCAAATTATAAATCAGGAACAGCTTCATATTTAGATGTATTACTAAATTCATCTAGTTTGTCTGATTTTATTTCTAATTATTATTACATATCAAAAGTAGCTAAATCAGATAGAGAATTATTAGAAAAAATAGAAAATGAAAAAAAGAAAATAGAAGAAATAAAAAATGAATTAGAAAAAAAAGAAACAAAATATAAAGAATCAAAAGTCAATATGGAAAAAATAAATATATCATTAAGAAATTCTAAACAAATAAAAAACAACTACTTAGCAGAATTATCTGAGAATGAAAGAAGTCTTCAAGCAAAAATAGATGAATATGATGCAGGAATTGCAAGTATAGAAGCTGAAATCAGGAGAGTACAGGCACAAAATTTAAATAGTGATATGCATTATGAGGGAGGGGTTATGTCCTGGCCACTTCCAGGATATATAGGTACTTCATCTTCATTTGGATATAGATTTCATCCAATTACAGGAGTATGGAGAATGCATACAGGACTTGATATACCAGCTCCGGGAGGAACATTTATTAGAGCTGCTGAAGATGGTGTAGTACAAACAGCTACATATAATAGTAGCTATGGTAATTATCTATTAATTTATCATGGAGGAACTACTTATACTTTATATGCACATTGTAGTGTTTTATATAAAAGTGTTGGCGATACAGCTACTAAAGGTGAAGTTATTGCTGATGTTGGAACTACAGGAAGTTCAACAGGAAATCATTTACACTTTGAGGTTAGACAAAATGGAACATATATTAATCCATCTAGTTTAGAATATACCAACAGATAAAATTATTTAAAATAAAGGAGAAAAAGATGAAGAATAAAATTCTAGCATTTACAATTACATTTGTTTTAATATTTGGTGTTTATACAAGAATATTTGCTGCAACAGTAAATGAATTGCAAACCAAAAAAAACCAAACACAACAAGAATTAACTGAGGTAAAAACAGAACTATCAAGCGAGATGAAAAAAATATCTGAGCTTAATGAATCAATTGCTGATAATGAAGAAAAAATATCAGAACTTAATGTAAATATATCTAGTTTAGAAAAAGAAATTTCTGAAAAGCAATCAAAAATTAATGAAGCACAAGAAAAGTATAATTTTGAACAAGAACAACTAGAAAAAAGACTAGTAGCAAATTATAAATTTGGTGGTGCTTCATATATAGACGTTTTATTAAATTCAACAGATTTAACTAGTTTTATTTCTAATTATTATTACATATCAGTAATTGCAAAATCAGATAATGACCTATTACAAGAAATTGAAAATAAAAAGAATGAAATAGAAAATTCTAAAAAAGAATTAGAAACAAAAGAAAATGAATACTCTGAAGCAAAGAAATCTATAGAAGTTGCTACAAATAACTTAAAAAATGATAAAGCTAAAAAAGATACATATGTAGCTGGATTGTCAAGTGAACAAAAAGATTTACAAAAGCAAATTGATGATTATGATAATGAGATAAAAAAACTAGAAGCTCAAGCAAGACAAGTATCTATAAATAGTGGAAAGAATAATAGCACATTTGTTGGTGGAACAATGCTTTGGCCTTGTCCAAGTTCACGATATATTACATCTTATTTTGGAGCAAGGAACACAGGAATACCTGGAGCTAGTACAAACCATAGAGGAATTGATATAGGTGCAAGTTCTGGCGCAGCGATCGTAGCAGTTTTAGATGGAACAGTTGTAACAAGCTCATATAATAGTGCTAGAGGAAACTACTTAATGGTTGATCATGGTGGAGGAATTATTACATTATATCAACATGGAAAAGATGAAACTAAAAGAGTTAGTGTAGGAGATAAAGTAACAAAAGGTCAAACAATAATGGGTGTTGGGCATACAGGTATAAGTGGAGGAGACCATTTGCACTTTGAAGTATGGAAAAATGGTGTTCCACAAAATCCTCTTCAATCGCAGTATTTAGGTAGTTATTAATATAATATATAATTTTTCAATGTAATAAAAGAAAAAGGCCATAGGCCTTTTTCTTTTATTACATTGAGTGTTCACCTGGTAAGAAATAATCAACTATACCATAAATTAGAGCACCTATAATTGCTGCAATCCATGAAATTGAGTAACCAGCAACAAAATACTGAGTTACATATAATGTAATAGCAGCTAAAACAAATCCTACAAAACCTTTACCAAATGGACTAGCATGTAAACCTGTAAATCTTACTATTAAATAATCTATTAGAGTAAGTGCAATAGTAGCAATAATAAGTGACCAAATGTTATTAATAGTAAAACCAGGTGTAAAGAAAGCAGTAATAGCAAGAATAACTGCAGCAGCTATAAATCTACCAATAATTTGACCAATAGTATTTGAACTAGCTACTTTAGTATCACTTTGATTATCAGCCATTTTAAAAACCTCCTATTGTAAAACAAATTTTTAATATTTAAAAATTTTATAATTATAATAATAAGATTGTTTTACATATTCATATTATTAACTAAAAATAAAAATAATATACAAAAAAGTCTGTATATTTTTTAAAAATCTGTAAAAAATAAAAGCGAAAAAATATTGGAGGAAATATGTTAATTACTTTTTTTAGATCTATTATTTTATACATAATTGTATTAATTGTTATGAGATTAATGGGAAAAAGAGAAATTGGTCAATTAGAGCCATTTGAGCTTGCAATATCAGTAATGATTGCAGATTTAGCAACGATTCCAATGACAGCTTCAGGTATACCAATTTCAAATGGAATTGTACCTATACTTGGACTTTTAGTAATGCACTTGTTTATTTCTATAATTAATATGAAAAGTATAAAAGCTAGAATGATAATATGTGGAAAGCCTTCTATTTTAATATATAGAGGAAAAATTCAAGAAAAGACTTTAAAAAAAGAAAGATTTACAATTAATGAGCTACAAGAAAGATTAAGAGGAAATAATGTTTCAAATATATCAGATGTAGAGTATGCAATTTTAGAAACAAGTGGTGATGTAACAATTATATTAAAACCTAATAAAAGAAATACAATACCAGAAGATTTTAACATAATGCCTGAATATGAGGGGATTCCATATGATTTAGTTATCGATGGAAAAATAATGGAAAAGAATTTAAAATTAATTGGAAAAAATTATAACTGGTTAAAAAAAGAGGTTGGAAAATTTGGAATGAAACCAGAAGAAGCTTTGGTAGTAACATTAGATGGAAAAAACCAAATTTTTTGTCAAAAAAAGATGAAAGGATAAAAATGTATAAAGGTATATTTATAATAATATCAATAATAATTATTATTGTTTTTTTTAATTTTATAACACAAAACTATACAAAAGCAGCTGTAGCTGTTCTAGAAGATAATTTGGAAAAAATGAGATTAGATTTTTTAGGAGAAGAAAAAGATGAGAAAAAAATAAAAAATGATATAGATATAGTATTTGAAGAATGGTATAAAAGATATAATATTTTAGCATATTATATAGAACATGATGAATTAGAAAAAGTTGAAAATGATCTTACAATGGTAAGAAGTTGTATAGAAGCAGGAACTTTAGAAGAGGGGATTGAACATATAAATACAAGCATTTTCTTAATGAATCATATTAAAGAAAAAGAGACCTTTAGTTTAAAAAATATCTTCTAAAATATATTATTTATTTGAAATCATTTTAAAATAAAAAGAAATATTCAAGATGAGAATATTTCTTTTTATCTTATATATAAAAAAAATAAATACCTAAGAATAAATATGCATATCTATAAACTTTTTTAAAAAAAGATGCTTTTTTCCAAGCTGCAACAGATTCCTTTATAGCACAATATTTATCAACAAATCCTATAATATATGATTCTTTGTACTTTGGTAGTTTAAGTGTTAATGGCCACATATGTTTTAAAATTATATCTTTCTCTTTATCATTTAGATCAAATAATTTATTTGCATTTTCAAGTGCAATTCTTGGATGATTAAATGCATGTAGTCCTTTTATATCTGTTTGTTTTATTCTCCAATCATATAAAAATAAATCATGAACCAACCCAGCACGTGATATTGATTTATAATCTAACCCCAATTTTTTACAAACTAAATAACTATAATATGAAACATTTATACAGTGATCAAAACAATTTGTGTCATAATGTTGTCTGTAATTTTTCATTTGTAAAACTGCATTATTAGATATCATATCTTTTATAATCTCTTTAAATTCACTATCTTTTGAATAATCTAACAAAAATATCACTCCATTAATTTTTACTGTAATTTAGACATCACTTTAATTATACCACATATTTTATAAAAAAACACCCCAAATTTAAAATTTGTTTTATTGAATTACTTGCTCAAATTTTAAGTTATACTAATCTGAACAATAATAAGAAATTTATTGGACATATAATCCATATTTTATCATTTGATATTTTAATTTCTCTTTATTATGTTCAGATAATTCAACTAAAGGCAATCTAGGAATTCCAAAATTATATCCTAATAAATTTAAAGCATATTTTATAGGAATTGGATTTACTTCTGAAAATAAAGAGCGTATTAAAGGAATTGCTTTTAACTGTAGCATACTTGCAATTTCAATTTCATTGTTAAAAAATTTATCTGTAATTGAAACAACATTTGATGGAGCAATATTTGAGAGTACAGATATAACTCCTTTTCCACCTAAAGAAAGAATAGGGAGAATAAGGTCGTCATTTCCACTGTATATGCTAAAATTACTATCACACATAGATCTAATATCAGAAGCAAAAGATAAGTTTCCACTTGCCTCTTTAATTCCTATAATATTATCAATCTTTGAAAGTTCATAGCAAGTTTTTGCAGATAATGAAAAACCAGTTCTACTTGGAACATTATATAAAAGAATAGGAACATTAATAGATTCTGCGATTTTAATGTAATGATTTATTGCACCTTGTTGTGTTGTTTTATTGTAAAATGGTGTTACAATTAAAAGCCCATCTATTCCGACAGTTTTGAGCATATATTGAAAGAGCTATTACATCTTTAGTATTATTTCCTCCAGTTCCAGCAATAACAGGAATTCTTTTGTTTACTACGTTAATTGTAAATTTAATTAACGATTTTTTTTCATCATTAGATAAGGCAGCGGATTCACCAGTAGTTCCATTAATTACTAAAGCATTTATTCCTTCTTTAATTTGAAATTCAATTAATCTTTCTAGTTCCTTATAGTTAATTCCATTTTCATCAAAAGGTGTAGCAAGTGCAGTTGCGCAGCCCTTAAATAAATCATTATTCATTTTTATCACTCCTTAGTGGTATGATATGTATAAAAATAAAAAAATGAAATAAAAGAAGATAAACTTTTTAAGTTTATCTTCTACATAAATTGATTATTATCTAAAATAAAAATTATTAATTTTCCTTTTTAGATTTATTTTTAGAATGTTCATCTTTTACTACTTCTTTAATTGCACCAATGCTTCCTAATGCAGATGTTGCATCAAATGGAATAAATACTTTATTTGCTTCACCATCAGCAATAGATTCTAATGCTTCTAAAGATTTTATTTGAACTAACTTATCATCTGGAGCAGCATCTTTCATAGCACCATAAACTAGTTCTATTTCTTTTGCTTTAGCTTCTGCAACTTTTTTAATAGCATCAGCTTCACCGGCTGCACGCCTAATTTGAGATTCTCTATCAGCTTCAGCTTCAAGTATAGCTGCTTCTTTTTTACCTTCAGCTATAGTAATAGCAGATTGTTTTTCTCCTTCTGCAGTTAAAATTAATGCCCTTTTATTTCTTTCAGCATTCATTTGTTTTTCCATTGCATCACGGATATCTGCTGGAGGGGTAATATCTTTAATTTCAACTCTGTCAACTTTACATCCCCATTGATCAGTAGATTCATCTAGTATAACTCTTAAACGGTCATTAATAGCATCTCTTGAACTAAATGTTTCATCTAAATCCATTTTACCAACAATATCACGAATTGTTGTGATAGCTAAGTATTCAATACCTTTCTTTAAAGATTGAATTTCATAAACTGCTTTTGCAGGATCAGTTATTTTATAGAAAACAACTGTATCTATTGTAATAGTTACATTATCTTTTGTAATAACACCTTGAGGTGGAATATCCATTGTTTGTTGTTTTAAGCTTACTACAGAACGAACATTATCAATAAATGGAATAATTATAGTAAGACCGGCATCAGCAATTTTGTGATATTTACCTAATCTTTCAATAATATACACCTCTGATTGTTTAACAACTTTAATTGATTTAAATGCTATAATTAAAATGATGACTAATAGTATAAGTAAAAATACCATATAAATACCTCCTTAATTATTATATATATTTACCTATAAATATAAAAAACTATTTAATTTATTTGTATTGTAGAAATTGTATGCACAGGTGTTACAATAGCTTTTACACCTTCAATTGATGTAACCTCAATTTCTGTTCCCATTGGAATAATACTTTCATCTTTTGTTTTTGCAGACCATATTTCAGAACCTATTTTTACTTGACCTTTTTCTAAAGCCTGATTAATTTCTTTTGTTACAATTCCACGCTTTCCTATAATTGAAAAAGCATTTGTTGAAACATTATCTTTTTTTTCAAATCTTTTAACGAATTTTCTTGTTAAGAAAAGAAGTAGTGTAGATGATACAATGAATATTATAGATTGTATAAAAATATCTTCTACAAAAAAACTTGTAATCATAGCAATTAAAGCTCCAATACCAAACCAAAATATAAAAAATCCTACTGTCATCATTTCAATTACAAAACAAATTCCAGACAAAACTAACCAAAATTGCCACATAATTACTCCTCCTAATAATTAACAATTATATTATAGCATATTTTTAAAAGAAAATAAAGAGATATTTAGAAAAAAGTGGAGCTTTAAAGTGACCAAAAAGGGTCTTACCCTTTTTGGTTACTTTCATTTTTATTAAAAGGTATTGACAGTTAACAATAATAAATATAAAATATAAATGTAGGTTTAATATATTTTAAAATTATAAAAAGTTATAATTAGTTATATATATTATCTGAACATTGAAAAATTAATAGAAAAGAGGTAGATGATTATGGATATTTTAGTAATTATCGCCGCTATTCTAATTTCTGGAGTGATTTTTATTCCAATTGGAGTTTTAATTAGAAAGAAAATCGCGGAATCTAAAATTGCAGGAGCTGAAAACGAAGCCAAAAGACTATTAGAGATGGCAACTAAAGAAGCGGAAAACAGAAAAAAAGAAGAAATATTTAAAGCCAAAGAAGAAATATTAAAGGCAAGAAATGATTTAGATGAAGAGATTAGAGAAAGAAGAGGCGAGATTCAATTACAAGAAAAAAGAATTATTCAAAAAGAAGAAAACTTAGAAAAACGTTCTGAATTAATGGATAGAAAAGAAACAGATATTGAAAGAAGACAGACAGAAGTAGACGAAAAAAACAAAGAATTAGAAGAATTATACAAGAAAGAATTAGAAGAACTACAAAGAATATCTGGATTAACTATCGAGGAAGCAAAACATCAATTGTTAACAGAACTTGAAAAGCAAATTACAGGGGAAAAAGCAGCATTAATTAAAGAATTAGATGAAAAAGCAAAAGAGGAAGTAAATATAAAGGCAAGAGAATTACTAACTTATACAATACAAAAATGTGCTGCAGACCATACTTCAGAAACAACAGTTTCTATAGTATCTCTTCCAAATGACGACATGAAAGGAAGAATTATTGGTAGAGAAGGTAGAAATATTAAAGCATTAGAGACATTAACTGGAATTGACCTTATCATTGATGATACCCCAGAAGCGGTTATTTTATCAGGTTTTGATCCATTAAGAAGAGAAGTTGCTAAAATTGCACTAGAAAATTTAATAAATGATGGAAGAATTCATCCAGCAAAAATAGAGGAAATGGTAGAAAAAGCAAAAGAAGAAGTTGAAGCTACTATAAAAGCAGAAGGAGAAAGAGCAACCCTTGAAACTGGAGTTAATGGATTACATCCAGAAATTATTAAATTACTTGGAAAATTAAAATATAGAACAAGTTATGGACAAAATGTTTTAAATCATTCTATTGAGGTATCAAACCTTGCAAGAATTATGGCAGAAGAGCTTGGACTTGACTCTAAAAGAGCAAGAAGAGCAGGTTTGTTACATGATATAGGAAAAGCACTAGATCATGATATGGAAGGTACACATGTTGAAATAGGTGTAGATGTTTTAAAGAAATTTAAGGAAAATCCATTAGTAATTAACGCAGTTGAGGCACATCATGGAGATGTAGAACCTCAAACACTAGAAGCAGTTTTGGTACAGGCAGCAGATGCAATTTCAGCTTCTAGACCAGGAGCAAGAAGAGAAACACTAGAAGCATATATTAAAAGATTACAACAATTAGAGGAAATTGCAGATTCATTTGAAGGTGTTGATAAATCTTATGCAATTCAAGCAGGAAGAGAAGTAAGAATTATAGTAAAACCAGAAAAAGTATCTGATGCAGAAATGACAATTATGGCAAGAGACATAGCTAAAAGAGTTGAAAACGAAATGGAATATCCAGGGCAAATAAAGGTAAATGTAATAAGAGAATCTAGAAAAATTGAATATGCAAAATAATAATAATAAACAAAGGTGCACTGAGGTTAAACAGTGCACCTTTGTTTTCATTTAGCACGATTCAGTATCAGGATTACCCGATGCGGAATCGTGCTAAACAGATATATGGCATTGTCATATATCTGCACAATGATGTCAGGCATTCCATTAACATCATTGTATTCTTCACAAAAACTGCGAAGTCTTTCCTCCGAAGCTCTTGTGAAAGAATATCCCTCGTAGAGGGAAAAATCTCTCGTTATATTCCGACCCTTTTGGTCGTAAACAACGATTTCTTTTCCCTCAATGTTGGGATATTCGCCGGGGGTGATTTGAGATTTGCTTATAATTGCCTGTAATGTCATAAAGACACCTCCAATTTTTTTTGCTAAAGTATATTAACTTCAGGCAAATATATTATACCATAAAATTAACATAAAATCAAATGCTTGATTTAGAGGTAATTTTATAGTATTATAAATTTATAAAAAATAGATTTGTAAGGGTCGGCGCCGATGGCGTCCCGTACTTCGAAGAAATTACTAAAAAATAGAAAGAGGAAATATATATGAAAATTTTAGCTATTGGAGATTTAGTAGGAGAAAATAGTCTAATTAAAGCAAGGGAAGGTATAGAAAAATTAAAAAAAGAAGAAAACATTGATTTTGTTATAGCAAATGGAGAAAATGTAGCTGGAGGTATGGGAATTACAGAACGTTCCTTTAAAAAAATGCTATCAATGGGAATAGATGTTATAACTATGGGTAATCATACATGGGGAAAGAAAGACATTTTTAATTTTATAGATCACGAAAAATTATTAAGACCTGCTAATTATTCAAAAGGAGTTCAAGGTAAAGGATATGGTATATATTCATGCAACGATAAAAAGATTGCAGTTATAAATTTAATAGGAAGAACAGATATGAATGTTTTATCAGATAATCCATTTATTGTAGCAGAGGAAATAATTAACCAGATAAAAGATAAAGCAGATATAATTGTTGTAGATTTCCATGCAGAAGCAACAGCAGAAAAAATAGCTATGGGTTATTTTTTAGATGGAAAAGTAGATATATTATTTGGAACACATACTCATGTTCAAACCGCAGATGAAAAAATTTTAACTAATGGAACAGCGTATATAACAGACATAGGAATGACAGGACCAGAAAGGTCAGTAATTGGTATGAATGTAGAAGCTTCAATTAAGAGGTTTGTTACATCACTACCTGAAAGATATAAAATTGCAGATGGAGAATGCATATTTAATGGTTGTATTTTTGATATAAATGAACAAAGCCGTCGAATAAAAAAAATAAGAAGAATTAGAATTTAGTAAATGTCGAAAAATAGACTTTTATGAAGATGAAAATTTCCTATATTTTCCAAAAAATACTAGACAACAAAATTAAAATATATTATAAATATTACAGTTAAAAATTGTAACAAAAATTAAATTTTAGGAGGCAGAAAAAATGGAAGTTTTAAAAATCTCATCAAAGTCAAATCCAAACTCAGTAGCAGGAGCAATTGCAGGTTTGGTAAAAGAAAGTAATAAGGCAGAAATGCAGGCAATTGGAGCAGGCGCTCTAAATCAAGCAATCAAGGCTGTAGCAATAGCAAGGGGCTTTGTAGCACCAGCAGGCGTAGATCTAGTATGTGTACCTGCATTTGCAGAAGTAGAAGTTGAAGGAGAAGATAGAACAGGAATTAAAATTGTAGTAGAATCTAGAAATTAAATTTCTATTATATAATAACAAATAAGGGGCTGGGGATTAACCTAGCCTCTTTTTGTTTTTATTATATTTTTATACTTGAAACTTTATAGAAATTAATATATTATCTTGTAAGAGATTTGATTAAAATAATTTATAAAGATATAAATTCTATTCTAAAAAAGAGGTGAAAGGCTTGAAATCAAAGTCAAATTTTTTTAAGTATATTTTCATTTTTGTGATTATTGCATTAATTAGTTATTCTGTTTATTCTGTTTATGTAAAAAATAAAGAAAAAGTAAATGAAAGTGATGACATAGTTCAAGTTGACGAAACATCAGTATTAACAGATTTAAGGCTAGCAATAGCAGGTTTTGACACTATGAATCCAATTTTATCAAACAATAAAAATGTACAAGATATTTCTAAATTAATATTTGAACCGCTGTTAGACCTAGATCAAAATTATAAAATAAAACCATGTCTTGCAAAAGAATGGTCAAAAATAGATGATACTACATATATACTAAAATTAAAAGGTAATATTAAATGGCAAGATGGAAAAGAATTTACAGCAAAAGATGTACAATTTACTATAGATAAATTAAAAGATACATCTATTAATTCTGTTTATTCAGTTAATGTAGGTAATATTATTCAGGTAGAGGTTATTGATGATTATACAATAAGACTTACATTAAATGAAGCTGTACCATTTTTTGAATATAACCTAACATTTCCGATTTTATCAAAATCATATTTTGGAGAAGATGATTTTATTTCTACAGAAAAAAATAATATGCCAGTGGGTACAGGAAAATATAAAATCACATATATAGATGGAAATAAAATAACATTTCAAAAAAATACGAATTGGTGGAATATTCAAGAAGAAAATCCTGTAATACAAACAATTAATATTGGCTTATATTCATCAGTAGGTGAAGTGTATAATGCGTTTAAACTTGGAAATATTGATCTAATAAATACATCAATTACAAATATAGAAGATTATTTAGGAACAATGGGATATCAAACAAAAGAATATACAGCTAGGCAATATGATTTTATTGCTATGAATTGTGAAAAAAACACATTATCAGATTCAGCTGTAAGAAATGCTATTTATTGTGCAATTGACAGAGATAATATAACTGCAAGTGTATATAATAATAAATCGTCTGTTGCAGATTTTCCGTTAGACTATGGTAGCTATTTATATTCGGTAGATAGAGTTAATTCGGGATTTAATCAGAACAAGACAAATGAATTGCTAATTAATGCTGGATGGACATATAAAAATAAATATTGGCAAAAAACAGAAAACTACAAAACTTTAAGATTAAGTTTTAATTTAGTAGTAAATTCATCTAATGCAAATAGAGTAGCTGTTGCAGAAATAATTAAAGAACAATTAAAAAATGTGGGGATTGTAATAAATATTGTAAAAGTATCTGAAGCACAATATCAATCATATTTGCAAAATAAAAATTATGATATGATATTAACAGGTGTGCAATCATCTATAAGTCCAAATTTAACAACTTATTTAGGAACAAATAACCTATCAAATTTTAAAAATGAAGAAACAGAAGAAATTATGAAGGAAATTACTAATATAACAGATGATAACTTATTAAAAGAAAAATATAATAGATTAATAGAAATATATAATAATGAAAGACCATATATAAGTTTATATTATAATAAAAATATAGTTATTTATAGTACATCTTTAATAGGGGATGTGTCACCCACAAGTTATAATATATTTTATAACTTTGAAAAATGGTATAGACAAAACTAAAATTGAGAATATAAAAAATAATAAATAAATTTTAAAAAAGTGTTGACAAAAAATATATTTAATATATAATAAAAACAAACAAACGTTTAGATAAAATATAGAGGAGGAAATAAAATGAGTACAGAAAATACAGAAAAGAAAAGAGCATTAGAAGCAGCAATGGGACAAATCGAAAAACAATTTGGAAAAGGTTCAGTAATGAAACTTGGTGAATTTCAAGCAATGAATATAGAGGCAATTCCAACAGGAGCACTAGGGCTAGATGTAGCATTAGGAATTGGAGGAGTACCAAGAGGAAGAATTATAGAAATATTTGGGCCAGAATCTTCAGGTAAAACAACTCTTGCATTACATGTAATTGCAGAAGCACAAAAAATGAATGGAGAAGCAGCATTTATAGATGCAGAACATGCACTTGATCCAGTTTATGCAAAACATTTAGGTGTAGATATAGATAATTTAATAGTTTCTCAGCCAGATACAGGAGAGCAAGCTCTAGAAATTACAGAAGCATTAATTAGAAGTGGTGCATTAGATGTAATAGTAGTTGACTCTGTTGCAGCACTAGTACCAAAAGCAGAAATTGATGGAGATATGGGAGATTCTCACATAGGACTTCAAGCAAGGCTTATGTCACAAGCTTTAAGAAAACTTGCTGGAGCAATTAATAAATCAAAAACTGTATTAATATTTATAAATCAATTAAGAGAAAAAGTAGGAATAATGTTTGGAAATCCAGAAACAACTCCAGGAGGTAGAGCATTAAAATTCTATTCATCTGTAAGATTAGATATTAGAAAAATAGAAAATATTAAACAAGATGGCGAAGTTGTTGGAAACAGAGCAAGAGTAAAAGTGGTAAAAAATAAAGTTGCACCACCATTCAGAGAAGCAGAATTTGATATAGTTTATGGAAAAGGTATATCAAAAGAAGGAAACATTTTAGATATTGCAGTAAACTTAGATATTATAGAGAAAAGCGGATCATGGTTTAGCTATCAAGGAGAAAGAATAGGTCAAGGAAGAGAAAATATCAAACAATATTTAAAAGAAAATCCTGAAGTAATGGCAGAAGTAGAAGATAAAATAAGAGAAAATTTTGCTCAAGCATTTGAAAAAAGTTTATTAGAAGATGAAACAGACAAAAAAGAAGAATAATTAATGTAAGGTGTAAAATGTATACAGTTGAAGAATTTGATAAATATAAATCAAAAGTAATGAATTATATTATGTATAAAAAAAGGACAAAACGCGAAGTTATAAATAAATTTGAAAATTCTATTCCACAAGATATTTTAGAAGATATTATTATTTATACTGAAGAAGCAGGATATTTAAATGATACAGAATATATAAAAAAAGCAATAAGAGAATTTATTTTATTAAAAAACTTGTCTATTAAAGAAATATGTTATAAACTAATAGCTAAGGGAATTAACAAAAATGAAATAGATGATTATATTTCAGATAATAAAGAAGAATTGGAAGATTATGAATTAAAATCAGCAGAAAATATAAGAAATAAAAAATCATCTACGTATGCGGAAGATGAAATATATGAATATTTGAGAAAAAAAGGATATAAACAAGAAATAATAAAAAAAGTGCTAGAAGAGGAGTAATAAAATGCAGAATATACTAACACTCGAAACAAATCAATATGCCATAAAAATAGATAACTTTGAAGGACCATTAGATTTGTTATGTCATTTAATAGACAAAAATAAAATGGATATCTATGATATTAAAATTAGTGATATTACAGATCAATATATTGAATACTTAAATCAAATGGAAAAAATGAATTTAGAGATTGCAAGCGAATTTATTGTTATGGCTTCCACTTTGGTATATATAAAGTCAAAAGGATTATTGCCATCTATGCAAGAAGACGAAAAAGAATTAACAGAAGAGCAGTTACTAGAAAGAATAATTAATTATAAAAAATATAAGGAAATTACTAAATTACTTAGAGAAAACTATGATGAGTTTTCAAAAAGACTGTATAAGTTTCAGGATGTAATTGAGCTTCCAAAACAAAAGTTAGAAAAACAATATAAACCAGAATTAATACCAGAACTATATGCCGATTTATTTCAAAGAAATAAAGAAAAAATAAACCAAAATGCTTTTAATATTCAAAGAATAGCAATAACAGATACATATACGGTAGCAAGTAAAGTAAAGGAAATATTTAGAGAATTAATAAAAAAACCAAAATTTATTTTTAATAAAATGTATAAGATATCAAAATGTAATAAACAAGAAGTTGTAACAGCTTTTACAGGACTCTTAGAGCTATCAAGAAGAAGTAAAGTATCTACAACACAAGAAGAACTATTTGGGGATATTCTGGTAGAAAGAGTAAAAAATAAAGAATAGATTAGAAAATATTGGAAAAACTAATATTATACAAAGAAGGTGAATGTATGATATCAGTTTTTCTTTTTTTTATATTGCTAATATTAATCACACTATTTTTATGTTTAGCAATAATATCAACATTAAAAGTGGATATTAATAATTTGTATATTTCTAATCTTAATAATGAGAATAGTATTGATAAATTTAAAATTAAGTTTGTAATTTCAATACAGCTTATATTATTTAACAAAATAAAAATTTTAAGCAGTAATATTACAGATGAGAAAATAAAAAAAATAAATGAAAAATTTAATTTTAAAGAAAAATTTAAAAAAGTGGATTTAAATAAAATAAAAAGTAATTTTAAATTAAATAAAGATGCTAAAGAATATATAAAAAAATATATAAATAATAAAAAAATAGTAGAAATTTCCAAAATCGATTTGGATTTAAAAATAGGAACAGAAGATGTAATAGTTACATCTATATTAACTACATTTATATCTACAATTATTTCACTGATTTTAACAAGAGTTTTAAATGAAAATGGAATAAATGAATCAAACTATAAAATTCTCCCACTTTATTATAATCAGAATTTATTAAATATAAATTTAAAAGGTATATTTAGCTTAAAAATAGTACATATTATTTTTATAATATTTAATTTGTTAAAAAAAGGGAGAGTGGATAAAAATGGGGAATCATCCAATAGAAGGACTTATGATTACAGCTATGAATAGTATCCGCGACATGATTGATGTAAATACTATAATAGGTGAACCAATAGAAGCTGGGAATAATATTACAATTATTCCAATATCTAAAGTTAGCTTTGGATTTGCAGCTGGTGGAAGTGAATTTAAAGGAGAAACTATTGATGAATATAAAAAGATAGATAAAGAAGAAGAAATACAATATAGGCTTCCCTTTGGAGGAGGCTCAGGAGCAGGAGTTAGTATAAACCCAGTTGCTTTTTTAGTAGTACAAAATGGAAATATTAAATTATTACCAGTTAATCATTCATCAGCTTTAGATAAATTATTAGACTATATACCAGATTTGATGGAAAAGGCGAGTTCTATGTTAAATAAAAACATGCAAAATAAAAAAGATGAAAAAAATAAAGAATATCAAAATAAAAATAGACAAAATAAAAATGAGAGAAATGATTATAAAATAAAAAATAAAAAAAAACATGAACCTAAAAATATTAATATTTCTTATGAATATAATAAAAATGAAAATTCACCAGATAAGATTGATATTGAGGAAGAATTCTTATCAGAAGATGATGAGTAATTAAAATAAATTAGTAAAGAAAATTTAAATTTTCTTTACTAATTTATTTTTAATAATGTATGTGATATAATTTAAAAAAAATAGAAAAGGAAAATAATATGGTAGATTTAAAACAAAATATACAATACATAAAGGGAGTAGGACCAAACAGAGCAAAGCTACTTGAAAATTTAAATATTTATAATCTAGAAGATTTAATTACATATTATCCAAGAGAATATGAAGATAGAGGAAAGCCTAAAAAGATTATCGATTTAGTAGATGGAGAAGAAGCTTTAATTGAAGGGATGGCTGTATCTCGAGTAAGTGAAATAAGAACTGGAAGAAGAAATATGACAATATATAAATTAATTGTAAGAGATGATACAGATTCATGCATAATTACTTGGTATAATCAAAGCTATTTAAAAAGTATTTTTAAACCAGGAAAAACATACAAATTTTATGGAAAAATAAGCTATAAATCAGGAAAGATAGAGATGCTTTCACCAGTGTTTGATATAGAAGGTAATAATAAAAATACGGGTAAAATTATTCCTATTTATCCATTAACATATAGATTATCTCAAAATACAATTCGTCAAATAATTGAGAATGGATTAAAAGTAGTAAATGGTAGTTTAGAAGAAACACTTCCAGATTATTTAATAAAAGAATTTAATCTATATTCGATAAATGAAGCAACAAATAAAATACACTTTCCAAATTCATTTGATGAATTTGAAGGAGCAAGGAAGAGGTTAGTTTTTGAAGAATTATTAACAATGCAAGTTTTACTTCTAAGTTTAAAAAATAGAAATATACAAAAAAATTCAGGAATAGAGTTTGATAAAAATGTTAAAATGTCTGATGTTATATTAAACTTACCATTTAAATTAACAAAAGCACAACTTAAGGTATTAGAAGAAATAGATCAAGATATGGAATCTGATAAAATGATGAATAGATTATTACAAGGAGATGTAGGATCTGGAAAAACTGTTGTATCAATTATTGCTGCATACAAAGCAGTAAAAAGTGGTTATCAAGCAGCAATTATGGCTCCAACATCTATACTTGCAAGCCAACATTTAGAAGGATTTAAACAAGTATTAGAACCTTTTGGAATTAAATGTGAATTATTAGTTGGAAGCACAACAAAGAAGAACAAAGAAAGGATATTAGAAGATTTAAAAGAAGGAAAAATAGATATATTAATTGGAACACATGCATTAATAGAAGAAAATGTAGTTTTCAAAAATCTTGGGTTTGTTGTAACAGATGAGCAACATAGATTTGGAGTAAGACAAAGACAAATGATATCAGACAAAGGAAAAAATGTAGATACTTTAGTTATGACAGCAACTCCTATTCCTAGGACACTTGCTTTAATTTTATATGGTGACTTAGATATTTCAATTATCGATGAACTTCCACCAAATCGTAAAAAAATCGATACATTTGCTGTAAGAAAATCAATGGAAGAAAGAGTAAATAATTTTATAAAAAAACAGATAGAAGAGGGAAGACAAGTATATATTGTATGTCCACTAGTTGAAGAAAACGAAGAGATTAATGCAAAGTCTGTAATGGAACTTGCAGAAAAATATAAAAATGAGATTTTTAAAGAATTTAAAGTAGAATACATACATGGTAAACTAAAAGCAAAAGAAAAAGAAAGAATAATGAATGAATTCAAAAGTGGAAATATTGATATATTAATATCTACTACTGTAATAGAAGTAGGTGTAAATGTACCAAATGCAAGTATAATGGTAATAGAAAATGCAGAAAGATTTGGCCTTGCAACACTTCATCAGTTAAGAGGAAGAGTTGGTAGAGGAGAATATCAATCATATTGTATTTTAAAATATCAAGGAAATAGTGAAATAATAAGAAAAAGAATGCAGGTTATGCAAGATACAAATGACGGATTCGTTATTTCAGAAAAAGATTTGGAGCTAAGAGGTTCAGGAGAATTTTTTGGAACAAAGCAACATGGACTTCCAGAATTTAAAATAGCTAATCTATTTGAAGATATGCCTATGTTAAAGAAGGTTCAATCTGTAGCCATAAAGATAATATCTGAAGACTCAGAATTAAAAGAAGAAAAAAATTTGAGACTAAGAAAGATAATAGATAAAAAATTAGAAAATGGACTTGCAATATAAAAAAGTCAAGAGATGACCCAAAAGGGACAGTTCCTTTTTTGGTCACCTCTTGACTTTTAAGTAAAAAAGCAATAATATATTAATATAATTAAAGTTATAAGGATGTTGAAATTATGTTTAAGACAATTTTGTTTGTTGTTGGTGTTTTAATTACTTTAGTTGGAGTTATAATGGTATATGATGCAAGGATTCTTACAAAAAAATTATTTAGCTTTGGTGATCAAAATGAAGCTACTAGCGGATTTAAAATATTTGGATTTATTTTTACAATCATTGGAGCTCTTATAATTTTCTTTTGCAGATAATATCAAAATAAATTAATTGACGAATAGTAAATAATATGTTAATATAAATGCATAAAAACTAGGAAAAAGAGTAGTAAATTTATACTTGCTAAAAGAGAAAAGAAGCCATAGGCTGGAAGCTTCTTATAGAAAAAGATAAATTGAAGTAGCTTTGGAGTTGATATTCTGAAATACAAGTAAGAATATACGTATATACGGCGTTAACGTTATTTAAGATATATATTATTAAATGTAATATATAATTAAGGTGGTACCGTGAGAAGAACAGCTCGCCCTTATGTAATGTAAGGGTGAGCTGTTTTAGTTAAGAGTGTATAGTGTAAAGTTAATAGTTAAAAATTTAAAACACATAATTAAGTGTAAAAAGAAACAAGTATCGCTAGGCAAAATCTAGTTGCAATACTGGAGTCGTACTGTTGTACGTCGAGGATTTGCAATCTAAATTTTAACGACGCGAGACGAAGTTTATTTTTGCACATGAGATAAAGGAGGAATATTTTATGAACGACAAGTATAATCCAAAAGACTTTGAAGAAAAGTTATATGAGCATTGGGAGAAAGAAGAATACTTTAAGCCAAATGAAGATAAAACAAAAGATGCATATTGTATTATGATGCCACCTCCAAATGTAACAGGAAAACTTCATATGGGACATGCATTAGATGATACAATTCAAGATATTTTAATTAGATATAAAAGAATGAGGGGATATAATACATTATGGCTTCCAGGAACAGATCATGCTGCAATTTCTACAGAGATGAAAGTTGTACAAAAACTTAAAAGCGAAGGAAAAACAAAACAAGATTTAGGAAGAGAAGGATTTTTAAAAGAAGCATGGGATTGGACACATCTTTATGGAAGCACAATTCAAAAACAACAAAGAATGCTTGGATGCACTTGCGATTGGGATAGAAATAGATTTACATTAGATGAAGGAATGTCAGAAGCGGTTCTTGAACAATTTGTAAAGCTGTATAATGATGGACTAATATATAAAGGCGAAAGAATGGTAAACTGGTGTTCAAGTTGCCATACTGCTATATCAGATGCAGAAGTAGAATATAAAGAAGAAGCATCTCATTTATGGCATTTAAGATACCAAATAAAAGGTGAAGATAGATTTGTTGAAGTTGCTACAACAAGACCAGAAACAATGCTTGGTGATACCGCAGTTGCTGTTCATCCAGATGATGAAAGATATACAGATATTGTTGGAAAAACATGTATTGTGCCAATTGTAAATAGGGAAATACCAATAATAGCGGATAGATTTGTAGAAAAGGAATTTGGTACAGGTTGTGTTAAAATAACACCTGCACATGATCCTAATGATTATCAAGCAGGTCTTGACCATAATTTAGAGATTATAGAAGTATTTGATGATGATACTATAATGCTTGATTTAATGCCAGAAGTAAAAGGCATGAAGGCTATTGATTCTAGACCGATAATTGTAGAAAAGTTAAAAGCATTAGGTTCAGTAGTTTCTATAGAAGATTATACTCACAATGTTGCAAAATGTGAAAGATGTAAAACAACAATAGAACCAAAGATATCTGAACAATGGTTTGTAAAAATGAAAGAAATAACTAAGCCTGCAATAGATGCAGTTAAAAGTGGGAAAATAAGATTTGTACCACAAAAATATGAGAAAACATATTTTAATTGGGTAGAAAACATTAGAGATTGGTGCATATCTAGACAACTATGGTGGGGACACAGGATACCAGCATATTACTGTAATGAATGTAATCATATAACAGTTGCAAAAGAAAATCCTGGAAAATGTGAAGCTTGCGGAAGTTCTAACATTTATCAAGATGAGGATACTTTAGACACATGGTTTAGTTCTGCATTATGGCCATTTTCAACACTTGGTTGGCCAAACAATACAGAGGATTTAGAAACATATTATCCTACAAACACACTCGTAACAGGATATGACATTATAACTTTCTGGGTATCAAGAATGGTTACATGTGGACTTTATCAGATGAATGAAATTCCATTTAAAGATGTAGTAATACATGGACTAGTAAGAGACTCACAAGGTAGAAAGATGTCAAAAACACTTGGTAATGGTGTTGACCCTATAGAGGTAATAAATGAATATGGGGCTGATGCCTTAAGATTTTCAGTTATATCTGGAACAACTATGGGAAATGATATTAAATACATGCCAGAAAAATTAGATCAAGCAGCAAACTTTGCGAATAAAATTTGGAATGCAGCAAAATTTATAATTTCAAATTTTGTAAATGAAGAAGACATAAAGGAATATTGTAAAAAAGTATATAATCCAAATACAGAACAATATAATTCTAGTTTATTAAAGATAGAAGATAAATGGATTTTAAATAAATTAGATAAGCTAGTTAAAGATGTTACATATAATATAGAAAACTATGAATTAGGAATTGCTCTAGATAATATTTATAGTTTTATTTGGAATGAATTTTGTGATTGGTATATAGAAATTGTTAAACCAAGATTATATAGCGATAACTATGAAGACAAAGTAGGAGTGTGTGATATTTTAAATCATATATTTGGTTCAGCATTAAAATTATTACATCCATTTATGCCATTTGTTACTGCGCAAATTTTTAAAGAACTTGTAGAATATGAAAACAAGGAAATAATGTTAAATAAATGGCCACATGTTAGAAAAACAGAATTTGCATTTAATAAAGAAGAGCAGATAGTAGAGAACTTAAAAGAAATAATAGTTGGAATAAGAAATGTAAGAGCTAATATGAATATACATCCAAGTAAAAAAGCAGAATTAATATTTGTAACAAAAGAATTTAAGAAGGAAATAGAAGAATCAAAAGATTTTATATTAAAATTAGGATTTGGCAAAGAACTAAAGATTCAAGAAAACAAAGATGATATTGCTTCTAATGCTATTAGTATTTTGGGAAAAGGTATAGAATTATATATTCCATTTGAAGATTTAGTAGATATAAAAGAAGAGACTCAAAGATTAAATAAGGAAAAAGAAAAATTAGAAGCGGAAGTTTTAAGAGGAGAAAAGATGCTGTCAAATCCAGGATTTACAAGCAAGGCTCCGAAAGCAAAAGTTAATGAAGAAAAAGAAAAACTTAATAATTACAAAGAAATGCTAAAGAAAGTAGAAGAAAGATTAAACAGTATGAAATAGAAGAAAGTATTTATATTATGTAAGTCAAAAGCTGACATGATCCGTAATAGACCACGTCAGCTTTTGACTTACCATGTAATCATTTTTACGATTACAACTCCTGATTTTTTAACTCGACATAAAAATTGTACATTATAATTATAATCTGCAAATGCACAATAATAAATCGAGTCAGGATCTCCACAAGGAGCCGTAATAGAAGCAACAAATTCAGGATTAATAATATATCCTGTTTTTACCCTTATTGCTTCAACGATTTCTTTATGGGTAAGTTTCCTTGCAGGCATAATATAACCTCCTTATATTAATTCAGAGGCTTGCACCTCTGATTATTGACTATAAATTCAAAGGCGCAACAATTATGTTACATTTTAATTATACTATAATTTGCAGTTTAAGTTAAAAAATATTGAAATATTAAGCAAAATTCAAGAAAAGTACTTGACAAAAGAATGAAAATAGTGTAAAGTATATTAGCATTACATATCAAAGGGGTAGTTGTATGGAAAAAAATATTGAAATTAGTATTCTATGTGAAATATATGGAAATTTGCTAACAGATAAACAATATAAATTATTAGACGACTACTATAATAAAGATTATTCTCTTTCTGAAATAGCAGACAATATGGAGATTACAAGGCAAGCAGTTAGAGATAATTTAAAGAAGGGAGAAAACAAACTTTTCGAATTAGAAGAAAAGCTAGGAATCATGAAAAGGACAAGAAAGCAAGAACAAAAGATAGGTAAGATATTATCAAAACTATCTAAAATTCAGACAAAATATTCTGATAAACAAATTGCAAGTATTTTAGAAAACATTAAACACGAATTGAATGATTTAGTATAAAGGAGGCAAATATGGCATTTGAAGGATTATCTTCAAGACTCCAAGAAATTACAAGAAAGTTAAGTGGTAAAGCTAGAATAACAGAATCTGATCTAAAAGATATTTTAAGAGAAGTTAAACTTGCTCTTTTAGAAGCAGATGTTAACTATATGATTGTTAAAGAATTTATTGCAAGTATTCAGGAAAAAGCACTAGGTCAGGATGTGTTAAAATCTTTAACACCAGGACAACAAGTTGTAAAAATAGTAAAAGATGAACTTGTAGAACTTTTAGGGGGAGTAGAAAGTAAAATTAATTTTACACCTAATCCACCAACTATAATAATGTTAGTAGGACTTCAAGGTTCAGGGAAGACAACAACAGCAGGCAAACTAGCTAATCTATTAAGAAAACAAGGAAAAAAACCATTACTTGTTGCGTGTGATGTATATAGACCAGCTGCTATAAAACAATTACAAGTGGTTGGTTCACAACTTAATATACCAGTATTTGCAAATGAAACATCAAAAGATGTTGTTCATATTGCAAAACAAGCAATGAATGTTGCAATATCAAAATTAAATGATGTCGTTATTATAGATACTGCAGGTAGATTACATATAGATGAAGAATTAATGAATGAATTAAAGGAATTAAAAGCAAATATTAAACCACATGAGATTTTACTTGTTGTAGATAGTATGACAGGACAGGATGCAGTAAATGTTGGGGCAAGCTTTAATGAAGCTTTAGGAATTGATGGTGTTGTACTTACTAAACTCGATGGTGATACTCGTGGTGGTGCTGCATTATCTGTAAAAAAAGTAACACAAAGGCCAATAAAATTTGCAGCAACAGGAGAAAAACTAAGTGATATAGAAGTTTTTCATCCAGATAGAATGGCTTCAAGAATTCTTGGTATGGGAGATATTTTATCTGTAATTGAACAGGCTGAGCAAGCATTTAGCGAAGAAGAAGCTATTAAACTAGAAGAAAAACTAAAGAAACAACAAGGATTTGACCTAGATGATTATCTAGCACAACTAAGACAAATGAAAAAAATGGGATCTTTTTCTTCAATATTGAAAATGATACCAGGAATGAATAAATTTAAAGATTTAAAAGTTGATGACAAAGAATTTACAAGAATTGAAGCAATTATTTGTTCAATGACAGCAAAGGAAAGAAGAAATCCAAAAATATTAAATGGTAGCAGAAGATTAAGAATAGCAAGAGGATCTGGAACAAGTGTACAAGAAATTAATAAATTTATGAATTCCTTTGAAATGACTGGGAAAATGATGAAAAAGATGCAGTCTGGAAAAGGTGGCATGAAAAATATGTTAAGAGGTATCGATGAAAATGCATTAAAGAATTTTAAATTTTGATATTAACTTTTTAAGTTTATATATATATTAATACTTTTCAGGAGGTGAAAAAACATGGTAAAAATTAGATTACAAAGATTTGGTAAAAAGAAAGCTCCATTCTATCATATAGTAGTTGCTGATTCTAGATCACCAAGAGATGGAAAAATAATTGAACAAATAGGAACATTCGATCCTATGACTGATCCATCTACAATAAAACTAGATAAAGAAAAACTAGAAAAATGGATTAAAAATGGTGCAAAACCAACAGATTCTGTAAAATCACTTATAGAAAGAGCTTAAGGAGGTAATTCTATATGAAAGAAATTATCGAAATTATAATTAAAAACCTAGTAGAGGATAAACAAGCTGTTTCTGTAAATGAAGTGGCAGGAGAAAAAAGTACAGTATATGAAATTAAAGTTGCAGAAGCAGATATGGGAAAAGTAATTGGAAAACAAGGTAAAAATGCAAAAGCAATAAGAACTCTTGTAAAAGCAATTGCTACAAAAGAACAAAAGAGAGTTACAATTGAATTTATAGGTTAGGTAAAATGATGCGGAGATTATTTTGAAATTGGTAAAATAGTAAATTCATATGGAATAAAGGGATTTATGAAAGTAGTTCCTTATACAGATGATATTACAAGATTTAATCAGTTAAAAAGCATATACATTGAAAAAAACAATAAAAGAATTTCTTTTAGAATCGAAGAAGTAAAATATCAGAAAAATTTAGTTCTATTAAAACTTGAGGGAATTAATAGTATAGAAGATATACAGCAGTACAAAAATTGCTATATTAAAATAGATAGAAAAGATGCTATTAAACTTCCAAAAGATACCTTTTTTATTGCTGATCTTCTTGGACTTGAAGTTTATACAGATGATGATAAACTACTTGGAAACGTAGAAGATATATTTCCAACAGGAAGTAATGATGTATATGTAGTAAAAGATAATTTAGGTAAGCAAGTTTTATTACCAGCTATATCAGAAGTAATAATAGATATTGATATAGAAAACAAAAAAATTATTGTTCATTTATTACCAGGTCTAATTTAGCGGAGGAGTTATGAAATTTGATGTGTTAACACTTTTTCCAGAAATGTTTGAAAGTTTAAATAAAAGCATTATTGGAAAAGCAGTAGAAAAACAAATAATAGATATAAATTTAATAAATATTAGAGATTTTTCAAAAGATAAACACAAAAAAGTAGATGATACTCCTTATGGCGGAGGAGCTGGAATGATAATGAGGCCAGATGTAGTATATGATGCATATGAGTCTGTAAAGAAAGAAAATGCAAAAGTTATATACTTATCTCCTAAAGGAACTAAATTAAATCAAAAAAAGGTAGTAGAACTTAGTAAAGAAGATCATATTATTTTATTATGCGGTCATTACGAAGGCATTGACCAAAGAGTTATAGATGAAATTGTAGACGAGGAAATTTCAATTGGTGACTATGTATTAACTGGAGGAGAAATTCCAGCAATGGTTTTAATAGATTCTATTAGTAGATATGTTGATGGGGTAATTAGTAATGCTTCTGTAGAAGAAGAATCTTTTACAAATAATTTATTAGAATATCCACAATATACAAGACCAGAGGAATTTCATGGAAAGAAGGTTCCAGAAATATTAATATCAGGACATCACGAAAATATAAAAAAATGGAGACAAGAAAAATCCATAGAAATAACAAAAAAGAAAAGACCAGATCTTTTTGAAAAGAAGGAGGAAATAAAATAATGGATATTATTAAATCTATTGAACATGAACAATTAAAAAATAAAGTTCCAGTTTTAGATGTTGGTAATACAGTAAGAGTTCATGTTAGAGTAAAAGAAGGTAATAGAGAAAGAATACAAGTATTCGAAGGAATTATTATAAAAAAACAAGGTGGAGGATTAAACGAAACATTCACAGTAAGAAGAATTTCTTATGGTGTAGGAGTTGAAAAAACATTTTTAGTACATTCTCCAACAGTAGAAAAAGTAGAAGTAGTTAGAGTTGGTAAAGCAAGAAGAGCTAAACTTTACTACCTAAGAGACAGAATAGGTAAAGCTTCTAAGACTAAGGAAAAATTAGGTGCTAGAATTGAAACTAAAGAAATCACACTAAAAGAAGAGTTAGAAGAGACAGCAGTAGAGGCTGAAGAAGTAGTAGCTGCAGAAGCTGCAGAAATGCCAGTAGCAGAAGAACCAGCAGTAGAAAAAGAAGCTGAAGTTGTAGAAGAAGCAAAAGCTCCAGAAGAAGCTCCAGCTATCGAAACAGAAGCACCAGTAGTAGAAGAAACTGTAGATACTGTAAAAGAAGAACCAGTAGAAGCAGTTACTGATGAAAAACCAGTAGAGGAAGATAAATAAGTTTATTAAAATAGACATCCATAAAATAGGGTGTCTATTGTTTTTTTATGTAAAATAAGTTATAATATAATTAAGCTTTTAGCTAATACGTATGAAAGGGATGATTTTTTTGTCGATTACTTTATTGTGGTCTTCAAAAGATCAAAATCCAAAGGGGATAGCAGTATGCCCTTACTGCAAATCCGTTACAGGATTTGACTATGACGACCTTGAACACAGAATTGATATTCCTAGATGTTTGAAAGGAAAAAAAGTAATAGTAGGGCATCGCGGATTTATAAAGTGTGCAAATCCGGAATGTCAAAATCGTTTCAAGGTTGAATGCAAAAGCTAGGAAGAGGGCAGGATTTTTCCTGCCTTCTTCTTTTAAGGTTGAAAAAATTATGTATAAGAAGAATCCTAAAACTTACACTATGGAAGAAATCAACATAGTTCTTCGGGATGATTGACAAAGCGAGGGATTGGAAATATTTCCAATCCTTCGCTTTGTTTTAAAATTAAATTAATTAACCTTTAATACGTTTAAACATAATATAAATAGTAAATACTAATAAGCAAGAAACTATTTACAAGAGGTGTTCTAAATGAAATTAGGTATTGCTTTATCTGGTGGCGGAACAAGAGGAATTGCACATGCAGGAGTATTAAAGGCGTTAGAAGAAAATGATATTAAGCCTGACATTATAGGAGGAACAAGTTCAGGAAGTTTAGTTGCATCGCTATATGCTATTAGATATTCTCCAGATGAAATATATAGTCTATATAAGGAAAATGTAGATAAAATAGTAGAAATAAATAAAGCACCTATTATTTCTACTATTGGAAGTTTTGTGAGAAATAAGAGAATAAAAATAACTGGTTTAAAAACTGGAGAAAGTATAGAAAAGCTATATAATGATGTTGCAGCCAAAAAAAATATCAAAACAATGAAAGATATAAAAATGCCAATTGTAATACCAAGTGTTAATATAAAAGAATCTAAAGAATATGTCTTTACAAATATAATTCCTGAAGGAAAAAATGAACAATACATTACAGATATAACAGTAGGAAAAGCAGTTAGAGCAAGTAGCAGTTTTACTGGAGTGTTCTGCCCATGTGAATATAAAGATTATTTATTTATAGATGGTGGGGCTCTAGATAATGTGCCAGTACATGAAGTAAAAAAACAGGGAGCAGATAAAGTACTTGCTGTTAAATTTGATGCAGACCCTATTACAAAAGAAAGTAATATAATGGATATGGTAATGAAAACAATTGATATTATGGGTAATAAAGTTTCTGAAGAAGGATTAGAATCTAGTGATTATATATTAACAGTACCAACAGATAAAACAGGACTTTTAGAAATTGATAAAGTAGATAAATGCTTTGAATTTGGATACAATGCTGTAATTCAAAATTTAGATAAGATAAAAGAAATACTTGAAATAAATTAAATTTCAAGTATTTCTTTAACTTTTTTAATATCTTCATTTGTAGCAGTCCTTGTATTTTCTAATTCATAAGAATAACCTAAGCTAGTCCATTTAAATTTGCCTAAATCATGATAAGGAAGAAGCTCTATTTTTTCTACAGTTCTTAATGTAGATAAAAACTCTTTTAAATGTAATAAGTCTTCTTCATCATCTGTTATTTCAGGAATAATAACTTGCCTAATCCACATTGGTAAATTGTTATTACTTAAATATCTTGCAAACTCTAATTCTTTTTCATTAGAATAGCCTACAAGTTTTTTACATTTTTCACTATTGATGTGCTTTATATCTAATAATACTAAATCTGTTAAACTTAATAATTCCTTTATATCAGGTGTTAAGTCTACCATTCCAGAAGTATCAATTGCAGTATGAATATTAAGCTTTTTTAATTCTTTAAATAAAGAAATAAGAAACTTGGGTTGAAGTAAAGGTTCTCCACCTGTAACTGTCACACCACCAGTTGGTTTAATGTAATTTACATATTTTTTTATTCTTTGTAGCAATTCATCCAAAGACACAAGTTTACCTGTATGTGTATTCCAAGTATCTCTGTTTTGGCAATATTTACATTTTAAATGACAGCCTTGCATAAAAACTACAAAACGAATTCCAGGCCCATCAACAGTACCAAAACTTTCATAAGAATGAATCCTAGCATATTTAGTTTTATCAAAATTTTCCATAAATTTCACCTGCTAATTAAAATATAATTATAGTACTGAAAAAGGGACATATAAGTGTCCCTTTTAGGTTATATTTTTTCATGTATTGTTCTATTAATAACATCTAATTGCTGTTCCCTTGTTAATTTTGTAAAGTTAACTGCATATCCTGAAACTCTAATAGTAAGTTGTGGGTATTTTTCAGGATGTTCCATAGCATCTAAAAGTAAGTCTCTACTAAATACATTAACATTTATATGATGTCCTTCTTGTACAAAGAAACCATCTAACATTTGAATAAGATTTGTTACTTTTTCTTCATCAGTTTTACCTAAAGTGTTTGGCGTAATAGAGAAAGTATATGAAATACCATCTTCTGCATAAGCATATGGAAGTTTTGCTACAGAGTTCATTACAGCAAGTGCGCCATTTGTATCTCTACCATGTAAAGGATTTGCACCAGGAGCAAAAGGTTCTCCAGCTTTTCTACCATCTGGTGTTGTACCTGTATGCTTTCCATATACAACATTTGAAGTAATTGTAAGTATAGACAAAGTGATTTTTGAATCTCTATAAGTTTGAAGCCTTTTTAATTTTCCTAAGAACATTTTAACAACAGACACAGCTATATCATCAACAGCATTATCATCATTTCCAAACTTAGGAAAATCTCCTTCAACCTTGTAATCAACTACAAGACCACTTTCATCACGGATAGTTTTAACTTTTGCATATTTAATGGCAGATAATGAATCTGCAACAACAGAAAGTCCAGCAATTCCACAAGCCATTGTTCTAAAAACATCTTTATCATGCAGTGCCATTTCTATTTTTTCATAGTTATATTTGTCATGCATATAGTGAATAGCATTTAATGCTTTAATATATATCTTAGCAACATATTCCATCATTGTATCAAATCTTTCCATTACTTCATCAAAATCTAAATATTCTGAAGTAATAGGGGCATATTTTGGAGTTACTTGTTTTTTAGTAAGTTCATCCATACCACCATTAATAGCATAAAGTAAAGTTTTGGCAAGATTACATCTTGCACCAAAGAATTGCATTTGTTTTCCAATTCTCATAGCAGATACGCAACATGCAATACCATAATCATCTCCATAGAATTTTCTCATTAAATCATCGTTTTCGTATTGTATAGAAGATGTTTTTATAGATAGATTTGTTGTAAATCTTTTAAACCCATTTGGCAGACGATTAGACCATAGAACTGTAAGATTTGGTTCTGGAGCAGGTCCTAATGTAGTTAAAGTGTGTAGCATTCTAAATGAATTTTTAGTAACTAAAGTTCTTCCATCAATTCCCATACCACCAATAGATTCTGTAACCCAAACAGGGTCTCCACTAAACAATTCGTTATATTCAGGTGTTCTTAAGAAACGTACCATTCTTAATTTCATTACAAAGTGATCCATTATTTCTTGAGCTTGTTCTTCAGTTAGTTTACCTAATTTTATATCTCTTTCAAAAAATATATCTAAGAAAGTAGATGTTCTACCTAAACTCATTGCTGCACCATTTTGTTCTTTTATAGAAGCTAAATATCCAAAATATGTCCATTGAACGGCTTCTTTTGCAGAAGCAGCAGGTCTTGATATATCAAATCCATATTTTAAAGCCATTTGTTTTAATTCTTCTAATGCATCAATTTGATCATGACCTTCTTCACGTTTACGTATTATTCCTTCCCTAAAAGTTTCTACGCTCATTGCATCAAGTTCTTTCTTTTTTTGTGCGATTAGTGCATTTACACCATAAAGAGCAATTCGTCTATAATCTCCAATAATTCTTCCACGTCCATATCCATCAGGAAGACCTGTAAGTAAATGTGAACTTCTTGCTGCTCTAATATCTGGAGTATATACACTAAATACACCATCATTATGAGTTCTTCTTACATGATTAAAAATATATTTGATTTCTGGTGATACTTCTTTTCCATATGCTTTGCATGATTTTTCTACGATTTTAATTCCACCAAAAGGCATAATAGCTCTTTTAAGGGGCTTGTCTGTTTGTAGACCTACAATTTCTTCTAGTTCTTTATCAATATAACCAGATTCATGACTAGTTATTGTTGAAATAGTATTAGGATCAATATCCAATACTCCATCATTTTCTTTTTCTTTTTTATATAATTCTAAAACTTCATTCCAAAGTCTTAAGGTTTTTTCTGTCGGTTTTGCCAAGAAGCTATCATCTCCTTCATATGGAGTATAGTTTGTTTGAATAAAGCTTCTAACATCAATACCTTTCTTCCAATCTCCTTCTTCAAAACCTTCCCATTCCTTAAAATCCATTTTAAAGGCCTCCTTTTTAATTTCGACAATAATATTATCATAAGTACATTTTATAATCAAGATAAATAATGTAATATTTTCTAAATACTAGTATAAGTATTTTGGGCAAGATTTATAAAAAAATCACAAAAAAAATTTTTTTTCATATCATAGTTAAGAGGTGGAAGTTTATGCTTAATTTTATTTTAAATCTTATATTATGGACGCTTGCATTATATGGTTTATTTGAGATTATAAAAAATGTGATATATATATTTACATATACAAATTTAAAAGCAAATGGAATTTACTTAATAGTTGCTGTAAAAAATCAAGAGGATAGAATAGAAGGATTTTTAAGATCAATACTATTTAGATTTTTATATGGAAAAGAAGAGTATATAAAGGATATTATTGTAACTGATTTAGCTTCAACAGATAAAACCTCTGAAATATTAAATAAAATAGGAAAAGATTATGAGTGCGTTAAAGTTACTAATTGGAGAGAATGTAAACAAGTACTAGATAATATTGATGAGGTGTCGTGAAAAATTATATAAAGTTGTTGTTTATTGGTATATTTTCTTGTATAATATATAGGTAAAAAAGAGAGGAAATATTAATTAATGGAAGTAAAAGAATTTTATTATGATTTACCAGAAGAATTAATAGCACAAGTACCAATTAAAAAAAGAGATGAATCAAGACTGATGGTTTTAGATAGAGAAAAACAGACTATAGTACATAGAACTTTTAAAAACATTATAGATTATTTAAAACCAGGAGATTGCCTAGTAAGAAATAATACAAAAGTGATCCCTGCAAGAATATATGGAAAAAAAGAAACTGGAGCAAATGTTGAATTTTTATTATTAAACAACATAGAAGGGGATGTTTGGGAAGCAATTGTAAGACCTGGTAATAAATTACACGTTGGTACAAAAGTAATATTTGGAGATGGGATTTTAAATGCTGAAATATTAGAAATAATGGAAGGCGGAACAAGAAAAGTAAAATTTATATATGACGGAATATTTAATGAAATTATAGACAAGATTGGACTTATGCCTTTACCACCATATATTCATGAAGAATTAAAAGAAAAAGATAGATATCAAACTGTATATGCAAAGTATCAAGGCTCAGCTGCAGCACCAACAGCAGGACTTCATTTTACAAAGGAATTATTAGATGAAATAAAGAAAAAAGGTGTAGAAATAGCAAATGTCACCCTGCATGTTGGAATTGGAACATTTAGACCTGTAAAGGTAGAAAAAATAGAAGAACATCATATGCATTCAGAACATTTCTATATCAAAAAAGAAGATGTAGAAAAAATTAATAATACTAAAAAAGCAGGAGGAAGAATAATCAGTGTTGGGACAACCTCTTGTAGAGTACTTGAAAGCATAGCAGACGAAGAAGGAATGGTTAAAGAAATAGAAGGAGATACAAGTATATTTATTTACCCAGGATATAAATTTAAATGCATAGATGGATTAATCACAAATTTCCATCTACCGGAATCAACATTATTAATGCTTGTGTCTGCACTTGCTGGAAAAGAGTATGTTATGAAAGCATATGAAGAAGCAGTAAAAGAAAAGTATAGATTCTTTTCATTTGGAGATGCAATGCTTATACAGTAAACAAATGAAAAACTTCGTACTACGTCGTTAAATTTATAAAGAAAATCCTCACCGTACACTAGTACGCCTACGGTATTTCTTCATAAATTAGCCTAGTATTACTCGTTTTTGATTTGTTTAATATATTTTGTTAAATAAAGGAGATTTTTATGAAACAAGCAGTAACTTATGAATTATTACATGAATGTAAACAAACAGGTGCAAGAAGAGGAGTTATTCATACACCACATGGTGATATACAGACACCAATATTTATGCCTGTTGGAACACAGGCTACAGTAAAATCATTAACACCAGAAGAATTAAAAGAAGATGTTAAAGCACAAATTATACTATCGAATACATACCATTTATATTTAAGACCAGGAAGTAAACTTGTAAGAGAGGCAGGGGGGCTTCATAAATTTATGAATTGGGACAGACCTATTCTTACAGATTGTGGTGGATTTCAGGTGTTTAGCTTGCAAAAATTGAGAACAATAACAGAGGAAGGAGTAGAATTTAAATCTCATTTAGATGGTAGCAAGCACTTCTTTTCTCCAGAAAAAGTAATAGAAATAGAAGAGGATTTAGGTGCTGATATAATAATGTCATTCGATGAATGCTGCCCATATCCTTCTAGTTATGAATATACAAAGGATTCTATGGAAAGAACAACAAGGTGGGCTAAAAGATGTAAAGATGCACATAAAGATATAGATAAACAAGCTCTATTTGGAATTATTCAAGGAGGTTTTTATAAAGACTTAAGAAAACAATCTACAGAAGATTTAATAGATTTAGACTTTCCAGGTTACGCTATAGGTGGAATAAGTGTTGGAGAGCCTAAAGAAGAATTTTTAGATATATTAAGGTATACAGCACCTATTATGCCAAAAGATAAGCCAAGATATTTAATGGGAGTTGGAAGTCCTGATTATTTAATTGAAGCGGCGATAGCAGGAATAGATATGTGTGACTGTGTACTCCCAACTAGAATTGCGAGAAACGGTACGGCAATGACATGGAATGGAAAAGTTGTGGTTCGCAATGCAACATATGAACGAGATTTTACACCATTAGATTTTGAATGTGATTGTTATACTTGCAAAAATTATACTAGAGCATATATTAGACATTTAGTAAAAACAAATGAAATTTTAGGAGTTAGACTTTTATCACTTCACAATTTAAGATTCTTGACTAAACTAATGGAAAGAGTTAGAATGGAAATAGAGAATGATAATTTATTCAATTTTAGAAATGAATTTTATAAAAAATACGGATATAAAGAATAGGGAGGAAATAAATGGATATTAATGGTAATAAATTATATAATAGTGAAAAGGATAAAAATAAAAACACAACTAAAATTGTTATTATATTAATTGTAATTTTAATACTTATGATTGTTGGAATTATATCAGCAGTTGCATATTTAAAAAAATTACAATTTAAAGCTTACATAGATGGAAAAGCCGTTAATTTATCAGAGGATATTTTTATTATAGATAATTCAAATAATAAAGTATATGTATCTATAAAAGAAATTGCTCCATATTTAGGATATGAAACACATAATGGGGAATATAAAATACTATCTGAAGATACTAATAAGTGTTATGTGGAGAATGCTAATGAAACAGCCTCATTTTATTTAAATTCAAATAAAATAAATAAGGTCATACCCAAAACAGATAATGATTATGATAGCTATGCAATATCTGAACCAGTAAAATTGGTTAATGATAAATTATATATATTATCAGAAGGAATAGAAAAGGGATTTAATGTTATTTTTTCATATGATGCTGAAAAAAATAATATTCAGATTTATACATTACCTTATTTAGTAACAAGATATAATTCTCAAGTAAAAAAATATGGATTTGATAAAATAAGCGAAGATTTTAATAACCAAAAAGCAATTTTATATAATATGTTTGTAGTATCAAAGAAAACAGATAAAGATGAAAGAATTGGAGTTATTAATCCTGAAGGAAATGAAATAATAGCAACAAGATATGATGAAATAAGATTTAATGAAAATACACAAGAATTCTATGTTAATTCAAACAAGAAAGTAGGAATTTTAACAAATAACGGAGAAATAAAGATAAAAATAGACTATGATGAAATTAAATCAATAGATAAAAACTTAGGATTTTATTTAGTAAAAAAAGATAATAAATATGGAATTGTAGATGAACATGCAAGCTATATTATACATATGGAATGTGATGAAATTGGTATTGATCCTACTAAGTTTACAAGTAATAATATAGAAAATCAATATATATTATTTAACAATGCAATACCTGTAAAACGAGGACAAAAATGGGGATTATATAATAAAGAAGGAGATATTATTCTTCCAATAGAATATGATGCTATGGGATGCAGTGAAACTGGTTCTCAAAACAAGGTTACAAATAGTGTATTGATTATACCAGAATATGAGGCAATAGTAATTAGAAAAGATAAAACATATGGAATTATAGATGCAACTGGAAAAAAATTAGTTCCTAATGTTCTAAAAACAGTTTATTCTATCACATCAGGTGGGGTTGATGATTATTATATGGAGTATAATAATCAAATATATAATATTAAGGAATATTTTGAAGAAAATAAGATTATATCTCAAAAGAATACTGGATTAAATACAAATAGTATATTAAATCAAACAAACACACAAACAGATACTGAAACTAATTAGATTAGTTATAAAACTATATTTTAAAAATAAATATATATTTAATAAAACCTACATCTTTTAGATGCGGGTTTTATTAAATATTAAGTTCTAATAAAAAAAAATAATCATATAATTTACTGAAAGTGTAAGGTGGATGTATGAAAAATATAATTAAAAATTTTACTAATACAGCAAGTGATAAATTGATTATTAATATATTTAAAGGAGTATTAATTTCTATATTAATTACGTTATTTTTCTTATTTGTATTATCAGTTATATTGACGTATACTAATATATCGGAAACAGTTATTCCCGTAAGTATTATTGTAATAACATGTGTGAGTGTTTTAATGGGAAGTTTACTTACAACAAAAGCAATGAAAAGGAAAGGAATGTTATATGGTGGAGTAATAGGGGGAATATATATAATATTACTATATCTAATTTCAAGTATTATTAGCCAAGGGTTTGGATTAAATATTTATTCTATTTTAATGATAATTTTTTCTATAATAGCTGGAATGTTTGGAGGAATTTTAGGAATAAATATGAATTAGATAGAAGGAAGATAAAACTAAATATTTCTTACGGAAATAGTATTTTCAACTTTATTTAAAAAATAAAGTTGAAAATACTATTTATTATCAATAAATAAAAAAAATTTAATTTTTTTTTATTTATTTATTGACTTTTACTATACGGATATAATAAAATTGTAATGAAATATAAAACATTTTGTCGTTATTATTGTAGTTTTTTGTTATATGAAGTATAATTTAGTTACTGAAAACGACAATACAAAGGACAAGGAGGGAGATTTACAATGTCTAGAATATTCCGCAGGTCAGGCATAGTAAACGTAAAAATGGTAATTACGGAAGAAAAGATTTTATCAAATATTGATAAAGTAGAGAAACTAATTAATCCTAATAGTAAAAAACAAATTATTCAGTTAGAAGATGATACATATTTTAAGGATTTAATTGAATCAATAAAAACATACTTAATAGAATATCCACAAAAAAAGAATTTTCCTATTTCAGTATATAAAGCTGCATATAAATTAGTTGAGTTTGCAACAACACAGTTTGAGGGCAATACAAAAAAAATAGAGGAATTAATTAGACAAAGAGAAGTTAATATTGAACTTGCAGCAAAATTAAAAGAACTATTTGAGAAGGTGTCAAATAAAGAAAAAAATTGGAAATCATCTGTAAAAGAAGCATCAAATTTATTTGATGAAGATATTATTGATACATTAGGAATGATAGGAAGATTAAGAAATAAAAATAGCGAAAATTATCATGATGCTGAAAAACTTATAAAAGCAAGAATAAATAATTTAGAGTCTAATTTACATATAGAAATTGATATGGAAAGAATTGAAGACCGTTCAAAAGCATTAAGTTATATAGGAATTGAGATTGCTGATTCATTAAAGAATATTCCTGTTCCACAAGAAAAACAGGAAAAACAAGTAAAACAAGTTGTACAAGCAGAACAAGAAAATGTTCAATACTTAGAAGAAACGAGAGTAGAAGTAAAACCTTCATTATGGCAAAGAGTTAAAAATAGTAAATTTGTAAGAGTATTAAAAACACTTACAAGAATTAGAATTGTAATTGATCAACCAGCACTTCCAGAAGCTAGAGATAATCAAGATAATTAATAAATTAAAAAAAAGCACCAATATAAGCAGGTGCTTTTTTTGGGAAAGAGGAATTAGAATGAATATAGAAATTATAGGAGCAACAAAAAAAGGATATAAATTACCAAAAAAGGAAGCTATAGATTTTTCTGGCAAAGCGGCAGGAATATGTTATATGCCAAGTACAATAAAAGAACTCTTTTCGGAAGAATCGTCAAAAACAGAAAGAAGAGCACAAAGAACATTAGTATCAGGTCATCATAGTGTATTTGATCATTCCACATATAACTTGATTTTAGAAAATATTCCTAAAGCTTTAGCTATGATATTAAATAATGAAGGAATGTATACAACATCAGAAAAATCTGCAAGATATACAAAAATGAAAATTGAAGGAAAAGAAAAAGAGCTATATGAGAAATGGATTGATATTTTTATTAAAGAAATAAATAAAACATATCCAAATATCGAAGAAAAATCTGTATTAAAGCTTGCTCAAGAAAATGCTAGATATTTAATTAGTGTTTTTACACCATCTACTACAATGGAATATAGTGTGAGCTTCAGACAATTAAACTATATTATGCATTGGTTTGAAGATATAATTACTGAAGATACTGGTGATAAATTTACTATTCTTTTAAAACCATATTTGCAAGAATTTATAGACAAATTATCAGATTTATATGTTCCAGATTTAAATACCAAAGTTAAAAAAAGAAAAATTTCATTATTTGATGATAGGAAATCAAGAAAAGATGAATTTGGAGAAAACTATTGTATTAAATATAAAGGAAGTTTTGCGGAATTCGCTCAGGCTCAAAGACATAGAACTTTGCAGTATAATATACAACTATTAGAAAAACCTGAATATTTTGTTCCACCAATTATTAAAGAGGATGAAAGGCTAAACAAAGAATGGCTAGAAGATATTGATTCTTTAAAAGATAATTATCCTCAAGGAATGCTTGTAAATATAATAGAAAGAGGTACAGTAGAAAACTTTATTTTAAAATGTAAAGAAAGATTATGTGGCGAAGCACAAATAGAAATAATGCTGCAAACAAAAGAAATATTAGACAAATACATTGAAAATACAAAAGACTCTAACCCAGAAGTATATGAATATTTACTTGAATATGCACCAGGAGTTAGGTGTAGATTTAAAGGATGGAAATGCATAAGTCCTTGTCGTTGGGGAAGTAAAAATGCATTAACTAGAAAAATATAAAAAAATTAAAAAAATCTCTTGACAAATATATAAATTACATTTATAATTTATACTTGTCAGAGGTAATTTGCAGGTGTAGTTCAATGGTAGAACCTCAGCCTTCCAAGCTGATGACGTGGGTTCGATTCCCACTACCTGCTCCAATGACTATATATTCTAAATATATATAGTCATATTTTTTTTGTACATGCGCCCTTAGCTCAGTTGGTCAGAGCAACCGGCTCATAACCGGTGGGTCCAAGGTTCGAATCCTTGAGGGAGCACCATTTTTTATTTATTATATTTGGGTAGGTGGCCGAGTGGCTAAAGGCGGCAGACTGTAAATCTGTTCTCATTTGAGTACGATGGTTCGAATCCATCCCTGCCCACCAAAAAAAATAGTCATAGTAAAGCTATGGCTATTTTTATTGATTAAGATGGATTCGAAAAGGAGGTTGCCAAGTACAAAGCTTTCAGCTGAAAGGTTTGTACGAAGGCTAAAACAGTCCGGTGGACTGTTTTACCGATGCGGCTCGCCGAATCCATCCCTGCCCACCAGACACATAAAATCCTGTAACTTCTCAATACAAGCGAGTTACAGAATTTCACTTATTTCAAAATACTGCAACAGTACTGCAACTAGGAATAAATTATTGTCAAAATTTAACTGCTTTGTTATAATGATATTAAATATAAAAAGATAAAGGATGCATAAAATGGATGAAAATAAAACTAGATGCAAATGGTGCAATTTAAAAAATAAATTATATATTAAATATCATGATAAAGAATGTTGTTTATATTAATTAAGGAGGTGAACATATGAGAGAAATTAAAATAAATGGAATATATAAGCACTTTAAAGGGGATATGTATTTAGTACAAGACATTGCAATTCATTCTGAATCAAAAGAAAAATATGTTGTTTACAGAGCATTATATGGGGATAGTGGTTTGTACATTAGACCACTAGATATGTTTTTAAGTGAAGTTGATCATAATAAATATCCAAATATTGTGCAAAAATATAGATTTGAGCTAAAAGAAATAGAAAGTGTAGCAAAGAATTTTAAGGGGTAAGAAATGATAAATATAAGAGCAAGTAGTTATTTGAAAAATACTTTGCTCTTATGTTATTATAGTGATAATCGTATTTATAGAAGAATTTAAGGAGAGCTTATGAAAAAAGTGATTTTAGTCATAGAAGGGATGACTTGCTCGGCGTGTTCTAATGGGTTAGAAAAATATTTAAATAAACAAGAAGGTATTAACAAAGCTACAGTAAATTTAGTAATGAATACAGCGTGCATTGAGTATGATGATAAAAAAATAGGCTTACTAGATTTAGATAAATTTGTTGAAAATGCAGGATTTAGAAGTTTAGGTATAAATACATTAGAAAAAGAAAAGAAAAAAGAGTCTAATGAAAAGTACAAACTAATATTTTTATCAGTGATATCAATATTAATTATATATATATCTATGTCACATATGGTCGGACTTCCTGTGATACCATTTTTAAACATGGCAAAATATCCTTTAAATTATACTATTACTTTACTTATTTTAACTATAGCTATATTAATTTTAGGTAGAGATATATTAAAGAATGGAATTAAAAATTTACTACATAGAACTCCTAATATGGATACATTAGTTATGCTTGGTGTAACTGTAAGTTTTTTATATAGTATATATGGAACATTTATGATTTTTAATGGTAATATAGAGTATGTAGAAAAGCTATATTACGAATCAGCTGCAACAGTAATACTTTTTATAAGAATAGGCAAATATATTGAAAATAAAAACAAAAATAAAACTAAAGAAGCTATTATGCAATTAATGGAAATTACTCCACAAAATGCAGTTATTTTTAAAGATGGAAAAGAAACTGTTTTTACTATTGATGAAATACAAAAAGGAGATATAGTAATTTGTAAGCCGGGAGAAAAAATAGCTGTTGATGGAATTGTTGTAGAAGGAACTACACATATAGATGAATCATTTATAACTGGAGAGAGTACACCGGTGAAACGAGATGAAGGTTCAAAAGTGATAGCTGGAAGTATTAATTATGAAGGCACCATAAAATACAAAGCAGAAAAGATAGGTAGAGAATCTACTGTATCAGAAATTGTAAGACTAACTGTAGAAGCTACAAATACTAAGGCGAAGCTTTCAAAGCTTGCAGACACAATAAGTAGTTATTTTGTTCCAATCATTATATTAATTGCGATAGTATCATTTGTTATTTGGTTTTTAATAACTAAAAATTTTGCATTTAGTATTAATATATTTGTATCTGTATTAGTTATTGCATGTCCATGTAGTTTAGGACTTGCTACTCCACTTGCAATTGTAATTGGCTCAGGAATATGTAGTAAGAATGGAATATTAATTAAAGATGGACAAAGTTTAGAGGATGCTAATAAGGTAAAGACAATAGTTTTTGATAAAACAGGAACATTAACAAACGGTAATTTAACTATTTCAAAGATATATAATTATACAGATGAAAATGAAGAAAATATAATTAGCAAAGCCGCAAGTATTGAAAATAAATCAGAACATCCAATTGCAGGAGCAATTATAAATTATGCAAATAATAATAATATTAAAATAGAAGAACCTACAGAATTTAAAACTATTGCAGGATATGGTGTTTATGCAAGAATTGGAGAAGATGAATACTATATTGGAAACAAAAATTTAATGGTACAAAATTTTGTAGAAATAAAAGAAGAACATGAAAAAGACGAAAGTGATTTATCAAAAAGAGGGAATAGTATTATATATATATGCAAGAATGGTAAAATTATTTCATTAATTGGAGTAAAAGATGTTATAAGAAAAAATATAAAAGATACTATAAAAGAGTTAAAAAATAAAAATATTGACATTATAATGTTAACTGGTGACAATGAGAAAACTGCAAAATTTATTGCAAATGAAATTGGAATAACAAATATTATTGCAAATGTTAAACCAGAAGAAAAAGCTGAAAATATAAATAAACTAAAACAAAAAGGATTAGTTATGATGTGCGGAGATGGAATAAATGATAGTGTTAGTTTAGTAATTGCTGATATAGGAGTTTCTATCTCAAATGGTACTGATATTGCAATTGATTCAGCAAATGTAGTTCTTATGAATAATAATTTAGACAAAATAAATGACTTAATATATATTAGTAAAAAAACAATAGCAAATATTAAACAAAACCTATTCTGGACATTTTTTTATAATATTTGTATGATACCTATTGCATGTGGATTATTAAATGGGTTTGGAATATTGTTAAATCCTATGATTGCAGCATTTGCTATGACAATTAGTAGCATAACAGTAGTATTAAATGCATTAAGGTTAAGAAATATTAAATAAGTATAAATGAATACAAAAAATTTTTAGTGCATATTCTTTTAAATAGAAGAATTTACTTTTATTTAAAGGAGACACCAAATATGGGAATATTTGAAATTATTGTTATTAGTATAGGACTTGCAATGGATGCTTTTTCAGTATCTGTATGTAAAGGACTTTCCATGATAAAATTAAACTGGAAAAATGCGATAAAAATTAGTTTGTATTTTGGAGTATTTCAAGGGATTATGCCAATAATTGGCTATTTATTTGGTACTAGATTTAGTGGATTCGTGGAAGATATAGATCATTGGATGATATTTATATTACTTTCAATAATTGGAATATACATGATAAAAGAATCTTTTAGCACAGAAGAAGAGAATATAAATGAAAGTATCGACGCAAGAACAATGCATATACTTGCAGTGGCAACAAGTATAGATGCTTTAGCTGTTGGAATAACTTTTGCTTTCTTTGATATAAACATACTATTATCTATAATAATAATTGGTGTAATTACATTTTGTTTATCCTTAACAGGTGTAAAAATTGGAAATAAATTTGGAGATAAGTTTCAAAACAAGTCAAAACTTACAGGAGGAATTGTACTAATAATAATTGGACTTAAAATATTATTAGAGCATTTAGGAATTATATTATTATAATACAATGAAACAGTATTTAAAAAGGATATAATTAAGACTATAACTAAGTTAGAAGTAAGATTGAGGAGGTATGGGCATGCTACAATTGCTAAATATAACAAAAACTTATACTACAGGAGATGAAAAATTAGAAGCTTTAAAAGGAATTAATTTAAAGTTTAGACAGTCAGAATTTGTTTCAATTTTGGGACAAAGTGGATGTGGAAAGACCACTCTACTTAACATTATAGGGGGGCTTGATAGATACACATCAGGTGACTTAATTATAAATGGTAAATCAACAAAAAAATTTAAAGATAGAGATTGGGATGCATATAGAAACTATAAAGTTGGTTTTGTTTTTCAAAGCTATAATTTAATAGGACATCAAACTATATTATCAAATGTTGAACTTGCACTAACAATAGGAGGAATATCCAAAAAAGAAAGAAAAGAAAGAGCTATTAAAGCTCTAGAAGAAGTTGGTTTAGGAGAGCATATACATAAGAAACCAAATCAATTATCTGGTGGTCAAATGCAAAGGGTGGCAATTGCAAGAGCTTTAGTTAATAACCCAGATATTATATTGGCAGATGAACCAACTGGTGCTTTAGATACTAAAACAAGTGTCCAAGTAATGGAGATATTAAAGAAAATATCAAAAAACAAATTAATTATTATGGTAACACATAATCCGGAGCTTGCTGAACAATATTCGAGCAGGATTATTAAAATTTTAGATGGAACTATTACAGAAGATTCAAACCCTATAACAGAAATGGATGAACAAGAAAAAGTTGAAACAGGCCAAATAGGTAGAACAGCTATGAAATTCTGGACTGCCTTAAGATTAAGTTTAAATAACTTGTTAACTAAAAAAGGTAGGACTATTTTGGTTGCATTTGCAGGTTCAATAGGTATAATTGGAATTGCATTAGTACAGGCAGTATCTAATGGATTTCAAGCTTATGTTGATCATATTCAAGAAGATACATTAACTTCATATCCTCTTACTATAATGCAGGAAACTACAGATGTTGCAGGAGTTTTGCTTTCTATGACAACAGAAAATGAAGAAAGAAAAGACTCTAACATTGTTGAAGAAAAACAATATATTTCTAAAATGCTTGGAAATTTAAGTACAAACGATTTAAAAAGTTTTAAAAACCACATAAAAGAGAATTATAATGAAATAGGAGAAGATATATCATCAATAAAATATTCATATAGTGTAGATCCATTGATTTACACACAGGGAGTAGATAATAAGCTTCTAAAACTAAATCCTAGTAATTTATTTAATTCAGCATTTAGTTCAAGTTTAATAAGCTCATATTCTTCAATTTATTCTCAAATGATTGATGACAAAGATAATTTAAATAATTCGTATGATGTACTTGCCGGAAGATGGCCAGAAAAATATAATGAAATGATAATAGTACTTTCAGAACCAAATACTATTTCGGATTTACTTGTTTACTCATTAGGATTAAGAGATATTGATGAATTAAGAGATATTGTAACTAAAATAATGAGTGGTGAAAAAGTAGATATAAATAATGAACCAATATCAGTTTCATATGATAATTTATTGAATATTAATCTTAAATTATTTATGCCAACTGATATATATAAATATAACGAAAAATATAATGTATACGAAGATATGACTGAAAATGAAGAGTATATGAAGAATCTTTATGAAGAAGCAGAGCATTTAAAAATTGTCGGTATAGTTTCTGCAAAAGAGGGTGTTACATCAACTGCTTTAAATCCAGGAGTAGCATATACAAGTGATTTAATTGATTATATAATAGATTATTCTGCTAAAACAGATGTTGTAAAAAAACAACTAGCAGATGAAGATGTAGATGTACTTTCTGGCTCAAGATTTGATGCTAAGAAAAATAATCTAGGTTTGGATTTTAACGATTTAGTTAGTATAGATACACAAAAGCTTCAAAGTGCGTTTAATATAAAAATAGACCAAAGCACATTGCAAAAACAAACCGAAGGATATATGGGAGAAATTGCAAGTTCAGTAACAGCAGATATTTCGCCTGCTAGAAAAAAGTTTACAGATAATTTAAATACATTAGCTAGTGGATTATTCAATAGTATTGAAGGTTCAGTTAGTGTAAATGATGTTGATAATACTGTTAATAATTATTTAAAAGAAAACGAACCATCAAAAATGATGTCATCTTTAGAAAATAGCTATGTTATTCCTAAAGATATTTTTGAAACTGCATATTCAGGATTATTAAAAGGATTATTACAAACATATATAAATGCATATTATATGATAGATCAAAGCTTAACAATAGATTCTGCAAATCCAACAGCCATAGTATATCAGGATATAGTTTCTACAGTTATTGAGACATATATGAATAATTTAGCTATTCAAGAAACATCAAATAAAATGGCTCAGACTATGACAGAAGCTGTAATGAAAAGGGATATTTTGACAAAAGTAGGAGAATTAACAGCTAATTTAACTAGTAGCTTTGCTTCATCATTTAATGTAGACGAAAGTAAAATAGCCAGCTCATTTAAAATGAAAATAACTGAGGAAGAAATAACAAGAATAGTAACAGCAATGATGAAAAAAACAGAAAACAATGCAAAGAACAATTTAATAAGTCTTGGATATCAAGATAAGGAAGAACCAACATATATCTCATTTTACTTTAAAAGTTTTGATGGAAAAGAACACTTTTTAGATTTTATAGATTCATATAATAATAGAGTAATAGAAAATGGAGAAAATGATAAGGAAATAAATTATACAGATACAACAGGAATACTTATGAGTTCGGTTAAGACTATAGTTAATGCAGTTACTTATGTATTAATAGCATTTATTTCTATTTCGTTGATTGTATCATCAATTATGATAGGAATAATAACATACATTTCTGTATATGAAAGAACAAAAGAAATAGGAATACTAAGAGCAATTGGTGCATCAAAACACAACATTTCTTCAATTTTTAATGCAGAAACATTTATAATTGGTTTATTATCTGGATTATTTGGAGTAGGAATCACTTATATATTAATACCAATTATAAACGGTGTATTACATCATTTTATTGGTAATATACCATTAAATGCAACATTTTATTTTAGTAATGCTATTAGACTAATTGTTTTAAGTGTTATACTAACACTTATTGGAGGACTAATACCAGCAAGAGCTGCTTCTAAAAAAGATCCAGTTATTGCATTAAGAACAGAATAGAAAAGTGAATTATAGCTTAATCTAAGTCTGATTAAAGATGACAAAATAACAACTTAAATATGTACCAAAATATAAATCAGTATATTTTGTAATGCATCTTGGTAGAAGAAGATATTTAAAATGTCCGGAATGTGGCAAGAGAACATGGAGCAAGAAAGTATTAACGAAGTAATAAATTATAATTTTAAAGCAAGTAATATAGTTTTACAATAGATATATACATTAAATAGCAAATCTAGTTTTAGATTTGCTATTTTTGTGGTATAATGATATACAGAAAGCCAGTAAATAAGTTTATAAAAAAAAGAGGTTGAAAGATGAGTAAAATAAAAGAATTATTAAATGATAAAGATAGCATATTAGTATTTGATATTGATGGTGTTTTAGCATTATTAGAATTTGGTGAGTATCATCATCATTTATTAAATGATGATGAATGGAAAAAAATAAATGCATTAGGACAGAATTTTTATACTGAGGATAAAATATCATATAGAATAAAACATTTTTTAAGTGAAAAAAATATGAGTAGAGTATATGTTATTACAACAGTTGGAAATAATAATGAAGGAGAATTTAAAAGAGAATTTGCCAATAAATATTATAATATTCCAAACGATAATATATTCTATGTAGATGATAATAGTAAAAAGGTTGCTATACTTAAAAAAATAAAAAATAAATATCCAGAACTTGATGATTATAAAATAGTGATGATAGATGATACAGTAAGTATATTAAATGATGTTATGGAGAATACAAACTTTTCAACTGTACATGTTAGTTCATTTATAGATATATAATTTAAGGAGGAAGAAAAATTGCAACAAGATAACACTAATATACCTTCATTTTTAATAGAAATGTTAGAAAAACAATATGGTGAAGATATAACTAAAAAAATACTAGAAGGGTACAAAGCTAAAAGGCCAGTTACGTTCAGAGTTAATACCTTAAAAACGAATACCGACACAGTTGAAAGAATATTAAATTATGAAGGTATTATATATGAAAAAGTATCGTATGATTCAAATGCTTTTATTATAAAAAATGCAAGAGAAAATGTAATTAAAGAATTAGATATATATAAAAATGGAGAGATTTACCTGCAAAGCCTTTCTTCTATGCTACCACCTGTAATACTTGATCCAAAAGAAGGAACAGATATACTAGATATGGCAGCAGCTCCAGGAGGAAAAACTACTCAAATTGCTGCTTTAACTAATAATAAAGCAAATATAACAGCATGTGAAATGAATAAAATAAGACTGGAAAGATTAAAATATAATATTGAGAAGCAAGGAGCAAAAAGTACATATGTAATGCAAGTAGATGCAAGAAAAATTGATGATTTATTTTCATTTGATCAAATATTGCTTGATGCTCCTTGCAGTGGAAGCGGTACTATTAATGTGGATAATTTAAAAACAAATAATAATTTTACTCTAAAGCTTATAGAAAAATCTGTGAAAGTACAAAAGACTTTGCTTGAAAAGGCAATAAAGATATTAAAGCCAGGAAAGGAAATGATTTATTCTACTTGCTCAATATTATCTTGTGAAAATGAAGAAATACTAAGTAGTGTATTATTAAAAAACAAAGTAGAAATAGTCAATATTGAATTTGAAGGAATAAAGGAACTTCCACTTCTTCCTACAAAGATAAAAGGTACTCTATGTATTTGCCCAACTAAGAAGTATGAGGGATTTTTTGTGGCAAAACTAAAGAAATATAAATAATATTATATTGTATAAAGAAGCCAAGTACTTTACTAAAAATACATTTGTAAAGTATTTGACTTCTTTTAGTGATAAAAGACCAAACAAACATACTGTACACATAAACAATGTAAATAAATAGAAAAAACAAAACATAAAAAAATACATTATTTTAATGTGAATAATTTATCTTCTCAAAGTATATAATTTTAGTTATTCACAGAGTTATCCACATTTTCCACATTAATGTGGATAATATAAAAATGTAAACTAAAACCTACACTTTAGATTACATAAAACACAAAAATGAAATATTTACGAAACCAATCTGTAATATTTTTGAAATATAAATGAAAAACAAGACTAAAATTTGTAATAAAAGAACAAAAAATGACAAAATTAATATAATATATTAAGAAGAAAATAAGGGGAAGATTTTAGATGAATTTCAAGAAAAATATAAAAAAACAATTAAATACAAATATTAGATATAGAAAAGAAAAAATAAGTTATCTAGAGTTGAAAAATATAATGAAAAAGGAAAAAGCATTACTTATTGATGTAAGGAGTCAGCAGGAATTTAAGGAAGGACATTTAAATAAAGCTATAAATATTCCATTTTATGAATTAAGTGATAATATAACCAAAATAGCTAAAGACAAAAATTATTGTATTATTGTTTACTGTCAAAGTGGAATTAGGAGCGCTAAGGCAGTGGAAGAACTAAAAAAAATGAAATATGATAATGTATATGAACTTGACGGAGGGCTAGATAAGATATATTAAGATTTTTATATAAAAAATATTGTAAAATTTTAATTTATTGGTATAATAATAATGTATGAAAAGAAAAGGAGAGAGTTTATATGGTAAAAAAAGTTGCTATACTTGCCAATGGAGGAGATGTTGCAGGATTTAATGCTGTAATCCGTGGTATTGTAAAAACAGCTGAAAATAATGGTGTTGAATGTTATGGATTTATTGAAGGATACAGAGGACTTTTAAATAATGAGTTTGTAAGACTTGATTTTACAAACCTTTCCTCAGGTATTTTGCATAGAGGAGGTTCAATAATAGGATCTTCAACTAATGCAAATGTATTTAATTATAAAGTAGAAGAAAATGGACAAGTAGTATATAAGGATTTATCTGAACAATGTGTGCAAAATTGTAAAGATGATGGATTTGATTGTATTTTTACTTTAGGTGGAGATGGAACACAAAAATCTGCAAGAGATTTTTATATGAGAGGCTTAAATGTAATAGGAGTTCCAAAAACAATTGACAATGATGTTGCATGTACTGATATTACGTTTGGTTATAATACAGCTGTGTCAGTAGCAACAGAAGCATTAGATAGACTTCATACAACAGGTGAGACTCATCATAGAATTATGGTTTTAGAAGTTATGGGAAGATATGCTGGGTGGATAGCATTAGAATCAGCTATAGCTGGAGGAGCTGATGTTGCTTTAATTCCAGAAATTCCATATAATATAGAAAAGGTAGTCGAAAAAATTAATTCAAGAATAAAAAGAGGAAAAAGATTTAGTGTAGTAGTTGTTGCAGAAGGAGCAAAAGCAAAAGATGGAGATATAACAATAGAATCAACAAGAAATAATGGACAAGGTGTTGATAATACAAAACTTGGAGGAATTGGAGATAAAGTTGCAAAAGAACTTGAAAGACTGACAGGACTAGAAGCAAGAAATACAACACTTGGATATATGCAAAGAGGAGGAACTCCAACAGCATTTGATAGGGTGCTTTCTACTAAATATGGTGCAAAGGCAATGGAACTTGCACTTGAAGGAAAATTTGGTATTCTTACTGTATTAAAGGATGGTAAACTTGATGATGTACCACTTGAATGTGTGGTTGGAGAAAACAAAGAAATTGGTGCCGTATCTGGCAATACAAAAGAAAGTAATATTAGAAAAGTAACAATGGATCATGATTTGGTTAAAACTGCAAGAAATATAGGAATATGCTTAGGAGATTAAAAGTTTATATTGATTTAAGAATATTATTTAACAATAATAATATATATTTAATAAAAGGAGAGAAGAAGATGAGTGAAAAAGAAAACGAAAAAAAGATAGCTGAAGATAAGACAGAAGCTACAAGAAATGAAACAACAAATGAATTAAAACAGGAGACAGTTAATACTGTAAAACAAGTTAAGGATACTGTAAAGAATGTAAACTTTAGAGAGGAAACAAAAAAGACACAAGGATTATTTACAGAATTATTTAAAAAACCAATTGCAACATTAAAAAATATTGCAAATGATAATAAAAATAGTTTTTTTAAAACAGCGCTTTTTATTTTTATTATATGGACAGTTATAGCTATAATTGATGCATTATGTACAAAATTTTCTGGATATTATGGCTGGTATATATCTTTTAAGAGTGTGGGAAGAGATATATTAGGCTTTATAAAAATATTAGTTGCTCCAGTATTAAGCATAATTGTATTATCACTTGCAATATTTATAATGAATAAAAAATCTAAAAAATCTTTAGTAACAATAATAACAACAGTTATAGCAACAAAGATACCTGTTGTTATAGGAGAATTAGTAAGTCTATTAGTTTATATAAGTTCAAATGCGAGTATGATTACATCTCCATTTGCACGTTTTTGTAATGTAATATCAGTTGTTTTAGCATACTTTGGTATTAAAGAACTTTTAGCCGAAAAAGAAGATGGCAAATTTATAAAAATATTTGTTATAATTCAAGGAATATATTTCTTAGCTGCTTTTGTTATAAATTTCTTAGGTATTAGAATATAATTTTAGAAAAAGTTGCCAATTAGGACGGTTCTTTGAGGCAACTTTTTTCAACTTAAAATTATACAAAAGAACTACATGAATTGGTATTAGGAAAGGAGAAAAAATGATTAATTATAAAGAAGAAATTGCAAATAGTATATCAAATACTGTAAAAATTCAAAAAGATGTAATAGAACAATATATAGAGATACCTCCAGATAATAAAATGGGAGATTATGCCTTTCCTTGTTTTAGACTTGCAAAAGATTTAAAAAAAGCACCAAATATAATTGCAGAGGAAATAAAAAGTAAAATTGAAATTGACAGTAATTATATACAAGAAGTTCAAATTCAAGGTGGATATTTAAATTTTTTTGTAAACAAAGAACAGTTTATAAAAGCTGTACTAGAAGAAATAGATAAAAAGAAAGAAGAGTTTGGCTCTTCAGATATGGGAAATGGAAGAAACATTGTTATAGATTATTCTGCTCCTAATATTGCAAAACCATTTCATATTGGACATTTGCGTTCTACAGTAATAGGTGGTGCTTTATACAAAATATATAAATTCTTGGGATATAATGTAATAGGAATAAATCATTTAGGAGATTATGGTACACAATTTGGTAAACTAATTGAAGGATATAAACGTTGGGGGAATGAGTATAATTTAGATAATAATCCAATCGAGGAATTAACTAAAATCTATGTTAGAATTAATGAATTATGTAAAAATGATGAAGATGTATTACAAGAGTGTAGAAATAACTTTAAGATGCTAGAAGAGGGAGATTCATATTGCTTGGAGATATGGGACAAGTTTAGAAATTTAAGCCTTAAAGAATTTGAAAATATTTATAAACTTTTAGATAGTGAGTTTGATTCATGGAACGGCGAAGCATTTTATACCGATAGAATGCCAGAAGTAATTGATTTATTAAAAAAGAATGGAAAATTAATAGAATCACAAGGAGCAAAAGTAGTTGATTTAAAAGAAAAAGATATGCCACCTTGTTTAATAATTAAATCTAATGGCTCTTCAACATATGCAACAAGAGATTTAGCAGCAATTCTGTATAGAGCAAGGACATATGACTTCGAAAAAGCAATTTATGTTACATCATATGAACAAGTTTTACATTTTAAACAGGTTTTTGAAGTAGCTAAATATTTGAATTTAGATTCAAAATATTCAAATGGTCTAATACATGTTCCGTTTGGTATGGTACTTTTAAAAACTGGAAAAATGTCTACAAGAGAAGGTAATATTGTAAAACTTGAAGATCTACTTAATGAATCAATTACAAGAGTAAAAGAAATAATAGATGAAAAAAATCCTAACATGATAGAAAAAGAGAAAACAGCTAAAATAATAGGTATTGGAGCAGTAATTTTTAATGATTTATCAAATTCAAGAATTAAGGATGAAATATTTGATTGGGATACAGTATTAAATTTTCAAGGAGAAACAGGTCCATATATTCAATATATTTATGTTAGAACAAAAAGTGTTCTTGAGAATGCTGGATATATACCTGCATTAAGTAGTGTAAATACTAAAGAGCTATTGGATGATGAAAGTATTCAGATTATAAAGCTATTAAATAGTTTCTCAGATAGGGTTAAACTTGCAGCAGATAAAAACGAACCTTCAATTATTGCAAGATTCCTTATAGATTTAGCACAAAGTTATAGCAAGTTTTATAATGAACACAAAATTATTGGAGAAGATAAAAATGTTCAAGATGCAAGATTATACCTTACTTATGCTTCAGGAATTGTTTTAAAATTAGGAGCTTCATTACTTGGTATGAAAATGCCAAATAGAATGTAAAATAGAAATTAAATAAGCATATTTATAAAGCTTTCGGTAAAAATACTTTTAAGGAGGATAAAATGTTTTTACCGAAAGCTATTTATTATGAAAAAGAAATCCAAAATTATGAGCTTGGGAAAAAATTATTAAACAAATATAAAAAATACAATATTCCTATGAGTATAATAGAGAATCATAACAATATAGAATCCATGAGAAAAAAATCAAATTCTGAATTTCCAAAATTAAAACAAAATTTGATAATTGGTGTAAGAAAAACCCATAAATTTGTACCAAATCATAAGACATCTGATTTTTTAGTTCCATATACATCTTCTGGGTGTACTGCAATGTGTTTATATTGTTATCTTGTATGTAACTATAATAAGTGTTCATATTTAAGACTATATGTAAATAGAGAACAAATGCTAGATAAAATAATTAAAACTTCAAATAATAGTGAAAAAGATTTGACTTTTGAAATAGGAAGTAATAGCGATTTAATTCTAGAAAATACTATTACTGGAAATTTGGAATGGACTATTCCAAAATTTGCAAAAGAGGAAAAAGGATATTTAACTTTTCCGACAAAGTTTGATATGGTAGACTCAATATTAAATTTAGATCATAAAGAAAGAATTATAGTTAGAATGAGTGTTAATCCGGAAGAAATTATAAGAAAAGTAGAATTTGGAACTTCAAGCTTAGAAAATAGAATAAAGGCAATTAATAAATTAAAGGCGAGTGGATATATAGTTGGGATTATAATAGCACCAATTGTTTTAGTAGATGATTGGAAAGGAAAATATCTAGAGTTAATAAAAAACTTGAATGATAATTTATCTAATGATGTAAAAAATGATGTTTTTTTTGAACTTATATTTATGACATATAGTTACGTGCATAGAAAAATTAATGAAGAAGCTTTTCCCAATGCAATTAACTTATATAATAGTGACGAAATGACGGGAAGAGGTAGAGGAAAGTATATGTATAGAAAAGAGATAAAAGACGAAGCTGAGAGATTTTTTAGAGAACAAATGAGAGAATATTTTCCTAATAATAGGATTATATATATTGTATAGATAATTTTACAATATTTCTAAATTTAAGCTGGATGTAATATTACAAAAATCTAAATTTAAAAATTGACAAAATAATATAAAAAGTGATATAGTCAAAGCATAAAAATTTAAAGGAGGCAAACCTATGAAAAAAATGGTTAAGGAATTACTAATTATTTTAGTAGTAGTAGTGATGGTGATTTGTTTAAGTGGATGTGCAAGAGTAAATTATGAAGTATCTGTGAATAAAAATGGAAGTGCAGACGTATCATATGTTATGGGATATGATAAAGAATTCTTGAATAGTATGGGAGTTACAGAAGAAGATCTTGGAGCAGATGCATTTGATGACATGAAAAATAAGGCAATAGAAGATGGATATGCAATAGAAGACTACAATGATGATAATATAGCAGGATTTAAAGCAAGCAAACATTTTGATAATATTTCAGACTTTAAGATGAATAATGTTGGAGATACAAAAATAGCACAAAAAGATCAAAATAATGAAATTCTATTTGAAAAAATATTATTAAATACTAAAGTATCTCAAAATTCAAAAATTGATTTAACATCAATTAAAAATGAAAGTGGAGATAATGAAACATCTAATATAATGAACATGGTATTACGACAAATGAAATTTAGCTATAAGGTAACATTACCTTTTAAAGTAGGGAATAATAATGCTACAACAGTTTCAGAAGATGGAAAAGTATTAGAGTGGATATTAACTCCAGGAGAGGTAAATGAAGTTAATTTTGAAGCTTCTGAAAATTTAAATACTATACTAATTGGAGGTATTATATGTTTAGTTGTTATAATAGTTCTAATCATTGTAGTAATGGGAACTAAAAATAAAAATAAAAATAACAAAAAAGAAGTAAGTATAGCACCTAAAAAAGGAGCTGTTACTCCTAAAAAAGAGGAGAATGTAAAAAAAGAAGAAAATAAGGAAGTAAAAAAAGAAGAGGAGAAAGTTCAAAAACCAGCTCCTAAAAAAATAACTAAAACAGTAAAAAAAGAAGAAGACAAAAAAATTGAAAAAAAAGAAGATAAGGAATAGAATAAAAAGGAAACATTCTAATTTTAAAATTAGAATGTTTCCTTTTTTAACGATATAATATATTTGTAAAAATTATGATATTTTTTAACGAATGGTGTTTACAATTGTAAAAATTTTGTATAGAATATTTATAATAAAACAAAAGATAACAAAAAAGGGGGCTTTTGCGCATGAAAATACTAATGCTAACTTGGGAATATCCACCTAGAATTGTAGGGGGAATAGCTAGAGTAGTTCATGATTTGTCAAAACGTTTAATAAAAGATGGACATGATGTTACTGTAGTTACATATAAAGAAGGGGATGTTCCATATTTTGAAAATGATAAGGGAGTAAAAGTATATAGGGCAGATAACTTTATGATTAATCCAAACAATTTTATTGATTGGGTATTACAACTGAATTTTAATTTAGTAGCAAAAGCAAGTGAGATTATAGCAAAAGAGGGGAAATTTGATGTGATTCATGCACATGATTGGTTAGTTGCAGCAAGTGCAAAAACATTAAAAAATTCCTACAATATTCCCATTGTATCAACTATTCATGCAACGGAATCAGGAAGAAATAGCGGAATACACGATGAAGTACAAAGATATATAAATGATACAGAATGGATGCTTACATACGAATCAACAGAAGTAATTGTAAATAGCAATTATATGAAAAATGAGTTACAAAGGCTATTTGGTTTACCTTTTGAAAAAATTAGTGTAGTACCAAATGCAATAAACTTAACCAACTACAGTGGGATAGAAAAAGATTATGATTTCAGAAGACAATATGCAATGGATAACGAAAAAATAATCTTATTTTCGGGTAGACTAGTTTATGAAAAAGGAATTCAACATTTAATTGCTGCTATGCCAAAGATTATACAGAATTATTATGATGCTAAGTTAGTAATTGTAGGTAAGGGTGGTATGTTAGATGAATTAAAGCAGCAAGTAGATTATTTAGGACTTGGAAATAAAGTTTATTTTACAGGTTACTTAGATCACAAAAAGTTATTCAAAATGTATAAGTGTGCAGATATAGCAGTATTTCCAAGTACATATGAACCTTTTGGAATAGTGGCATTAGAAGCAATGCTTGCCGGATTACCAGTAGTTGTTTCTGATATTGGTGGGTTAAATGAAATAGTTGATCATGGAGTTAATGGGATGAAAAGCTATGCAGGGAATCCTAATTCGATTGCAGATTCTATCTTGACTTTGCTATATGATTACCAATTAGCAGATAAGATAGTAAAAAATGCAAAACAAAAAATAAAAGATAAATATAACTGGACTAAAGTTGCACAAGATACTCATTTTGTATATCAAAAAGCAATTTGCGAAACTGTAGCTGATAGACAGCTTAAACAACTTGAACAAGAAAAAGCAAGAAAAACAAATAAAGTAAAAAATGGTGAGGGAGAATTAAACAACTTACTAAAATTTAGAAAAAGACAAGCTTATGCATAATTACTGTAAATTTAGATAAATGAAACAAAAAAATGTAGTGATGTCCGCCTAATAGTACATTGACTTAATAATCGTTTAAAAAATAATATTATTTTTTAGAGTTTTAATATTTAGCAGAAAACAAATATCTGTACGAGAAAACATAGGGGCGTGCAGGAAACGCCCGAAGGAGGAGATAATCAATGAACGTATACGATACAGCAAATAAATTGGCACAAGAGCTGAAGTCATCAAAAGAATATCTAGATTATAAAAAAGTAAAAGAAGAATTAAAGCAAAATATAGATTTAAAATCTAAATTAGATGAATTTGAAAAAGCAAGATATGAAATTCAATTAGACGTAATGCAAGGAAAAGAACAGGATAAGGAAAAAACAGAGAATATGCAAAAAATATACATGAAATTAATTCAAAATGATGTAACAAAAAGATATTTTGATGCAGAATTAAAATTTAATGTTTTATTAAGTGATGTAAATAAAATTATAGGTGAAGCAGTTCAAGATGTAATAGGATAAAAAGTTTATTATAATAAATAAAAATAGTTATTATTTTAAAAAATCGTTTTTATTAGGAATGCCCAATATATGGGTGTGTTCTTATGCAAAACGATTTTTTTATGTGGTGGAGTGCATAGCACATATGAAGGAGGAAAATATAATGATTTATATTGTCACAATAATAGTATGTATTTTGATTTTAATATTCTTAAGAATTGTGTTAGGATATGATTTAAAACAAATAAAATTGCTTGCTAAAAATGAGAAGTTAGATAAAATAGTTAGTAAATTTCCAGATAATATTACAATAGTAAAAGCAATACTAAAAATGCTTGGTAATGAAAGTGTAAAAATAGAAGAGGATAAAGAAAGTAAAACTTGTTTATATTTAGTACAAGGAAATAAAATAATTGTTGCAAATGTATCGGATACATTTTCAAGGGTTCAGACGATGGCGCATGAGTGTTTACATTCAATACAAAATAAAAAAACACTTTGGGCGCAATATATTATTTCAAATATATATTTACTATATTTTGCTGTAATATCTGCAATAACAATATTTAAAGTTATAAAAAATCCTATAATTTTTCTGGTTATACTTTCTGTACTAGGTTTAATTCAATATATATTAAAAAGTTATCTAGAAACAGATGCAATGATAAAAGCAAGATTTTTAGCAAAAGATTATTTAGAGAAAAATAGTATTGGAACAAAAGAAGAAAGAGAAATGCTTATAAAAGAATATGATAAGATAAATTTATTAGGAATACCTGCAACAAATTATAGTTTGATTAGAAATGTTATATTAAAAGTAATTATATATAGCATAATATCATTAACAATATTAAAAATTTAATTTATATTCATCAGGATATGTAAATGATAGCTATGCATATATAGATGATAAAATAGATAGTTATGAAAATTTTACAGAAAAAGTATATATAATGAAATTCTAAAAAATCAAAAGAAATAATTTTCTTTTGATTTTTTAAATTTGCTCTTGAATAGAAAAAATCGAAGACTTTTCTATTCAACAAAAATACATTGCACAGAAAAATTGCTTTGCAATTTTTCTGTGCAACAAATCTTTACGCTTCTTAAGAGTTTATTATAATTATAGAAAAAGTTTAATTAAAACCAAAGCTCTCGCGAAGCGAGATTTGTTCTTGTAATAAATTTCATAAAACCTCTTTTAAAATATATAAAAATAGTATACAATAGTAGAAAATTGTAATATTAGGAGAGGAATAATGAATAAAAAGTGGGAGTATAGAAAAATCGATCAAAAAAAAGTAAAAGAAATATCCGATGAATTTCATATAAATGAATTAATAAGTTCTGTTTTAGTAAGTAGAGGACTAATAAATGAAGAAGATGTTCGAATATTTTTAGAGCCAACAAGAGATGATTTTTATGATCCATTTTCTCTGCCAGATATAGAAGAAGGAACAGATAGAATAATAAAAGCAATAAATAATAAAGAAAAAGTTATAATATATGGAGACTATGATGTAGATGGAATTACAAGTACAACTGTCCTGAAAAAATTTTTAGATGGAAGAGGTTTAAATGTTGATACATATATTCCTAATAGATTAAAAGAAGGATATGGTTTAAATAAAAAAGCAATTGATGAAATTGCATCTAAAGACTATACTTTAATTATAACTGTAGACTGCGGAATCTCAAGTATTGAAGAAGTTGAATATGCAAATTCATTAGGTATAGAAGTCATTATAACGGATCATCATGAACCATTAGATAAACTACCCAATGCTGTAGCTGTAATTGATGCAAAAAGAAAAGATAATAAGTATCCATTTAACCAACTTGCTGGAGTTGGAGTTGTATTTAAGTTGATACAAGGATTATCGAAAAAATTATGTCTAGAAGATAAAGAATATTTAAAATACTTGGATTTAGTTTGTATTGGTACAATATCTGATATAGTTCCATTAGTAGATGAAAATAGAGTAATTGCAAAACTTGGACTTAAATTAGTAGCTATGACAAGGAATTTAGGACTTAAAGGATTATTAAAAATATCAGGATATACTCAAATTGATTCAAATACGGTTTCATTTGGAATTGCACCAAGAATAAATGCATGTGGAAGAATGGGACATGAAGAAGATGCTTTAAAATTATTTTTAAGTGAAGATATCAATGAAGTAAAAGAACTTACTAAAAAATTAAACGAATACAATAAAATTCGCCAAGATACTGAAAAAGAAATTTTTAAGCAAGCTATTGAAATGATAGATAAAAATAAAGAATATAATAATAATGCTATTGTTTTAGGACATGAAGGTTGGCATCATGGAGTAATTGGAATTGTTTCTTCAAAAATTACAGAAATGTATTTTAAGCCGAGTATTTTAATATGTTTTGAAGAGGATGAAGCTAAAGGCTCTGGAAGAAGCGTTCCAGGATTTGATCTACATGAAGCACTATGTAGTTGTAGTAATCATCTTGAAAAATATGGTGGACATGAAATGGCTGTAGGGTTAAGCCTTAAAAAAGAAGAGTTTAATAATTTTAAAAAAGAATTTGAAGAATATGCAAATAAAGAAAATGTAAAAGAAATTACACCTATAATATACATAGATGTTCAAATAACAGAAAAAGATTTTAATTTTAATACAATAGAAGAACTTAAATTACTTGAACCTTTTGGCGAAGCAAATAAAAAACCTCTTTTTGTATATAAAGGATTGAAAATAGATTCGATTCGTGCTATTTCAGAAGGAAGACATTTAAAACTCACTTTAAAAGATAAAAATAAAACAATTAATGCAATAGGATTTAACATGGGAAATTTAGCACAAGATTATTTAATTGGAGATAAAATTGATATTGTAGGATATCTAGAGATTAATCATTTTAATGGAACAGATATAATACAGTTAAATTTAAAAGATATTATGAAATCAATATAGAATGGAGATAATAATATGTCAGAAGTAAAGTGTGCAAGTATTGAAGATATTATAAATCAGATGAAGAAAAATAATAGAAAAACAAATACTAAATTAATTTTTAAGGCGTACGATTTTGCAAAATCGCATCATGGAGATCAAAAAAGAAAATCTGGAGAGCCATATATTATTCATCCACTCCAGGTTGCATATATTTTAGCTGGTTTAGAGTTAGATGATGCTACAATATGTGCAGCGCTTTTGCACGATACTGTAGAAGATACAGAAGTTACAAGCCAACAGATAATGCAAGAGTTTGGAGAAGAAATATCTGAAATGGTAGATGGTGTTACAAAGCTTGGTAACTTGCAATATACATCTATAAAGGAAAAGCAAGTAGAGGACTACAGAAAAATGTTTCTTGCAATGGGAAAGGATATACGTGTTATTCTAATTAAACTTGCAGACAGACTTCACAACATGAGAACTTTAAAATATTTATCAAGAGATAGACAAATTGCTAATGCAGAAGAAACTATGGATTTATACGCACCACTTGCTAATCGTTTAGGTATATATTCATTAAAATGGGAACTTGAAGATTTATCATTTAAATACTTAAAACCAGACGAATATAGAGAAATAGTTGAGGGATTAGATAAAAAAAGAGAAGAAAGATTATCATTTATAGAAAAAATAATGGATGAAATAAGATTAGAATTAAAAAAACAGCATATTGATGCTGAAGTAAAAGGAAGAGCAAAACATATATATAGTATTTATTGTAAAATGAGAAGAGATAATAAAACATTAGACCAAATATATGATTTGTTTGCTCTTAGAATACTTGTAAATTCAGTTAAAGATTGTTATGCAGCTCTAGGGATTGTTCATGAGTTATATAATCCTATGCCAGGAAGATTTAAAGATTATATATCTGTTCCTAAAAAAAATATGTATCAGTCATTGCATACAACATTAATTGGAGAAAAAGGAACACCATTTGAAGTACAAATTCGTACTTGGGACATGCATAGAGTTGCAGAATATGGTATCGCAGCTCATTGGGCATATAAAGAAGCAGGAAAAAATAAAAAGACAAATGTTGTTGTAAATGACGATAAACTATCATGGCTTAGAGAGACACTAGAGTGGCAAAAAGAGGTTCAAGATCCAGAAGAATTCTTGAATACATTAAAAACAGAGCTATTTGAAGATGAAGTATATGTGTTTACACCTAAAGGAGATATTAAGGTATTGCCAAAAGGTAGTACACCAATTGATTTTGCATATAGTATTCATGCTGAAGTAGGACATAGGATGACAGGATGTAAAATAAATAGTAAAATGATGCCAATTGTAACAAATCTTAAAAATGGAGATATTGTTTCTGTAATTACATCAGACTCACCTAAAGGACCAAGTAGAGATTGGTTAAAATTTATTAAAAGTTCTACAGCTAAAACAAGAATTCAACAATGGTTTAAAAAAGCAGAAAGAGAAGATAATATTATAAAAGGAAAAGAACTCATTGAAAAAGAAATAAAAAGAATAGGAATCTCACAAAATGATTTATCTAAGCAAGAATATGTAGATGCAGCACTTACAAGATATAAATATAATTCTGTTGAAGATATGTATGCTTCTGTTGGATTTGGAGCAATTTCTCCTGTAAAGATTATAGCAAGAATGTTGGAAGAATATCGTAAAGACCATAAAGAAGAAAATATAGAAGAAAAAATAAAAGAGTTATCTCAAGGCAGAAAAACTCATTCTAAGCCATCAAACGCAGGAATTATTGTTAAAGGAATTGATAATTGTTTAGTTAAATTATCGAAGTGTTGTAATCCAGTTCCAGGTGATGATATTATAGGATATATAACAAAAGGCAGAGGAGTATCTGTTCATAGAAAAGACTGTATAAATGTAAATGATTTATTACAAGAAGAAGATAGGATGATAGATGTTGAATGGTTTAATGAAGGAATAGCTTCATATACATCAGATATAGAAGTATATTCTAACGATAGAAATGGACTTTTGGGAGATATATTAGAAGTAAGTCAAAAAAATAATACAAAGATTATCTCTGTTAATAGTAGAGTAACTAAAGAAAAGACTGTTATAACAGAAATTACATTGCAAGTAGAAAATAGAGATGAACTTCATAAAGCCTTAAAAGCTATAAGAAGAGTAGATAGTGTTTATGAGGTTAAAAGGAAAAAATAGATTGTAGGTGTGTAATGGTATATTGGCCAGATAATCGCCCGCAAAAAGAAAAAATTAAAAATAGAGAGGTACAGATGATATTAAAGAGATTAAAAATTAATACAAACTTAGGAGAACCAACAAATACATATATTTTAGCAGATGAAGAATCAAAAGAATGTATGGTAGTAGATCCAGCTGGAAAACCAGAAAAAATTATTGATATGATTAATATTCTGGAAGTTAAAGTAAAATATATTTATTTAACACATTGCCATGGTGACCATATTGGTGCTGTTAATGAGATAAAAAAACATCAAGGTGGAAAGATATTAATACATAGAATAGAAAGTGAAAATTTAAATAACCCAGAAGTAAATTTAGTTTGGTATATTGGAATGAACCAAATAAAACTTGAAGCAGATTCTAGGGTGGATGATGGAGACTTAATTCATGTAGGAAATATAGAATTAAAAGTACTTCATACACCAGGGCATACAAATGGAAGTTCTTGTCTTTATTGTGAAAAAGAAAAATTTTTGATTTCTGGAGATACAATTTTTAGAGGAACATGGGGAAGAACAGACCTGCCAACAGGCAGTTTAGTGGATATTATGAATTCTATTACAAACAAGATTATTAATTTACCAGGAGAAACTATTATTTATCCTGGACATGGAAAAAGTACGCTAATTAAAGAAGAATTACCAATTTATACTGAACTAAAACCAAGACAAGAATAAATTGTATGGGCGATTATAATAGCCCATGAATATATTAATTATTATTGTGTTGGATGACCATTGGTCTTCCAACACAGAATCGATAAAAACCAAAAAGGAGAATGATTATATATGGATAAAATTGAACCAAGAACATTACCAGGATTTATGGAATTACTTCCAAGTGATCAAATCATATTTAATAAGATGAAAGAAAAGATACAAAAGGTATATGAAAGATATGGCTTTTTACCAATAGATACACCGGTAATAGAATCATCAGACGTATTGCTTGCAAAAGCTGGTGGAGAAACAGAAAAACAAATTTATAGATTTAATAAAGGAGATAATGATTTAGCATTAAGATTTGACCTAACAGTACCTCTTGCAAAATATATGTCGTTATATTATCATGATTTAAATTTTCCATTTAAAAGATATCAAATTGGAAAGGTATATCGTGGAGAGAAAGCTCAAAAGGGAAGATATCGTGAATTTTATCAATGTGATATAGATATTATAGGAGATAATAACTTAAATATAATTCATGATGCAGAGATTCCTAGCATTATATATGATACATTTAAAGAACTTGGATTTGAAAAATTTACTATTCATATAAATAATAGAAAAATATTAAATGGATTATTCGAGAATTTACAATTATCTAAGAATTCTGTAGATATTATGAGAATAATAGATAAGATTGAAAAGATTGGTAAAGAGGCTGTAATTACAGAATTAGAAAAAATAGATGTTTCAAGGGATAAAATAGATATAATTATGAATTTAATTTTATCTAAAGGAACAAACAATGAAAAGATTGAACTACTTGAAAAATTGAAGATACAAAACGATACTTTTATTACTGGAAAAAAAGAATTAGAAGATGTAGTAAAATACATACGTATGTTTAAAATTCCAGAAAGTAATTTTGTTGTTGATTTTACGATTGCAAGAGGATTAGATTATTATACTGGAACAGTATATGAAACTTTCTTAGATGAATATAAGGCACTTGGAAGTATATGTTCAGGAGGAAGATATGATAATTTAGCAGAACACTATACAGATAAAAAACTTCCAGGAGTTGGAATTTCAATTGGACTTTCAAGATTTTTCTATCAATTAAAAAAAGAAAATCTAATAAAAGAAGAAAAAAATTCTGTTTCTCAAGTTGTTGTAATTCCAATGAAAGAAGATTTAAATGAAGAGTGTATAGAAATAGCAAATAAATTAAGAAAAAGCAACATAAATGTAGATGTTTATTTAGAAGATAAGAAATTTAAAAATAAATTTAAATATACAGATAAACTTAATATTCCATATGCTATTGTTATTGGAGAAGAAGAGGCAAATAATAAAATGGTTTCATTAAAGAACATGCAAACAGGAGATCAAGAAACTTTAACAATAGAAGATGCGATAGAAAGAATAAAAGATAATTAAAAACAAATAAATAAATAAATCCTTTAGGTAAAGCCTAAAGGATTTATTTATTTGTTTTAGAATAATTATATTTTTTTTAAAATATATATATAAGAGAGGTATGGACAAAGGAGAAATTATATGAATGTTACAGTAATAAATGTAAAAAATTTAATCAAATACACAATTGGACTTATTAGTATAGTATTTATTGTAATTTTGGGAACAAATTACTTTATTAGTAAAAAAGATAATAATACGAAAGAAACTATAAAATTAGATACAGAAAATTTTGCAGATAAAATTATGAATCAATCTTTTTTATCTTGTATAGATATAGCTATTCCTATGATTTCTTCAGAAAATAAAGAGGATAATACTACTAAAGAAGATAAATCTATATTAAAAAAAATTTTAAATGTAGAACTAGGAATGATTGAAAGTATAAAAGAAAATAAAGAACAATTTATTGAAAATGAAAGAGACAAAGGAAATAACGAAAAGGAAATAGAACTTGCCCAAACAGGACTTACAACTGAAATTGTATTAGATAAAAATTTGGAAGCAAGTTATACAAATACAAACGGAAAAGTACAAGTAAAAAATAGAACTGGTTATGATATTACAGAGGATTTAATGAAAACAGATTACTCTTTAGATAACAATAAGGATATTCTACTATTTCATACACATACATGTGAAAGCTATACGCCAAGCCAAGAATATGATTATCAAATGACAGGTAATTATAGAACAACAGATTTAAATTATTCTGTGGCAAAAGTAGGAGACGAACTTGAAAATCAGTTAAAGGAATATGGATTCAATATAATTCATGATAAAACATATCATGACTATCCTTCATATTCTGGATCATATGACAGATCTTATGCAACTGTAACAAATATTTTGGAAAGAAATCCAGGCGTTCAAGCAGTTTTTGATATACATAGAGATGCGGTAGGAAATGGTGATGATTATGGGCCTACTGTTAAAATTGGAGATGAAACTGTTGCACAATTAATGTTTGTAATTGGTACTGATGCAAGTGGACTTATACACCCTAATTGGAAACAAAATTTTAAATTTGCTGTAAAAATACAAGAAAAAGCAAACCAGATGTATCCAGGATTGTTTAGACCAATTAATTTATCAACATCAAGATATAATCAACAAACATCTTCAGGTGCTGTTATTATAGAGGTTGGTGCTACAGCAAATAAGTTAGAAGAATGCATTGGAAGTATGAAGTATTTAGCTAAAGTAATTAGTGAAGTGATGAAATAGTAAAAAAAAGAGCCAAAGGGGCAAAAAAGGGTTAGACTCTTTTTGGCCACTTTTTAAAATTAGCAATTGACACCTATAATAAATTAATTTAAAATAGTTTTAAAGGTGGTAAAAATGGTAAAAAGGTATGAAACAAAACAAATAAAAGTAGGTAATGTAACAATTGGTGGAGAAAACAAAGTAATAATTCAATCAATGACAAATACAAAAACAAAAGATGTAGAAAAGACAGTAAAGCAGATAAAAGAATTAGAACATGCAGGGTGTGAAATAATTAGAGTAGCATGTTTAGATAAAGATGATGCAAAAGCAATTAGGGATATAAAAAAGAAAATAAATATTCCAATTGTAGCAGATATACATTTTGACTACAAAATTGCATTAGAAGCAATTAATGCAGGAGTAGATAAAATACGAATTAATCCAGGTAACATTGGAAATGAAGAAAGAGTAAAAAAGGTTGTGGATGCATGCAAAGAAAAAAATATTCCAATTAGAATAGGAGTGAATAGCGGTTCAATAGAAAAAGATTTATTAGAGAAATATGGAGGAAAACCAACTGCTGAAGCGATGATAGAAAGTGCAAAACGTCATATAGATATTTTAGAAAATTTAGAATTTTTTAATATATGTTTATCTTTAAAAGCATCTGACTTAAAATTATGTATAAAAGCATATGAAGAAGCAGCTAAAAGCTTTAACTATCCACTTCACATAGGAATTACTGAAGCTGGAACAGCATTTAGTGGAACAATAAAATCAAGTATAGGTATTGGAATTTTATTAAATGAAGGTATTGGAAATACAATAAGAGTATCTTTGTCTGCTGATCCTGTAGAAGAGATAAAAGTTGCAAAAGAGATACTTAAAGATTGTAATTTATTTAGTAAATCTGCAAGACTTATAGCATGTCCAACTTGTGGAAGAACAAAAATAGATTTAATCCCAATTGCTAAACAAATAGAAGATTTTTTACAAACTATCGATAAAGATATAACTGTTGCTGTTATGGGATGTGCTGTAAATGGACCGGGAGAAGCTAAAGAAGCGGATATTGGAGTAGCAGGTGGAGATGGAGAAGCAATACTTTTTAAAAAAGGAAAGATAATAAAGAAAATAAAAGAGGAAGAAATTATATCTGTACTCAAGAAAGAAATTATAAATATTATATAAAATTTACATTAAATAAAGTTATTTTATCGAAAAATACTTGATTTTTATTTAAAAGTATTGTAAAATATTTCTGTTAAATGTTACCTTATACTTAGCTTAAAGAAAACACACCACTTGTAGCTCAGTTTAAGGCATATAAAATTTTAGGAGGTGTTACAATGATAAAGGAAAGAAAACAAGAAATTATTAATACTTATAAAAGAGATGAAAAAGATACTGGTTCTCCAGAGGTACAAATTGCTCTTTTAACAGAAAGAATTAATGAATTAACAGAACATTTAAAAGTTCATAAAAAAGATAACCATTCTAGACGTGGACTTTTAAAAATGGTTGGTAAAAGAAGAAATTTATTAAATTATCTTTCTAGAAAAGATGTTCAAAGATATAGAGAAATCATTGAAAAATTAGGATTAAGAAAATAGTAAAGTATATGGACGTTTCACATTGGAACGTCCTAACTTGCGTAATAGGATTTTTTAAAAAATGTATATCATTGATACTTATGTTAGAAAGTAGCTTGTATAATGTATTGAATTATTAATATATTATAGAGGTTACCATCTAATTAAAGTATCAGTTATATAAATATAAAATTTAAAAGGAGATTTAAATATGTTTAAAACATTTGAAACCGATCTAGCAGGAAGAAAGCTAGTTATTGAAAATGGAAAAATAGCAGGCTTAGCTAATGGTAGTGTTATGGTGAGATATGGAGATACTGTTGTAATGGTAAGCGTTACAGCATCAAAAGAACCAAGAGAAGGAATTGACTTTTTTCCATTATCAGTAGATTATGAAGAGAAGTTATATTCAGTAGGAAAAATACCAGGAGGATTTCAAAAAAAAGAAGGTAAACCAGCAGATAAAGCAATTTTAACTTCTAGAGCAATCGATAGACCGCTTAGACCACTATTTCCAAAAGATTTTAGAAATGATGTATGTGTAGTGGCAACAGTACTTTCTGTAGAACAGGATAATTCACCAGAAGTAGCAGCAATGATAGGAGCTTCTTGTGCATTATCTATTTCAGATATTCCATTTGGAGGACCAACAGCAGCGGTTAACGTTGGATATGTAGATGAACAAATTATTATTAATCCTACACAAGAACAAAGGGATAAAAGTGATTTAACTTTAACTGTTGCAGGAACAATGGATAAAATAGCTATGATTGAAGCTGGAGCAAACGAAATTCCAGATGATATTATGTTAGATGCAATAAAAGCTGCACATATAGAAATAAAAAAGATATGTTCATTTATTTCAAATATAAAAGATCAAATAGGAAAACCAAAATTTGAATATCAATCATTCGAAGTAGATCATGATGTTTATGAAGAAATTGAAGCAAAATATGAAGAAAGAATGTATGAAGATGTACAAGCTGCTGACAAAGAAGTAAGAGATGCAAACATGGACAAACTAAAAGAGGATGTTACACAGTTCTATATAGATAAGTATGGAGAAGAAGAAACTGAAAACAAAAAACGTGATATTGCAGATAGCTTATATAAACTAGAGAAAAAGTGTGTTAGGAAAATGATTTTTGAAGAACATAAAAGACCTGATGGAAGAGCTTTAGATGAAATAAGACCATTATCTTGTGAAGTAGGATTACTTCCTAGAGTTCATGGTAGTGCCTTATTTACAAGAGGACAAACACAAGTTTTATCTGTTGCAACATTAGGAATGAAAAGTGAAGAACAAATATTAGATGGAATAGATGAAGAAGATTCGAAAAGATATATGCATCATTATAATTTCCCAGCATATAGCGTAGGGGAGGCAAGACCATCTCGTGGACCTGGAAGACGCGAAATTGGACACGGTGCATTAGCAGAAAAAGCGTTAGTTCCAGTACTTCCAACAGAAGATGAGTTTCCATATGCAATTAGAGTTGTATCAGAAGTATTAAGTTCAAATGGATCTACTTCACAAGCAAGTATTTGTGGAAGTACACTTGCATTAATGGATGCTGGTGTACCAATTAAAAGACCAGTTGCAGGTATTTCAACAGGACTTATTACAAGTAGTGAAAACCCAGATGAATATGTAATGTTAACAGATATTCAAGGATTAGAAGACTTTTTTGGAGATATGGACTTTAAGGTAGGAGGAACCAAAAAAGGTATTACAGCAATTCAAGTAGATATTAAAATTGATGGCTTAACATATGACATTATTAAAGAGGCTTTTGAAAGAACAAGAAAAGCTAGAGAATATATCTTAGAAGAAATAATGCTTAAACAAATTGATAAACCAAGAGATAATATTTCAAAATATGCTCCAAGTATTATAAACACAACTATAGATGTTGAAAAAATTAGAGATGTAATAGGGCCTGGTGGAAAAATGATTAATAAAATCATAGGAGAAACAGGAGTAAAAATCGATATAGAAGAAGATGGAAGAGTATTTATTTATGCAGTTGATGGAGCAAATGGACAAAAAGCTTTAGATATGATAAATGATATTGTAAGAGAAATAGAAGTAGATGGGATTTATGAAGGAACTATTACTAAAATTATGCCATTTGGTGCATTTGTTGATGTTGGTTCGGGAAAAGAAGGATTACTACACATTTCTAAAATATCAAAAAATAGAATTGAAAAAATTGAAGATGTCTTAAAAGTTGGCGATAAAGTTAAAGTAAAAGTTTACGAAATAGATGACCAAGGTAGAATTAATCTAACTAAAAAAGATTTAAATGAAAATAATTCAGATAACAATGAAGATAGAATATAATATTATTTCAAATATTAATTAATAATAAAAAGTTGAAATATTTATAAAACAATAGTATAATATATAGTACGTAAAATAAAATTGTATAAATACCAATAAAAAGAGAGGTAGCTATGGAATATTTATATATTGTTCAACAAGCACTTGTGTGGATTGTAGCAATTTTTTGGCTATACCAAATTATAGTTAGCTTGTGTTCACTTGTTAAATTAAAAGAAAAACCAATAATTGAAGAAAAAGATAATAAATTTATGGCAATAATACCAGCACACAATGAGGAAACAGTTGTTAGTAATTTAATAGAGAGTTTAAAAAATCAAGATTATCCAAAAGAATTATTAGATATATATGTTATAGCAGATAATTGCACTGATAATACAGCAAAAATTGCAAAAGAAGCTGGAGCTATTGTTTATGAAAGACATGATGAAGAACATAAAACAAAAGGATATGCGCTACAATGGTTTTTAAAGCAAAAAATAGAAGAAGAAGCTCCGTACGATGCATTTTGTGTATTTGATGCTGATAATATAGTTGATGTAAATTTTATTAAGAATATGAATAGAAAATTGTGTCAGGGAGAAGATGTAGTTCAAGGATATAGAGATATTAAAAATCCAACAGATAGCTGGATTTCAGCAGGATATGCAATCTTTTATTGGATGATGAATAGATTTTACCATTTAGCAAGATATAACTTAGGATTATCTCCATTAATTAATGGTACAGGATTTATGGTGAAATTTGATGTTATTAAACCAGATGGATGGCAAACAGAAACATTGACAGAAGATATTGAATTTTCGTTAAAACGTATTATTAAAGGAAAAAAATTAGGTTGGGCAACTGATGCAATTGTATTTGATGAACAACCTGTTGAATTTAAACAATCATGGACACAAAGATCAAGATGGACAGTAGGGCATATTCAATGTTTAAAAAGATACACAAAGGAATTAGGAACTGCAGTAAAAGAAAAGAAAACTTTAATGAACTTTGATGGATTATTATATATTGTTGGAACAGCGCCAATGTTAGTTTTAACTTTTACTTTATTATTAATAAACTTTATACTATATCTTGGAAATGGTATGACAATGCAAGATTTAATCTTTAGTATTATTATGTATTTAGTGCCAACATTTTTAATTCCAATAGTAGTTTCAGTTATTATAATGATGCTTGACAAAAGACCAATTAAGCCAATGATAAAAGGATTATTATGTTATCCGTTATTTTTAGGTTCTTGGATAGTAATAAACATTAAATGTATGATTAAGCCAGATACAAAATGGGAAAAAATAGAGCATGTTAGAGATATTAAGATAAATGAAGTAAATTAATTATTTGAATAAGGAGGTTTATTATACTATATAAACCTCTTCTTTTATAATTAAAGAGGATAAAGGTATGGATAAATTAGAATCGATTGAATTAGCAGATAATATCAAAACATTAAGAAGGAGATATGCAAACAGGCATAAAATAAAAAAACCTGACAGTAATTTAATATACATTGTAAAATATATTAGTGATGAAAATTTTAAAGGGGATGTCTGCTATTATAACTTTAAAGATGCGGATATAAAAATAATAATATCAGATGATAAGATTATAATTGATAATAATTATAAATTACTTGAGTTTTATGATTATACTTCTAAAGTTAAACTTTCTGCATTTTATAATAATAATAATGAAATAATAGAATGGTATTTTGATATTGCAAAAGAAATTGGAAAAGAAAATGAAGTGCCGTATGAAGATGATCTGTATTTAGATGTAGTTGTTAAGTCTAATGGAGAAATAATATTATTAGATGAAGATGAACTTAAATATGCATTAAATAATTCTATAATAACTAAAGAAGAGTACGAAATGGCATATAGAGAGGCAAAAAATTTAATTAAATTATTAAATTACAAAAAAGAAGAATTATGGAAGTTTACAAATAAATATTTATATTTTTTTGAACAAATATAATTTTACTGATGTTTATGGTAATAACTTGAAATATTTAGTGAATATTGGTATAATAAAATTACATAAAGTAATACTTTATGTAATTTTATTTATTGAAAGGACAAAAACATTATGATGGAAAGACATCGGCTAAAGTGCGGTATCGTACCGCATCCATTGGAAGTGGAGGATTTAAGGCAAATATATTTTCTTGTTACATATGCGTGTAATAAGGCATGTCCTTATTGCATAGAGCCTATGGTGCATTCAGGAAAGTTCATGTCTGAAGAACAGTATGTTCAGGCAATGAAAATTGCTAAAGAGTTGGACTTCCAAACACTTTATTTGCATGGTGGTGAGCCTACTGTGCACGAGGGCCTTTTAAGGTTTGCAGAGCTTGCTAAGCGAGAAGGATTTCGGGTGAACATGTTCACCAATGGAATCCGAATGGATGTCTTAAGAAAACTAGATGGCATTGTTGATGAAATCAGGTTCTCGTACGAACCTGGTTTGGAATTTATGTTTATGCCTCAGGCAGAGTGGCAGTCAAGGATTAAACTCTATCTTATGGCTACTACTACTAGCTATCCAACAGAGGACAGTTTAATGAGAGTAGTTTATAAAGCACTTTTGCTAGGCATGGGATGCAAGGTAAGAACCTTAAACCCCGTAAATCCATTTGCGTATGAGCACCAGTTTGTGCCATATTTGCATGACAGGATGCTTTATATGCCACAAAAAGACATCTTCTGTGATGGTAACAAGGCTGCATATTGTCTTGACAATGGCGTAATAGTACGCCTTGGAAATATGCAGCTTAATCCGGGACACCTGAAATATAGTGTTGATCCGGATGGAGTTCTGCACAGCAGATTCACTCATTCGGATAAGTCTAGGATTATTCTTAAGCATGATATTGAAGCTCAAAAAACACTATTTGAACCTCTTCTTGAGAGGCTTAGGAACATATGATTCTCCACAGTCCTTCTCCAGCGTTCTTTTGTAAGATCGCTGGAGTTTTTTAGAATTATTATGTTTTTATAAGTTTTAAAAAATATCAATTTACTATTCACTAAAAATAAAATTTATGGTATAGTAAAGAAAATAAAAAAACAAAGGAGAAAAAAATGAAGCACGGCATGGAAAAACAAAAAAATAAAGTAGTAATTGGAATAGTTAGTTTTATAATATTAATAATTATTATAATTATTTCATGTATAATTTGGTATAATACGTCAATTTCCGCGGTTGGATCTGGAGAAGAATCTAAAATAATTCAAATACAAAAAGGGCAAACAATAGATTCTATTGTAGATTTATTAAAAGAGAACAATTTAATTAAGAGTAAATTTGCATTCAAACTATATGTTAAGTTTAACAAGATTAATAATTATCAGGCAGGAAAATATGATTTAAATAGTTCTATGAATGTAAAACAAATTATTGATAATATAGTTAATGGAAACGTATATGAACAAATAAATATAACATTTTTGGAAGGAAAAACAATAAGATGGTATGCAAATAAAATTGAGCAAGAAACTAGTAATTCAGCACAAGATGTATATAATTTGCTAGAAAATGAAGAGTATATTAATAAATTAATAAATAAATACTGGTTTTTAACAGATGATATAAAAAACAAAGATATTTATTATCCATTAGAGGGATATTTATTTCCGGATACTTATACTTTTGAAGATAAAGATGTTTCTGTTGAAAAAATATTTGAAATTTTATTAGATCAAACTGATAAAGTATTTAGTAAATATAGAAAAGATATACAAAATACAGGGTATACAACTCACGAATTATTAACAATGGCTTCTATTGTAGAAATGGAAGGTGCAAGAGAAGTAGATAGAAAAAATATTGCAAGTGTACTATACAATAGATTAAATGCAAATATGTCGCTTGGAATAGATTCAACAACATATTATGCTAGTAAAGTTGAAGTAGGAACTAGAGATTTATATCAATCTGAGCTTAATGCAATAAACCCATATAATACACGTGCTATTAATATGGAGGGAAAACTACCAGTTGGGCCAATATCATCTATTAGTGATGCATCTCTTCAAGCTGTTATATATCCAAATAAAACGGAATACTTATATTTCTCTTCAGATAAAGATAGAAATGTTTATTTTTCTAAAACATTTAAAGAACATGAGCAAGTTATAAATACACTTAAATTACAAGGGAAATGGTATAATTTCAATTAAAATTAGTATAAATATTGACATTTTAGAAAAAACTATGTAAAATAATGATAATTGTAATAGATTAAAATGCAATGAAGATGAAAGATAATTAATAGAATTTGTTAAAGAGAGTAAATGATTTAGCTGAGAGCATTTACAACAAATATAATTATCGAAACACATCTAGAGCATACCAAAATAAAGTGGAAAAGATAGTTTCTTTTCAAATAGGGTGGCACCGCGGGAGTATTAGTCTTTCGTCCCTGTATTTTCACAGGGATGAAAGGCTTTTTTGATTGAAATTAGAAATATATAGTGCAAATTGAATTATGAAAAGCTGTAGGGGCGAGCACAGCTTGTCCGAATATCGAAGCAATTGTTTAATATAAATATAAAAGGGGGAATAAAAATGAACGAATATCGTTCACATAATTGTGGAGAACTTAGAAAAGAAGAAGTAGGAAAAGAAGTTAAAATATCAGGTTGGGTTCAAACAGTAAGAGACCTTGGGGGAGTTGTGTTTATTGATGTAAGAGATCAATATGGAATAACACAGGTAGTTGTTTCAGGAGATGAAAAAGAAGTGGATTTTGCATCTAGAATACCAAATGAATCAACAATTTGTGTTTCTGGAATTGTAAGATTAAGAAGTGAAGAAACAATTAATAATAATATACCAACAGGTGAAATAGAGGTTTTCGCAAGTGATATTAAAATATTAGGTAAAAGATTAAGAAATTTACCTTTTGAAATTAATTCTGATAAAGAGGTAAGAGAAGATTTAAGATTACAATATAGATTTTTAGATTTGAGAAATGAAAAAATAAAAAACAATATTGTATTAAGAGCAAATATATTACAATATCTTAGAAGCCAAATGATAGAAAGAGGATTCTTAGAAGTACAAACACCAATACTTACAAGTTCTTCTCCAGAGGGAGCAAGAGATTATTTAGTACCTAGTAGAGTTCATCCAGGAAAGTTTTATGCTCTTCCACAAGCACCACAGCAATTTAAACAGCTATTAATGGTATCTGGTATAGATAAATACTTTCAAATAGCTCCATGTTTTAGAGATGAAGATGCAAGAGCAGATCGTGCTCCAGGTGAATTTTATCAATTAGATATGGAAATGGCATTTGCAACACAAGAAGATGTCTTTAATATTATGGAAGAAGTAATGTATAATACCTTTAAAAAGTTTTCTGAAAAAAAAGTAGGAGAATATCCTTTCCCTAGAATCCCATATAAAGAAGCAATGTTCAAATATGGTACAGATAAACCTGATTTAAGAAATCCACTTATAATTCAAGATGTTACTGAAATATTCCAAAATCTTGATTTTAACGCATTTAAAAGGAAAACAGTAAGAGTTATTTCTGTTCCAGATGTTGAAAATCAGCCAAGAAGCTTTTTTGATGGTATGACAGAATTTGCAATAAATGAATGTGGAGCGAAAGGTTTGGCATGGCTTAGAGTAAACGAAGATAGAACATTTCAAGGACCGATTGCTAAATTTATAACTGATGAAGCAAGAGAAAAAATGTTAAATGATACAGATTCTAAACCTGGTTCTGCTATATTCTTTATTGCAGAAAGACCTGGCGTTGTTGAGACTTTAGCAGGTCAAATCAGGGAAGAGCTAGGAAAAAGATTAGATATATTAGAAAAAGATGTATTTAGATTTTGTTGGATAGTTGATTTTCCTATGTATGAATTAACAGATGAAGGAAAAATTGAATTTAGTCATAATCCATTTTCTATGCCACAAGGAGGTTTAGAAGTATTAAACACAAAAGATCCTTTAGATATATTAGCATATCAATATGATATTGTTTGTAATGGTATAGAATTATCATCAGGAGCTGTTAGAAATCATGATCCAGAAATTATGATAAAAGCTTTTGATATTGCTGGATATGAAAAGAGTGTTATAGAAGAAAAATTTCCAGCATTATTTAACGCATTCCATTATGGAGCTCCACCACATGCTGGAATTGCACCAGGTGTTGATCGAATGATAATGCTACTTACAGACGCACCAAGTATTAGAGAAGTAATAGCTTTCCCAATGAATAGTAAGGCGCAAGATTTATTAATGAAAGCACCAGGTAATGTTACAAAAGAACAGTTAAGAGATGTTCATATTAAATTAGATATTAAGGAATAAAAGTTATAAATATATTTAAAAAAGAATATATATAAATACTAAGTATATAAAACATGTACTTAGTATTTTTTTTTTTGGTGGTATAATTTTGAAAAAAGTGTATTTTGAAACAATAGATAAAATAAATATAATTTTTAATATTAGATATGAAAGAACACCTATAATAATAAAGAAAGTTATTTTATTTTTTATATACACATTTAATATCATATTATATAAGCAGTATGAAGATAAAATAGTCTGTGTGCTCCCTTTTTATGATGGAAATAAAAAAGAACAAATTTCAAATATAAAGATGAATTCGATTATAAAAAAAATACATAAGAAATTTAAAAAGGAAGTATATTTATTTGCATTTGCATCAAATATAAAATACAAAGATAGAATAAAAGAAGAATTAGAAAAATATAAATCAAATAATATTATTTGGGTAGAAGGATATTGGATATTTTCATATTTAATTTTAGATATATTGAAATACATATTTAATTTAACAGAAACTAGTATAAAAGAGCAAAATATAGACATGTTAATAAATAATATTTCAGAGATTTCATATTATATATTAAAGCGAATTGCTTTGAACGCTAAAAGAGTAAAAATTGTAACAAATAAATTAAATATATTTAAAAAAATTGAAAAAGAATTATATGATAAAGAAGGAATTGCAATAGAACTTTCTAATAACATGAAAAAATCACTAAGTAAATCAAGTTATATAATTAATGTTGATTTTGATAACAAATTGTTTAATAAATATAAAGTTAATAAAAATGCTGTTATACTTAATGTATATAAAAAAACAAAAGTACAATCTTTGATGTTTAATGGAATAAATATATTAGATTGTTATATCGATTTTGATGATAGAATAAAAGATGAATTTAAGGAAATAGGAATATATAATGATTTTACTCCTAATATTATATATGAATCATATTTGTATAAGAAAGATAAAGCAGAAAATATAATTAAACAAACTATAAATAATAAAGTAAAAATGTTATATTTAATAGGAAACAAAGGAAAAATAAATGAACTAGAATTTAAACATATTATTTCAAAAACTTAATTTATTTTACTTGACAAAAATATAATATTGTCTTAATATAATATCAATGTATAAAAACAAATGCGAGGAGGACTAAAATGGAAGAAAAAGAAGTGATATTAACACAAGAAGGATATGATAATTTAGAGAAAGAACTAGAATTTTTAAAAACAGAAAAAAGAGCAGAGATAGCTGAACGTATTAAAGTTGCGCTTGGATTTGGAGATTTATCAGAAAATTCTGAATATGATGAAGCAAAAGATGCTCAAGCTAGTAATGAAATAAAAATAGCTGAACTTGAAAATAAATTGAGATATGCAAAAATCATTGATGAATCTGAAATTGATACGAAGACAGTTCAAGTAGGAAATACAGTTAAAATAAAAGATATGGAATTTGGAGATGAGTATGAATATACAATAGTTGGCTCAACAGAAGTTGATTTATCATTAAATAGAATATCAAACGAATCACCAATTGGAGCAGCATTATTGGGAGCAAAGAAAAATCAAGTTGTTGAAGCTAATATTCCAGCAGGAGTTGCAAAATATAAAATATTATCTATAACAAAATAAATAAACAAAAAAGTGAAACAATGTTTCACTTTTTTGTTTCTAATACATTATAAAAGTACTTGAATTTTTTATCAATATAATATAAAATTTACAAAGAATGCGGAGGAAAGAAAATGGTAACTTTGGAAGATGTAAAAGATAATGAAGAGGTCAAAGCTCTAATTGAATGTACTCGGAACGCATCTGGATGCGCTAGGCTATACAGAGCATTCTACTAGACATATTAATATTGTTTCAAAGCGTGCAGGAGATATTTTAGAAGCATTAGACTATACAAAGGATAGAGTAGAACTTGCTAGAATTGCAGGATATTTACATGACATTGGTAATTGTGTAAATCGTACAGATCATGCTCATTCTGGTGCAATACTTGCGTATAATATTTTAAAAGATATGGGAATGGATATAAGACAAAGAACTGATATTATGACAGCAATAGGAAATCATGATGAGAATACAGGAACAGCTGTAAGTGATATATCTGCAGCTTTAATATTAGCTGATAAATCTGATGCTCATAGAGATCGTGTAGCTAATACAAATTTATCTACATTTAATATACATGACAGAGTAAATTATGCAGTAACAAAATCTGATTTAAAAATAGATAAAGATAATAGAAAAGTTACATTAAATTTATATATAGACACTGATATTTGCCCAGTTTTAGACTATTTTGAAATATTTATGGAAAGGACAATGATGAGCAAATATGCTGCAAAATATCTTAAGATTTGGTTTGAACTAATAATAAATGACACAAGATTATTATAAAAATTAAAAACATAGGAGGAAAAAATGAAAAAAAGTAGTAAAACTTTAAAAATTATGCTAATAGTATTAGTTATTGTATTATTGTCAATTATTTCATTTGTTGGAATTTACGATAAAAATGGCAATAAAACAATACGTGAGTACAAACTTGGTGCAAACCTTGAAGGAATTATTCAAATCAAATATACTCCTTCGAGTATAGAAAATGATGAAAGTAATAGCCAAGAGGAGAGCTTTGATTCTAGTGAGGAATCAGATATAGAAGAAAAGCAAGAGAGCCATGAAGCAAAAGAAACGTCCCTTATTGAGGAAAACTATATTAAATCTAAACAAATCATACAAGATAGATTAGATGCTCTAAAATTGAGTGATTATGAAATAAGATTAAATAATCAAACAGGTGACATATATATTTCCCTTGCAGATGATTCAAATTTAGATTCAGTTAAAGAGGTTATATCTTATGTTGGAAAATTTCAAATGAAGGATTCTGAAACAGACGATATATTATTAGATAATGGAGATATACAATCTGCTAAAGTTGGATATGGTACATCAAATAGTAGTTCATCTGGAGCAAATGTGTACTTAACAATTAATTTTAACAAAGAAGGTAAGAAAAAGCTTTTAGATATTAGTAATAAGTATGTTAAAACAACAGATGAAGAAGGTAATGAAGTAGAAAAAAAGGTTTCATTACTTATAGAGGACGAAGAAGTTATTAACACAAGTTTTACAGAACCGCTAGATAGTGGAATGATACAGCTTACACTTGGAAGCGCAACAACAGATACATCAGAATTGCAAGAATATATACAGCAGGGATCTAAAATTGCAACAGTATTAGATAATGGTAAATTACCACTTAAATATACTGCTGATAATGAAGAGTTTATAAAGTCTGATATATCTATGAAAAATATAATGATAGTAATTTATATTTTAATTGGTATTGCGGTACTTGATATTATATATTTAATTATAAAATATAAGAAAAATGGAATGTTATCTGCATGTTCATATATTGCGTCTATTGCGATATTACTATTATTAATACGTTATACTAATACAATTATTGTAATAGAATCTGTAGTTGCATTATTTAGTTTAATTATTTTAAATCACTATTTATATACTAGAATATTAAATAAAATAGGAAATTCTACAGATGAAGAAAACATTAAAAATGCTTTTAAAGAAGTGTACAAGTCTAGTATAGATTTATTAATTGTATTATTAATTATTGCAGTAGTATTTGTATATGGTACAATTACTTCTATAAATAGCATAGGAATGATATTGTTCTGGGGTATAATTAGTACTGGAGTTTCAAGCTTTTTATTTGGAAGAACATTACTTTTATCAAATGCAAAAAAGTAGGAGGTAATATATGAAAACAGAAAAATCAAACATAAAAAGATTTATTTTAATAATTTCTATTTTAATTATAGTGGCAGGAATAGTTGTGATATCAACTATAGGACTAAATATGGGGCTGGATTATTCAGAAGCTAAAAATATAAAAATATACTTTGGAACTGAGTATAATAACGAACAGATAAATCAAATGTTAAATGATGTATTTGGAAGTGAAAGTAGAAAAGTACAAGATATTGAATATTTTAATGATGCCATTTCTATTACCATTAAACAAATTAGTGATGAGCAAATAAATACAATAAAAGAAAATGTAAGCAAAGAATATAACATAGATGATATTGATGAGCATGTTTTAGTAAATGATATGCCAAGTATAAGAATAAGAGATATAATAAAGCCATATATAATGCCAATTGTAATTACAACAATTGCAATATTTGCATATTTTGGAATTAGATTCAGAAAACTAGGCGTTATTAATTGTGTTATTTTACCATTAAGTGTACTAATTGTTTTTGAATTACTATATATAAGTCTTTTAGCAATCTTTAGAATTCCATTTGGTAAATTAGTTATACCAATTGCGTTATTAATGTATATTGCGCTTATAGTTTCCCAGGTATGGTATTTAAACAAGATGGAAGATACAAAAGAGAAAATAAGAAAGTAGAAAGAATAGAAATATTAAATTTGTAGTAAAACATAATATGAAGGAGGCAATATATGATAGATTCTATGGAAAAAATAGTGAATTTGTGTAAAGCAAGAGGATATGTATATCCTGGATCAGAGATATATGGAGGACTTGCAAACACATGGGATTATGGACCATTAGGCGTAGAATTAAAAAATAATATAAAAAAGATTTGGAGAAAAAAATTTATACAAGAAAGCAAATATAATGTTGGACTTGATGCAGCTATTTTAATGAACCCAAAAACATGGGTAGCCTCTGGACATGTTGGAGGATTTAGTGATCCATTAATAGATTGCAAAGAATGTAAAACAAGACACAGAGCAGATAAATTAATAGAAGAGTGGATGCATGAAAATAATTGCGAGGAAATAGTAGATGGATGGCCAGATGATAAAATGATTAAATACATGAAAGATCATCACATTGTATGTCCTGAATGCGGAGGAGAAAATTTTACTGAAATAAGGAAATTTAATTTAATGTTTAAAACATATCAGGGAGTTACAGAAGATGCAAAAGCTGAAATTTATTTACGTCCAGAGACAGCACAAGGAATTTTTGTTAATTTTAAAAATGTATTAAGAACTACAAGAAGAAAATTACCAATGGGTATTGCACAGGTAGGTAAATCATTTAGAAACGAAATAACACCAGGAAATTTTACATTTAGAACGCGTGAGTTTGAACAAATGGAACTAGAATTTTTCTGTAAGCCAGGTACAGACCAAGAATGGTTTAAATACTGGAAGGACTTTTGTAAACAATGGTTATTAGATTTAGGAATGAAAGAAGAAAATATTAGACTAAGAAACCATTCTAAAGAAGAACTTTCACACTATAGTGCAGGTACTACTGATATTGAATTTGCATTTCCTTTTGGTTGGGGAGAACTATGGGGAATTGCTGATCGAACAGATTTTGATTTAAAGAGTCATATGGAATGCTCAAATGAAGATTTTACATATTTAGAAGTGGATACCAATGAAAGATATATTCCATATTGTATTGAACCTTCTTTGGGCTGTGATAGAGTTGCTTTGGCATTTTTATGCAATAGTTATGAAGAAGAAACTTTAGAAGGTGGAGATATAAGAACAGTTCTAAAGCTTCATCCAGCACTTGCACCATACAAGGTAGCAGTACTTCCACTATCAAAAAAATTAAGCCAGAAGGCAGAAGAAGTATATAGTAGATTATCAAAAACATTTATGTGTGATTTTGATGAAACTGGAAGTATAGGAAAACGTTATAGAAGAGAAGATGAGATTGGTACACCATTTTGCATAACAATTGATTTTGATACATTAGAAGATGAATCTGTAACAATTAGAGATAGAGACACTATGGATCAAGTAAGAATAAAAATAGATGAACTAGAAAATTGGCTAAATGATAAAGTTAATTTATAAAAAATAAAATAGGACAAAATTGTCCTATTTTATTTTTTTTCTAGAAGATCTGTAATGGATACATTTTGTTCTTTAAATTCATGTATAAATCCAACTTTTGCAATATTATTATTAACTTCTTGAATCCATACTGGTTCATTTTTATATAAAATATCAACTTTTTCTTTATTATTTACTATTGCTTGTACTCTTTCTAAATTCATAAAACACCTCCATGCAAAACAAAAACTATTCTTTATTTAATTATATCCGCACAAAATAAAAAATATTCCAAAAAATGTACAAAATATTGTAGTAAAATTTAGTTTATGATATACTTTTAAAAAATAAATAAACAAATGTGAAAGGGGTAGTTATTTTGCCTGAAAAAACAAAAGAAAATATAAAAAGTAAATTAGATTATATCGGTTTAGACTTAGAAAATATACCAGAATTTTTAAAAGAATATGTAAATTTTAAATCATTAAAAATATATGAGAATAATGCATATAGAATATATAAACATATACCTGTAAAAAAGATTAAAATTCTTTTAACATCTGCAAATAGATTAGAATCAATAAGAAAAAAATATTCACAAGCATCATCAATCTATTCATATTTATACCCTGAAACAGAAGAAGATGTGATAAAACATACTACATTTCTTAAGATGATTAATGATATGGATATATCTAAAATTGAAGATATAGAAAAAGAACAAAATGAATTCAAACAAAATAATCCATTTAAAGTGAAATATAATAATAATTATTTGTGGCAAATATTCTATTATGTAGAAGAAGATACATATTTTGTTATCTTTTCAACAGAAGAAGTAAATACATCAGCTTTTTTTTATTTACTAAAAGAGAAGATTAAGTGTGCAAAAGAAAATAAAGATAATACTATTTTTGTACCTATTGCTAATATGGAATATTCTGGAGAATATTTAAAAAAATCTGAAATTCTAGATATAGAAAAATACTTATGGTTATTTACAAAAGAATGGCCTTTTACATATGAAGTATATGATAATGATGAAAATAGCAGTATACAAATTGTTGGAACTACAGTAGTGTATGAAAAAATTAAAAGCTATTATAAAATAATTATTAATACAAAAGAAAATGCAAGTAAGTTCTATAAATTATTAAAAGCATTATTTATATTGCAAACTGAACTTCCACATTATTATATATTTGAAACAAAAATTTCATCAGATTGTGGGCTAGAATTTTTATGCAACTCAAAACTTGTAACATATGATAATTTAGTAGGATTTATAACGGATGAATACAAAAAAACAACACAACAATTACAGAGCATTCAAATAGAGAAAGAAAATGCAAATAATAGACTCGAAGAAGTAAAAAAAGAATTTTTGCAAAAGAATAAAGAATATCGTATATTAGAAAAAAGATTAACTACATATTTAGAATGTAGAAAAACTTTTTTTGGTAGAGTTAAATATTTCTTTAGAGGTGGAAAAAAAGTAAAGATAAAAGATACGGTAGGACAAGACAAGAAAAATGAAGGACAAAAAGAAGACAAAAGTACCGAATCTAATATTATTGAAGAAAAGGAGTTTTACACAATAGAGGATTTAATTGCAGTTGTAAAAGAATTAGAAAAAGTAACTACTACTCTAAAAAATGTAAAATTAGATTTATCTTCTTTGGAAAATAGAAATAATAGTATAAAACAAAAAATTGAAAACGCAAATAAATATATGAAAGAAATTGAAAATCATAAAAAGAGTATTTTTGAATTTTGGAAATTTGCAAATAAAGATGAAAATCTAGCTCTAAATGAGGGGAAAATATTAAATAAAAATATAGAAGTAAAAAAATTAGAGAAAACATTTGATTATGAAGAGGATTTTGATGAAATTGGGAAAGAGTTTGATAAATATCAAAGAAAAGAATTAACTGATAAAGAATGTGATTATATATATATTGGGGCAACAGATATATTAGATGATTTGAATAAGATAAAAGAAAATAAATATAGTGAACTAGAAGAAAGTTTAGAAAGATTAAAAACCGAAGCAGAGAAAGAAAAAAGCTTGTTTTCAACGGAAGAATTTGATATTTTTGGAAGTATTTCTGAAGACAAAACAAAAATAAAATCACTTGGTAACTCAAAACATAGAGAAAATAAAAAAGATAAAATTAATATATTAGATATAACAAAAAATACTACTATAGAAGAATATATTGGGACTTTAAAAGAAATTGAAAGTAACATTAAGAATTTATTTTTAAAATTAAAATCTGTTATAGATATAGATGTATATTTTGCATCAGACAAGGTTCTAAACACAGACGAATATGGAGGATTTTGGATTAATCCTGAACACGCAATTAATGAAGCAAAAGATGCAGATAAAATTAATTTGTATAAAGTTCATATTAAAGAAAATATGCCAATAATTGCTTTCTCAAATATAATATATTTTGATAATAATAACAAAACATTACCTGTCGGAATGAATATTACTGATAAGATTTTATTGGACATGAGTAATTTTAATTTTGAATTAAAAAGACAAAAGCTTTTTAGAATGAATCACGAGTTAGATGAGATTAATTCTAACATAAAAATCGTATGTGTTTACGAATATGAATTAAAAATGAAATAATAGAAAATCTCACATAATAGTTTTGACAACTAAAATAATATATGCTAAAATAAAAAGCGGACATACAAATGTCCGCTTTTTGCCCGAGTGGCGGAACTGGCAGACGCACACGACTCAAAATCGTGCGGGCAACCATGTGGGTTCGAGTCCCACCTTGGGCACCAAATAAAAAAATGGTATCGAAAGATGCCATTTTTTTATTTGAATACGTGGGACTCGAAAAGGAAGGAGAGCAATTTCGGGACTTGCACAGGCAAGTATCGAAATTAGCTCAAAAACAGTCCAGTGGACTGTTTTTCTGACGCGGCCCGAAGAGGAGTCCCACCTTGGGCACCAAATAAAAAAATGGTATCGAAAGATGCCATTTTTTTATTTGAATACGTGGGACTCGAAAAGACCAAAAGTGTCTCACAGTAAAGACTGTGAGACACTTAAGCTAGCTTTCAACCTTTGATGCTAACAATAGAACACCACAATTCGGACATGCAACAAAACTAACATTGAAATCCTCAGAGAGAAGATGAAATTTTTGAAATTCTTTATCTCCTTCTAAAATTTTAGAACCAATAAATGTTTTGTTGATACTAAAAAGATATTCCCTACTGTAGACGTATCCACAACAAGGACATGTGGTTGAAACTTTTTTTTTCATCTGTACAATCTCCTTTAAAATAAATTTACTATAGCTGACCTTTGAGTTTAAAACAACTCCTATAGATGTAAAAAAAGAGTCTAAAAAGTATTTTTACATGATACTATTCTAGCATCAATTTATGTAAATTTCAATAATTTTAGAAAGTTTTGCATAATTATATAAAAAATCCTAAAAGTAAATATTGTCAAAAATTGAAAAATATAGTAAAATTCTAATGGGAGATTAATAGAATGATAAATATACTTTTGTGTGGAAATAAAAAAGTCTTTGATGGAGCTATATGTGAACTTGTTTCTATAGTTAATAAAACTGTAGAGCCAATTACGTGTTATATATTTACAGCAGATGTTTCTAGACTAAATAAAGAATATGTTCCAATTACAGATGAACAGGTTGAATTTTTAGATGAGGTTGTAAAAAGGAAAGATAAAGAAAACAAAGTTATAAAAAAAGATGTAACTAATCTTTACGAAAAAGAATTTTTAAGTAGTCCTAATGAATCGGCATATTGTACACCATTTACACTTCTTAGATTATTAGCAGATTTAGTAGAAGAAATACCAGAAAAAATCTTATATTTAGATATTGATATGATGGCAGCAGACGATATATCAAAATTATTTAATATAGATATAGAGGGATATGAGTATGCAGCTGTTAAAGAAAAATATGGAAGCGTGTTTATAAGACCAGATTATATAAATGCTGGTATGCTTTTATTAAATATCAAAGAGATTAAGAAAACAAGATTATTAGAAAAGGCAAGAGATAAAATAAGAAAAAAGAAAATGCTTTTTGCAGATCAGGATGCAGTTTTCTGGTCAACTACCAATAAAAAGTTATTGCCACGAAAGTTTAATGAGCAATCAAAATTTAATAGAGAAGATACTGTAATATGTCACTTTTGTAAGAGATTAATGATTAGGCCATATCCACACACAACAAATTTTAAACAGTGGAATATTGATGAAGTGCATAAGCAGTTAAAGTGTTTTAGATTTGATGAAGACTTAAATGAATATATAGAGCTAAAAAAAGAATTTGAGATGAAGGAGAAATTATTATGCAGAAATTAAATGTTGTTCCAATATTTTTTGCAGTAGATGACGGATATATACCTTTTTTAGGAGTAACGATCCAATCTATTATAGAAAATTCTTCAGAAGAGAATTTATATGAAATTAAAATTTTATATACTAACATTTTAGATACTAATAAAAAAAGAATAATGAAACTGGAAAAAAACAACATAAAGATTGAATTTGTTGATTTAAATTATTATATAGATAGCATAAAAGATAAATTATATACAAGAGATTACTATTCAAAATCAACATATTTTAGATTGTTTTTACCTAATTTATATCCTGAATATGATAAAGTATTATATTTAGATAGCGATATTGTTTTATTGGATGATCCTGCTAAATTATATAATACAGATATTAAAGATAATTTATTAGGAGCAATACCTGATGAAATTGTAGGATTTACACCTATTTATAGAGAATATGTAGAAAAAGTTGTAGGAATGGATTCATATAAGCATTATTTTAATGCTGGTGTTTTAATAATGAATCTTAAAGAACTTAGAGAATTTAATTTTCAAGAAAAATTCATATATTTACTTGAAAAAGTGACTTATTCTGTGGCGCAAGACCAAGATTATTTAAATAGAATTTGTAAAGGAAGAGTTAAATACTTAAATGTAGTGTGGAATAAAATGCCTATCGCAAGAAAAAGTATAAATGTAAAAGACATAAAATTAATACACTATAATTTTGCACATAAGCCATGGCATTATGAATCTGTTTTATACGATGAGTATTTTTGGAAATATGCAGAAAAAAGTGAATTTTTTGATGATATAAAAAAAGTACAGATTAATTATTCAGAAGAAGAGGTTAAAGAAGATAAAGAAAAAGGCAAAAAACTTTTAGAACTTGCACAGTTAGAAGCTGATTGTGTTGGACAAGATAGAAAAGTAAGAAGTTTAAAAAGAATAAATGAGTATATTTCTAATTACAGAAAATCAAATGATCTTATTAAACAATCAGAAGATAGACTTGCAATTTTGGAGGAAATTTCAAAATTAGAAAAAGAAGGAAAATTTGATATTGATCCAGAGAAAGATCCACCAACTATACCGATTATGCCAGGCGAAGTTGATTATTTAAATGAAAAATTAACGAACAAGTTAAAAACTACAGTTGCAAATACTCTTGCTTTAGGATTTTTTAAAGAATTATTAAGAAAAAATCAATTAGTAATAAAAGAAATTAATGGAATCGAGAATTTAAATGAAATAGAATCAGGAGCAATAATTACATGTAATCATTTTAATCCATTAGATGTATTTGCTGTTGAAACAGCTTTTAGGACATCAAATCATAAAGGAAAAACTTTATATAAAGTAATAAGAGAAGGAAATTATACAAATTTTCCAGGATTTTATGGATACTTATTTAGAAATAGTAATACGTTACCTTTAGCAACAAGTACAAAAGCAATGATTGAATTTGTTAATGCTGTTGAAACACTTCTTAGTGAAAAAAACTTTATATTAATTTATCCTGAACAAAGTTTATGGTGGAATTATAGAAAGCCAAGACCTTTAAAAAATGGTGCATTTAAATTCGCGTCAAAAAACAAAGTGCCTATTGTTCCAATGTTTATTACTATGAAAAATAGTGACATAATTGGAAATGATGGATTTCCAATACTTGAATATTATATTAATATAGAAAAACCTATTTATCCTAATGAAGAATTATCAGTAAAAGAAGCAGCAAATGCTATGAAAGAAGAAAATTATAATATTTGGAAAAACATTTATGAAGCATTTTATAAAAAACCACTTGAATATACGACAATTAAAAGTGAAGATAAGAAAAAGGAAACTGTATGAAAGAAGAAAAAGTAAACTATTATACTGATGAATTAAAAGATGAATTTGCTGGTTCAGAAATAGTACCAATTAATATAGACGAGAATTATAAATATACACATAAAAATTCATTATGGAATTTATTATCATATTTATTACAAAATGTTGTAAGTATGCCGATTAAATATATATATGCTAAAATAAAATTTCACATTGTATTTATTGGAAAAGAAAAATTAAAGGAATGTAAAAATTCAGGATATTTTATATATGCAAACCATACTCAAGTTTTTGCAGATACATTTATCCCGAGTTTAGCAAATTTTCCTAAAAGAAATTTCTTTATAGTTAATCCTGAGAATGTCTCTATGAAAGGGTTAAAAACAATTGTTAAACTGCTTGGAGCAATTCCTGTTCCTGGAAATATAAAGGCAAGTAAAATTTTTTTATTAAAGGTTAAAGAATTAATATCAAAAAGTTATAGCATTACAATTTATCCCGAAGCTCACATTTGGCCGTATTATACAAAAATAAGGCCTTTTAAAAATGTGTCATTTAAGTATCCAGTAGAATTTAATACACCCATTTTTACATTAACTAATACTTATCATAAAAACAAAAAAGGTAAAGTTATAATTAAATCATATATAGATGGACCGTTTTTTCCAAATACTTCATTAAATAAAAAAGAAGCTCAAGAAGAATTAAGAAATACTGCATATAATCAAATGTGTCAAAGAAGTAGTTTATCAACTTATGAAAAGATAAAATATGTTTATAGAGATGAAAAATAAAAATGGAAAAGTTCTTTTTTGTAAATGTATTAGTGATGTAGAGTTTCAATTTTAAAATGATTTGACTATTGCTTGATTTGATGATTTCAAAGTATAATGCATTTGCACGTACATTTAATTCCAAGATACGCAGGAGATGTATCTAACCCTCGAGGAGGGGTAAGAGGGATTATTCCCCGAAAAACATAATTATTAAGGAGATTAATATATGTTTCTTTTAGCTCAAATATTAAGCCTTTTAGCAATGTTAATTAATATTATAGCTGTACAATTAAAAACTAAAAAACAAATATTATTAGTAATAGTATTATCTAATATATTATTTGTAATAAGTTATATATTATTAGGAGCATATATTGGTGCAATAACTTGCACTATTACAGCTATAGAAATAATAATAAATACTTTATTAGAAGATAAAGGCAAAAAAACTCCAAAGATTTTAGTTGGAGTATATTTTGCGATTTCAATTATAATAGGTATTACTTCTTTTAACAGAGTTATAGATGTATTACCTATACTAGCATCATTATTATTTATACCAACGCTTATACAATCTAAAGAAAAACATGTTAGATTATTAATTCTAGGAAATTTAATTTCGTGGATGACTTATGATTTATTTGTAGGGGCATATTCAGCTGCTGCATCAGATATATTTGTAATATCATCTACATTAATAGCTATTTATAGATATGATATAAAAAAAGAGGTAAAAAGAAAATGCATGAAATAAAAATAATAAAAGCTAATAAAAGGCATAGAGAATTTCTTATACGTGCTAACAATGAAATAAATAATATTAATTATACTAAAAATAGCCAATTTAAAGAAAATCTTGATAAGGATTATTTTTGCAACAACCCAAAGTTTAATTGCATAATTGCAGAAATTGATAATATTCCTGTAGGAATGATTTTATATTCATATTTTTATTGGGCAAATGACGGTGAAATTTTATGGATTTCACAAATGTATGTTGAAGAAGAATATAGAAAGTATGGAATATTTTTTAAATTGATAGAAAAATTAAAACAGGAAAATACGGATATAAAAATAGTATCGTGTGCTACGGGAAATGAGAATTTAAGAATGCAAAAGATACTAAAATACTATCATGCACATGAAATAGACTTAAAATTTTATTATAAAGAGGTTTATAGATGAATAATAATAAAGAATATTTAGAATTTGCAAAGGAAGTAGCATATAAAGCTGGAGAAATAATGTTAAAATATTTTAAACAAGATAATGGGTCAACATATAAAGAAGATAATACGATTGTTACTTTAGCTGATAAAGAAATAAATTCATATTTAATAAAGCGAGTACAAGAAAAATTTCCGACACACTCAGTGGATGGAGAAGAAGAACAATACAGTAAATCCAATCATATATGGGTTTGCGATCCTGTTGATGGAACAGCAATGTATGCTAGACATATACCAGTAGCAGTATTTTCTTTAGCATTAGTAATTGACGGCGTACCAGAGATTGGAGTAGTATACGACCCATTTACAGATAATTTATATTATGCATCAAAAGGAAATGGAGCTTTTAGAAATAGTGATAAGATATCAGTAAATAATTGTAATTTTAATGATATGAGAAGTTTATCAAATATTGATATATGGAACGGATCACAATATGACGTTTTACAAGTTTTAAAAGAATTAAATAATAAAACATATGTAGTAAGCATAGGAAGCTGTATAAGGGCAAGTATGTGTGTTGCATCTGGAGATTTTAATCTGGAGATTTTTCCAGGTGGTAAAAGAAAACATTGCGATGTAGCTGCAGTAAAAATAATTGTGGAAGAAGCTGGGGGAAAGGTTACAAATTTTTTCGGAAAAGATCAAAGATATGACACTGATATAAATGGAGCAATTATTAGCAATGGAATAGTGCATGATGAAGTTATAAATATTTTAAAAAAATATATAAAAGAATAAAATGCAGGAGGTAAAATGATGGAATTTAAACAAACACCAATAACACTACTTACTGGATATTTAGGAGCAGGAAAAACAACTCTAATGAATCATATTTTAACAAATCAGGAAGGATACAAAGTAGCTGTAATAGTAAATGACATAGGAGAGGTAAACATAGATGCAAAATTAATTGCAGATGGAGGATTTATTCAAGAAGAAGACAAAGGTAATGTAGTCCCATTATCTAATGGTTGTATTTGCTGTACTTTAAAAGAAGATTTAATGAATCAAATAATAGATATTTTAAAAACACAAAAATTTGACTATATTTTAATTGAAGCAAGTGGAATATGTGAACCATTACCAATAGCACAAACAATTTCTATTCTTTCAAATTCTCTTGAAGAATATGGACTACCTAAGATATGTAAATTAGATAATATTGTTACAGTAGTAGATGCATTAAGACTTGTTACAGAATTTGGATGCGGAGAGAATTTAGTTAAAGAAGACATTGACGAAGAAGATATAGAAAATCTTTTAATTGAACAAATAGAATTTTGTAATGTGATTGTTTTAAATAAAGTAGATGAAGTAAGTAAAGATGAATTAAGTGCAGTTAAAGCTGTAATAAAAAAACTTCAACCTACTGCTAAAATAATAGAAACAAATTATGCAAAAGTTGACGTTAAAGAAATTATGAGTACAACCAATTTTGATTTCGAAAAAATATCAAGTTCTGCAGGTTGGATTAAAGAATTAGAAAAAGACGATGAAAAACATGAAGAAGAACATGCTCATCATTACAATCATGAGCATAATCATGAAGAAGGAGAAGCAGAAGAATATGGAATTGGAACATTTGTATATTCTTCTAAAAAACCTTTTGATGAGAAAAAATTTGAAGAATATGTAAATAATAGATTTCCTAAAAGTGTTATAAGATGTAAAGGTCTTGTTTGGTTTAACCAAGATTATAATATGTCATATCTATTTGAACAAGCAGGAAAACAGTTTAAAATTTCAGAATCAGGATATTGGCTTGCATCTGCACCAAAAGAGGATTTAGAAAAAATGATTCAAGACGAGCCAGATATATTAAAAGATTGGGACGATGAGGTTGGAGACAGAATGATAAAACTTGTATTTATAGGAAAAGATATGGATAAAGAGAAAATAATAGAGGATTTAAATAATTGTATTTAATTTGAATATAATTAAAATAAGTATATTGAAAGAAATTCAACTATATTATTTAAACAAAACTTTAAATTAACAAAAGAAATAAGGGCATATATGCCCTTATTTCTTTATTTGGTTGAATAGGAAAAATTGCAAATTTTTCTATTAAACCAAAACTATATTGCACAGAAAAATTGCTTTGCAATTTTTCGCGACAACAAATCTTTACGCTTCTTAAGAGCTTATTATAATTACATAAAAAGTTTAATTAAACCCAAAGCTCTCGCGAAGCGAGATTTGTTTCAAAATCTGTCAACATTTAGAATATTTTAGAATATATTATAGTATAAACACATTTTTTGTGTTTTTTAGGAGGTGAACGTAAATTATGGAACCAGAAGTTGAATATGTATATGAAAAGCCAAATAAAAAATGTAAAATTAAATGTAAATGCTGTATAGATGTTGTTATTTTTGTGTTATCTATATTATTAGGATTAGTAATAGGATTAATAATAGGAGCTGCTTTAAGTGCAGTAATACTTGGTAACCTTGCCTCATTTATTATCTTAGCGGTAATACTTGCTATTTTAATTATTGTGAGGGTTATTACACTAATATGTTGTAAAAAATGTTGCTAGTATAAATAAACGAAATATTATATCTCTCCATAAAGGACTCTTGGCGTTATGATTAATGCTGGGGGTCTTTTTATAAATTGTATAAAAATTTTTATGAAAAGATATAAAAAGTATTGCAATGGCAATGCTTTTTATGTTATAATACTTCTCGGTATAAATAAACACATAAAATTAGCTTGTGATAGTGCTTTAAAAGTTGGCACAAGTGTTAGAAGTTTTATGGATGAATAAAAACTAAAGGAGGAATTTTAAATGGCAGTAGTTGCAATGAAACAATTACTTGAAGCAGGTGTACACTTTGGACACCAAACAAGAAGATGGGATCCTAAAATGGCTGAATACATCTTTCAAGCCAGAAATGGTATCCATATTATCGATTTACAAAAGACATCAAAAAAATTAGACGAGGCATATAGTTTTGTTAAAGAACAATCAGAAGAAGGAAAAACAGTTCTATTTGTTGGAACAAAAAAACAAGCACAAGAGTGTGTAAAAGAAGCAGCTCAAATGTGTGGTATGTACTATATTGACCAAAGATGGTTAGGTGGAATGCTTACAAACTTTGGTACAATTAAAAATAGAATTAAAAGACTTAAAGACCTAGAAAGAATGGAAGAAGATGGTACTTTCGAAATACTTCCTAAAAAAGAAGTTATTCTTTTAAAGAAAGAAATGGAAAAATTAGAGAAAAACCTTGGTGGAATTAAAGACATGAATGAATTACCAGGAGTTATATTTGTAGTAGATCCTAAAAAAGAAAGAATAGCTATATTAGAAGCAAGAAAATTAAATATTCCCGTTGTGGGATTAATAGATACAAACTGTAATCCAGAAGATGTTGATTATCCAATACCTGGAAATGACGATGCTGTACGTGCAGTAAAATTAATAACACAAACAATGGCAAATGCAGTTATTGAGGGAAGACAAGGTGAAGCTGTAGAAACATTCGAAGAAACTACAGAAGGAACCGCTCCAGAAAGCATTGAAGAAGTAGTAGCCAGTGAAGAAGTTGTCCAAGAAGAATCAGCTGAAGAAGCTGTAGAAGAATAATAAATATAATAAGGTAGGTGTAAATTAAATACCTACCTTTATATAAAAAAGGAGGAAATAATATGGTAACAGCAAGTTTAGTAAAAGAGTTAAGAGAAAAAACAGGTGCAGGAATGATGGACTGCAAAAAAGTTTTAACAGAAACAGATGGCGATATGGAAAAAGCTATCGAATTATTACGTGAAAGAGGTATTGCAAAAGCAGCTAAAAAATCTGATAGAGTTGCAGCAGAAGGAATTGTTGCAGCATATGTTGCTGATGGTGCAAAATTAGGTAGTGTTGTAGAAGTAAATTCTGAAACTGACTTTGTTGCAAAAAATGAAGATTTCCAAAAATTTGTATCTGATATAGCAAAACAAATTGCTGAAAAAAATCCAGCTACAGTAGAGGAGTTGCTTGCTCAAAAATCTATAAGTGATGAAGCAAAGACTGTACAAGAAGTATTAACTGATAAAATTGCAACAATAGGAGAAAATATTTCTATTCGTAGATTTGCAAGATATGAAACAAGCGGATTAGTAGAAAAATATATCCATGGTGATGGAAAAATAGGTGTCTTAGTAGAAATGGAAAATGGAAATGCTGAACTTGCAAAAGATGTATGTATGCAAATTGCAGCAGCTAAACCAGAATATTTAGATAGAGACTCTGTTCCGGAAGAAAGAGTTAATAAAGAGATGGAAATATTAAAAGTTCAAGCTATGAATGAGGGAAAACCAGCTCAAATTGCCGAAAAAATTGTACAAGGAAGAATTGGTAAATTTTATTCTGAAATATGTTTAGTTGACCAAATATTTGTAAAAGATCCAGATAAAAAGGTTATTGATTTATTAAAATCAAATAATGCAAAAGTTATTAGATTTGAAAGATTTGAAAAAGGTGAAGGAATAGAGAAAAAAGAAGAAAATTTTGCTGAAGAAGTTATGAAACAAATTAATCAATAAAAAAAAGAGCGCTCAGCTCTTTTTTTTTGAAAGTTTACGTAAATATTTTAGACTTTTATAAACTATAAATAGAAAGGAATGTAAAATGAAGGGTTTTTTAGTATTAGAGAATGGTGAAATATTTGAAGGTGAAAGAATAGGATATAATAAAGACTGCATATGTGAAGTTGTGTTTAATACTTCAATGGCAGGATATTTAGAAGTCTTTAGTGACCCATCTTATGCTGGACAAGGTGTAGTTTTAACATATCCACTTATAGGAAATTATGGTGTAATACAGGAGGATATGGAATCAGATAGTTTATGGGTCGAAGCAATTTTTGTACACGAACTTGCAAATTTAGAAAGTAATTTTAGAAGTGAACTAAATTTAAATGATTATATGATAAAGAATAAGCTGCCAGGTCTTAAGGAAATAAACACTAGAAAACTAACAAAACTTTTAAGACAAAATGGTACAATGAAGGGAAAATTAACAGATGATGTTTCTAATATAGAAGAGATAATGCGAGAAATAAAAAATAAGAAAATAGAAAAACTTGTAGAAAAGGTAAGTTCAAAGGAAATACAGAAATATGGAGATGGAGATATAAAAATAGGATTATTTGATTTTGGATACAAAAAAAATATTTTACAATCCTTATTAAAAAGAAACTGTAATGTAACTGTATTTCCTCAAGATACTTCTGCAGAAGCAATTCTAAGCTCGAATATTGATGGATTAATCTTATCTAACGGACCAGGAGATCCGGAAGATTGTATAAAACAAATAGAAGAGATAAAAAAACTATATAATAGTGATATGCCTATTTTTGGAATATGCTTAGGACATCAATTAATGGCACTTGCAATAGGAGCAAAAACAGAAAAACTAAAATATGGACATAGAGGACCTAATCATCCAGTAAAAGATTTAAGAAATGATAGAGTATATATAACATCTCAAAATCATGGATATTACGTAAAAGAAGAAACAATACCAAGTCAAACAGCAGAAGTATCACATATAAGTATGAATGATGGTACTGTAGAGGGAATTAGATATAAAAATAAAAATATAAATACAGTTCAATTTCACCCAGAAGCTTGCCCAGGACCAGAAGATACAGGATATTTATTTGATGAGTTTGTTGAATTTGTAGGAGGAAATAAAAATGCCAAGAAATAAAGATATAAAAAAAGTATTAGTAATAGGTTCAGGCCCAATAATAATAGGACAAGCGGCAGAATTTGATTATGCAGGAACTCAAGCTTGTGAAGAATTAAAAAAAGAGGGATTGGAAGTAGTTTTAGTAAATTCTAACCCTGCAACTATAATGACAGATAAAAACATGGCAGACAAAATATATTTAGAGCCTTTAAATGTAGAAACAGTAAAGAAAATTATAGATGTAGAAAAACCAGATAGTATGCTTGCTAACCTTGGAGGACAAACAGGACTAAATATTGCAATGGAACTTGCTGAGTCGGGATACTTAGAAGAAAAAAATGTACGCTTACTTGGTACATCACCAGAGGGAATAAAAAAAGCAGAAGATAGGAAAGCATTTAAAGAAACTATGGAGGAAATTGGAGAGCCTTGCATTGCAAGTAAAGTTGTAAATACAGTAGAGGATGCTGTAGAGTTTGCTCAAACAATTGGACTTCCAGTAATAATTAGACCAGCATATACATTAGGAGGAACAGGAGGAGGAATAGCATATACATTAGAACAACTTAAAGAAATTGCTGATAGTGGAATTCGTTTATCTAGAGTAAATCAAATACTAGTAGAAAAATGCGTTTCAGGATGGAAAGAAATAGAGTATGAGGTTATGAGGGATTCAAAAGGAAACTGTATAACAATATGCAATATGGAAAACATTGATCCTGTAGGAGTACATACAGGTGATAGTATAGTAGTTGCACCTTCTCAAACTCTTTCAGATAAAGAGTATCAAATGCTTAGGACATCTGCTATTAAAATTATTTCTGCTCTAAAAATAGAAAGTGGATGTAATGTTCAGTTTGCATTAAATCCAAATAGCTTTGAATATGCTGTTATTGAAGTTAATCCAAGAGTTAGTCGTTCTTCAGCACTTGCTTCTAAAGCAACAGGATATCCAATTGCAAAAGTTGCAAGCAAAATAGCAATTGGATATACATTAGATGAAATTAAAAATGCTATAACAGGGAAAACTTATGCGTGTTTTGAACCTGTGCTTGATTACACAATTGTAAAAATACCAAAATGGCCATTCAATAAATTTTTAACTGCTTCAAGAGATCTTGGAACTCAAATGAAAGCAACAGGAGAGGTAATGGCTATAGCACCAAGCATAGAAGCTGCATTATTAAAGGCTATTAGGTCATTAGAAGAAAATGTAGATAGCTTAATATTACCTAAGCTTAAATCATTATCTACAGAAGAGATTAGAGAAAAATTAAGAAGAATAGATGATGAAAGAATATGGGTGATTGCAGAGGCGTTAAGAAGGCAAATGACTATAGATCAAATAAGCGAAATTACTACTATAGATAAATTCTTTATAAGTAAAATTAAAAATATTGTAGATATGGAAAAGATAATTTCAAAATCACAACCCAATATTGATTTAGAATTGCTAAAAAAAGCAAAAGAAATGGGATTTACAGATGAAGTAATTTGCAGACTAACTAAAATTTCAGAAGAAGAAATTAAAAAAATGAGATTAAATAATGGTATTGTTGCGAATTTTAAAATGGTAGATACATGTGCTGCTGAATTTGATGCACAAACTCCATACTATTATTCAAGTTATGATGAAGAGAATGAAGCAGATGGACTGGCAGAAAAGAAAAAGATATTGGTACTAGGTTCAGGACCAATAAGAATAGGTCAAGGAATAGAGTTTGATTATTGTAGTGTACATTGCGTATGGGCACTAAAGAAAAAAGGATATGAAACAATAATTGTAAATAATAATCCTGAAACAGTTAGTACAGACTTTGATATTGCAGATAAGCTATATTTCGAACCACTTACAAAAGAAGATGTAGAAAATATAGTAAGAATAGAAAATCCATATGGTGCAATTGTACAATTTGGTGGCCAAACAGCTATTAAATTAACAAGAGCTTTGAAAGAAATGGGAGTTAGAATACTTGGAACTAAAGAAGAAGATATGGATAGAGCAGAAGACAGAAAACTTTTTGATGAAGCACTAAATAAATGTGGCATATTAAGACCAATAGGAAGTACTGTATATACAGCAGAAGAAGCAATTGAAGTTGCAAATAGACTAGAATATCCTGTATTAGTTAGACCATCATATGTATTAGGCGGACAAGGAATGGCTATTGCATACGATGATAATGAAGTAAGAGACTTTATTACACAGATAAATAAAACTGTGCAAGAACACCCAATCTTAGTCGATAAATATATGATGGGAAAAGAACTTGAAGTTGATGCTATTTGTGATGGAGAAGATATTTTAATTCCAGGAATTATGGAACATTTAGAAAGAGCAGGAGTTCATTCAGGTGACAGTATATCTGTTTATCCAACTCAAACAATTAACCAAAATCATCAAAAGAAAATTATAGAATATACAGAGAAAATTGCAAAAGAATTGAATGTAATTGGAGTATTAAATATTCAATTTATAATTTGTAATGATGAAGTATATATTATTGAAGTAAATCCACGATCAAGTAGAACAGTACCATACATAAGTAAAGTAACAAACCTTCCAGTTATTGATATTGCAACAAGAGTTATTTTAGGTGAAAAATTAAAGAATATGAAATACGGAACAGGAATATATAAAAAAAGTGAGTATATTGCGGTAAAGATGCCTGTGTTCTCATTTGAAAAGATAAAAAATGCGGATACTAGCTTAGGACCAGAAATGAAATCAACAGGGGAGGTATTAGGAATCTCGAAAGAATTTTCAAAAGCACTTTTAAAATCATTTATAGCAAGAGGAATAAAAATTCCAACAAACGGTAATGTTCTAATTACTGTAAGGGATAAAGATAAACCAGAGATGCTAGAAATTGCAAAAAAACTTGTTGGAATTGGATTTAAAATTTATGCAACAGGAGGAACAGCACAATTTTTGAAAAATAATGGTGTGGATTCAACTGTAGTCGAGAAAATATGGGAAGGTGCAGATAGTATATTAAATCTTATACATTCTGGTAAGATTAATTTTGTTATAAACACGCCAACAAGAGGAAAAGAATCTAATAGAGACGGATTTAAAATTAGAAGATTATCAGTAGAATGTAAAATTCCATGTTTTACTTCTTTAGATACAGTTAATGCTTTTTATAATGCAATATCAAAAAACAAACAAGAAGACTTAGATGTAGTGGATACTACCAAGATATAGACGAAAAAAAACAAGTGGTCAAAAAGGTCATTATAAAAATCTTTAAAAAATACAAAAAAAATAATGCATTTTATATATATAATGTGGTAGAATAAAAAAAGTAAAATATAATTAAAGGAGAGTGTAAAATAAAAATGAGTGATATAGCGTACAAACGTATACTTTTAAAATTAAGTGGAGAGGCTTTGGCAGGAGATAAAAAAACAGGAGTATACTCTGATGTATTAGGAAGAATATGCGATGAAATAAAAAATGTAGTTGATTTAGGAGTTCAAGTTTCAATTGTTGTAGGAGGAGGAAACTTCTGGAGAGGAAGATATGGACATGAAATGGAAAGAACAACATCAGATTATATGGGAATGCTTGCTACAGCAATGAATGGATTAGCATTGCAAGATGCACTAGAAGCAAGAGGTATAAAAACTAGATTACAAACAGCTATCGAGATGAGAGAAATTGCAGAGCCTTACATAAAAAGAAAAGCAATTAAACATTTAGAAAGAGGAAGAGTAGTTATTTTTTCTTGTGGAACAGGAAATCCATATTTTACAACAGATACAGCAGCAGCTTTAAGAGCAGCAGAAACAGAAGCGGAAGTGATTTTACTTGCAAAAACAATTGATGGAGTTTATACTGCAGATCCAAAACTTGATCCAACAGCTAAAAAATATGATAAGATTTCATATATAGACATTTTAAATCAAGATTTAAAAGTTATGGATTCAACAGCAACAGCTTTATGTCGTGATAATAAAATACCTTTAGTTGTATTTGGAATAGATAAACCAGCAGATATGGTTAAAATTGTAAAAGGAGAAACAATAGGAACTATTGTAGAATAAAGGAGAGATTAAAATGGATTATAAAAAGTTAGAAGATAGAATGAATAAAACAACTGATGTTTTACAAGAAAATTTTTCTGAAGTTAGAGCTGGAAGAGCAAACCCAGCTATTTTAAATAAAATAAAAGTTGATTATTATGGCGTACCTACACCAATTAATCAAGTAGCTGGAATTTCTGTACCAGAAGCAAGGTTAATTGTAATTCAACCTTGGGATAATAGTATATTAAAAGAAATTGAAAAAGCTATACTTGCATCAGATATAGGTATTAATCCAAATAATGATGGAAAAGTTATAAGGCTGTCATTCCCAGAACTAACTGAAGAAAGAAGAAAAGAATTAGTTAAAGAGATAAAGAAAACTGCTGAAGAATCAAAAGTTGCAATTCGTTCTATAAGAAGAGATGGGATTGATGAAGTAAAACTTGAGCATAAAGAAGGAAATATAACAGAAGATGATTTAAGAGATGCAGAAGATAGAATACAAAAAATAACAGATAAAAAAATAGAAGAAATAGATACAATACTTGCAGTTAAGGAAAAAGAGATTATGAATGTTTAATTTTAGGAGTAAAAATGGAATTTAAAGAAGAGCTAGAAAAAAAATCTGCAAAGATTAATAGAGAACTGGAGAAGTATATTGAAGATAAAAACTGCCCGGAGAAAAACTTAAGAGAATCAATGGAGTATAGTTTGCTTGCAGGAGGAAAGAGATTAAGACCAATTTTAGTTATTGCAAGTTTTGAACTTTTTGCAAATGACATACAATTTTGTATGCCATTTGCTGTTGCTTTAGAAATGGTACATAATTTTTCGCTTATACATGATGATTTGCCAGGGATTGATAATGATGATTTAAGGCACGGTAAAGCGACTAATCATAAAAAATTTGGTGAAGCAACAGCAATACTTGCTGGTGATGCCTTACTAAATAAAGCATATATAGTTATAAGTAATGATATTTTTTTAGAAAAAGAAATAAAAAATAGAGAAAAAAAATTTAAAGCACTTAAAGAATTTTCTATTGCCGTTGACAGAATGATAGCAGGTGAATATGTTGACACCGAATTTGAAAAAAAACAGATTTCTGAAGAGTACTTAGAGTATATACATAAAAACAAAACAGGAGCTTTAATTACACTGGCTGTTAGAATGGGAGCGATACTTGCAGGTGCAAATGATGAAAATATAAATATTCTTACACAGTTTTCAGAAAAAATAGGTCTTGCATTTCAAATAAAAGATGATATTTTATCTGAAGAAGGAAATGAAAAAGAACTAGGAAAACCAGTAGGTAATGATAAGAAAAAAGGTAAATCAACATATGTGAGCAAATATGGACTAGAAAAATCAAAAATAATGTTAAATAATATTATTACAGAAGCTATAGATTTATTAAAACCATATGGTGAAAATGGAAAATTTTTAAAAGAACTTGCATGTTTTATACAAAACAGAAACAAATAAAAGGGAGAAAATCTATGAATAAAAAACATCAAAATTATCCAAAGCATATTGCAATTATTATGGACGGTAATAGAAGATGGGCAAAAGAACATGGATTAGAAGTGAAAAAAGGACATAAAGAAGGAGCAGATAATCTAGAGAGAATTGTAAAATTTTGTAATGAAATTGGAATAGAATATTTAACCGTTTATGCTTTTTCAACAGAAAACTGGAAAAGAAGTGAAAATGAAGTAGGAGCATTAATGATTTTGCTTCAAAATTATTTAGATAATTTTTTCAAGAAAGCTAATAATGAAAACATAAAACTACAAATAATTGGTGATATAAGTGCTTTATCAAAAGGACTGCAATTTAGTATAATAAAAGCTGTTGAAAATACTAAGAATAATACAGGAATAAAATTTAACATTGCATTTAATTATGGCGGAAGAACAGAGATTATTTCAGGTATTAAGAAGGTTGCAGAAGAAATAAAGAATAATAAATTAAGTATAGAAGATATAACTGAGGAAATGTTTTCAAATTATCTATATACAAAAGGAATGCCAGATCCAGACCTTGTAATTAGAACAAGTGGAGAAATAAGAATGAGCAATTTTTTAACATGGCAAAGTGTATATTCAGAGCTATATTTTTGCAAAAAATATTGGCCAGATTTTAAAAATGATGATTTAATGGAAGCAATAAATGAATATACTAAAAGAACACGTAAATTTGGAGGAAAATAATATGGAGAAAAAAAGAGTAACAACTGGACTACTAGCCTTCCCATTTGTATTAATTATATTATTAGTGGGAAATATATATGTAGTTGACATTGTATATGCAATTGTAGCAATGATTAGTTTACATGAATATTTTACTGCTATAAAAATAACAGCAAAACCAATAATATGGATACGGATATATTGTATGTTTATTAATTGCCTTTATGCATTTTCTGCCATATTTGTATTTGTTTAATATAATTGCAATTATGATTCCAGTAGTAATTACTTTATTATTCTTAATAGTTATTATTACAAATATGAAATATACTGTAAAAGATATTGCTATGGCATTTTTTGGAATAAGTTATATTCCATTGTTTCTTATGTTTATTCCATTATTATACGGAATGAATAATGGAAATATATTGGTGTGGTATATTATATTTGCCGCATGGGGAACAGATATATTTGCATATGCTGTGGGGAAATTATGGGGAAAGCACAAGTTTAGTAAAATAAGTCCAAATAAATCTATAGAAGGATGTATAGGAGGTATTATTGGAGCAGTTTTATTAAATTTAATATATACAATTGTTTGTAATAAACTTTTCAGTATAGCAATGCCATATTCATATATAATAATATCTACAATTATACTTAGCATAATAAGTCAGATAGGAGATTTCTCAGCTTCTAGCATAAAAAGGTATGCAGGAATAAAAGATTTTAGTAATTTAATACCTGGGCATGGAGGAATGATTGATAGAATTGATAGCATGATTTTCATAGCACCATTTGCATATATTCTATTAATGTTTATTAGATAATATATTACATTAAGAGGTGATAGATTGGTTACTATTTTAATAAATATAATAAAAGTAGTGTTTTTACTTGGTTTCTTAGTTTTTATACATGAGGGGGGACACTTTTTAGTTTCAAAGTTATGTAATGTAAAAGTTAATGAGTTTGCAATTGGATTTGGACCTGCAATATGGAATAAAAAAATAGGGGAAACAAAGTATGCACTTCGAATTATTCCATTAGGTGGATTTGTTAAATTAGAGGGAGAAGACGAACATTCTGATGACAAGAGGTCTTATAGTAATGCTAGTATTCCTAAAAGAATAGCTATTCTAATTGCAGGTGGAACTGTAAATATTGTATTTGGATTGTTTGTATATTTTATATTATCAGCTAGTATGGGTAATTTTACAACCAATATTGTACAAGACACAATTGATGGATATGCTGCCCAGCAAGTTGGAATTATCCAAGGTGACAAAATTATAAAGGTAAATGACAAGACAGTTAGAAATCAAGCTGATTTGACAAAAGAGATTCAGAAAACAAATGGAGAAGAAACAAATATTACTTATATAAGAGATGGAAAAAAGCAAAATATAAACATTATTCCTACAAAAGAGGAAAGCAAAAATATTGGTATATATTTTGATGAAAGTAACAAAGAACCAATTATAATTTATATTTATCCAGGTAGTGTTGCAGAAAAAGTAGGAATACAGGCTAAAGATAGACTGATGAAAGTAAACGGTGTAGATGTGTCTGCAGATTTATACAGGGCTATAGAAGAGATAAATAATCTTAAAGAAGACACATTAAATCTTACAGTGCAAAGAAATAACACAAATATTGAATTTCAGATGATTCCAGAAACTGTTTATATGTATTATTTGGGGGTAAATTTACAAAAATCAGATAATAATTTTATAAATAATGTTTACTTTGCTTTTTGGAATACAGTAGATTTTTCATTTTCAATAGTAGATAATTTAAAATCATTATTTTCCGGAAATGTATCTGTAAATCAATTAGTAGGACCAGTAGGAATTTCGAGTATTGTTGCTGAGACAGAAGGAATATATGAATATATTTATTTACTAGCATTAATATCATTATCATTAGGTATAACAAACCTTTTACCTTTTCCGCCTTTAGATGGAGGAAAAATATTATTTTTATTAGTAGAGGCTGTAAGAAGGAAACCTCTAAAAGAGAATACAGAGTTTGCAATACAATCGGCAGGTTTCTTTATACTAATTTTACTATCTGTATTTATTGCGTACAATGATATATTAAGAATATTTTAAAGTGCAAGAACAACTAAAAGTTGCTCTTGCACTTTAAAAATTATATTTCTTATATACTTTTTAAATATTTATTATTTATTATTTATTTTTATATTTAAACCAAACTTTTTTCTTCAAAAATTTTGCAAATTCTTTTGCATTTCCAATAGTAAAGCCATTTTTTGAAATTATAAATGCATTTTTAGGATTAAGGTATAAGTAAAAAAATCCATCTGTTTCGTATATTTTGTGTAAGCTAATATATTTTATTTTGGATATACCTTCTTTATTTCTAACCTTAAAGCTTTTATCAAAAAATGAAAATATATTTTTTGATTCATTTGATATTTTACCACTTTTTATTTCTTTTTTTACAACTCTTAATGGATGTATAATTTGATATGCTAAGAATATAAGTAAAGATAGTATAAAGAATAAACCAATTAAAGTATGGTTTGAGGAAAACTGGACAATAGAGCACAAAATCAAAAAGGCTGTAAATAAAATTGTAAATGTAAAATAAGATAGGTTGTGCTTTTTTCCATGAAATTCTAAAAATTCCTTATATTCTTTTGCGCTATATGTTGTTATATTTTTAAAAATTGGACTCATAATATCACCACGTGATTATTATATAAATAAACAAGACAATTTACAACAAAATAAATATAAAAACTTATAAAATTATTTGTATAAAAAAAATGCTTGTGATATAATTCGAATTGTTGCCTAAAGTGTTATAAAATTTAAAAATAATATAAAAAAGATATTTTTTCTACTAAATATATATAGGAGGAGTACAAATTGGCAGATACAGATAAGCTAAAGTCAGTAAACGAAGTTTTTTCGGATTATAATAAAAATAGCAATATTAAAGATGCTAGTATTATGAATGTAGGATTACATAAAAAAAGTAACAAACTTGCAATTAAGCTTTTAACATACAAAGTACTATCTATACAAGATATTATTGATTTTGAATCATATTTAAAACATAGATTCAAAATTGAAAAAATAGAAATTGTTATAGAATATGATAAAAATGCAGAAGAAATTGATATAGAAAAAGAATGGCCAATTCTTTCTAAATATATTTATATAAAATATCCATTAACAAAGGTGATTTTGAATAATAGTAAAATAAAAATTGATAGTAAAATATTAACCGTTTTATTGCCGGTTAAAGGTGCGGAATTTTTATATGCTAGAAACTTTGATAAAATTTTAGAAAATCTATTATTTAATTACACTGGTAAAAGATATAAAGTAAAGTACCAAGAAGAGATAGACGAAGATTTAGTAAAAAAATATGAAGAAAGTACAAAACTTACAGAGAAACTAGCAATTGAAATTGCAAAACAAGATTCTCAGATAATAGAAGATGAAAAAATTCAAAAAGAAGAAAAAAATTCAGAAATAAAAGTACAAACAGAAGAAATAGAAGAAAATCCATTAATTATAGGTAGATCAGCTAAAATTCGTGAAAATATTATAAAAGTAGAAGATGTTAGTATTGATAGTGGTAAAATTTCGCTTGAGGGAGAAGTTGTACATACAGATTCAAGGGAATTAAAAAGTGGAAAAATTTTAATTATGTTTGATCTTTATGATGGGACAAGTACAATTACATGTAAATCTTTTGTTGAAGCTGATAAAGCAAGTATTGTTATGGATAGAATACAAAAATCAAAAGGAATTAGGATTTCTGGAAATGCACAATATGACCCATTTACAAAAGAAATTGGCATAATTGCAAATGTAATTATTGAGACTCCTGGAAGAAATAAAAAGATTCGTATGGATACAGCAGATATAAAAAGAGTAGAACTACATATGCATACACAGATGAGCCAAATGGATGGAATTACATCTGCAAAAGATTTAATAAAAAGAGCTATGAGCTGGGGAATGAAGTCAATAGCAATTACCGATCATGGAGTTGTTCAGGCATTTCCAGATGCACATAAGTTATTAGGAAGAGATAATCCTGATATGAAGGTTATTTATGGAGTAGAAGCATATTTAGTTCCAGATAAGGTTCCAGTTGTATCTTTTCCTAAAGGACAAGATATAGATACTACATACTGCGTTCTGGATTTAGAAACTACAGGTTTTTCATTTAGAACAGAGAAAATAACAGAAATAGGAATAATGAAAATAAAAAATGGAGAAGTAATTGATGAATTTGCTTGCTTTGTAAATCCAGAAAAATCAATTCCACCTGATGTAGTAAAAGTAACAAATATAACTGATGATATGGTGAAAGATGCTGAAACTATAGATAAAGTATTTCCTAAGATTTTAGATTTTATAGGCGACTGTGTATTGGTTGCGCATAATGCGGATTTTGATATGGGGTTTTTAAAATATAATGCTGCACAGCTTGGATATAAACTAAACAACACATATATGGATACACTAAGACTTGCAAGAGAACTTTTTCCAGAATATAAAAAGTATAAATTAGGAATTATAGCTGAAAATTTAGGAATTAAAGTTGAGGTTGCACATAGAGCACTTGATGATGTAGATACAACTGTAAAAGTATTATGGGTAATGCTTGATATGCTTAAAAAAAGAGGAGCAAAAACAGTTGATGAAATTGATACTGTTGCATTATCTTCAGAGGCTAAAAAAGAAGCATATAAAAAAATGCCAAGTTATCATGCTATCATTTTAGCAAAAGATTATGTAGGATTAAAAAACTTATACAAACTTATTTCTTTTTCACACTTAGATTATTTTTATAAAAAACCTAGGATTTTAAAAAGTTTATACAAACAATATTCAGATGGATTAATAATAGGAAGTGCTTGCCAGGTTGGAGAGTTGTATCAAGCAATACTAAAGGGTAAAACTGATGAAGAGATAGAGGATATAGCTAAAGATTATGATTACTTAGAAATTCAACCACTTGGAAACAACGAATTTTTGGTTAGAGATGGTACAGTTGCAGATGAAGAAGCACTTAAAGATATTAATAGAAAAATTGTATCACTTGGAGATAAATTAAATAAACTTGTAGTTGCAACTGGTGATGTTCATTTTATGGATCCTGAAGATGAAATATATAGAAGAATTCTTATGGCAGGACAAGGATATGATGATGCTGATAATCAAGCGCCGTTATATTTAAAAACTACTAATGAGATGTTAGAAGAATTTAGTTATCTTGGAATGGAAAAGGCCTATGAGGTAGTAGTAACAAATACAAACAAAATAGCAGATATGTGCCAGCAAATTAGCCCAATTTCTCCAGAAAAATGTCCTCCATATATTGAGGGATGTGAACAAACAATAAAAGATATAGCATATGGAAAGGCGATTGAATTATATGGAGATTCATTACCAGAAATAGTCAAAACAAGACTTGATAAAGAATTAGACTCTATTATAAAAAATGGATTTTCAGTTATGTATATAATTGCACAAAAACTTGTGTGGAAATCTAATGAAGATGGATATTTAGTAGGATCAAGAGGAAGTGTTGGTTCATCTTTTGTTGCTAATATGACCGGAATTACAGAGGTGAATTCACTTCCGCCACATTACAGATGTCCAAAATGTAAATATTCAGATTTTACAGATTATGGATATAAAAACGGATTTGATCTTCCTGATAAAGAATGCCCAAAATGCGGAACAAAACTTGCAAAAGATGGAATGGATATACCATTCGAAACATTCCTTGGATTTGATGGAGATAAAGAGCCTGATATAGACTTAAATTTTTCAGGAGAATATCAAGCTAAAGCACATAGATACACAGAAGTTATTTTTGGAAAAGGCACAACTTTTAAGGCAGGTACCATAGGTACAATTGCGGATAAAACCGCGTTTGGATATGTAAAAAAATATTTTGAAGAAAGAAATATACCTGTAAATAATGCAGAGGTTGCAAGAATTGCGAAAGGGTGTACTGGAATTAAAAGAACAACAGGACAACATCCAGGAGGAATTATTGTTGTTCCTAAAGGAAGAGAAATATATGAATTCTGCCCGGTACAACACCCTGCAGATGACCCAAAATCAGATATTATAACAACACATTTTGATTACCATTCAATTGATCAAAATCTGCTTAAACTCGACATTTTGGGACATGATGATCCAACTGTTATTCGTATGTTACAAGATATAACAGGAATTGATCCAACGAAAATACCATTAGATGATAAAGAAACAATGTCAATTTTTTCATCTACTAGCGCCCTTGGAGTTACTTCTGAACAAATACATTCTGAGGTTGGAACTTTTGGAGTTCCTGAATTTGGTACAAAATTTGTAAGAGGAATGCTTCTTGATACAAGGCCAACTACTTTTGAAGAATTATTAAGAATATCTGGATTATCACACGGTACTGATGTGTGGCTTAATAATGCACAAGAATTAATCAATAATGGTACTATAAAACTAGATGAGGCAATATGTACTAGAGATGATATAATGATTTACTTAATAAAAAAAGGTCTTCCTTCAAAGCCTGCATTTAAAATAATGGAGAGTGTTCGTAAAGGAAGAGGATTATCAGAGGAACAAGAGGAATTAATGAAAAAACATGCTGTGCCACAGTGGTATATTGATTCTTGCAAAAAGATAAAATATATGTTCCCCAAAGCCCATGCTGCAGCGTATGTAACAATGGCATTTAGAATTGCTTGGTTTAAAGTGCATAATCCCAAGGCATATTATACTGCATATTTTACAGTAAGAGCAGATGAATTTGATAGCGAATGTATGATTTTTGGTAAAGAAAAAGCAAAAAATAAGATGAAAGAGCTTGAAATGCAAGGAAATGCAATATCTTCAAAAGATAAAAATGTTTATTCAATTTTAGAGTCTGTACTAGAAATGTATGAAAGAGGAATTAAATTTTTGCCAATTGATTTATATAAGTCTCATGCTACAAAATTCATTATGGAAGAAGAGGGAATTAGGCCACCTCTAAACAGTATACCAGGACTTGGAACAGTGGCTGCAGAAAGTATTGAAAAAGCAAAAAAAGATGGTAAATTTATGTCCATTGATGATTTGAGATATAGAGCTAAAATTGGAAATTCGGTTATAGACTTGTTAAAAAGATTTGATTGTTTAAAAGGAATGACACAAAGCAATCAAATGAGTTTATTTATGTAAAAGGAGATAATATGGCTAATATATTACAAATATTTTCGATAAAAACAATAATTATTTATTTTATTATAATAAATGTTATAGGTTTTTTAGTCATGGGGATAGATAAAAGAAAAGCAAAAACAGAAGCTTGGAGAATTCCTGAAAATACACTTCTATTAATTACAGTATTAGGTGGAGGAATAGGTACAATTACAGGAATGTATACTTTTCACCATAAAACTAAAAAAACTAAATTTACAATTGGATTTCCAGCAATATTGATTTTAGAAATAATATTAGTTATATTTTTATTTGCAGTTTTATGATGATAAATTGGTGTAGATTTACTGATTGAAAGATTCATCACAACTCACATCCTGGGGTGAATATAGGTATAGGGGCCAAAAGATATCAGACAATTTTTATTTGAATTGATTATCTATTAAAAAGTTTTCTCGTAATCCTAACAACGGGAGGTAATTTTATTAATATAACTTGGAGCTTAAATATGTTAAAAGAATTAGAAAATTGCAATCTATGCCCACATAGATGTAATATAAATAGAATAAATGGAGAAAAAGGAAGATGTAGGGGAACTGATAAAGTTAATATTGCACTTGCATCTTTGCATTATTATGAAGAGCCATGCATTAGCGGAAAAAGTGGATCAGGTACAATATTTTTTTCGCATTGTAATTTGAGTTGTAAATACTGCCAAAATTATGAGATAAGTCAAGAAGGAATGGGAAAAGATATTACAATAGATCATTTAGCTGAGATTATGATTAATCAGCAAAAAAAAAGAGCAGAAAATATCAATTTAGTAACTCCTACTATGTATGTACCGCAAATTATAGAAGCTATCAAAATAGCCAGAAAAAACGGCCTTAGACTACCAATTATATATAATACTAATGGGTATGAAAATATAGAGACCTTAAAAATGTTAGAAGGATATGTTGATATATATTTACCTGATTTTAAATATTTTGATAATAAACTAGCTGAAAAATATTCAGGTGTAAAAAACTATTTTGAGATAGCAAAAATAGCAATACAAGAGATGTACAGACAAGTGAGAGAACCTGTTTTGGATGAAATGGGAATTATACAAAGAGGATTAATTATAAGACATTTGGTTTTACCTGGATATATAGATAATTCAAAACGAATTCTAAAGTGGATAAAAGATAATATTGATGGTAAAGTTTATGTAAGTATAATGATGCAATACTTTCCAACATATCTTTCTAAAAAAGATAATATAATAAATAGAAAACTAAGTCCAAAAGAATATAATGAAATAGAGGAGTATTTATATTCGTTAAATATACTAAATGGATATATTCAGGAACTAGGTGAACATGAAGAAGAGTTTGTTCCAAAATTTGATTTAAGTGAATAATTTTAAAAGAGGAATATTAATAATAAATATTCCTCTTATATTTTTAAAATAATTTTTATTATGTTTTAAATTAAATAAATTTTAATATTCTATAATTGAACATTAGAATTTTCATTGTTAAGGTTATTATTTTCTATGGTGTAACTAGTAAACTGATTTGAAAATTCGTTGAACTTATTTGATGCAAGGTAACGATTTATATTTTTTATACTGATTCCAGTTGCAATAGATATATTATTTATAGAATTTTGATTTTCATTATTTTCAAAATAATTTTTTAGTTCAGATATTTCGAATTTATCTTTTGGCGCGCAGTTACAACAAATTTCATCATTAGATACAAAAAAACAACCACAACGTTTACACTTTTTAAATTCCATAATAATTTCCTCCTATGTAAATACATATTAAAACAAGTTTTTATTCTTTCCGACATACATTGTAACATATAATTAAAAAAAGTAAAAGAATAATTAAAAACTTTTTTATAAATTATTGATATTTTACTAATTCTAGTGTATTATATTAAAAGGAAAGAAGTAAATGTAATAATATAGGGAGGAGAAAAAGCACATGAAAAAAGTATTAATCTGCTTTTTTATAACTATTTGCTTGTTTTCATTTACAAGTGTATTTGCTACTACGGAAAATGCGGTTAATAATGAAACACAGAGTGAACTAGTACAAATAAAAGATAAAGAAATTAAAGAATTAGAGGATTATAAACAAAGTTATGGTTCAGATACCTATGGATTTACAGCATATATTCTAGGAAAAATAAGAATTTACAGTATACCACTTTGTTTTATAGGAATCGCTGTAGGTGCCATTTTTCAATATGTAATAGGTATAAGAAAATTAGATGTAAGAGACAGAGGACTTGCCTTGATAATTGGATTTGTAACTGTTTTAGTAATATGCCAAATATTACCATTAATATTTACCATAATTGTAAAAGGTTGGAGGAATTAACAAATGAAAGTTTTATTTGCTGTAAATAGTGAGAGTATATCAGATTCGATTGTAAAAGCATATCAAAAACAATATAAAGAAATAATATCATATAAAAATGTATATTATTTTAATGCTATATTAAAGGAATTACAAAGAGATAGAACTTATGACAGAATTGTTATAAGTGAAGATTTGGAACCATTTGCTAATAATAACTATGAAGCAATAGATAAGTTTATATTTGAAAAGCTAGATAGTATAAGTGATGAAGCTACTAATGGTGGAGGAGATACACCAATTGTTTTAATATGTACGGATAGACGTTCTAAATCAGAAGCAATACTTGTAAAATTATTTGGTATTGGAATTTATAATGCTCTACTTGGCAGAGATAGAACTATTGATCAAATATGTAATTTACTAAATAAACCTCGTAGTAAAAAAGAAGCAAAACAATATTATAGAATAGATTCAGAAGAGGTAAATTATCAAAATGAATCAGAAGATAGTGTAAGTGAAATAGAAATACAAAATATTTTAACTCACTATAAAAGATTAGGAAAAAATACTGAAAGATATGTAGAGAGTTTTAATAATATTGCGGCCCAATATACAGATGCTCAATTAAGAGTTATTTCAAGATTCTTACCTCTTAATGTAAAAGCAGTTCTCGAGGCCGAATCTCCTAAATATCAATCAATTATGACGTTTTCAGATCCATCATATTCTAAAAGAGAAACAGGCAAAAAGACTGCACAAGAAGAAAGCAATTTAAAGATTGGATTTATAGAAAACTCTAATAGCAAAAACAGGCTAACAAGACCTGTTGTAGTACCTTCTGCCGTAGATACTAAAAATGTAAGAAAATTAAGTAAAAAGAATACACCTAGCCCAGCTGAGAAAGAACATGGGTTTAATGATATAGAAGAAAGTCTTAGTGATTTAGTAAATAATATGGTAGAAGAAGTGCCTGAAGTTACACCTGTAACTCCAAAGAGAAGAGGTAGACCAAGAAAAAATCCAATAGAAGAAAATAAAGAAAAAAGAAGAGGTAGACCTAAAAAGAACATAGAAGAAGATGAAAAAGAGCATACAATATTACCAGGTTTTGAGGAAACAGATAAAAATACAAGTATATCTGATGAAGCTGTATTACCTGGATTTGAAGAATATTACGAAAACGAGAGTACAAAATCTACTTTACCAGGGTTTGAAGATGAAGATGAAACTTTGTTACCTGGATTTGAAGAAACACCTAGTATGAATTATTCAAATAATTCAACGCATGATGAATTTAATGATATTAATAATCAAACATCTCAGATTAGTCAGATGAATTCATATAAAGCAAATTATACTAGTAATTTAAATAGTTTATTTACTAAAGACAAAAAGGTTGTATCATTTGTTGGAACTACAAAAAATGGTGTATCTTTTATAGTTAATAATTTAGCTCAAGTTTTTTCAGGAATGGGAATAAAAACAGCAATTTTAGATGTAACAAAAAATAAAAATTCATACTATATATATACAAAAAATGAAGAAAACTTAAGAGAAGTTGCTTTTAAGAGTTTTGAAAATTTAAGAAGTGGTATTGCGCAAGGAATTGAAGTAAATAAAAACTTAACCGTTTATACTGCTTTACCTGAAGATAGTAATCAGATGGAAGATGTTGAAAATATACTTACAACACTTGTTCAAAATTATTCTCTTGTATTAATAGATACTGATTTTAATACACCAATAGGATATTTTGAAAATTCACAAGAAATTTATCTAGTACAAAGTATGGATATCTTAACAATACAACCGTTAACAGCATTTTTAAGAGATTTAAAAGCAAAGAATATTATATCAAATTCTGATAAGATAAGAATTGTCTTAAACAAAGAAGTAAGAATGAGAGGAATTAATACAAAAACAATTATTGGTGGTATGTCATTCTATAATGATCCTGCAATGTCTTTTATGACTGAATTATTTAATAAAGATAATGTAAAATATTGCACTATTCCATTCGATGAACAAGCATATATAAGATACTTAGAAGGTTTAGTAGACTGTACAATTACACTAAATGGATACTCAAAAATGATTATAAGTAGTTTAAAAGAATTAGCTGGAATGGTATATCCAATGGTAAGTAATAAATATAGAGTTGCTCAGCCAGACTACACAAAAAATAATAAATTTTCTGCAAATATGAACAGTACATTAGAAAAAATGAAGAGATATTAATACTACTTAAAAAAAGGGGTGATATTGTGATAATTATAATAGGAGTACTTGTTGTAGTAATAACAGGACTAATGATATATAATATAATAATATATAAAAAATTAGAGACATTTAATAATATTAATCAAAAAGTTAATGGGCTTAATATTCTTCAAGATTTTATGGATGCAATCGGACAAAGCTCATCTGTAGAAGAAAAAATAAGAAAAATAAATGATATAATTATCGAAAGATATCAAATTAAGTACTCAACTATTGTTATATTTAATGGAACGGAATATGAAATTAAAGCATCAAATGTGCAAGAAAAACATTGGGATACTTTAAAACAATTGCATAATGAAGAAATATTTAAAGATAGTATATCAACGACTACCCCTAAATACATCACAGTAAATAAAGATTCAGAAAGACTACCGTACCAAAAAATGGAATTTGGTAGAGCAAAATCAGCTATATTTTTTCCATTATATATCGATAATGTATATATAGGATATTGGATTATTGAAAGTGGAGAAGCACATGCATTTGATAAGATAGATACTACAATATTAGAAGTAATTAAAGATAATATAATATCTGTATATAAAAATTTGTTATACCAAAATATTGTTGAAAGTCTTCCAAAAGATGACATGTATTCGGGATTAAAATCTGTAGAATACCTATATGGAGAAGGAAAGAATATAATTGATAAATACACTACTTCTACCGTTTGTATGTTTAGAATTATTAACCTTGAAGATATAAATGAAGAATTTAATAGAGCAACAGGAAACGAAGTTATTACTAAAATATCTGAATATATTAAAATGAGTATTTCTCCAGAATATATTTTTGTTAGGTATATGGGACCTAGATTTGTTATAGTATTTTCAGGAGTTGAAGTTGAAGCTGTAAGTGAATTCTTAGCAGATTTAAAACAAAAAGTTGAAAGCTTTAAAATAGAAAAAGTTGAGAAATCGAAAACTACAAAAACTACTAAAAAGAAAAAATATGCAAAACCAGAGCTTAATTTTGTTCTTTCAACTTACTATAAAGGAACAGGACTTGAGGAAGTAACTAAAAAATTAGAAGAATATATAGATTCAGCCGATATAGAAGAAAGTGATATTAATTACATATAAGGAGGTTATTTATATGGATATGGATAAAACAATTAGCTTTCAAGTTGAAAAAGATACAAAGGGACAAGCACGAGATATTTTAAAAAAAGTTTATGCGGCACTAGTAGAAAAAGGATACAATCCAATTAATCAAATAGTAGGATATATTCTATCAGGAGATCCAACATATATTACAAGTCATAATGATGCAAGAAACCTAATAAGATTAGTTGATAGAGATGAATTATTAGAAAAAATGGTAAAAAATTATATAGGGTTAGAAGAATAAATGAGAGTACTAGGAATTGATTATGGAGATGCAAGGGTTGGTGTGGCTATATCTGATCTTTTGGGAATTACCGCACAAGGTTTAGAAACAATACATCATAATAATAATGATAAGATTGTGTTAAAAAGATTAGAAGAAATTATTACAGAAAAACAAATTACCACAATAGCAATTGGAATGCCATATAACATGGATGGAACTGATTCTGATAGAGTAAAACTTACAAGAAAATTTATTCATAAATTAAATTGTAGATTTCCTAAAATAAAAACGCATGAAATAGATGAAAGACTTACAACTGTTGCGGCATATAAGACTATGAATGATTTAGATATTAAGAAAAATAAAAAAAGAGGGATTGTAGATACAATTTCTGCAGTATATATATTAGAAATTTATCTAAATAAAAATGAAAAGAAAAAAGTATAAAAATTTGTTAAATATAATTGCAAAAAAAATAATTATAGTATATGATATGAAAAAAAGTAAATAATAAAAATAATAGTTTTTTATTTATTATTTAAATAAATATATATTAAGGAGGATAAATATGGATAACGAAGAGGTTAATATCCCAGAAGAATTAGACAATATTATTGTTTTAAATGATGAAGAAGGAAATGAAGTTGAATTTGAATTTTTAGATTTAATAGAATATAATGGTGAAGAATATGTGGTATTATTACCAATGGACGAGACAGACGCGGAAGAAGATGGAGAAGTAGTTATATTAAAATTAGAAGATACTGAATCAGATGATGAAGAATCTTATGTTAGTGTTGATGATGAAGAAGTACTTCAGAGTGTATTTGAAATTTTTAAAGAAAAATTTAAAGATGAGTTTAATTTTGTAGATTAATAGAATATTGTAGTAGGTTTTGTCTATCATATTTTTTATGGTAGAATAAAACCTACTTTTTATATATAACATATTTTAAAAAAGGAGTTAAATATTATGGGAAATATAAAATTAGATTTTAAAAATACAAACATCTCAATGAAAGAAATAATGGAATATGCAAACAATGTAAAACAAATACATATAGAAATGCATTCTAAACAAAATGATGACAATGAATTTTTAGGATGGCTTAATCTTCCAACATATTATAATAAAATAGAATTTAAAAGAATAAAAAAAGCCGCAGAAAAAATAAAAAAAGATTCAAAGATTTTTTTGTGTATTGGTATTGGAGGATCTTATTTAGGAGCAAGAGCTGTTATTGAAGCTTTAGGAAATAAATCAGATAATTTACCTAAAATACTTTATGCAGGAAATAATTTAAGCCCAAATTATATATCAGATATTATAGATGAAATTGGTGATAAGGATATTTCAATAAATGTAATTTCAAAATCAGGAACAACAACAGAGCCAGCTATAGCTTTTAGGATATTTAGAGAATTTTTAGAAAACAAATATGGAATAGAAGAAGCAAGAAAAAGAATATATGTTACAACAGATAAAGAAAAAGGAGCATTAAAAAAACTTGCAGATGAAGAAGGGTATGAAACATTTATTATACCAGATAATGTAGGAGGAAGATATTCTGTATTAACAGCTGTAGGATTACTTCCAATTGCAGCAGCAGGAATTGATATTGAAAAATTAATAATTGGTGCAAAAATCGCTCAAGATAAGTATTCAGATGATAATTTAAAATATAATGAATGTTATCAATATGCTGTATTAAGGAATATTCTATATTCTAAAAATAAAACGATAGAAATATTTGCAAACTATGAACCAAGAATGGGATACATGATGGAATGGTGGAAACAATTGTATGGGGAAAGTGAAGGGAAAGATAAAAAAGGAATTTTTCCAGCAAGTGTAAACTTTACAACAGATTTACATTCGTTAGGGCAATATATTCAAGATGGAAGAAGAGATTTGTTTGAAACAGTTTTGAACATTGAGAAAACAAAATATAATATTATAATTAAATCAGATGAAGATAATTTAGATGGATTAAATTATTTGGAAGGTAAATCGTTAGATTTTGTAAACAAAAAAGCAATGGAGGGTACTGTTAAAGCACATGTTAATGGAGGAGTACCTAATATTATAATCAATATGGAAAGTTTAGATGAAGAAACATTAGGACATTTAATATATTTCTTTGAACTTGCTTGCGCTATATCTGGAAATATATTAGGAGTAAATCCATTTAACCAACCAGGTGTTGAAGAATATAAAAAGAATATGTTTGAACTTTTAGGAAAACCAGGATATGAGAATAAATAATAGTTGAAATGTTATTGAGATTTATTGTATAAAAGTAAAGACAATTATTAATTTTCGGAGCTTCAAAGATAAGCTAATGGTTATTTATAGGAATAATAAAAATATTAGATTCAAACCTCAAATACTAAGTAGAAATACTTTTTATTTGGGGTTTTCTGTATTGAATTTTATGTAAATACATGATACAATAACACTAAATTAACATATTATGTGATAGGTGTTGAAATGGAAATAAAAAAAATAGATAGAGATAAAATAATTAAAGAAATAAAAGATGCAGGATATAAAGAGGACCAATTGATAGATTATAAAAAACTACAAGAATTATGTAGGAGCTATGGGAGAGGATTAAAAGAAGTAGAATTTGCGCAAAGCATATTAGGAATTACATATGGTAATTATATGAATTGTAAAAATAAAGGTACAAAAGCAAGAATCTTGAAATCACAAGAAAAAATAATAACAGAAAAAGAAAGAGAAGAGATAATAGAAGAAATAAGGAGGGCAGGATATAATTCAGGACAATTAATAGAATACAAAGAATTACAAGAATTATATAGAATGTATGGAAGGAGAATATCTGAACTTAATTTTGCTCAAAGTATATTAGGAATTACATATGCTAATTATGGAAGTTGTAAGAATAAAGGAACAAGAGTAAGAATACTAAAAAAAATAATAACAGAAGAAGAACGAAAAGAAAAGATAAAAGAAATAAAAGATGCAGGATATATAGAAGGTCAACTGATAGATTATGAAGAATTAAAGCAAATGTGCCAAAAATATGGAAGAGGATTTAAAGAATCTGATTTTGCTCAAAATGTATTAGGAATTACATATGTTAGTTATTTTAGTTGTAAAAATGGAGGAAGAAGAGTAAGAATACTAAAAAAAATAATAGCAGAAGAAGAACGAAAAGAAATAATAAAACAAATAAAAGATGCAGGATATAAAGAAGGTCAGTTAATAGATTATGAAGAATTAAAACAAATGTGCCAAAAATACGGAAGAGGATTAAAAGAACGAGATTTTATTCAATATATATTAGGAATTACATATGGTAATTATAGTAGTTGTAAATATAGAGGAAAAAGAGTAAGAATATTAAAAATTAAAGAAAAAATAGTAACAGGAGAAGAACGAAAAGAAATAATAAAAGAAATAAAAGAAGCAGGATATAAAGAAGGTCAGTTGATAGATTATGAAGAATTAAAACAAATGTGCCAAAAATACGGAAGAGGATTAAAAGAAGAAGAGTTAGCTCAAAGTATATTAGGTATTACATATAGTAACTTTATGCGTTGTAAAAACGGTGGAACAAAGGTAAGAATACTAAAAAATAACAGAAAAATAATAACAGAAGAAGAGCAAATAGAAATTATAGAAAAAATAAGAAAAGCAGGATATAAAGAAGGCCAATTAATAGATTATGAAGAATTAAAACAAATGTGTATGAATTATGGAAGAGGATTAAAAGAAGAAGAATTTGCACAAACCATATTAGGAGTTACATACAGTAATTATAGAAATTGTAAAAATATAGGAACAAATATAATCATAAAAAATGCAATAGTAATGAAAATGGCAGAAGAGATTAAAGCTATATATATAAATAAACCACAATATTATTCAGAAGAAGATATAGAAGAAATTTGTAAAGAGTACAATATTACAATTGATGATTTTATTACATATGTGTATTTGGGTAATTTTCATGATATTCAACCTTTTAAAGATGCATTAGAAAGCAACAGAAGATTGTGGATAGGAAAGACAAGAATGAGTAAAGAATTTGTTAATGAAATTATCGGAAGGTTTGAAGAAATTACATTACAAATTGCTAAATCTATATGTAGTAAATATAGAATAAAACAAAAAACAGAGGATTATAAACAAGAATTAATAATATATATTATAGAAAATATGGGAGATTTAGAAAGAAATTTAGGAAATACAGAAGAATTATTTAATATTATTATAAGAAAAACTAAGAAATATTGTGAAAGTATAATTTTAAGTAATATAAAAATTGCTAAGAGATTTGAAGGATTTTATAAAACCTCAAGAAGAGGAAAAGAAGATAATACATTTGAAGTGCAATATGCAGACGAAAGTATTGATATTGAGAGCCAAGTAGAAGAAAAAATAGATAGAGAAAGTATAGATGTAAATGAAAATGAAATGGAAAAATGTATTAATTTAATAAAGAAATGTATAGAAAGAGGAATGAGTAAAAGTGAGTCATTAAAAGAAACAGCAAGCCAAATGAACATAGATGTAGAAATAATGCTAGAATATATGCAATCATATTTAATAGAAAAAGGAAAAGTAAAAGTTGTAAAAGGAAAAATAATACCAGGAGAACCTTCTATACCAGAAGGAGAAGACAGATAATAACTCAAATTATTAAATATAAATATTTAATAATTTGAGTTTATTTTATACTGTAAGAATATTAAATGTGTAAGAGCATTAAATGTTAAGAATCTATGAAAATGTTGAAAAATATGAATGTTAACTTGACAAACAATATATATCGTTATATAATGTTAGCCAGAGTTAACAAAAGGAGAAAAAACATGGTAACAAAATCGTTAGAAGAATATTTAAAAACAATGTATGTATTAAAAAAACAAAATGGGAATATTAGGGTTACAGATATTGCTCATAAAATGAATTGTACAAAACCAAGTGTAAATAAAGCGATATATAATTTGAAAGACAATGGACTACTTAATTATGAATCATATGGCACAATAGAACTTACAAAAGAAGGAGAAGATTTAGCAAAAAAGATACTTGAAGCCTATGATATTGTATATGTTTTTTTAAAGGATGTACTAAATTTAGATTCTGAAGATGCTAAAATAGAGGCAGAAAAAATAAAACTTGCTACATCTGATGATACTCTAAATAAACTTGCAAAATATGTGCATAATGAATTAGGACTTAATAGTTTAGATTGTAATTATGATATTAATAGAGAAAAGTGTAGAAGTTGCGCAAGAAGGGTTAATATAAAAAATTAATTTTAATAACTCGTGCTAACATATAAAATGAAATAGGAAGGAAATTATTATGAGTGACAATTTATTAGAAATAAAGGATTTATTTGTAAATGCAGAAGAAAAAGAAATTTTAAAAGGAATAGATTTAGAAATAAAAAAAGGAGAAATCCATGTGATTATGGGGCCAAATGGATCTGGTAAAACAACATCAGCAAATGCTATATTAAATAATCCAGTATATACCAAAACCAAAGGTGAGATTTTATTCGAAGGACAAGATATTACTAGTTTAAAAACAGATGAAATTGCAAGAAAAGGAATATTTATGTCTTTTCAATTACCAGAAGAAATACCAGGAGTATCTGTTACAAACTTTTTAAAATATGCAAAAAATAAAGTCACAGGAAAACCAGTTAAAATATTTCAGTTTAAAGATGAGCTAAAGAAATACATGGAAGAATTAAATATGAATCCTAAAAATATGGAAAGAAGTTTAAATGTTGGATTTTCAGGTGGTGAAAAAAAGAAAAATGAAATTTTGCAAATGCTTGTATTAAATCCAAAACTTGCAATTTTAGATGAAACAGATTCCGGACTAGATGTTGATGCAATAAAAACCGTTTCTAAAGGTATTGAAATGTTTAAAAATGATGATAATGCAGTATTAATTATTACTCATAACACAAAGATATTGCATAGCTTAAAAGTAGATTATGTTCATGTTTTAGTTAATGGAAAAATAATTACAACAGGAGGACAAGAACTGGCAAGTGAAATAGAAAATGAAGGATATGGTAAGTTTAAATAATGCAAAAGCCTATCCGGAAGGCCAGATAGGCTTGGAAAAAGGTTTAGTTAATCGACCAGCGCTCTGGATCTGGAAGCTTTGATGTTACAACAGCAACGGCTATGGCAGATGCAGAAATAATAATTGCAAGTAAAACCTTTTTCATTTTTACACCTCTTTTCTAAAGTGTATTATATATATTATCATAAAGTATAATTATTGTAAACTATATAGAAGGTAAATCTAAAAGAAAAGAATAACCCGCTGGTATATTGCCAGCGGGAGTGGAGATTAGGGTTTCTTTCGCAAATCAGTGGCGATTTGGATAACCCAACCCTGAGTTTGCTCAGCAACATGAAGCTGCTTTTTCAGCGTATCATTTTGCACCCGAAGAAGCTCATTCTGTTCTTTTAGAGACTTGTTTTGCTCCCGAAGTACCTCGAGCTTTTCACAATCTAATGCCATAAATTTTACCTCCTAATACTTTTATGGTAATATTATTATAACATAAAATAGCTTAATTTTCAAATTTGAAAGGAAATAGAAAAATGTCTAAAACACAGTTAGATGAAATAAATAGAAATATTTATGATATTAGAAATGAAGATAAATATGAATTTAAAATAAAAAAAGGTTTAACTCCAGAAATAATAGAAGAGATATCTAAGCAAAAAAAAGATCCTGAATGGATGAGAGAGTTTAGATTAAAGGCTTTAGAAGTATATAACAAGCTAGAACTTCCAACATGGGGACCAGATCTTTCAGAGCTTAATATGGATGAGATAGCAACTTATGTAAGGCCTAAATCAAAATTAAATAGTTCTTGGGATGATGTGCCAGAAGATATTAAAGATACATTTGATAAACTTGGAATTCCGGAAGCTGAAAAGACATCACTTGCTGGAGTAGGTGCTCAATATGATTCAGAAGTAGTTTACCACAGTATGAAAGAAGATTTAATAAAACAAGGTGTTATATATACAGATATGGAAACAGCTGTAAGAGAATACCCAGATTTAGTAAAACAGCATTTTATGAAATGTGTTCCAGTTAATGATCATAAGTTTGTAGCATTACATGGTGCAGTATGGTCTGGGGGTTCATTTGTATATGTACCTAAAGGAGTAAAAGTAGATGTACCTCTTCAAAGCTATTTTAGATTAAACTCTCCAGAATCAGGACAATTTGAACATACATTAATAATTGTTGAAGATGGTGCAAGTCTTCATTTTATAGAAGGATGTAGCGCACCAAAATACAATAAAGTGAATCTACATGCTGGCTGTGTAGAATTGTATGTAAAGGATAACGCATATTTAAGGTATTCAACTATAGAAAATTGGTCAAAAAATATGCTTAACCTAAATACTAAAAAGGCGATAATAGGCAAGAATGCTAGTATGGATTGGGTATCAGGCTCTTTTGGATCAAAAATATCTATGCTATACCCAATGAGTATTTTAAATGGAAAAGGAGCTAAAACAGAGTATACAGGAATTTCATTTGCAGGAAAAGGACAAAATCTAGATAATGGATTTAAGGTTGTTCATAATGCTAAAGATACATCTAGTGTTGTAAATGCAAAATCAATTTCTAAAAATGGTGGAAAATGTACTTATAGATCATTAGTTAGAATAAATGAAAATGCTAAAAACTCAAAATCTATAGTTTCTTGTGATTCACTTATGCTAGATGATATTTCAATATCAGATACAATACCAACAAATGATATCAGAACAGATGAAGTAGAATTCTCACATGAAGCTAAAATTGGTAAGATAAGTGATAAAACTATATTCTATTTAATGAGTAGAGGACTTACAGAAGAAGATGCAAAAGCAATGATTGTAAGGGGATTTGCTTATCCAATATCAAAAGAATTACCAGTAGAATATGCAGTAGAGATGAATAATTTGATTAATTTGGAACTTGAGGGTAGTATTGGATAAATTTAGTTCCTAATTAAAAACAAATGAAAAATATTCAAACAAATGATTTTCATATTTTTATTTGTTTTTAACTGAATTAAAGAAAATAGAAACCTTCCTCTCGTTACTCTACAATAGATAATAATTTGAAAGGAAAATAATAATGATTAAATTAAATGAAACACCAGTAAGAACTTCAAGAAATTTTAATATTAATAATATAAAACTTGAGAATGTTAATATTCCAGAAAAGATAGGGAGTTTTGAAAACATAGAAGTTACTGGTAAAAGTGATAACATTAAATTGGAAAATAATATTGACAAATGCAACTTGAAATATGGGTTAGGTGAAGAACTTACAAATCAAGTAAACCAAAATGCAAACCAAAATCTAAAAGTAACTATTGATAGTAAAAAAAATAAAGAAATGCAAATATCTTTTAAGTTTGATAGTAATAATAGCACATTAGTTGATAATATACAAATTATTGCAAATGAAAGTGCCAAAGCAACAATTATAATAAAGTATCAAGATGTTAATAAAGACCTAAAAAGCTTCCATAACGGTATTATTAGAGTACTTGCTAAAGAAAGTTCAAATATAAATATTATCTTAGTTAATTTAATGAATACATCTTCAAAAAAATTTATAGCAATCGAAAATATACTTGAAAAAAATGCAAAGGTAAATTATTGCATAGTAGATTTTGGAGGACAAAATAGTATTACTAACTTGTATTCTAATTTAGTAGGAGAAGCCTCAGAAAATAATATTTATACAATATATCTAGGAAAAGAAAATCAGGTTTTTGATTTAAACTATATTGGAGAACTACGAGGAGAAAAATCAAATATTAATATAGAAGTTCAAGGTGCTTTAAAAGATACTGCTAAAAAGCATTTTAAAGGAACTATTGATTTCAAAAAAGGATGTAAAAAAGCAAAAGGGAATGAAAATGAAGCATGTATGCTATTATCAGATGAAGCTAGGTCAATTGCACTTCCTATGTTACTTTGTTCAGAAGAAGATGTTGAAGGAAATCATAGTACGTCAGCAGGTAAAGTGGGAGAAAAGGAACTATTCTATATTATGAGTAGAGGATTTAATAAAAAAGAAGCAATGAAACTTATGGTAAGAGCAAAGTTTAATAAAATTCTAGAAAATATTAAAAGTAGTGAATTAAAAGAAGAAATATCACAAGAAATTGATAAGCGTTTAGATTAGAAAGGAATACCAAAATGAATATAAAAAAAGATTTTCCAATATTAGAAAATAGAAATATAGTATATTTGGATAGTGGAGCAACAACTCAAAAGCCTAAGCAAGTAATAGATGCTATAGACAATTATTATAATAGATATAATGCAAATCCACATAGAGGAGCATATTCATTAAGTATAGAAGCTACAGAAAAGTACGAAAATACAAGGAAAAAAATTGCAAAGTTTGTTAATGCTAAATTCTCAGAAGAGATTATATTTTCTAAAAATGCAACTGAAAGCTTAAATTTACTTGCTTATTCTTATGGAATGGATAATTTAAAACAAAATGATGAAGTAGTTTTATCTATTATGGAACACCATTCTAATTTAGTACCATGGCAAAAGGTTACCAATGTAACTAATAGCAAACTGAAATTTATGTATATAAACGAACAATTTGAGTTATTAGATGAAGAAATAGAATCTAAAATTACAGATAGAACTAAAATAGTAGGTATAACTCATGTTTCAAATGTTTTAGGTACAATAAATAATGTAAAGAAAATTATTAAATATGCTCATAAAAAGGGAGCCATTGTAATTGTTGATGCATCTCAAAGTATTCCACATATGAGAATTGATGTACAAGATTTAGATGCGGATTTTTTAGTTTTTTCAGGACATAAAATGCTTGCTCCACTTGGAATAGGTGTTTTATATGGCAAAAGAGAGTTATTAAATAAAATGAATCCATTTTTAATGGGTGGAGATATGATTGAGTATGTATATGAGCAGAAAACTACATTTGCACCACTTCCAAACAAATTTGAAGCGGGTACACAAAATGTAGAAGGCGTAATAGGTATTGGAGCTGCTATTGATTATATTGAAAATATTGGATATGATAAAATACAAAAAATAGAAAAAGAGGTTGTATCTTATGCAATAGATAAACTTTCTAAACTAGAATATTTAACATTGTATTTAACTCCAAATAAAGAAAATCATTCTGCAGTAATTTCATTTAATATAAATGGTGTACATCCACATGATGTTGCAAGTATATTAGATGCTGAAGGTGTATGTGTAAGAAGCGGTAATCACTGTGCACAACCACTTTTAAGATCTATGGGATTAGATTCTACTTGTAGAGCAAGCTTTTATTTCTATAATACAAAGGAAGATGTGGATAAGCTTGTAAAAGCACTGGATAAGGCATACAATATGTTTAAAGAATATATTAAATAAATACTCTAAATAAGAAATAAATGAAAAATATTCAAACAAACTCGGGGCGAGCTAAACTGCATAAGAAATTATAAATTATTTTTTTTGGCACCCTTCCATTAAAAATGAACTCTTTCCAAAAAAATAATTAACAATTTCTAACTTGTTTGCTCTACATTCGTTTGATTTTCATATTTTTATTTATTTCTTATTATTGAAAGAGAAATTTAAGCACAATATAATTTGAAAGGAAATTAATTATGGATGATTTAGATAACATATATAATGAATTAATAATGGAACATAGTATGAACTCATATAATAAAAAGAAGTTAAATAATGCTGATTTTTGTGAAATGGGTCATAATCCAAATTGTGGAGATGAAATCACATTAGAATTAAAACTTAATGGAGATATAATAGAGGATATGGCATTTAGTGGTCATGGTTGTGCTATTTCTCAAGCTTCGACCTCTATAATGATAGATACTTTAAAAGGCAAGACTATTAGCGAGGCAAAAGAAATAATTAAAACATTTATAGAAATGATAAAAAGAGAAATAACAGATGAAGAAGAACTTGCAAAACTTGAAGATGCAATTGCGTTTAGAAATGTATCTAATATGCCTGCAAGAGTAAAATGTGCTCTTCTTGCTTGGCATACAATAGAGGAGATGTTAAATAAAAAGCAATAATACTAATTTGAGTACTTTTTTCAAAATAAAACCTTCTAGAACAAAGGGGAATCCGTATGCATCAAAGGACTGTCAGTTGTTTACTATTCAAAAAGTCTCAAATTAGTAATAAAAATAAAATTTTAGGAGAATTTAAATGAACAAAAAAGTATTATTAGGTATGAGTGGAGGAGTAGATAGTTCTGTATCTGCTTTACTTTTAAAACAGCAAGGATATGAGGTAATAGGTACTACTTTAGAACTGTTTGCTGGAAGTAGTTGTTGTAATATAAATACATATATAGATGCAAAAAATGTATGTAATCAGGTTGGTATACCACACTTTACTTATGATTGTAAAACACAATTTAAAGAACATGTAATTGATGATTTTATAAATTGCTATTCGAATTGCAAGACACCTAATCCATGTATTGAATGTAATAAATACATGAAGTTTGGATTTATGTATGAAAAAGCAAAGGAACTTGGATGTAACTATATAGCAACTGGACATTATGCAAAAACAGAATATAGTGAAAAATATGGAAGATGGGTTCTTAAAAAATCAAATGCAGGAAGAAAAGATCAAAGTTATGTATTATGGAATATGCCAAAAGATTTAATAGAGTATCTAATATTTCCTCTTGCAGACTTTGAAAGTAAGGAAGAAATAAGAGAGATTGCAAGAGAAAACAACTTAAAGGTTGCAAACAAACCAGACAGTGAAGATATTTGTTTTGTACCAGATGGAAACTATAAAAACTTCTTAGAAAATAATTCTGATTTAAAACCAAAACAAGGTAATATTGTAAATTCTAAAGGAGAGGTTTTAGGAAAACATACAGGTCTATATAATTATACAATTGGTCAAAGAAAAGGACTTGGTATATCTCATCCAGTACCTTTATTTGTTTTAGGATTTAATAAAGAAAAAAATGAAGTAATTGTTGGAGAAGAAAAAAAATTATATAAAAAAGAAATACTAGTTACAGATATTAAATTACTATTATTTGATGAAATTAAAGACTGGACAAAAGTAAGTGTTAAAACAAGATATTCCTCAAAAGATGCTGATGCTAGAATTATACAAGTAGATAATAAAATTAAAGTTGAATTTGACGAACCTCAAAGAGCAATAACTCCAGGACAATCTGCAGTATTCTATATGGATGATATTGTTGTTGGCGGTGGAAAGATAGAGAAATAGCTCGAAAAATATTGACATAATACAATTTAAGCTATATAATCATTATTAATAAATATATATGTTATCAAGAGTGGACGAGAGAATCGGCTTTATGACTCCACAGCAACCTATTTAAAATAAGGTGCTAATACCGACAAAGTATAAAAGTACTTTGAGTGATGATTTTAAAAATCTGAATTATAGCCTTTGTACTTTAAAGTGCAAAGGTTTTTTGGTACATATATAAATATATTAATACTAATTGGAGTATTTTTTTCAAAATAATACCTTCCAGGTCAAGGCGTAATCCGTATGCGCGGGAGGGCTGTCAGGTGCTTATTTTTCAAAAAGTCTCAAATTAGTTGAGAAAGGAATGAAATTTAAAATGAGAAAATTATTTACATCAGAAAGTGTAACAGAAGGACATCCGGATAAGCTATGTGATTATATTTCAGATAGTGTATTAGACGCTTGCCTTAAAGTAGATCCAAATTCAAGGGTGGCTTGCGAGACTGTAGCAGGAAAAGGAGAAATATTTATAACTGGAGAAATAACTACAACTGCAGATATTAATATTGAAGAGATTGCAAGAAATGCTATAAAAGAAATAGGGTATGATAATGAAAAGATAGATATGGATTATAGAACATGCAAAATCAGGACAAATATTTCAAAGCAGTCTCCTGATATTGCACTTGGGGTTGATAATTCATTAGAAACAAAAGAGGGAGATGAAATAGAATCTGAAGGTGCAGGAGACCAAGGTATTATGTTTGGATTTGCGTGTGATGAAACAAAAGAATTAATGCCACTTCCAATTTTACTTGCTCATAAACTTGCAAAAAGATTATCTGAAGTAAGAAAGAAAAATATAATAGACTATCTAAGACCAGATGGAAAAGTACAAGTTACAGTTGAATATGAAGATGAAAAGCCAGTAAGAATAGATACAATAGTAGTATCTACTCAGCACAATGAAGATGTAAATTTAGATGTATTAAAAAAAGATATTAAAGAAAAAGTAATAAAAGAAATTGTTGCAAAAGAATTATTAGATGAAAAAACAAAATACTATATAAATCCAACAGGAAGATTTGTAATAGGTGGTCCACTAGGAGATAGTGGACTAACAGGAAGAAAAATAATTGTAGATACATATGGTGGATATGCAAGACATGGTGGTGGAGCTTTTTCTGGAAAAGATGCAACAAAAGTTGATAGATCAGCTGCATATATAGCAAGATTTATTGCTAAAAATGTTGTAGCAAATGGATATGCTAGAAAATGTGAAATACAATTTTCATATGCTATTGGAGTCGCAAAACCAGTTTCAATATATATTGATACTTTTGGGACAAATACAATTCCTGAAGAAGAGATTATATCTAAAATAGAAAATAAATTTGACTTAACTCCAAGAGGAATAATTAATTTTCTAGACTTGAAAAAACCAATTTATACAAAAACAACAAATTATGGACATTTTGGAAAACCAGATTTAAATTGGGAAAAGATAATATCGTTTTAAAAAGAGGATAAATTATATGAAAGAAATTACTTTGGCTGTTGATGGAATGATGTGCTCTGGTTGCGAAAATAGAGTAAGAAATGTTATTTCAAAAATAGATGGAGTCACAGATATTAAGGTTAGTTATGAAAAAGGAATAGTAGTATTAGTTTTAGAAGATAACATAAATATTCAATCTGTAAAAGATAAGATTATTAATTTAGGTTATTTAGTTAAATAAAAATATATCAAGAAAATAGACTTAGATTTTAAATTAAATTCTAAGTTTTTACTAATTATTTATTGCAGAATGTAGTGAGCCTGCAACAGGTTTTGGAATTGAACCTGGATGGGCTTATGATGATGGTAAAAAAATATACTGTATTTATAAACAAGGAAAAAATATAAGTAATTCAATAAAAGTAATAACAAATAATATTTATGAGTATAAAGATTTCAATGAGATAATAGATATTATTAAAAATATAATTGAAAAAAATAATGATTAGGAGAAAAATTAATGGAGAAAATAATTAAAGTTGGCTTAGGTATAATGATAAAAGATGGAAACAAAATACTTTTGGGACATAGGAGTAAAAATAAAAAAGATACAGGAGGGATACATGAACCTGATACTTGGACCATTCCTGGAGGAAAACAGGAATATAATGAAACTGTTCTTGAAGGAGCTGTAAGAGAAGTTAAAGAAGAAACAAATTTGGATGTATCTGATTTAGAAATTTTTAGTGTTTCTGACGATATAGCTTCGGATAGACATTTTGTAACAATACATATAATTGCAAACAAATATGATGGTGAACTAAAAGTAATGGAACCAACTAAAGAAGATGAGTGGAAATGGTTTGATTTAAATAATTTACCAGACAATTTATATTCTCCAACAAAACATTTTATAGATAAATATTTAAATGCAAAGAATATAAATAATAAATAGATAATAAAATATTTTTGGAGGTTTGATATGAAGGTTTTATTATTAAATGGAAGTGCACGAAAAAACGGGTGCACAGCAAGAGCTTTGAGAGAAGCAGAAGAAGCTCTAAAGAAAGAAGGAATAGAGACAGAAAACATTTTTATTGGTAACAAAGATATTAGAGGATGTATATCATGTCGCAAATGCAATGAAATAAAAAGATGTGTATTTGATGATGTTGTTAATGAAATCAATTCTAAATTTGAAGAAGCGGATGGAATAATAGTAGGAACTCCAGTATATTATGCTCATGCAAATGGAACTATAATTTCATTTTTAGATAGACTATTTTTTAGTACGAAATTTGATAAATCAATGAAGGTTGGTGCAAGCGTTATTTCGTCTAGAAGAGCGGGGAGTACATCTGCGTTTGATGAAATAAATAAATATTTTACAATTTCCAATATGCCTATAGTTCCAAGTTCGTATTGGAATGAAGTACATGGAGGTTCACAAGAAGATGTAGAAAAAGATTTAGAAGGCTTACAAACCATGAGAAATTTAGGTAAAAACATGGCATTTATGATTAAATCAATTAAACTAGGAAAAGAAAAATTTGGAATGCCAGAGATTGAAAGAGGTACATTTACAAGTTTTGTAGATGGATTATAATAAATAAGATGCAATTTGCTACTAATTGCATCTTATTTATATAATAATGTAATTTTATTATTTTTTACTTCAATAAAGCCTTCTTCTTTTAAGTGTTTTAATTCTCTAAACATAGCCGATCTGTTAACGGCTATGTAATCAGCTAATTCTCTAAAAGTAAAAGGTAAATAAATATTTCTTGATCCACTTTTTTTATATCTTATTTCAAAATACTCTAAAAGCTTATCTCTTATTTGTTTTCTTTCTAATATTTGAATTCTTTCATTAGTTTCTTTAAATTTTATATTTATTATTTCAAATAAATTTCTAAAAAAAATATTGAAATAGCTGTATTTTAAATTCTTTGGATTGATCAATTTATCATAATCAATAACAAGAGTTTCTGTATTTTCTTTAGAAATTATCTGACAATTTTCGTTACTTATTGGAGAAAAATTACTACCAAATACACTATTAGTAGTTAATTCTTCTAATAGTATTTCATTTCCGTTGTATTCTGTATATATAACTTGAGCAGTTCCATCTAATATTATACCAATAATATTACCATTTTTTATTGTAGGAAGCATTTCTTGTTCTTTTCCATATTTATAAATATGAGCCCCTAGTAAAACAGACAATTTATCTTTTTGAAGCCTTGATAATTCATTAAAAGGATCGTTCATTTTTATCACCAAAAAAATTTTATCAAAAAAAGCAAAAAGTTGCAAGTGCAACTTGTATATCATTTTACTTATTTATAAAATCAAGAAAAACAAATAAGGAGGAACAAACGAATGAAAATCATAAAAAGGGATGGACACATAGTGGATTATGATCCAGAAAAGATTAGAGTAGCAATAGGAAAAGCAAATAACGAGGTAAAAGGAAAAGATAAAGTTTCTGAACAAGAAATTAAAGAAATTATTAAATATATTGAAGATTTAAATAAAAAAAGAATTTTAGTTGAAGATATACAAGATATAATTGAACAAAAATTAATGGAATTCGATAAATATCAATTGGCTAAAAAATATATTACATATAGATATACAAGAGAACTTGTAAGAAAAGCAAATACTACAGACCAAAGTATAAAAGAATTAATAGAAGGTGAAAATGAATACTGGAATAGTGAAAATTCTAACAAAAATGCTGAAGTAGTAACAACACAAAGAGACTATTTAGCAGGTATAACAAGTACAGATATAACAAGAAGATTTTTACTTCCAGAAGATATTGTAAAAGCACACGATGAAGGAATTATACATTTCCATGATGCAGATTATTTTGCTCAAAATGCATTACATAATTGCGAGTTAATAAACTTAGATGATATGCTTCAAAATGGAACTATAATAAATGGAGTTATGATAGAAAAACCTCATAGATTTATTACAGCAGCTACAATAGCTACACAAATAATACTTGCAGTTACTTCATCAAGCTATGGTGGAGCAACAGTATCGCTTACTCACTTAGCACCTTTTGTAAGAGCTAGCTATGAAAAATATTATAAAAAATATAAAGAGAGAAATTTAAGCGAAGAAGAATGTAAAAAGTTTGCAGATCAAGATACAAGAAAAGAAGTTGAAGATGGAGTTCAAACATTTAATTATCAAGTTAATTCTATGACAAATACAAATGGACAAGCACCTTTCTTATCAGTAAGTATGTATATAGGAGAAACTGATGAATACAAAGAAGAACTTGCAATGATTATTGAAGAATTTTTAAGACAAAGAATTCTGGGATTTAAAAATGAAAAAGGCGTATATATTACTCCAGCATTCCCTAAACTTCTATATGTTCTTGAAGAAGACAATATTCATGAAGATAGTAAATATTGGTATTTAACAGAACTTGCTGCTAAGTGTACAGCTAAGAGAATGGTGCCAGACTATATATCAGAAAAAGTAATGAAAGAATTAAAGAAAAATGAGTATGGAGATGGAGAATGTTATCCTTGTATGGGATGTAGATCTTTCTTAACACCAGATAGAACAATGAGCCTTGGAAATATTGCAAAAGCAAAAAACTATGTTCCAGGAAAAGGTAAATATTACGGAAGATTTAACCAAGGGGTTGTAACAATTAACTTACCAGATGTAGCTTTATCTTCTAAAAAAGATATGGATAAATTCTGGGAGATATTTGATGAGAGACTTGAACTATGTCATAAAGCATTACAATTAAGACATAATAGATTAAGTAATGTTACAAGTGATGTTGCACCAATTCTTTGGCAACATGGAGCTCTTGCAAGACTAGAAAAAGGTGAATCTATACATGAATTATTACGTCATGGATATTCAACTATTTCACTTGGATATGCAGGATTATATGAGTGTGTTAAATACATGACAGGACATTCTCATACTGACAATGGAGAAGGTAAAGAATTTGGATTAAAAGTAATGAATCATCTAAATGATGCTGCTAAAAAATGGAAAGAAGAAGAGGATATAGATTATTCTGTATATGGTACACCAATTGAATCTACAACATATAAATTTGCAAAATGTTTAAGAGAGAGATTTGGTACAGTTAAAGGAATTACGGATAGAGGATATATAACAAATTCATATCATGTTCCAGTATTTGAAGAAATAGATGCATTTTCTAAGTTACAACTTGAAAGTGAATTCCAGAGATTAAGCCCAGGTGGAGCAATATCATATGTTGAGACACCTAATTTACAAAATAATATAGAAGCTGTAATAGATATTATTAAATTTATATATGATAACATTATGTATGCAGAGCTTAATACTAAGAGTGACTATTGTCAAAAATGCGGATATTCAGGAGAAATACAAATAGATGAGGATCTAGAATGGTATTGTCCAAACTGTGGAAATAAAGACCATAATACATTAAATGTTGCAAGACGTACATGTGGATATATTGGAACTAACTTCTGGAATAAAGGAAGGACACAAGAAATAAAAGAAAGAGTATTACATATAGATAATAAGGTGGCAGATTAATTATGAATTATAATTTGATTAGGAAAATGGATATATCAAATGGACCTGGAGTAAGAGTATCTGTGTTTATGCAAGGATGTAGTTTTCATTGCCAAAATTGTTTCAATAAGGAAACATGGGATTTTGAAGGTGGAAAAGAATTTACACAGGATACAATAGATGAGGTTATTAACCTTTGCAAACAAGGACATGTTAAAGGATTATCAATACTTGGTGGAGAGCCAATGCATCCTAAAAATATTGAGGCAACTACTAAACTTGCAAAAGAATTTAAAGAAAAATGTCCAGACAAAAATGTTTGGGTATGGTCAGGATTTAAATTTGATGAAGAATTAAAGGACAAAGAAGCATTAAAATATATAGATGTATTAGTAGATGGACAATATAAAGACGAACTTTTCAATCCAACACTAAAATGGAGAGGTTCATCAAATCAAAGAGTAATAGATGTACAAAAATCATTACAGGAACATAAAACAGTATTATTTTGTGAATAAATTAGTAAAATAAAGAGCATAGCAATATGTTCTTTTTTTGATACCTAATTGTTGAAACTTATGTAAAATGCTGTTATAATATACACAATATAGTAAATCATCTAATTGTTACTATATATCTTATACTTGTATAGTATGAGATTTATTTTTCTGACCTTTTTGGTTTTAACATATATATCAAACAACAATAAAAGAAAGGAGAAAACAATATGTCGTTATGGGAATGGATTATTTTAGTAATTGCTATAGTAATGTGTATAGGCGGAGCAAAATTACATGATGATAATACGCCTCCTGTACTTTATTACTGGGATATTGGAGTGCCTAAAAAATCAACTCCCAATCAATTAAAAAAACAAAGAATTGGGAAAATATTAATTATTATTGGTTTTCCAATTGCAGTAATATTGCTAATGAAATTGCATTAAAACCCAAACGAAAAAAACAAGAGCATAAACAATGCTCTTGTTTTTTATATAATGCTCTTGTTTTTTATATAATGTTATTGACATTTTCAATTATATATAGTAAAATTGAAAACGATTTTCATATTGAGGTGAATGTAAATGAAAAATAGTTATAAAACTGAACAAAGGGAAATTATTAAAGATTATCTTATAGAAAATAAAGATAAATTCATAAGTGTTGAAGATATACTAGAATATATGAAAAAGAATAATCAAGAAGTTGGTCAAACTACTATTTATAGATTTCTTAATCTATTAGAAAAAAATAATAATGTTAGAACTGAAACAAGAAATCATACAAAATATTATCAATATATTACAAATGAGTGCCAAAATCATTTTCATTTAAAATGCAAAAAATGTGGAAAAACAATGCATCTAGATTGCAAGGAATTTGAAAGTGTTAATCAGCATATAAAAGAAGAACATAAATTTAATTTAGATTATAACACAATAATTTATGGCACATGCGATCAATGTTCATAAATAGAAAGTTAATATGAATTGACAAATGAAATGTAGGGGCCCCGGCTAATGTGCCATTGGCCGGATCGACGACCCGTGAAACGGAGGATATATAATGAAAATAAAAAAAATCATTTTAATTATAATAGCTATTCTTATTGTAATAGGTATAGCATTTGTTATATTTAAAGGTGGAAATAGTAAAAAACAATCAAGTAGAAAAATACAATTGGTTTCAAGTAATTTTGCAAGCTATGACTTTCTAAGAACAATTGTAGGAGATAACGAAAATGTAGAAGTAAAGTTTTTAATTGGACCTGGTAAAGATGCACATAGCTATGAGCCAACAGCAGGTGATTTAATAACAATACAAAATGCTAGTTTATTTGTATATGTTGGAGGAGAATCAGAAAAATGGTCTAAAAAAGTTTTAGATTCACTAGATACTAATGCTGCAAAAATAATTTGCATATCTGACTTTGTGGATAAGATTGATGAAGAAGAAATTGATGGGGCTGAAGAAGAACCTGAGGAAGAGGAAGAAGAAGGTTCATTTGATGACCACATTTGGACATCTCCTTCAAATGCAATAAAAATGATTAATGCTTTAGAACAAGCTATGGAAGAAATTGATAGTGAAAATAGTGCTAAATATCAAGAAAATGCAGATAAATATATTGCTGAGATAAAAGATGTAGATAGTAAAATACAAAATATTGTTAACAACAAACTAAGAGACAGATTAATTTTTGCAGATAAAATGCCAATGCAATACTTTATAAATTACTACAATTTAAAGGTGAGTGCTGCATTTAATGGTTGTAGTACAGAAACTGAACCATCTGCTGCAACAATAGCATATTTAGAAAACAAAGTGAAAGAAGAGCATATACCAGTAATTTTATATATAGAACTAAATCCAGGAAGAGTGGCAAAAACAATAGCAGATGAAGTGGGAAACGGATGCAGGGCAATTCAAATCCAAACGCTTCATAATGTTAGTTTAGATGATTTTATAAATGGAGAAACATGGGTAAGTTTAATGAGTAGAAATATTGATGTACTTAAAGAAGCTTTACAATAAGGGAAAAAATAGAAAGCGAGGAGTTTTATATGGATTTAATCCAAACTAAAGATTTAAGTTATGCTTATGAGGCTAAAAAAGATATAATAAGGCATATAAATATAAAGGTAAAGAAAGGTAGTTTTACATGCATAGTTGGAGAAAATGGTTCAGGTAAAAGTACATTATTAAAATGTATTTTAGGATTAGTTAAGGGATATGCAGGAGAAATTATTAAACCAAAACATATTGGATACTTACCTCAAAAAAGTGATATACAAGCACATTTTCCAGCTACAATAGAAGAAGTTGTACTATCTGGAACAATATCAAATAATGTAAGAAGTATGTTTTATAAAAAAGAAGATAAAGAGAATGCAAAACAAGTTATGGAAAAATTAGGCATTTATGATATTAGAAGAAGGTGTTTTGCAGATCTTTCTGGTGGACAGCAACAAAGAGTTTTAATTGCAAGAGCCTTATGTGCAACTAAAGATATAATTATTCTTGACGAGCCAACAAATGGATTAGATCCTAGCATTGCTATTCAAATTTATGAATTATTATATGGTTTAAAAGAAAAAGAAAATATAACTATATTAATGGTTTCACATGATATTCAAAGAGCTTTAAATTATGCAGATAATGTAATAGAATTGATAAATGGAGAAATAAGATTTTGTGGAAAACCTTCTGAGTTTAAATTTGGAGGTGATAAATAGTGGCAGGGGCAATAATAGAAATGATGTCACACACATTTATTCAAAGAGCTGTACTTGTGGGAACATTAGTAAGCTTATGTGCAGCGCTTTTAGGTGTAAGTTTAGTTTTAAAAAGATATAGCATGATAGGAGATGGACTTTCTCATGTAGGGTTTGGTGTACTTACTGTTGCAACAGCATTTGGTATAGCTACTCCTTTATACATAGCAATTCCTTGTGTAACAATTTCTGCTATAATCTTGCTTAAAATAGGAAATAATAGTAAAATAAAAAGTGATAGTGCAATTGCTTTAATTTCAAGTTCTGCCTTAGCAATTGGTGTTGCTGTTACTTCTGCTACTACAGGAATGAATACCGATGTATGTAATTTTATGTTTGGAAGTATTTTAGCAATGAGTAAGTCAGATGTGTATTTAAGTGTTCTTGTTAGCATAATAGTTGCTATATTATTTATTGTATACTATAGAAAACTATTTGTAGTTACATTCGATGAGAAATTTGCAAAAGCAAGTGGATTAAAAGCAAATAGATATACTAGTATAATAGCTATTCTAACAGCGCTAATTATAGTAATAGGAATGAGAATGATGGGAGTTATGCTTATTAGTAGTATTATTATATTCCCTGCCTTAACATCTATGAGAATATTTAAATCATTTAAAAGAGTAGTGGTTAGTTCAGGAATAATTAGTGTAGTATCATTTTTAATGGGAATATACTTATCATATATATATAATATAAGTACTGGTGCAATGATAGTTATTGTTAATTTAGTTATCTTTATTTTATTTTCAATAATAGATAAAATAATTCATGAATAAATAATGTGGAGGCGAGCTATCTGATCGTCAAAAAAAGGAGCTATTTACATATGAAAAGTAAAAAAATATTAATGATAATTGTTTTGATAGCATTTATAATTGTTATAGCAGTAGTTGTTATAAAAGTAAATGATAGATCAAATGAAAAGAGTAATTCAACAGCAAATGAGACTAATCCTACAATTAATAACACGCAAGGAGCGGATAAAACAATTAATAGTAATTTATCTATAAGAAAAAGTTCAGGAAGTGTGGAAGCTGATTTAAATAATATAGTAGAAATTACAGATAATTATTTTATAGAATCAACTAACGATGTGTATGTAAATTTAGATGAATATCTAGGAAAAACAATAAAGATGCAAGGCCTTATTTATTCTTATGAAGGAGCAGGAGATAGGCTTTGTTATGCAGTAGTTAGAAATACACCAGGATGTTGTGGAAATGATGGATTAGCAGGAATAGACATTTCATATGATAAAGAATATCCAGAAGATGATACTTGGGTTGAGGTAATTGGTGTTGTTACAAAAGAAAAAAGTTATGGTGGATATATTCCAGTATTACAAATTTATTCTATAACTGAAAAAGAAGAAGGAAAAACATTTGTTACAAATTAAAAATAGTACAAAATCTAAAAAATACTACCAAAAGTAAAGAAAGTGTGATAAAATATAAAATATTATTAAGTAATAATTGAAATTTGAAAGGAGAGATAAACATGTCAGGACACAGCAAATGGCATAATATTCAAGCAAAAAAAGGTAAAGCAGATGCTGCAAGAGGAAAAATATTTACAAAGCTTGGTAGAGAACTATTAATTGCAGTAAAAGAAGGTGGACCAGATCCTGCAGGAAATTCAAAATTAAAAAATGTTATTGCTAAAGCTAAAGCTGCAAATATGCCTAATGATACAATTAATAACGCAATCAAGAAAGCCTCAACAAGTAATGAAAATTATGAAGAAATTACATATGAAGGCTATGGACCAAATGGTGTTGCGGTTATCGTAGAGGCATCTACAGATAATAAAAACAGAACAGCAGCAGATGTAAGACATGTGTTTGATAAAGCTGGAGGAAATCTAGGAACATCTGGCTGCGTATCATATTTGTTTAATAAAAAAGGAATAATCGTTATAGATAAGGTATCAACTAATATGCCTGAAGATGATTTAATGCTTCTTGCAATAGATTCCGGGGCAGAAGACTTTGAAGCTGAAGATGAGTATTACCAAATAACAACATCTCCAGAAACATTTTCTGAAGTTAGAGATAATCTAGAAAGCAATGGACTTACATTCGTAGAAGCAGAAGTACAAATGGTTCCAACTACATATGTTACATTAGACGAAAAAGCGTCAGAAAAAATGCAACGTTTAATTGATAACCTTGATGAGTTAGATGATGTTTCAGAAGTATATCATAATTGGGAAGAATAAATAAAAAAGAGTTCTAAATAAAAATAAAGAGCATATATATAATATATATGCTCTTTATTTTTGTATCTTAATGAATTTAATACATATAATTCAAACACAATTTATCAAAATAAATGGAGACAAGCTATGAATGTAAAAATGGATATTTTAAATTATTTTCCAGAACATATATCAAGTGAGCTTCAATATTATATAAATAAAAAAACATATAATGAACTTGAAGAAATAAGAGTTAGGGCAGACAAACAAATTATTCTAAGCTTTAATGATAAAGAAGTGATATTGACATATAAGACAAGTGTTCAAGATATATTAGAAATAATGCAATACTTATGTGAAAATTCAATATATTCATATCAAAATCAAATCTGCAACGGTTTTATTACAATCAAAGGAGGACATAGAGTTGGACTTTCAGGAAGTGTTGTAGTAAAAGACGGAAATATAATAAATATAAATTACATATCAAGTTTAAATTTTAGAGTAGCAAAAGAAGTAATTGGGGCATCAAATGAATTATTAAAATATATTTTAAAGGTTAATGAAAATACGGTTTATAATACTTTAATAATTTCACCACCAGGAGCAGGAAAAACTACAACTCTAAGAGATGCTATAAGGCAAATAAGTAATGGTATTCCAGAGCTTGGCTTTAAAGGAATTACGGTTCGGATTAGTAGATGAAAGAGGAGAAATTGCTGCCATGTATAAAGGAATACCACAAAATGATTTAGGATTTAGAACAGATATACTAGATAACATTTCCAAATCAAAAGGACTTAAGATGTTAATAAGAAGTATGGCACCAAAGATAATTTCTACAGATGAAATTGGATCAGAAGAAGATATAAAAGCAATTCAATATGGGATTACTTCTGGAGTGAAAGGAATTTTTACAGCTCATGGAGATAATTTTGAAAGTATAAAGTTAAGCCCTGTATTTGAAAAAATATTAAGTCTTAAAATATTTGAAAAAATAATATTCTTATCAGAGATAAAAAAAGGAAAGGTAGAAAACGTTTATGAACTAGACTACAAAACTAAGAGTTATATTCTTTTAAACAAAGAATGGTTTTAAATTATACATGCTAATGTAAAAAGTATAAGGAGGAATAATATATGATTCTAATAAAAGGAAGTATTCTTTGTCTTATATTGATATCATCCACATTTATAGGAATACTTATTGCAAAAAGTTATAAAAATAGAGTAAGTGATTTAGAAGAAATGAAGAATGCTCTTAACATATTAAAAACTAAAATGAAATTTACATATGAGCCAATACCTGATATTTTTAGGCAGATATCTCAAAATACAAAATCTAGTATAAGCGGGATTTTTTTAGATGCAAGCCAAAAGATGAAAAATACATCAGCAGGAGAAGCATGGCAAGATGCACTTAACTCATCTAAAACATATATGAAAGAAGAAGATATTAATATTTTAAACGGATTACATAAACTTTTAGGAAAGACTGATATAGATGGGCAAATTAGTGAAATTGAGTTAGCAAATAGTTTTTTAGATAGACAAATTCATAAGGCAATAAAGGAGCAAGAAAAAAATGAAAAATTATATAAGACTTTGGGAATGATAACTGGTCTTGCCATTGTAATTATTTTGATGTAGCAGAATTACTACATCGTTTTGTAGTATAAGGAGGTATATATGGATATTAATTTGTTATTTAAAATAGCAGCTATTGGTATACTTGTTGCTGTATTACATCAAGTATTAGTTAGAGCAGGAAGAGAAGACCAGGCGATGATGACAACACTTGCAGGACTTGTAATTGTTCTAACTATGGTAATTAAAGAGATAAGTACATTATTTAATGCTGTTAGAACATTATTTAATTTGTGAGGTTAAAATGGAAATTATAAAAATAATTGGAGTTGGAATTACTTCATTAATAATAATTATGATATTAAAACAATACAAGCCAGAGTTTACAGTATATGTATCTTTGATTGCAGGTGCAATTATACTATTTTTAGTTATGGACAAGTTATCAGGAATTATTACCTTACTTAAAAACATATCCTCTAAAGCAAGCATTAATCAAGAATTTTTATTAATTTTAATAAAAATAACAGGAATTGCTTTCCTAACCGAATTTGCAACCAGCATTTGCAAAGATTCAGGAGAAACAGCAATAGCAAATAAAGTTGAATTAGGAGGAAAAATTTTAATAATTGCAATTTCAATACCAATCATATCATCATTACTTGAAACAATTATAAAAATATTACCTTAAAGGAGAAAAAATGAGATATAAAAAAATATTATTATTTTTTTTAATCTTTATATCAATTACGACAAAAACTTTTTCTACTGATGTGAATATGGATACAGAAGATGAAATATTAAATAATCAAAAAGAATCATTTGGAATATCTGGATTTATTAGTCAAGCTGAAAAATATAGCAAAGATAATTTTGAAGATATAAATATGGACGAATTATTAAGTTCTGCTATATCAGGAAATGTGGATAATGATTCTATATTTAATAAAATAATAAATTTATTTGCAAAAGAAATTAAAAGTATGCTTAAGATTTTACGGCACTATATTAATAATTATTGTTATACATAGTGTTTTAAAAGCAATAAGCGATGGACTTGAAGATAAAACTGTATCACAAATTACCTATTACGTTCAGTATATACTTCTTGCTACACTTGTTATGACTAATTTTTCAGAGATTATTGTTATGATAAAAGATTCTATTCAAAATTTGGTTGGCTTTTCATATTCTCTAATACCACTTTTATTAACTTTACTTATGACTACAGGTAATATTGCTTCAGCAAGTATGATACAGCCTATTTTACTTTTATTAATCACATTTATTGGCAGTGGAATTACAACTTTCATAATACCTTTAGTGCTAATAAGTACATCTATAGGCATAATATCAAAGATTTCATCAAGAATAAAAATAGATAAAATATCAAAATTTATGAGTTCAAGTGTAATTTGGATATTGGGAATTGTTTTAACATTATTTGTATCGGTTTTATCGCTAGAGGGAAGCCTAACGAGTAGTGTAGATGGTATAACGGCAAAAACAGCAAAAGCAGCTGTATCTACCGTAATTCCTGTTGTAGGTAAAATACTAGGCGATTCTGTAGATGCTGTTATTGGATGTGCTGGGATATTAAAAAATGCAGTAGGAGTAGTAGGAATAGTTGTAATTATCTCAATTTGTATTGTACCAATTTTAAAATTAACTGTACTAACAGTAAGTTATTATATTGCAGCAGCTATATGCCAGCCAATATCAGATGAGAAGATAGTATCGTTATTATCTCAAATGGGAGATACATTTAAAGTGCTACTTGCTATTTTAATTTCAGTATCGGTTATGCTAATTGTTGGAATAGCAATTGTAATTAAAATGTCTAATAGTAGTTTAATGTATAGATAGAAAGCGAGTTGATAGCCTTGATATCATGGATGAATTCATGGGCTCAGCAAATAATAGTATCTGTAATTATAGCAACATTGTTTGAAATGATATTGCCTAAAGGTAAAATAAAAAAATATATAAAAACAGTAATAGGAATATATGTACTATTAGTAATTTTATCACCGATTGTATCAAAAGCAACCAAAAAGGAATGGAACTTAAATACTACCATTAATTATGAAGATTATATAAAAAATGATGCTATTTATAATACTATGTCAAATAGTTTACAAAGTGAAGTTAATACAGATATAGAGCAAACATATATAAGTTCTTTAAAACAAGATATTAAAACAAAAATATTTAAAAAAGGATTTATTGCAGATGATATAAAATTACAAGTAAATTTAAAAGAGAATAATAAAGAGGAATATGGCAATATAAATTACATCTCTATGTCTTTGATAAAAGATATAGAAGAAAAAGACGATAAGGATATAAATAACAACAAATCAAAAACTATAGGGATAAATAAAATCAAAGACGTAAATATAACAACAAACTCTAGCGAAAAGAAAGAAAAAAAAGCAAACAACATAACATCAAGTGAAGAAAGGCAGATAAAACAATTTTTAGAAGATGAGTACGGAATAAAAAAAGAAAATATTGTAATTAATTAGGAAGGAGGAAAAATTAAATGAAAAAATGGGAAGAGATTAAAAGTTTAATAGTAAAAAAAGATTATGGAAATTCAAAAAAGAAAATAGAAAATTTGGTTGTATTTTTAGTCATTTTAATTATAACAATAATAGCAATAAACAGTATTTGGAAATCAGAAGCAAAAGATGGTAAGAGTAATGAAGAAAACAATACATATTATAAACAATTAGCAAGTAATGAAAATAATAGTGATAATAATTTACAAGAATCCGAACTAGAGAAAAGACTAGAAAAAATATTGTCAAAGATAGAAGGCGTTGGAAAAGTTAATGTGATGTTAACCTATATGCAAAATAGTGAAATAATACCAGTATATAATGAAACATCAAAAGATAGCTCTACTCAAGAAACAGATTCAAATGGAGGAACAAGAAATATAAAAGAAATCGACAGTAATAAAGAAGTAGTTTTTCAGAGCGAAAATGGACAAAATGTATTAATAACAAAAACTATACTCAATCCTAAAATTGAAGGTGTAATTATTACGGCACAAGGAGCGAGTAATGCTAATGTACGTGCAAACATTATTCAAGCAGTAGGAGCTGTTACAGGAGTTGCAACATATAAAATTCAAGTATTTGAATACAATAGTTAGGAGGAAAAAATGAAAATATTAAAGAAAAACCAATTGGCAATTTTAGTAATTGCAATAATGCTAGTAACTGCAGGTTATTTAAATTATACAGCAACTTACAAACATAATCAGGATTTACTAGTATCTTCAGATGAAGGTGTTATAAATGTTGCGGAAATCGGTGATGCAGCATTAGTAAATAGCGGAGATGTTATTTCTAGTGAAAATAGTATATTAGAAAATAATAGTAGCAATAATATAAATAATGATTCAAAAGAAAATGAGGATGAAAGTAATAATGATGCAGTGAAAGTTAGTTCTCAAACTATTAAAGATGATGATTATTTTGTAAGTTCAAAATTAGAAAGAGATACAATGTATTCACAGATGATTTATAGTTATACAAAAATATTAGAAAATACTTCTATATCTGAAGAACAAAAAGCAATTTCAAGACAAGAAATAACAAAAATAAACGATATAAAAAATGCAATAATGATTTCAGAAAATTTAATTAAGACAAAAGGAATACAAAACTGTATAATTTTTGTTAATGATCAAAGTGTTAGTGTTATTGTATGTGAGGAAGAGGTTTCTCAAGAAAAAATTGCTCAAATACAAAATATTGTATCAAGAGAACTAAAAAGTTCAATTGAAAACATACACATAATTAATAAGAAACAAATATAATATAATCCGCATAATCTAAGCATTAAGAAGAAGTAAATAATAATGGAAAAAATTTCTTTTAAAAATTTTTAAAAAAATTAAAAAAATGTATTGACAGTAAATATCAATTTGTGCTAATATAAATATTGTCCTCTGTATAAACAAGGACAAAAAAGTACATTGAAAAGTAAACAACAAACCTTTAGAGAAGAAACCAAACG